>JAJYUL010000034.1 GCA_021792555.1 Pseudomonadota bacterium
CGGGCGCGCAAGACGGGGATTTCCATTATCAGATCCGCCTGCGCACCGGGCATTGCCAAGCCCTAGGGGCACCGCGGCCGTGGGAGAGGACGGCCGAGGCGTTTGAGGGGCCGTCCTGCATGCGCGCCGGGGCTTACGCCGCGCGTCGTGCGATGGGGCTTCGGACACCGTGAGTCTGCCTCCTGCGCTCGGGGATGCGGTGCGTTCCGCGCCCGGATCCGCTGCAGTCACGTGCCTCGGGCTTATGCGGCATCAACGGCCTCGCGAGAGCTCATACGACGATATGAAGAGACGGACAATCCATTCGGCCGCGAAGCCATTGATCGGGCTTTGCGCAAGCCTGCTCGCCGCCGCCGCGCTTGCCGGCCCTGCCGAATCCACTCCGCCAACACAGCTCGGACAGGTCGTGGTGCAGGCCTCGCGGCCGCCCGTGCTCGGCTTGTCCACCGAGGCGCCGGTCAAAGTACTCACCGCAACCGCGCTTCGCGATCTCGGCGTCGACAACCTCGGCCAGGCGCTGCGGCTGGTGCCGATCTTCGGCAGCGCCAACGGGCTGGGGACGGTGAGCACCAACAAGTTCACCAACGGCGGCGAGCAGAGCGCGGACCTGTTCGATCTGAACCATTCGCGGCTCGTCGTTCTGGTCAACGGCCAGCGCTGGATTCAGGGCGCCCAGGGAGACACCGATCTTTCCACTTTTCCCGTGGCGCTGATCCAGAGAATCGAGGTCTACCCGGCGCGCGGGGCCGTGCGCTACGGGGATGCGGCCATCGCCGGCGTGATCAATATCATCACCGTGCCGACGTTCAACGGTGTGATGGCCTCGGCCGGAACCGGGGAGTCGCTCGGCAGCGGCCGCTGGGATGGCAACCACACCTGGGCGAGCCTCGCGCTCGGCCGGCGCGGCAGATCCTCGGGCCTGATGGCGCTGCTCAGTTGGTCCCGACAGGACGGCATCCCGGCATCCGCGCGTGGTCTGACGGGCGGCCCCCTGCCTGGAACGGGCCTGTCGCGCTTGAGCCCCATCACGCCCTACGGCCAGTTCGAGTTCACGCCGACGAGCGGCCCGTATGCCACCTCGAGCCTCTGCCCCGTACAGCCCGATGGCGCCCGGCTCTGCAACCTCACCGCGACGCCCGGCGCGCCGGGCGGCTTCAGCCCGCTCGGCCCGAACGACCGATTCAATACCTTTCCCTATGACGATCTGATCATGCCCCTGCAGCAGTGGGGTTTGTACGTCAGCGGCTTTCACGACCTCGGGGGCGGCATCAGAGCCAACGTGAGCATTTTTGTCGGCCGACGGACTGCGCGCCAGGACGGCCCCCCGAGCACCCTCACGCTCGGAACTTCCGGTCTGCCGATTTCCGTGAGCGCCGCCCAACCCTACAATCCCTTCGGCGTGGCGCTTGAGGCGAGCGGCCCGAACGCCAACCTCATCGCGCTCTCGCAGAGCATGAGCGCGCTCGGCCCGGTCGTGTTCAACGACACATCCGATACCTACCGCGCGACCTTCTCGCTGCGCGGCAGCATCGGCCGCGGCGCGCCCTCCCCCTGGAGATGGCACCTCGCGTATCTGTGGTCCTCGAGCCGAGTCCAGGATCAGAATCAGGGGCGCATCAATCTGAGCCATCTGGCGCTCGCGCTCGGCAGCCCGACCGTGTGCGCATCGATACCCGGTTGCACCCCGATCAACCTGTTTTCCGGACCGGCGGGCATTACGCCGGCCATGAGCGCCTTCATCGGCCTGCCCGAGCAGAATCGTATTGCCAATACGCTGCAGACCGTGAGCGCCTCGATCTCTCAGGCCGATCTGTTCAGGCTTGCGGCCGGCCCCGTCGCCTTCGGCATGGGCTACCAGTACGAAGCCCGGCACGGAGACTTCGCGCCCAACGCCGCTGCCGCGCAGGGGATCGACAGCGCCGTCCCGCTGCTGCAGGTGCCCTACTACATCGGCGGCTATGACGGCAATGCCCTGTGGGCCGAGACCGTCGCGCCGCTCATCGGCGGCAAGCATGCACTCACCCTCGGCGGAGGTGTCCGTGTGTACGACTTCTCGCACACCGGCAGCGGCGCCGTCGGTGAAGCGACTTTGACCTTTGACGTGACTGAGGACGTGAGCCTACAGGCAGGATGGGCGCAGGGGTTTCGCACCCCCGACATTCGTGAGCTCGGGGAGCCTAGTCCGGCCTCCGCCGCCGCGGTCAGCGATCCATGCAGCAACTATACGGCCGTCGGCGTCGCCCCTGCCGTTACCGCCGCCTGTGCGGCGGCGGGTGTGCCGGCCAGTTACGTGCAAACCAATCCAAACGTCCAGACGCTGAAGATCGGCAATCCCGCCCTGCAGGCGGAGCGCAGCAACAACCTCTGGCTGAGCGCAAAGTGGCTCCCGCGCTCGGCGCCGGGACTGTCAGTCAACATGGCGTACTACCGCATCAATATCAACAGCGCCATAAGCCGCTTGAGCGCTCAGCAGACGCTGCTCGAGTGCTACGCGCTGCAGGCCGAATTTTCCTGCTCGGGCATCAGCCGCGCCCCCGATGGCCAGCTGACGGTGGTTTCGACCGAGGGATTCAACAGCCAGAGCATCGCGACCGACTGGCTGACCGGCGGATTCCGCTACGCGCTGCGCACCTCCTTCGGAGAATTCTCCGCGCGCGCCGACGTCGCCTGGACTCCCGAATATCGGGTTACCACAGCAACCTCCAAGGGCACCTCGGTCGTCGATCTGGCGGGAGTTGAGCTCGGCTCCGGCTCACCGAGCGGCATTCCCCGCTGGCAGGGCACAGGGAGCCTCGACTGGCGCTACGGACCGTGGGACGCCGGGTGGCTCGTCAAGGCTTTTGGCCCGATGACCGAGGCATGCTCCGATCATTACGCCGGCACGCCGCTGAGTTACACGGCGCTCGGGCTCTGCTCGCAGCCGGACCTGACGAACTCGAGGCTCTCGCGCAACGAGCTCGCCACGGCGTTCTACCACGATCTGTACCTAGGCTATCGGATCTCGCGGCAGTTGTCGGTGACTGCCGGCATCGACAACATCTTCAATCAATCGCCGCCGGTCTCGGTCCTGCAGCCCCTGCACTACGATCCCTCGATCTACCCGGCACCGGGCCGTACGCTGTACGCGAGTGTGACGTACAAGGCGCAGTAGCGATTGCCTGGCAGGGCATGCGCAGCGCGGACCCGATCGCGATGCGCTGGGGAACCTTTGCACGCCAGCGGGCTCCGAAAGACCATGACGGCGTCGCACGCCCCTCCCGGCCGCACATCCTGGGCCGCACTCGTCCTCATCAGCGTCATCTCGGGCGTCACGTCTCCGGCGGCGCGAGCCGTCAACCGCACCGGGCGCATCAGCCAGTTGCTCGGCACGGTGCACTGCCCGCGCTGCGCCCTGATGCTCGGCGTCGGCGCCACATTCTGGCCGCAGCACTGGACCGACGGCATCGTCGCGCCCGTCATGCTGGAGATCGATCAGAGCCGCTGGGAAATCGGCATCTACCGCTTCGCAACGGATCAGTATCTCAAGTACCCGCGCTTTGCGCCCTCGACCATCAGCGCGCACCCGTACTGGGGATTTACGGCCATGCGCCGTTGGCAGGTACTGCACCGCAAGGGCTGGAAGGTCTATCTGGGCTTCGGCGCCGCCTATCGCAGCGAGACGGACCTGCTCGAGCCGATCCACTGGAATTTCGCGTATCTGGTGGCCCTGCGCCATGCACTTGCGGGCGGCAAGTTTCTCGAATTGAGCGTACGGCATTGGTCCGATGCCTGGATCAAGAACCCGAATCGCGGCGAGAATTTTCTCGTGTTGACGGTCGGGTTTCACTGACGCCGGCGCATCTGGGCGCTCGCGGACCCTGTCCGCGTCGCGCACCGGCAAGCACCGTGCGGGAGAACCGTGGATGGCTCGTGCCGAGGTCGCGGAAGGCGCTCAGATCCGTGCCCCGTGCGGCAGCGAAACGCCGCACGGATCGCCGAGCCCGCATCCGCCGATGCCCAAGCCTACGCTTGCACTGGTCGCGCCAAAGGCAATCATGACTTCGTATCGACGAACATAAGTCCCATGGCCCGTCATTCACACTGGAGCGCCACCACCGTGCTCGCTGTCTGCCTGGGAGCCGCTGCGGCCGCCCATGCCGCCAGTTTGCGGTACTCAGTCATGGAACTCGGCACGCTCGGCGGCGGCCAGAGCACCGGTTATGCCATCGATGCACACGGACAGGTCACCGGCGAAGCGGTGAGCGCGAATGGTCTGCTGCGCGCATTTGTCTTTACCCCAGGCCGTGGAATGCAAGACATCGGCACGCTCGGCAGTGAGACGAGCATCGGATACGGTATCAACTCGCGCGGACAAGTCACCGGGGAATCGGTGACGGCGGCCGGCACCGGCCGAGCGTTCCTCTACACCCCGCGCAAGGGCATGGTAGACCTCGGCACGCTCGGCGGGGCCACGAGCGTCGGATATGCCATCAATTCCCGCGGCCAGGTCACCGGCGAGTCGGTGACGCCAAACGGCCTGCGGCGCGCCTTCCTCTACACCCCGCGCAAGGGCATGGTAGACCTCGGCACGCTCGGCGGGGCGAGCAGCGTGGGTCACGCGATCAATTCCCACGGCGAGGTCACGGGCAACTCAGTCACCGCCAATGGCGCCGAGCACGCATTCCTGTACGCCCCAGGCAAGGGCATGATCGACCTCGGTACCCTCGGTGGGGCGACGAGCACCGGATTCGGGATCAATGCGCGCGGCGAGGTCACCGGCGAGTCCGTGACGGCGGACGGTCTGCAACGGGCATTTCGCCAGAGTCCGGGTGGAGGAATGGTCGATCTCGGCACGCTCGGCGGCGCGAGCAGCGCGGCATACGCCATCAACGCGAGCGGTCAAATCGTCGGGCAGTCCACGACCCATGACGGCGACATGCACGCGTTTCTCTATACGGCTGGCGCCATGCTGGACCTGAATACCCTGATCGCCACCCGCCTTGCACAGCATCTGACGCTGACATCGGCGCGTGCCCTCAATGATGCGGGATGGATCATCGCCAACGGCATTGACTCAAGCACCGGCGAGACAGGCACATACCTGTTGATACCACAGTACTGACCCCCTCGCCTGGTGGGCTCGATCGAGGTCTGCCCTTGATACTGCGCGGTGACGCGAAAAACCCGGCGCCCCGGAGGCAACTACCGGCACTGCCCGTCCCGGCGCCCCCTGAAGCACAGACCGGGCCGCTCGAGCGCAGATTCCCGCCGAGTCGGACCGCAGCGGCGGCACCTGAGCCTCTTTCGGGTGGCCCTGCGCGAACCGATCGGGTCTGCCGGCACTCTCGCAATCCGCGCTTGTGCACTCTCGGGAGCGCGGCGCATGATTGAGACGGTCGTTCGGCTCAAAGGGGGGCCGCTTGATGACGCGCATACTCGTGGTAGACGATGACGCCGGTCTGCGCGACGTCCTGCGCTCTATTCTCCTGCGGATCGGTCACGACGTCGAAACCGCCGCAGATGGGGTGGAAGCTTTGGCCAAGGCCGGCGCGGGAGACTACGATGCCGCGGTCGTGGACTATCAGATTCCGCCGCCGAACGGCCTGGACGTCCTCAATCGACTGCGGGAGGTTCAGCCGAAGTGCGTCCGCCTGCTGATGTCCGGCACGTTGGACCTGCCTGTCGTCGTGGACGCGGTCAATCGCGGCGAGATCGCGCGGGTCATCCGCAAGCCCTTCGACAAGCAGACGATCACTGATGCTCTCGGCGGGGCGCTCACCGGCCGGGCGAAGCTCCGCGACGCCTACATCGGCTCACTCCGTGAGGGCTTCGACCAGCAGCGGCGCCAGCTGGAAGAATGCCTCTCTTCCGACGCTCTGACGCTGGCACTGCAGCCCATAGTGAGCGCCGGCGACCGCGCCGTCGTGGGCTACGAAGCGCTGCTGCGCAGCTCTCACCTGGCCTTCGATTCGCCGCTCGCCGTCGTCTCCGCCGCAGAGTCCCACGGCATGCTGGGTCGGCTTGCAGATCGCGTCGCCGAATGTGTCGCGCACATGCTCACGGTGATGCCAGCCGAGGTCACTCTGTTCATCAACGCCCATCCGGCCGAGCTCAACGACATGGAGGACGTCAGCCGGCGACTCCGGTTGCTCGGCCCGTGGGCGCGGCGCATCGTGATCGAAATCACCGAGCGCGCCGACGTGCTGCAAATCATGAACTGGCGCCGCGCCGTCGAGTTCCTCACGGACGCCGGCTTTCGGATCGCCGTCGACGATCTCGGTGCCGGCTACAATTCTCTATCCGTTCTCGCCGAGCTGCACGCCGCCTTCGTCAAGGTAGATATGACGATCGCGCGCAACATCGACTCCGACAGCCGCAAGCAGCGGCTCGTCGAGCTGCTCGCGCACGTCGCCAAGGCCACACAGGCGAAACTCATCGTCGAGGGAATTGAGACGCACGCTGAAGCCGCTGTCGTCACGCGACTCGGGGCAGACTTCCTGCAGGGCTATTTGTTCGGCCGACCCACGGTCGGCCTGTTCGGCTGACGCGGTACGACCCTTCATCGCCCGCACGACCCGCTCACCCGTCCCAGCCACCCCTCGAGACCGCTGTTCGGCGTGAGAAGGACGTCCCAAATTCACGTTACAATTCTGTGCTAGCATCAGCCGTCATCACAGGCTGCGGTCGAATATTCCTATAACTGCCTAGACCACACGGCTGGACAACACCCCATGGCGCTCAGCGACGAAGCGAACTCAGGCGCGGAACGTCGCACAGCCGTTCCGGGCGCCGTGTGGGTCGTCGTGCGCATGGCCGTCGTTTTCGCGGCCACTCTCTCTATCTACGCAGGCGGCATCCAGCCCCCCGGCTGGAGTGGCCGCGTCGCCGTATGGCTGCTCGGCAGCGGAATCGCGCTCGCCGCGGTCATTCGCTGGGGATGGGTGCAGTATTTCCCCATCTACGCTGCCAATGTCCTCATCGACGTCCTCACTCGGCATGCGGTGGGGCCAGCGCTGGTGGCGGAGGTAGGCCTCCCGGCCGGCGTATTCCTGACGGTACGGCTGCTCAGACACTACGACTTTCACTGTGCCTTCGATCGCGGCCGCGACATGCCGGTCTTCCTCGGTGCGGCGCTCGTAGGCATGTTCATTCCTGCCGCCGTGGGCGTCGCGACATTCGCCACCTGGCGGCCGATCGATCCGATGGACCACACGCCCTGGACCATCATCGACCTGTTCCGCTGGTGGCTCAATGATTTCATGGGCGTGCTGATTCTCGGCCCGCTCCTCGTGGCAGTCCGCTGGAGAAGCTTTCGGCCCCTCATCGATCGGCCCGCCTCGAGCGTCCTGTTTCTCATCCTGTTGGCCGGGATCATGGCAATCATGGTCTTTGCCCCAAGCCTCTGGCCCGCGTACCAGCTCGTGCGCTCACCGATTCTTCTCGCCTCGACGGTGCTCGTTGCCGCCGTATGCCTGCGCTTCGGGCTCGTTCCTGCCGCCGCCGCCGGACTCGCCCTCACTGCAGCCGCCGTGTCGTGCATTTCATTCGACACCGGCATTCTGCGTGGTCTCGGCCAGATCCCCGGACTCGTCACGCTATGGACGTACATGTGCGCGATGAGCCTGCCGGTGCTGCTCCTCACGTGGCTGCTCGCGGAGCGTCGGCGCCTTGAACAGCGTTACGAACAGCTGTTCGACGCCTGCCCTCAACCGCTATGGGTTCATGACCGGTCGACCGGGCGTTTCTTGGTCGTCAACACCGCCACCGAGCGTCAGTACGGTTACAGCCGTGAAGAGCTCGTGAAATCCTCGGTCGAGATGCTTTCCCCGGCAGGAGAAGTGCAGACCCTTGCGACCCTGTTGGGCTCAGAGGCCATTCAGCCGATTGAACTGCGCCATCGAACTCGCGACGGCACCATCATATTCGTGGAGGCCTGGGCTCAATTGGTCGACTATGACGACCGCGCGGCCTGGTTGATCTTTGCGTTCGACGTCTCCGAGCGCAAGTCTCTCGAAGGCGCGCTCGTCACGGCCATCTCCGGCGAGCAGCGCCGGCTCGGACAGGACCTGCACGACGGGCTCGCGCAGGACCTCACGGTCGCCTCAATACTGATCAGCGAGCTCGTTGCGCAATTCAACGAGCACAAGCTCCCGATGTTCCCGGAAGTCGGGCGTTTGAGCGACAGAATCTCCTCGGCGCTCGCCAACGCGCGCAACGTGGCGCACGGCCTGTCTCCTCTGGCAAACACGAATGGAGACCTGGCCGCCGCGCTCACTCTCCTCGCCAGCGCGAGCACGGTGAGCGAAACCCGCGTGCAAGTCAGTGCGGATATCGAAGACAATCTGCGCATGCCGCTGGAATCGCGGACGCATCTGTATCGCATTGCGCAGGAGGCAATTCAGAACGCGCTGAAGCATGCCGACGCACGGCGCATCGATGTCCGTCTCACCGTTCTTCCCACGAAGGTCATCCTCGAGATCGAGGATGACGGGCACGGCATGCGCAGCGATGGCCCGAGGAGCACAGGCTTCGGGACCAATACCATGCGTTATCGCTCGAGTGCGATCGATGGGGTATTGGCGTTTCGGTCCGCGCCTGAGGGCGGCACCGTGATCCGATGCGTGGCTCCCCAGCCGCCTGAGGAGAAGCACCGGGCGCTGCTCATCGGCTGAAGACTGCAGGAGATTGCCCACTGCGCCTCATTCAGCGCCTGCTCGGACCCGTCAGGGGTCATTGGCGGCCACTCGGCCCGAATTCTGTGGCACCAGGTCGCCTGCGTTGCCGGCGCGACGATAAGTCGCCGGTACGCCAAAATTGACGCTTTCATGCGCACCGATCGCCCGGCCAGCCGTGCACGCGGCGAGAAGCAGAACCAGAAACCAGGCCACACAATCAGCTCGGTGGCCGCGACCCACTCGAGCACCCTGTGCGGGATATCCCACGATCTCACCAATCGAACTGCTATCAAATTCCAGCCAACTCCGTGCCCGCGCGAGCAGCTGAATCGGTCGACTGTGAAACACCGATGAGTAGCTCAGCGTTTGACGTCCTGCCGCACCACACCGCACCACCACAGGGGTCACGGCACATCGGCTCTCCGACCGAGCGCATTCATTTCCTGTAGCCGATCTACCGAAATTTGCGCAGTGGATCGCTGCCGACACACGCTGGAAGAACTTTTGTGGGCAGATTAGAGGCGGACACATACTCCGACACAAACGCGGACTCAGCCCACTTCACTCGCACGCATCACCATCATGGTCTTTGCGCCCGGCATGGTTCCGGCCTATCGCTTCCTGCGCGCCCCGGTCCTGCTCGCGTGCACGATGCTGGTGGCAGCGACCCGTCTGAGGTTCGGGCTCGTACCCGCGGCAGCGGCCGGCCTCGCACTGACCGCGACGGCCGTATGCTGCATCGCGTTCGACGTTGGCATCCTGCGCCGGATGAATCAAATCGACGGGCTGGTGACCCTCTGGACGTATATCGGCGCCACCAGCCTGTCCGTACCGCTGGTCGCCTGGCTGCTCGCCGAGCAGAGGCGTCTGGAGCGGCGCTACGAACAGCTCTTCGACGCCTGCCCGCAGCCACTCTGGGTTTGCGACCGGGAGCCGGTGCGCTTCCTCGCTGTGAATTCGGCCGCTGAACGCCAGTACGGCTATGCCCGAGGCGAGCTGCTTAGATCCACGATCTCGATCCTGGCGCTGCCTCACGAGGAGCCGACGCTCGCGACGATGCTGGCCGGGAATGCCGTTCAACCCCTGGAGCTACGCCAGCGGACACGGGACGGCACGATGGTCTTCGTTGAAGTCTGGGCACAGAGCGTGGTGTACGGCGGGCGCGCCGCGTGGCTCGTCCTTGCGTTCGATGTCTCGGAGCGCAAGTCGCTCGAGAGTGCCCTCGTCACCGCCATTTCGGGCGAGCAGCGCCGCCTCGGGCAGGATCTTCACGACGGACTGGCCCAGGATCTGACGGTCGCCTCGATCTTGACGAGCGAACTGTCGGCGAGGCTCGCGGAGCGCAGCCTGCCGATGCTCCCCGAGCTCGGCCGGCTTTCGGACCGGATCGCCTTGGCGCTCGCCAATGCACGCAATATCGCCCGCGGGCTCTCGCCGCTGATGAGCTCCAACGGCGATCTGGCCGCGGCGCTGGCGCAGCTCGCCCGATCGAGCACCGTGGGCGACACTCGCATCGAGGCCAGCACCCGCATTGAATCGGAACTGCGGTGGCCGCTCGAAGCACGGACACACCTGTACCGCATCGCTCAGGAAGCGATTCAGAATGCGCTGAAGCACGCCGACGCGCCGCATCGAGGTTCGCCTGACGGTCCGGTCCACCGTAGTGAAGCTCGAAGTCGAGGATGACGGCCACGGCATTGACCAGGACCGCGCGAAAGGATCGGGATTCGGAACCAATGCCATGCGTTACCGCTCGAGCGCCATCGGGGGCTGCTGTCCATTCGGGCAGGCAAGACGGGCGGCACAGTCATCAGCTGCATCGCACCCCAGACGCCGACCGCGGACGCGTCGAACAGTGATCAGCGACTCAGTGTGGACCGAATGCTGGGGTAACGAGCCCGGATCATTCCCATCGACTAACCGCCACGAGGGGCGATGCTCCGTGGTACCCCTGCAGTGACCGTCCGCAACATTCCGGGCGCCTCGAGCGTGCACAGTCTCCGCCCGTGCGTACCCGAACGGGTCACCGTGGAATTGCCTGACGGCGGCGACGTATACTCGATCCACCCTCAACACAGGAGACTCCTATGAGCAAAGGCATGGATCAGAAGAAGGAGACGAAAAAGAAACCGGCGAAGACTCTGGAGGAGAAGCGCGCCGCAAAACGTGAGAAGCGGGAGTCCCGAGGACGCTGAACGACGGTCAGCCCGGCACACGGAACCGGGCTCATCCTGAGCCGCCACGAACACTGGCGGTCGGCGGTGGACGCCGCGAGAGGCCCGCAACGGCGCACGATGCTCTGCGGACACGCCCGCAGGCGTCGTGTACGCGTGCCCCTCGGTGTTCTTTGCGATCGGAATTCCGCGATGAACCGGCACCGTTCGTGCGCCGTTTCAATGACGGCGGCGCCTTCGGGCCCCAAGTGAAAGGTGCCCGCAGCATTCAATCCCAAGCGATTGAACTAGAGCATATTTTTCGCACGACGGCAGGGGTGCACCGTCGACTGCTGCAGCCGCTGAGCGGTCGGGCGAAGCGCCTCCTGCGAGGCGACGGGGGCCTCTTCAACGGATCGGCCGCTCCGCCCCGTGCAGCACCGAGACCCGCCGTTCACGCCGAAACCGACGCCGCGGCCGGTGCAACGCGGCGCAGCCAGACACTCCCGAAGACCGCGGCAACCAGGGCAAAGGCCGCTCCCGTAGCAAAGGCCGCCTGATAGCCGCCGGCAAGCGCTTGCAGGTGGGTTGCGCCGGTTGCCAGCAGTCCTCCGCTGCGCGCCGCGGCCACACTCGCCAGCACCGCCAACCCCAGCGCGCCGCCCAGCAGAAATGCGGTGTTCACGATGCCCGATGCCAGGCCCGACTCCGTGTGCGCCACTTCGCTCATCGCTGCCATCAGCATGGGATTAAAGGCGATCCCGCCGCCGACCCCGAGCAGGAGCATGCCCGGCAGTACATCCCGGATCAGCGTGCCCGAAACCGGCGCTCGTGCGAATAGCGCGAGGCCGATCGCCGCGAGGACCAACCCCACTGCGAGCGGGCGCCGCACACCGAAGCGCATCACCAGCTTGGCGGACAGGCTGAGCGAGAACGCTGCCATCACCAGATTGGCCGGGACGAAGGCGATGCCGATCTGCATCGGCGTGAAACCGAGCACGCGCTGCATGTACAGCGCCGAGAGAAAGAACCAGGCGAACATTGCCGCAGACCAGAGCATGGCCGATACGCTGGCCACGGAGAGATTGCGCAGCCGGAACAGGCTCAGCGGCACCAGCGGCTGACGCGACCTCGCCTCGATGCGCAGGAACAACGCAAAAATCGCCGCAGCGATGCCGAACACACCCAGCGTGCGCGCCGATGTCCAGCCTTCGCTATTGCCATTGATCGTGGCGTACACGGCCAGGAGCAAGGCCAGCGTCACCGTCACCGCACCACCGATGTCAAGATGTCGAGAACCCGTCGCCTCCCCTGCATGCGTAGGCAGCACCCGCCAGCACAATGCGAACACCGTCGTTCCGAGCGGGACGTTGACGAGAAAGATCCAATGCCAATTGAAGCTCCCGGTCAGGACACCGCCCAACACCGCACCGATGCAGCCGCCACCGGAACAGACGAAGCCGTACACGCCCATCGCCTTGGCCCGATCGGCCAGATCGGTGAACAGGTTCATGATGAGCGAGAGCGAGACCGAGTCCACCACGGCGCCGCCGAGACCCTGCACCCCTCGGGCCACCACCAGAAAAACGCGCGAGTTCGCCAGCCCGCAGCTGAGCGAGGCGAACGTGAACACCGCGAGCCCGATCAGAAACACGCGGCGATGCCCATACAGGTCGCCGAGCCGCCCGCCGAGCAGCAGGAACCCGCCGAAGGTGAGCATGTAGGCGTTCACCACCCAGGCGAGCGACGCTTCACTGAAATGCAACTCCGTCCGGATCGAAGGCAGCGCGACATTCACGATGGTGATGTCGAGCACGATCATGAGCGCCCCGAGACAGAGGATTCCCATGGCGAGCCAACGACTGTGTTCTCTTTGACGCATATCTTTGATTCGGCTCAACCGCAGCGGCGCCCGGTGTCCAATGCACCCTTGCAACAGAGATTACACGGTGGAACGGATTCGTGCTGCCCTTCCCTGAGCCGAACCGGCGCAACACGCGCAGACCGGCCACGGGATCGAGACGCCCGGTGCAATCCGCGGTCAGTCCGTGCCAGAGGATCCGAAGCGCATCGGGCTCCCCGGCAACCGCCCCCCCGCCGAGCGCCACGCGCCTGCCGCTCGAGCCCACTACGCCGCCCCGCTCATCACTCACTACTGTCCCAACGTTATTCGAACAAAATCAGCTGGTTGGCGCTGTCGAGTTGGTTCGCTCCCTCCACGGCGAGCGTAAGCAGCTGATCGAGCGGAGTTTTCTCGAACAAGGTCAAGCTCAGAATCTGTAGGATTCCATGCATCGACACCTCGAGCTTCAGCCGTTTTCGGACGATCGCCACGAGCACGTAGGTGCACACGGCGATCCAGATTTGGCTCTTGACGGCATTCTCCGAGGTGCCGAAGAACGCCTTGATCCGCAGGTGCTGCTTGATCCATTTGAAGAACAGCTCCACCTGCCAGCGCATCTTGTAGAGCTGACAGACGGTGAGCGGCTCGAGGTCCAGATGGTTGGTGATGAACACCAGCTTCTTTCCGGTCTCGGGGTCTTTGAAGCGGACGCGGCGCAGCGGTTTCGGGTAGCCCTGCTTGGAATAGAACACGGTCAAGGCGATCGTGTGGTCGCAGATCACCCCGGTGCTGCGGTCGGTCTTGCGCCACGCGAGTCGCTTGAAACGCATGCCTCGTTTGGCTCGGGTCACAAAGAACGCTCCAGCCTGATCGAATCTCGCCAGACGCTCGAAATCGACGTAACCGCGATCGACGATATAGAAGGCGCCAGCCTCGGGAATAAGCTGATCGAGGATGTTGACGTCGTGGAGCTTGCCGTCGCTGATGTGCAGAAAAGTCGGGATATTTCCCCGCAGGTCGAGCAGAGTGTGGAGCTTGACCGCCGCTTTGGTCGACCGAAAGGGCGCCCATGGGAACAACGACAGGCACAGATCGATGGTCGACGAGTCGAGCGCGTAGACCGTATTGGACAGTTCGACTCCGAGCGGCTCGTTCGCATAGAGTTTGCGCGCCATGGCGATGAGCCGCTGCGCAAATTCGGCGTAGATGCGCCAATCGCGCACGGCATTGGCGTTTGCCAGCGTGTTGCGCGCAACCTGCGAATGCAATCCCATGTGATAGAGCTTGTCGGGCTGGGCGCGAAGACACGCCTCGATGTCGCGCAAGCTTTCCCGAAAGGTCAGCTGCGCGAAGATCATGACCAGCAACTGCTCGAGGCAGGTGAAGCTCTTGACCTTGTGATCCCCTTTGTAACGGGCCACACAGCGACGAAATGTTGTCAGCGGAAGATGCGCGGTCAATTGCGCGAAGACCAGCTTCCCGGTGTTCAAGGCGACCTCGGCGCGGAAGAGAAATCCGCGCCACTTTGCCGCATTCGCCGTTCAAATCGAGACCAGATAAAATGACAAAAATTCCCTTCATACTCAATGTCTTACGTTCCCGTCACCGTGCGACGTTGGGACAGTAGTGCTCATCACTGAACAAAGAGACTAGACTCCGCTACGGAAGGCTGACGGATCACCGAGCGCAAGGACGCGAACCGTGTCCTTTACCGCGAAGGTTCCACGATGCGCCTCACGCCTGATCCCGTTGGTGCAAGGTGTCGGCCGCTCCCGGTGTCGAGGGTTCGAGTAGGCCGCGCGCCCTGGGGCGCACTCCTCGTGGCGACTGTAACCTTAAGCGGTGCTTGTGGTGCGGCACACGCGGACGGGAATTCCGGCATCGTCCATCATTGGCTGGCGGCCGCCGGCTGCTCACACTGCGCCCTGATGGTGGGCGCAGGAACCACTTTCTGGCGATGGCACTGGACGGACGGCATCGTCACTCCGGTCATGCTCGAGATGGATCAGAGCCGATGGGAACTCGGAGTCTTCCGCTTCTCCACCGATCAGTATCTGAAGTACCCCCGGTACCCGCCGTCGACCCTCAGCGCGCACCCCTACTGGGGGTTTTCCGCCATGCGCCGCTGGCAGGTGCTGCACCGCGCACGCTGGAAGATCTATTTCGGGCTCGGCGCCGCATACCGCTCCGAGACTGACCTGTTGGAGCCAATGCGCTGGAACCTCGCCTACCTGATCGGCATCCGCTATGCACTGAAGCGCAACACCTTTCTCGAATTCACCATGCGCCATTGGTCCGACGTGTGGATTCGAACGCCGAATCGCGGCCAGAACATGGTGGTCCTGGCCGTCGGATTTCAGTGATGCGATGAGGGCAAGACTTCCGCACGATCTGCGAATGACTCGGCGCGAAGTCCTTTCGCTACGGCAGAGCGGGATGCCGACCCAGCCCGGCCCGGAGTATCCAAAGGTTCACGAAGAAGATCCATCCGGCAACACCCGCGACGATTATCGGGTAATACCGAGGGTCCAGGCCGCCGGCATCTTCCTGAATTCTGATCGGCTCGCATACGATCAGAAAGACCACAATCACTAATGACAGCACCGGAGCGAATAACGCACCGCGCCATTTCGGCATCCACCCCTCGACCACGCCAGCGGCGCTCCAGTGGGTCGGAATGAGCTCAGGCAGCTTCGGATAGAGCACCGCGGAAATTATGAACGCAGCGACGACGAACACGGTCGCAAGTCGGTAACGACGTGGATCCATCATGGTTTCCAAACCGACACCCGATGTGCCTGGAATACCTCCTTCAAGACTCGAACGAGTCTATCGACCATTTCGGTATCCGGAAAGCCAGTGCCCACGCGCCGCCCGTGCGGCGAATGCCCCCTTTCGCTACGGAGCTCGGCTCGACGTGAACTCGGCGCCGTATCGAGTTCAAGGGATGCGACGATCCGCTCGGGGAATCTTGAGTCTGTCTCAACCCGCAGCGGAGTTCTGCATCACCGAGGATCGGCAGTCGCGTTCAACATCGGGCAGACCGCCTGGAATTGAAGTGCCCGGAGTTGTCGCGTACCCTGCACCTCGCAGCATCCCGTTCGTGATCCATCCGCCATTCCTGGGCCGCGTAATTTGACGGCGTCCTGCCCGCTCATGCGGGCCAGACGGTTCTCGGCGAAGAGACCAACCCGCGCGCGACTGGACTTTCTGCGGGCGCTGGAACGCCCCCCCGGACCGAATCGCCGCGAGGCATCCCGGCAGTTCGAACGCCGCCTTCAGGGGTCGAAACGTCTGGCGCCGCCGGGTTCGATGATGCACACCCAGGGATGGCGCTCACGCCCGTATGCACATAAACTGAAAACTTTGCCTCCTCAGCCGGATCAGCGCATGACACCAAATAAAGCCGCTTCGCGGACCGCAGGATTCGTCACCCTCTTCTTAGTCGAAATGTGGGAACGATTCGGCTACTACGGCATGACCGCCGTGGTGGTGCTGTTCATGGTGCAAAACCTCAAGTACAGCGACGACCGCGCGAATCTCACCTTCGGTGCGTTTGCCGCCATGGCCTACGCAGTGCCCGCCATCGGGGGATGGATTGGCGATCGCGTGCTCGGCAGCCGCCGCACGACGCTGCTCGGCGCCATCATTCTGGCGATCGGCTATGCGCTGCTCGCGGTGCCGTATCCCGGACTGCTGTTTCTCGCATTGGGCGTAGTGGCGGTCGGCGGTGGCATTTTCAAAGCCAATCCCGCCAACCTGATCTCCAAACTGTACGAGGGGGACACGGCCAAGATCGACAGCGCCTTCACGATGTACTACATGGCCGTGAACGTCGGCTCGACGCTCTCACAGATCGCAACGCCCCTCATCGCAGTCTGGGTGGGTTGGCACGTCGCGTTTGCAGTCTGCGCAGCGGGCCTGGTCGTCGGCATCCTGAATTATCTGATGATGCGCCGCCACCTCGCAGCCGTGGGCTCCGAGCCTGATTTTGAGCCGTTCCCGCTCAAAAAGACCTTGCTGGTCGTCGCTGCCGCCGCGGTCGGAATCGGCCTGGTGACGATGATCGTGCAGAATCTCGCGCTTGCCCAGGCGGTCGTGTGGCTCGCATTCATCGCGTTGGTCGTGATATTCGCCGTACTCATCTGGAAGGGCGATGCGCAGGAACGCAGGGGGCTTTGGGCCATCATCATCCTGACCGTCGAGACCATGCTGTTTTTCATCTTCTATCAGCAGATGTCTACTTCGCTCACCCTGTTCGCACTGCGCAATGTGGATCTTCATCTGAACCTGCTCGGCCTGCATTACGCCGTGCCCGCAGGCCAGGTGCAGGCACTCGACCCCATCTGGATCTTCATCCTGAGCCCGGTACTCGCGTGGCTCTATAACCACCTCGGCCGCGGCCGCGGCGATCTGCACATCGCCACGAAATTCGCGATCGGCTTCGTGATTCTCAGCATCGGATTTTTCACCTACGGGGTGAGCAGTCTGTTCGCGGTGCAGGGCAAGGTGGCGTTTGGGTGGATGATCGGCGGATTCGGCCTGCAGGCCTTCGGCGAGCTGCTCATCAGCGGACTCGGACTCGCCATGGTGGCTCGCTATGTGGGACCTCGATTGCGGGGTTTCATCATGGGATCGTATTTCCTCGCCGTTGGCATCTCTGAATATCTTGGCGGCTTCGTCGCGACGTTCGCGGCCGTGCCCCGCCGAGTCACCGACCCGGTGCAGACCCTGCCGCTGTACTCACATCTGTTCTACGGGCTCGGCATCGTCGCCATCATCGGTGCAGCGGTGGCCATCGCCATCGTGCCCTTCATGAAGCGCCTGTCGATCACGGCAGAAGACGCAGCGATCCCCGCGGGTGTTCCGGGAACCATCCGCGAGGAAGAATAGATAGCGTCCGGCCGCGACCGGCCATCGCCCCGCCCCTGACCGCACTCGAGTGCTCTCAGCCCGGGCGGGCCGTTGAGCCGGTTCGCGGTTCTGCGGGCGGCGGCGCTGAGCACACCCCGCGCGCCGCCGCACAGCTCCCTCTTGGAGCCACACGCGGCAAAGCGCAGTCAGCGGCGCATGAAGCGCCGATAGGCGCCGATCCAGTTCCGAGCAATCGCACGCCGCGCCACCGCCAGCGTGATCCGGCCACGGCAGACCAGGTGATTGAGTCGATTCTCGAGCCGATCCTTGCGGTACGAGCCCCACCCGCCCGCGACGTGATGCGGCTCGGGCCAGAGATTGCGTGGCGAGGCCGGCGATCCACCGAGTTCGAGCGGCACGAGGTGATCCTCCTCGTAGTCGCGCAGCCACCTGTCCCGATAGCCGTACTGCCGAATCTGTTCGCGTTTGAGACGCTCGGTGTAAGACTCGGGCGGCCGGACGGTGCGCGTCCAGCCGCGCACGCAGATGGTCGAATAGATATCGCGCTGCGTCACCGCAGGATTGAGCGCACCAGGCGTACGGGACGGGTCCGGCAGTGCGGCGGTCACTGGGAACGTCCGGCGATCATCGTGCCCATGGTGCCAGTTGTGCCAGTGGTGCCAGCGCGCGGAGGCTGTCGCAGGGAGCAGCGCCAGGGCCAACAATATGATGGGGACGGTCCGTCTCATGTGCGAACGATACTCCAGGTAAAACAAGCGCGAGGCGCATGAAGCGCAGTGTGCCAAATTCCTCGGTCACCGGAATGCCCACGCATCCGAGGCCTGCCGGGGGGCTTGCAGAAGGCGAAGCACCGGACCGAAGAGCCCGCAGATTTCGACCTGTAGGCAGACCCAGACGGGACTCACCCCCGATCCCTTGCCACCCCAATGCGGCGGCTCATCTCGGCGGCCACGCGAACACGCCGGCTGCGCGATGGCCGGCCGACGCTATGCCAGTGCTCGCTTCAGCAGCACCAGCTGTCGGGCCCATGCTTTCTCTGCCTGAACAGGGTCATAGACCCTTGAATCGGGCACGCACCAGCCGTGCAGGGTGCCGCGGTAGACCTTGATCTCAGCCTCGAGATGCGCTCTGCGGAATGCCTCGCGCAGGATGGTCTTGGCCTGAGGTTGCTTCTCATCGTCGCTCGCCGCGATGGCCATGAGGTATTGCGCCTTGATGTGCGGGATGAGCAGGTGCGGGCTGTCCGGCCTGTCCGTGACCAGCCCGGCGCCGTGAAAGGTCGCGCCGGCGCCAATGCGATCGGGGAAGGCCGCGGCGGTACGCAGGGTGAAGGGTCCGCCCATGCAGTAGCCGGTGCTCGCCATCTTGCGCGCCTTGCTGACGGCGGCTCGATCGTCGAGCCAGGGCACGAAGGCGCGCGCATCGGTGACGGTCTTCTCGGGCGTCAACGAGTCCATCAGACGCATCAGCTCCCTGCGCGTCGCCGGGTCATTGAAGTCGGGGTGCGGCGGTGCGGTCGGCGCCCGCTTGATTCGATAGAACGGATTGACGACCAGCACGGCATAGCCTGAACCGGCCAGCCGGTCGGCCATGGCCTGAAACGTCGGCCGCAGCCCGAAGATGTCGGGCCACATGAGCACACCCGGATGAGCTCCCGTCTTCGGATGAGTGAAGTAGGCATCGCAGATTCCATCCGGCGTGCGGATGTCGACGGATGAGCCGGTGATCGCCCCGGCGTCCGCCACCGCAGGCAGCAGCGATACGAGGCCCGCGCCGGCCACCAGGGCCCCGAACTGCCGGCGCGACAACCTGGCGGAGCGCGCATAGTTCATCGTGTCGAAGTCGTCTTGGTCGCACATCGGCTCCCCCTTGGCTCCAACCTAACGACGGCATCTTCAATATTCGACTGCACGCCCGTGACCGGCCGCGGCCGCCGCCTTCGCGCGCAGGCGAACCGGTGCCGTCTCCGGATACAGCATGTACGCAATCTGCCCGATCAGGGTAAACCCGATCAGGTACCACGCGGGGGCGACGGCACTTCCCGTGACGTGAATGATCCACGTGACCACGAGCTGGGTCGTTCCACCGAAGATCGCGACGGAAAGGGCATACACGGTGCCGAAGCCGCCGCTGCGGATTCTCGGCGGCAGCGACTCGATGAATGCCGCGAAGAACGAGCCCATGCGCAACGAAATTGCGGCATTCAGGATGACCATGGACCAAATCAACGCCGTGGCCGAGCGCGCCTCGACGACCCAGACGAACGCGGGGTATATGCCGAGCAGAAACGCAAGATTTCCCCATACGTTGATCGGCTTGCGTCCATAGCGGTCCGAGAGACGGCCGCCGATCAGGATGCAGGGGATCTCCACGCTGTATCCGGCGAGACTCGCGAGGAATCCGGCGCGTGCCGGAAGGTGCAACGTCGTCTGCGCGTACGTGGCGATGTACACAAAAATATAGGTGCCGACGGTGCCCGCTGCGATCGCCATCAAGCCAAATGCCATCGCTCGCCAGTGCGTGCGCGCCAGCTGCAGACGTCCGGGCTGCTCCCCAGCCGGCGATGACCGGTCGGCCGCCTGCGAGTAGTGCGCGTCCTCGGCGTGCAGCGTCTCTGCAAGATGCCGGCGCAGCCAGTATCCGCACGGCACAATCGCCGCCCCAATCAGAAAAGCGATACGCCAACCGTAGTCCTCGAACGCCACGGGCGAGAGGAGCGCCGCGAGCACGGTCCCGACGAGGCTTCCCAGGACCAGCGCGACGGCCTGGCTCACGCCCTGCCATGAGACGATCTCGGCGCGTCGGTCCGGCGGTGCGGCCTCGACCAGAAATGCGCTGTTCGCTCCGACCTCTCCGCCCAGCGAAAAGCCCTGCAGCAGACGCGCAATCACCGCCAGCATGGGCGCGGCAATGCCGATCGCGGCATATGAGGGTATGCACGCCAGCGCGACCATGGCGATGCCGATCATTGACAGGCTCACGACCATCGCCGGCCGGCGGCCCACCCTGTCGGCATAGGCACCGAGCACGATGGCGCCCAACGGCCGGGTGAGAAACCCAACCCCGAACGTTGCCAACGACAGCATCAGGCTGACGTAGGAACTGGCTACCGGGAAGAATGTCCGACCGATCTGTACGGCAAAGAGCCCGAAGATGAAGAAATCGTAGAACTCAAGGGCATTACCGACGGTCGCGGCGATGATCGCGCGCGGCCGCGCCCCAGCCTGCCCGTCGTACGTCTCTGCGGCCATCTGCCCATTCGCCAGGAATCTACGGATGAGCTTACGCTCGGTGTTCGCGGCCGCGCAACATCAGAAATTAGCGCCGTACGCCGCACTCCCATGCATCGACGCCACATGTCCACGGCCGCATGATGTGCCGTGCGGTCTGCGGGCCGCGGCACAACGCTGTCGATTCAAGCAGTATCTCCGCCCACGCGAGTTCGCGCTTGAGCGAATACGCCTCAGCACCTCCCGATCGGCTTCACGCGCGCGGTACGCACGGCAACAGGCGTCGAACCGTTCTGTTATCTGATTCTCGAGGCGCGACTCACGCCGGCCGTCCTTGCCTGCTGGGGCCGGGTGGGTTCGGTTGGCCCGCCGTCAGGCTCGCTGACGATCAGGTTCAGAGTGCCTGTGCAGGCGCTTGCGAGGGCAAACGCCAGGTCGGCGAAGATTCGCAGGGTCGAGGCATGCTCTGCGGCCGCGTGCGGCGAATGATCCGGCTGATGTGCACCGCCTCGCGCCGGACAGCCCACCGGGCATCTTGATCGCGGCGCTGCGCTCGCCGGTCCCGTCCGGCTGCTTCACCTGTGCGGCACCGATCAGGCCATGGTTCTCGCACACCGCATGCCCGGGGAGCGCCAGCTTCGCAGTCGCGCCGGCACTCCTTCAATACCGCTTTGCCTCAGGGTCCGTCGTGGCGGCCAGACCGCCGAGTACCCTGCGGGCACGTCAGCGCGGCGTCCCGCCGCGCCCTGCCGTCCGCTCGTAATGGTTGCGCATCTGCGCGAACTTCAGCTCGCTCGGCTTGCCGTGTGCATCGACATCGAAGGTTACGTATGCCTTGCCGTAGAAGCGGTACCGCCACCGGACCCGGAAGGTCTCGTCGTGCCACGCTTGCAGATCACCCGTGAACATCGGGTCTCCCATCTTCAGCACCAGATGGCCCGCGCGCTCAGATACGCGCGCCGTTCCGTAGAACCTGTCGGAATAGCGCCCCACATACGCCGCGAGCGGCAACGGCGGTTTCGCTCCGCGCACGCGTGTGGCCGCAAGTTTCCGCGCCTCGGCCTTGGCCTTTGCTCTCTCTTTCTGCGTGAGGACGTACATCCTGCGGCTCACGTCGTCGTGCGCGATTCCGAGATACGTCTGCAGTATGTGGAACATGACGCCTTCCGGCGCCCAATTGCTGTCCATGTTGGAGAGCACTACGACGCCCACATGCTCTGCCGGAAGCACCGCCAGCGCCGCAGACATTCCATCGATGTTGCCGGCATGCCAGATCAGCTTGTGGCCACCGTACTCCTCGAGAATGAATCCGAGCCCGTAGGAAAAGAACCGTCCCTTGGGCGTCAGCGCCCGCAGCAGCTGGCCGACGTCCGTGTCCCTCTGGATGGGCTCCTGCGGCGTTTCCATTGCGCGAAGGACCGCCGCCGGCACGATGGTGCGGCCATCGTAGCGGCCGCCGGCAAGCAGCATGAGCAGCCAGCGATTCAAATCCGCAACGCTCGAATTGATGGCGCCTACCGGAGCGAACACATCCATGTTGTGCTTCCAGTAGCGCCGGATCACGCGGACTTTTCCGCCCACCTCGCCATGCGGCGCCGCAACGTCCGTTACACCCTTGAGGGCCGCCTCGCTCGTGACGGTGCGGGTCATCTGCAAGGGCGTCAACAGATGCTTCGTGACAAAGCGGTTCCAGCTCATGCCGCTCAGCCGCGGGATGACTTGCGCCGCCACGAGGTACATCGTGTTGTTGTAGCAGAAGTGCGCCCGGAAGCCGTAGCGGGCTTTCTGATAGCGCAGCCTCTCGATGACGCTTCGCACCGTGTCATCGGCCATGTACCACATGGTGCTCGGGTCGCAATAACCCGTCCGGTGTGAAAGCAGATCGCGCAGTGTCGTCTCCTGCGTCACATAGGCGCTGCCGAGACGGAACTGTGGCACGTATCTGATGATCCGGTCGTTCCACCGCAACCTGTGCTGCGCCACCAGCAGACCGAGCGAGGCGGCCGTGAAAGCCTTTGTGTTCGAGCCGATGCTGAAGAGCGTATCGGCATCGACGCGCGCCTTCTTGCCGAGCTCCCGCACGCCGTAACCGCGCGCCAGGATCACCTTCCCCCCCTGGACGATGCCGACGGCGAGCCCGGGGACCTTCCACAGGGTCATCGCCCGATGCACGTACGCGCTGAGGCCGGCGGGCGGCGCCGGCGTCGCCTGCGCGGCAGCCCCCTGGCACAGACCGGTCAATGCCGATGCCACGGCCACGCACGATGTGCTTATTCTCATCAGACCCTCCGCAAGTCGCCCCAGACGGCGGGTCGGATGGCCCACCGCACACGGATAAAATCCAGCGCTTCAGGGATCGAATGGCTTTGAATTCTTGCTATTTTCTCTCGGCCATTTTTTGATGGTCGGAGCGCCGAGATTTGAACTCGGGCCCCCTTGCACCCCATGGAAGTTCAGCCTGAAATGACATGAACGTCCATGAGACCAAACGTAGCCTACAACACTGATTTTACGCGGGCGGGCTCTTTCAATCCACTGCATCGCCTTGTACCCAATCTCAGGCAAGTGGTACAAAAGTGGTACAGAAAGTAAGGCTCAGGCCGCTCATCCAAGCGGCTTTTCCGATCAGGCCGGGTGCAACGAGATCCTCAGATGGAGGGCCTGCAGGACTTTCAGCACCGTTCCGAGACTTGGATTCCCATCCTTCGACAGGGCCTTGTAGAGCCCCTCGCGCGTGAGCCCCGTGTCCTTCGCAAGCTGCATCATGCCGCGAGCGCGCGCCACCGTTCCAAGAGCCTGCGCAATGAAGGCCGGATCGTCGGGCGCCTCCTCCAGGCACGCCTGCAGGTAGGCCGCCATGTCCTCCTCGGACTTGAGATAATCGGCGCTGTCGTAGCGTGTGAAAGTCTCTTTCACCCGTCTTGGTCGCTTGGTTGCCATATTTCAGCCCTTCCAGTTCTTTGCAATCTCGACGGCGCGACGGATATCGGCATCTTGAGTCCGCTTGTCTCCACCGCAGCAGAGCAGGACAACGGTCTTACCGCGCTGCTGGTAGTACACGCGATAACCGGGTCCGTAGTCGATCCGCAGTTCACTGACGCCGGACTGGGTCGGTTTCACATCGCCCGGGTTGCCCATCGCCAGCCGATCGATTCGCGCCTGAACACGAGCGCGCGCCTGCCGGTCCTTGAGCCCTGAAAGCCAGTCGTCGAACGCCTGCGATTTCAGGACCGTGAACATGAGCCGAGTGTAAACTATAGTTTACGCTCGGTCAACTCGCTTTGTGCCGCCGAGGGACTCAAAAGGCGCGCCGCCGTAGGCGATGGGTGAATCCGCTGCTCGACGGATCCTGCCGCCAAGCGCTGCCGCCATGACAATAGTGCCAGCGACAGCCAATTGAGCAAGCGGCAAAGCTCGGACGCGATGGTGCGTAAAGGCCGGGAGGGTCGGATGACGAGGTGCCTGGAGTCCTGCCGGATCGCATGTCCCGCTGCGGCAAGCGCCTCGGCCAGTTGCACGACGGGCACGTCCGGCGCGATAACGATGAGCAGCCCGGCACTCACGGCCGCACCTGCTGCTGCGAGTCGAGAACGGCACGAGTGGTCCAGTATCGCGCTGAGCTATCCGGCACCCCTGTCTCGATTCGGAAGCCGCTGCGCGCGTAGACGTGGATCTTTGCTCGGGCTGGCAAATGGACGCATCCTTGGGCTACCTTGTCTTGCTGAGCCTCTAAGGCCGCGTTTATTTGCGCACCGGTTGATATGGTCGCTTCGGCTTTGCGCCGGACGCGGTGCCAGATTCGTTCGTACTCCGCTCGCGTCGGGCAGGCGAACCAGGTATTTAAAATGTGCGCGGGCCTGCCCGGAGCCTGCGGCGCTTGGCTGGGCCTGCCCGTGGTCTTCTGGCGTTGGGCACGCAGCCGTATAGCGGCTTGTCGCGACAGAGCCGCATCGTTGAGCGCAAAGTCGGCGCGCTGTAACGCGGGGCAGCCGTGGAAGCAGTGGACCACACTCCATGCGAAGCTCTGTGCCGCCAGCCAAACGCAGTGAGAGGCGCCGCCGACGGTCTTAGATGGATGCTTCGTGCAGTTGTCCGACTGCGCTTGGAGAAACAGACCTGCCCGCGCCGTCGCTTGACGAGCAGTCGTTGGCGGGAGCCACGAAGCTGGCGGCTTTGTGCAGCCGGCGAGTGTACAGAGCAGCAGCAGGATTCTGCCGGTCATGCTGTCGCTCTCTCTGACGCAGGAGCGGATTGTACGCCACGGGAATATCCGGCTGGGACGGCATAGCGCGGCGCATTGAGGCTGTCGGGGGTGTATGGCTTGAGAGATTGGCCACGTCCTTGGTCACACTCAATTCCCTAGATGCTCTTTTTTTTAGTGGTCGGAGCGCCGAGATTTGAACTCGGGACCCCTTGCACCCCATGCAAGTGCGCTACCAGACTGCGCCACGCTCCGACGAGAGACTTTTTTCTTCTGACCGACACGAGCGGGGATCTCTCGTGCGAACGGCAATGATACCCCGAATCCCGCCTCGAGCGGGAGGGGATCAGCGCCTGAGAATCTTCAGCAGCTCCTCGAGCTCCAGGCGCATCTGCTTGGCGATCTGCTGGCTCTGGAACACGTCCGTGCGGGCTTCCTCGCCCGTCAGGTGATTGCGCGCCCCGCCTATGGTGAAGCCCTGCTCGTACAGCAGGCTCCGGATCTGGCGGATCACGATCACGTCCTGGCGCTGGTAATAGCGGCGGTTGCCGCGTCGCTTGACGGGCTTGAGCTGAGGGAACTCCTGCTCCCAGTAGCGCAGCACGTGCGGCTTGACCCCGCACAGATCGCTCACCTCGCCAATGGTGAAATACCGCTTGCCGGGGATGGCCGGCAGCTCGGCGTTATTCTTGGGCTCCAACATACGCTTCGACCCGTGCCTTTAGTTTTTGTCCGGGACGGAACGTCACCACGCGCCTGGCGGTGATCGGAATCTCCTCCCCCGTCTTGGGGTTTCTGCCCGGCCGCGGGCTCTTGTCCCTGAGGTCGAAATTGCCGAAGCCGGATAGCTTGACCTGCTCGCCATTCGAGAGCGCAGCGCGAACCTCCTCGAAGAACAGGTCCACCAGCTCCCTCGCCTCCCGCTTGTTCAGGCCCAGCTGATTGAACAGCGCTTCGGCCATCTCCGCCTTGGTCAAAGCCATTTTCTACTCTCGTATACTTGCGTTGAAGCTGACGCGCAAATCCGCCACTACTGCGGCGACGAGGCGGGCCACATCGTCGTCAGTAAGCGTGCGAGAAAACTCCTGAAAAATCAAGCCTAAAGCGACACTTTTTCGACCTTCCTCGACCCCCGGACCGCGATAGACGTCGAAAACGCGGAGATCTCGCAACAGGCTCGATGCGACCAAGGCTACACGCTCGGCCAGCCGACTTAAAGGCACAGATTCATCCACGACCACCGCCAGGTCGCGCCGGACCTGCGGCTGGCGCGAAATCTCCCGGTACGCGGGCCGATCGAGCGCCAAATCCGCCCAATCGAGCTCGAACAGCACCGGGACCTGGACGAATTCCATGCTCCGCACGAGTGAGGGGTGCAGCTCGCCGAGCCAGCCGATGGGCTTGCCCTCGCGCAGCACCCGGGCCGCGCGGCCGGGATGCAGACAGGGATGCGACTGCGGCTCGAAACGAATCTCGGCGCGCGCCGAGAGCGCTGCGAGCAGCGCTTCGAGATCGCCTTTGACGTCGAAGAAATCCGCCGGCTCGCGCATCGGTCGCGGCAGTCCCCACTGTTCGGGCATGCGGGGCCCGCAGGCAACACCCGCGAGCGTATCGATCTCGCGCGTCACGCTCTCGCGCTGCTCGAATCGCGCACCATGCTCGAAGAGCCGGATGCGATCCCGCTGGCGCCGCTGGTTCTCGAGCGCCGCGCGCAGCAGCCCCGGCCAGAGCGACACGCGCATGACCGACAGATCGCTCGCGATCGGGTTGGCGAGCGCGAGCGCCAGCACGTCACCGAACAGCCGCTGCTGCAGCTGCGGGTCGACGAACGCGTAGTTCACCGCTTCCTGGTAGCCGCGGGCCGCGAGAACTTCCAACAGGCCCTGTTCGGACGGCGCCGCCTCCGGCAGCGCCCGCACCCGCTCGAACGCAACGGCATCGCGCTCCTCGATTGCCGCGTAGCCAACGATGCGCGCCACCTCTTCGATGAGATCTGCCTCGAGCGCGATGTCGAAGCGATGGGAGGGCGGCTCGACGCGCCAGCCCTCCGGCAGCGGCGCGACGCGCATGCCGAGCCCCTCGAGCACCGCGCGCACGCGGCGGTCCTCGAACTGTGCCCCGAGCAGCCGTGCCAGCTGAGCGCGCCGCAGCGTCACTGCCGCCCGCACGGGCCGGTGCGCTTCGGATTCCGTCAGGACGAGCGGGCCGGCCTCGCCCCCCGCGATGCTCTGGATCAGCTCGAGCGCGCGCTCGAGTGCACGCTGCTGGCCGGCCGGGTCCACGCCCCGCTCGAAGCGCTGGCTCGCGTCGGTCGTGAGCCCCCAGCGCAGCGCGCGGCCGATGATCGCGTCCGGCGCGAAATACGCCACTTCCAGAAATACGGACGTGGTCCCGGCACTCACTGCCGTACGCGCCCCGCCCATGATTCCGGCGATGCCCACTGGAGCGGCGGCGTCCGTGATCAACAGCACATCGGGCTGCAGCTGCGCCGTGCGGCCATCGAGCAGCGTCACCGACTCGCCCGCCTCGGCAAAGCGCACGTGGATCGGGCCTTCGAGTTTGGCCAGATCGTAAGCGTGCATGGGCTGACCGAGCTCGAGCATCACGTAGTTGGTGACGTCGACCACCGGGCTGATCGAACGCACACCGGCGCGCCGCAGCCGCTCGCGCAGCCAGATCGGCGTCGCAGCGGTGTTATCGATGCCGCGCACGATGCAGCCGGCAAATCTCGGACACGCGGCCGGCGCATCCAGATGAACGGCAACGGTCTGCGCATGCGCCGCGCCAGCGGCTCGCACCGCCGGTCCGGCCAGCTTCCCGCCCGAAAGGGCCGCGACCTCCCGGGCGATGCCGATGATCGAGAGCGCATCGCCCCGGTTGGGAGTGACGTTCAGATCGAGGATCGTATCGTCGAGGTGCAGGTAATCCCGCAGCGCTGCCCCGAGCGGCGCATCCGCCGGCAGTTCGAGGATCCCGTCGGAGCTGTCCGAAAGACCGAGCTCCTTCGCCGAGCACAGCATGCCGGCCGACTCGGTGCCGCGCAGCTTCGCCGCCTTGATCTTCACCTCGTTGGGCAGCACTGCGCCGACCTTCGCGAGGGCGCTCTTGAGGCCTGCGCGCGCATTGGGAGCACCACAGACGATCTGCAGCGGCTCACCCTGCCCGGTCGCGACCCGGCAGATGCGCAGCTTGTCGGCCTGCGGGTGCTTCTCGGCCGAGAGGATCTCGCCGACCACGACGCCCGTGAATTGCGGCGCGGCCGGCTCGATCGCCTCGAGTTCGAGCCCCGCCATCGTGAGGCGCTCGCCGAGCCCCGCGGCATCCCACGGCACAGCGATCCAGTCGGTGAGCCAGGAGTACGGAACCTTCATGCTGTCACAGCGTCCGGAATTGCTCGAGGAAGCGCAGGTCGTTCTCGAAGAACAACCGCAGATCGTTCACGCCGTAGCGCAGCATCGCCAGCCGATCGATGCCCATCCCGAAGGCGTAGCCGCTGTAGCGCTCGGCGTCGATGCCGCTCGCCATGAGCACATTCGGGTGCACCATGCCGCAGCCCGCGATCTCGAGCCAGCCGGTGTGCTTGCAGGTGCGGCAGCCCTCGCCACCACAGAACACGCACGACATGTCGACTTCGGCTGACGGCTCGGTGAACGGGAAATACGAGGGGCGCAGTCGCATCGCGAGATCCTGCTCGAAGAACGCCTGCAGAAAGCCGTGCAGCATCGCCTTGAGGTTCGCGAAGCTCACCGCCTCGCCGACCTTCAGTCCCTCGATCTGATGAAACATCGGGGAGTGGGTCATGTCCGAGTCGCACCGGTACACGCGCCCCGGGGCGACCACGGCGAGCGGCGCGCCGCGCTCGAGCATGGCGCGGATCTGCACCGGCGAGGTGTGCGTGCGCAGCAGCTTCCCGTCCGGGAAATAGAAGGTATCGTGCATCGCCCGCGCCGGGTGATTGGGCGGGAAATTCAGCGCCTCGAAGTTGTGGAAATCGTCTTCGATCTCGGGGCCCGTGGCGACATCGAAGCCGGCGCGCTGAAAAAGCGCCTCGATGCGCAGACGCGCCTTGGTGACCGGATGCAGACCGCCGCGCCGCTCGCCCCGCCCGGGCAGAGTCACATCGATGCGCCCGGCCGCGAGCGCCCGCTCGATCTCCTCGCGGGTCAGCGCCTCGCGCCGCGCCTCGATCGCCTCCTGCACTCGCGCCTTGGCGTCGTTGATGCGCTGGCCGGCCGCCGGCCGCTCGGCGGCCGGCAGGCCGCCGAGGGACTTCAGCTGTTCAGTGAGCGTGCCCTTCTTGCCGAGCCAGCGAACGCGCACCTCATCGAGCGCGGCGAGGCCAGCGCATTCCGCCACCTCGGCGAGCGCCTGCTCAACGAGGGAGGAGAGCTCCTGCATGCCCCGGCGACCGCCGCCGGATCAGGCGACGCCCAATGCGGCCTTCGCCTGCGCGGCGATCGCACCGAACGCCGCCTCGTCGTGCACGGCGAGATCGGCGAGCACCTTGCGGTCGATTTCGATGCCGGCCTTCATCAGGCCATTGATCATCCGGCTGTAGGACAGCCCGTGCACGCGCGCTCCGGCATTGATGCGCGCGATCCACAGGGCGCGGAACTCACGCTTCTTCTGCCGCCGGTCGCGGTAGGCATACTGCCCGGCTTTGATGACCGCCTGCTTGGCGGTGCGATAGACCTTGCGCCGGGCGTTGTAGTAGCCCTTCGCCTTGCCCAGAACTTTCTTGTGACGGCGCCCGGCCGTCACGCCACGCTTGACTCGTGCCATCTCGAACCTCGCTCGGAATTACTTGTGATAGGGAAGGAGCTGCACGAGCCGACCGACGTCGGTCTCGTGAACGAGGCTCGTTCCGCCCGAGCGGGCATGGCGCTTGACCTTCGGGTCCTTGTGCCCGAGGTTGTGGCGACGCTTGGAGGCATACCGCTTGAAGCCCTTCGCCGTTTTGCGAAAGCGCTTGGCAGCAGCCCGGTTGGATTTCAACTTAGGCATATCAACTCCTCAACAATGACTGTAGCCCCGGTCGCAAGGCGCCGCTGTGGCGCCCGCTACGGGCGAACGATCCGCCGCCGTCCGTCGGCGGCTGACCGTCACTTCTTCTTGGGTCCGAACACCATGACCATCTGGCGGCCCTCCATGAGCGGGTTCTGCTCGACCACGCCGTATTCGGCGAGATCGCCCACCACCCGATCGAGCAGCTTGCGCCCGATGTCCTGGTGCACCATCTCCCGGCCGCGGAACCGCAAGGTCACCTTGGCCTTGTCGCCTTCGGTGAGGAAGCGGATCAGATTACGCAGTTTGATCTGGTAATCGGCCTCTCCCGTACCGGGGCGGAATTTCACTTCCTTGACCTGGATCTGCTTCTGCTTGCGCTTTGCCGAGTGAGCCTTCTTGTTCTGTTCGAACAGGAACTTGCCGTAGTCCATGATGCGCACGACTGGTGGCTGCGCCGTCGGCGAAACCTCCACCAGATCAAGCTCCGCGGCGGATGCCATCTGCAACGCCTCGGCGCGGGACATCACTCCTGCCTGCGACCCATCGGCCGCGATCACGCGCAGTTGCGGCGAACTGATTTCCTCGTTGCGCCGGACCCGCTTGGTTACACTGGCTATGCGTCAATCCTCCAAAGTACGGCGCCCGCGGCTCTCGGACTCGAGCCTGAGACGTTCGCTGAACGTCTCGAGGGTCATCGTGCCGAGGTCCTTGCCGCTACGGGTGCGCACAGACAACAGATTCGCGGCCACCTCCTTGTCGCCCGCGACCAATAGATACGGAACACGCTGCAGCGTGTGCTCGCGGATCTTAAAGCCCACCTTCTCGTTACGCAAGTCGGACTCGACCCGAAAGTGCTGATTTTTCAGGGATTCCGTTACGGAACGTACGTAATCGGCCTGCCGGTCCGTGATGCTCATCACGACCGCCTGCACGGGCGCGAGCCACACCGGCAGCCGCCCGGCGTGATGCTCGAGCAGAATGGCGAAGAAACGCTCCAGGGAGCCGAAAATCGCCCGGTGCAGCATCACCGGGGTGCGCTTGGCGCTCTTCTCGTCGATATAGTGGGCGCCGAGCCGGCCCGGAAGGTTCAGGTCCACCTGCACCGTGCCGCACTGCCAGTCGCGGCCGATGGCGTCCCGCAGCACGAACTCGAGCTTCGGGCCGTAGAAGGCCCCCTCCCCCGGGTTCAATATGTAATCGATCCCGGCGGCCTTCGAGGCCGCCTTCAGGGCCTCCTCGGCCCGGTCCCAGACCTCGTCTGCCCCGACGCGCTTGGCCGGCCGGTCGGCGAACTTGATGCGCACGTCCTCGAAGCCGAAATCCCGATAGATATCGAGGATCAGCCGCGTCACCGCCACGCATTCCTCGGTGATCTGCTCCTCGGTGATGAAGATGTGCGCGTCGTCCTGCGTGAAGGCCCGCACCCGCATCAGCCCGTGCAGGGCGCCGGAGGGCTCGTAGCGGTGGACCTTGCCGAACTCCGAGAGGCGCACCGGCAGGTCCCGGTAGCTGCGCAGCCCGTGCTTGAAGATCTGGATGTGCCCCGGGCAGTTCATCGGCTTGATGGCATAGAGCCGCTCATCCGGGGTCTGGGTGAGAAACATGTTCTCGCCGAACTTCTCCAGGTGCCCGGACTGCTTCCACAGCGCAGCGTCCATCAGCTCCGGGGCGTTCACCTCCTGGTAGCCCGCCGCCTGCTGGCGCTCGCGCATGTACTGGATCAGGCTCTGGAAGACGCTCCAGCCCTTGGGGTGCCAGAAAACCGCCCCGGGGGCCTCTTCCTGCAGGTGAAAGAGGTCGAGCTCCTTGCCGATGCGGCGGTGGTCGCGCTTCTCGGCCTCCTCGAGCCGGTGCAGGTACTCCTCGAGCTGCTTCTTGTCCGCCCAGGCGGTCCCGTAGATGCGCTGCAGCATCTCGTTGCGCGAATCGCCCCGCCAGTAGGCGCCGGCCACCTTGGTCAGCTTGAAAGCCTTGAGCTTACCGGTCGAGGGCACGTGCGGCCCGCGGCACAGATCCACCCACTCGCCCTGGCCGTACAGGCTGATCGGCTCGTTCGAGGGAATGCTCTGGATGATCTCGGCCTTGTAGCGCTCGCCGAGCCCCTTGAAGAAGGCGACGGCCTCATCGCGCGGCATCTCCCTGCGGGTCACCTTCTGGTCGGCCTGGGCGAGCTCGCTCATGCGCGCCTCGATGGCGGCGAGATCCTCCGGCGTGAAGGGCCGCTCGTAGGCGAAGTCGTAATAGAAGCCGTCCTCGATCACAGGCCCGATGGTGACCTGCGCTTCGGGGAAGAGCTGCTTGACGGCCTGGGCGAGCAGATGCGCCGTCGAGTGGCGGATCACTTCGAGCCCGGCCGGATCCTTCTCGGTGACGATGGCGAGGGACACGTCGTGATCGATCACATAAGAGGTGTCGACCAGCTTGCCGTCCACCCGCCCGGCGAGCGCCGCCTTGCGCAGCCCCGCGCCAATGCCTGCCGCCACCTCATCGACCGTCACCGGATGGTCGAAGCGGCGCTCACTGCCGTCCGGCAATGTGACCACAGGCATCTCGAAGCTCTCCCGATCGGTTCCGGCCGTGCAGCGCCGGAGGCTTCCGGCACCCGCCGGAAGCGTCCGCCGCAGAAACTGGTAGGCGCGAGTGGGATCGAACCACCGACCACCACCATGTCAAGGTGGTGCTCTACCACTGAGCTACGCGCCTGAACTCAGGATTCGCCCTGAGGAGGGCCGCGAACGATACAAGAGCGGCGCGGGCCGCGCAAGCTAATCCGAGCCATTCCAAGAGCTTACGGCCCGAGCACCGGGCGCGCTCAGGCGAAGCCCAGCTCCAGCTGCTTCAGCCGAGCGATTTCATCGCGCAGCCGGGCCGCCTCCTCGAATTCCAGGTTCCGGGCCCGCTCGAGCATCTCGCCCTCGAGCTTCTTGATCTGGCGCGCGAGCGCCGCCGGCTCGAGCGTCTCCGGCGGCGCGCCCGGCGCGCGGCGCTCCTTGCCCGCAGCCCCCCGGCGTCCGCCCCGGCCGCGGGCCACCGGCGCTGCGCTGCGCGCCCCTTCCATGATGTCCGCCACGGACTTCTGGATCCCGCGCGGGGTGATGCCATGGGCGGCGTTGTACTCGAGCTGCCTGCGGCGGCGGCGGTCGGTCTCCTCAATGGCCCGGCGCATCGAGCCGGTGATCTGGTCGGCATAGAGGATCGCCCGGCCGTGCAGATTGCGCGCCGCGCGGCCGATGGTCTGGATCAGCGAGTGGTCCGAGCGCAGGAACCCCTCCTTGTCCGCATCGAGGATGGCCACCAGCGACACCTCGGGCATGTCCAGCCCCTCGCGCAGCAGGTTGATGCCCACCAGCACGTCGAACTTGCCGAGGCGCAGGTCGCGGATGATCTCGGTGCGCTCGACCGTCTCGATGTCCGCATGCAGGTAGCGCACCCGCACCCCGTGCTCGTGCAGGTACTCGGTCAGGTCCTCGGCCATGCGCTTGGTGAGGGTGGTGATCAGCACCCGCTCGTTGCGCGCGACGCAGGCGCGGATCTCCGAGAGCACATCATCGACCTGGGTCGCCACCGGGCGCACCTCGACTTCGGGGTCCACCAGCCCGGTCGGGCGCACCACGAGCTCGACGGTCTGCCCCGCATGGCGCGCCTCGTACGGGCCCGGGGTGGCCGACACGAAGATCATCTGCGGCGCCAGGCGCTCCCACTCCTCGAACTTCAGCGGACGGTTGTCGAGCGCAGAGGGCAGCCGGAAGCCGTACTCGACCAGCACCTCTTTGCGGGACCGATCGCCGCGATACATCGCACCGAGCTGCGGGATGGTCTGGTGGCTCTCGTCGATCACAAGCAGCGCATTGCGCGGCAGGTAATCGAACAGGCACGGCGGGGGCTCACCCGGGGCGCGCCCGGAGAGGTAGCGCGAGTAGTTCTCGATGCCCGCGCAATAGCCGACCTCCTGCATCATCTCCATGTCGTACATGGTGCGCTGCTCGAGCCGCTGGGCCTCAAGGAGCTTGCCCGCCTCGCGCAGCTCCGCGAGCCGCACCCGCAGGTCCTCGCGGATCTGCTCGACGGCCCCGAGCAGCCGCTCCTTGGGCGTGACGTAGTGGGTGCCCGGATAGACGGTAAAGCGCGGCACCTTGCGCGAGATCGCCCCGGTGAGCGGATCGAACAGGGCGAGCGACTCGATGGTGTCGTCGAACAGTTCCACGCGCACCGCTTCGCGGTCGGACTCGGCCGGAAAGATATCGATGACATCGCCGCGCACCCGGTAGGTGCCCTGGGTGAGATCGAGCTCGTTGCGCGTGTACTGCATGTCCGCCAGGCGGCGCAGCAGCCGGCGCTGGTCCAGCCGATCGCCCCGCACCAGGTGCAGGATCATCGCCAAGTAGGCCTGCGGATCGCCGAGGCCGTAGATCGAGGAGACTGTCGCGACGATGATGGCGTCGGGACGCTCGAGCAGTGCCTTGGTGGCCGAGAGGCGCATCTGCTCGATGTGCTCGTTGATCGAGGCGTCCTTTTCGATATAGGTGTCCGACGAGGGGACGTAGGCCTCAGGCTGATAGTAATCGTAATACGAAACGAAATACTCGACGGCATTGTGCGGGAAGAAGCCGCGAAATTCTCCGTACAGCTGCGCCGCCAGCGTCTTGTTATGCGCAAGCACCAGCGTCGGGCGTTGCGCGCGCGCAATAACCTGGCTGATGACGTACGTTTTGCCGCTCCCGGTCACGCCCAGCAGGGTCTGGGCGCTCAGGCCGTCGCCGAGACCCTCGAGGAGCTTCTCGATCGCCGCGGGCTGATCTCCCGCAGGCTGAAAATCAGCTTGAAGTTTGAATGGTATGTGTTCCACGCCGAAGCAGTCCTCGTCGCATGGTGGCTTTGCCGGATGGTGGCAATGAGGCCGATGGCTTAATATAGCGGCGCCAGTTGCTTTGGCGCATCACAGGAATCCCAGTGACCGTAACCGTTTCGCGGCGCGTGCAGCGCGTCAAGCCCTCGCCCACGCTCAACGTCTCCGCTCGTGCGGCGCGTCTGCGGGCCGAGGGCAAGGATGTGATCAGTCTCGGCGCCGGTGAACCGGATTTCGACACGCCGGAGCACATCGCCCAGGGGGGAATCGAGGCGATCCAGAAAGGGCTCACCCGCTACACGCACGTGGAGGGCACCAACGAGCTGAAGGATGCCATCATCGCGAAATTTGCGCGCGACAACGGCATCCAGTACGAGCGCGCGCAGATCCTGGTCACCTCCGGCGCCAAGCAGGCCATTTACAACCTGTGCATGGCGGTGCTCGACAAGGACGACGAGGTCATCATTCCCGCACCCTACTGGGTATCCTATCCCGACATGGTGCTGCTCGCCGACGGCCAGCCGGTCATCCTCACCGCCGGCGCCGCCCAGGGCTACAAGATCACGCCGCGGCAGCTCGCGGCGGCCATCACGCCGAAGACGCGCCTGGTGCTGCTGAACAGTCCGTGCAATCCAAGCGGCGCGGCCTACACGCGCGCGGAGCTGCGCGCCCTCGGCGAGGTGCTGATCGATCAGCCGCGCATTGTCATCGGCACCGATGACATGTACGAGAAGATCTACTGGGGCGCGGAGCCGTTCTGCAGCCTGCTTACCGCGGTGCCCGAACTCTACGGCCGCACGGTGACCATCAATGGCGTGTCGAAGTCCTACGCCATGACGGGCTGGCGCATCGGTTACTGCGGCGCGCCGAAGGAGCTGGTCTCGGCGATGGCCACCATCCAGGGCCAGTCGACCTCGAACGCCTCCAGTGTCTCGCAGCACGCCGCCGCGGTTGCGCTGATGGGCGATCAGAGCTGCGTGGCGCGCATGAACGAGGCGTTCAAGGCCCGGCACGACTACGTGGTGGGCGCGCTCAACGAGCTGCCCGGCGTCAGCTGCCTGCCGGGCGCCGGCACGTTCTATGCGTTCGCCGACGTCTCACAGGCCATGGCGGCGATCGGCTGCGCTTCCGACACGGACTTCGCCGAAGTGCTGCTCACCGAGGGGGAGGTCGCGGTGGTGCCGGGCTCGGCCTTCGGGGCTCCGGGGCACATCCGGCTGTCCTTCGCCTGCAGTCTCGAGACGCTGAAGAAGGCCATGGAGCGCATCGCCGGGGTGCTCGCCAAGGGGAGCGCCGCCCGCGGCGGGTGAGGCGATGCTCTGGCGGGCGCTGGCGGATGGGCTGGTCGTCCTGCATCTGGCCTTCGTCGCGTTCGTCATCTTCGGCGGCTTTCTCGCCTGGCGCTGGCCGCGGGCGCTGTTGGCCCATCTTCCGGCGCTCGGCTGGGGCGTGTGGGTCGAAGTCTCGGGGCAGATCTGCCCGCTGACCGACCTCGAGAAGCACCTGCGCCACCTTGCCGGCGAAGCCGGCTATCATGGCGGCTTCCTGCACCACTACGTGCTGCCCATCCTCTACCCGCCCGGGCTCACCCGATCGGATCAGTGGGTTCTGGCAGCCGCCCTGCTCGCCGTCAATGCGCTCGCCTACGGGCGGCTGCTGGCGCGGCGCACGGCGCGAGGGAGCGGTGGGGGTTCATCGGGGAGCCGCTGATGGACCGCAGCGCCCCACCGCCGCGCCCGAGGCGCGGGCAGGATGCCCGGGAGAGAATTTATTGCTGCGGATTCCTTGACGAGCGCGGGGTGTGCACCGCAGAATTCGCGGCCTTTCGCGGATCCCGCGAGCCGGTTCCCCGGTAGCTCAGTCGGTAGAGCGTCGGACTGTTAATCCGTTGGTCGTTGGTTCGAGTCCAACCCGGGGAGCCAATAAATCAAAGACTTACGAGTCATTCTTCCGGCTCCACCACGCCGCTTGTTTCCCGCTTGTTTCCCGCATCGACGAGCCCGGCGAGCTCAGTCATCCTGTCGGCGCCGCCATGGTGCCAAGGGTTCATGGCTGATATCTTCACGTACGGTTCGGTAATGCTCTTCCTGAGACATTGGGTTCGCACCCACCCAGTGGGGACGCGCCGCGCACATGAGCTAGCTCAAATGCTTCCGTCGCCGTTTCAGGCTCGAAGGCAGGGAATACCACCGCGTTACCTCCCCGTCGCTTGACTTCGGTTTTCTGCGCTCCCCTCGAGCATATCCCACCGGCGCGTTCTGTCAGGGAAGATAACTCGAACGCGGTTCGGAAAGACCTCTCATATGTAATCGGTCCAAGCCGCAGGAGCTGTGGGCTGCGTCACGCAGAGATTTTATCTCGTGCCGATACCTCGAGTAGAGCCATGACCCAACTCCTGAGGCGGCTGAAGCATGAATAACGCGAAGATACGCATAATCCTCCGTATAGCAATGTACGCCGCCATTCCGATAATTTGCGCAGTCTGGGGGGTGCGCTCGATGCTTGAAGGCAAGGGCCCGGGCGGCCTCCTAGGCACCCTGTGGACCGCGGGGATCATGGTCTGGCTGTGGCGTACGCACGAAAAGCTCTACGCCACAAAGAAGCTCGGGAAAGAGCGCAATTTCGACTGGTACCGCGCCACCTACTCATCGCACTTTCACAACGGCCGGGTAACCTGTCACAAGTGCGGGGGCGACCGGATCCACTCCCGATCGCTACTGCGCCACACGTTCACGCGAGAGCACTTCTGCACGCAGTGCGGAGAAACCCTGTATTACTCGCCGGAGGCCTCGCCTACAGTCTGAACGCGCCGCCCTCAAAGCGCTGCTGCGCGCAACGCCTCACCCGCGAGCCAATCGGCACGCTCGTTCTCACCCCAAAACCTGCTGCGTAATGAGACTATTCCGGATCGAGACTGCGCCGAGGCGAAGCCGAGTTGTTGCGTCTCTGAGATTAGCTCGCATTTCCGGAATATCCTCCGCCACGATGGCCGCGACTTCATTCGGCTCGCCGTAGGTGTTGATGTAGTCGTCCGCTGATGCCATACACATCCCGAACGCATACGCATTCTGAGCAGGAGAAGATTCGCGTGACGACCAGTTCACGCTCGGACTTTCGTTCCACTGTCGTGTGGCTATTCATTGGGGGCAGCCGCCCTCTCTCTTGTTGTGTCCATCGGCCTTCTCCTTGCGATTCAAGTCCTCGACAATTCCGTCCAGCTCATCGAAGCGCGCCGCCCAGAGGCGGCGGTACTCATCGATCCATGCCGCCTCTTCTTCCAGTCGGCGCAGGCCGAGCTTGCAGGTCCGAACGCGCCCGACCTTCGCGGTGGTGACGAGCCCCGCGCGCTCCAAGACGCCGACATGCTTCTTCATGCCCGTGAGGGTCATGCGGAACTTCTCGGCAAGATCCGTGATTGAAGCGTCGGCACGCCCGAGCTGCTCCAGAATGCCGCGGCGGGTGGCGTCCGAGAGCGCGGCGAACGAGGCATCGACTCCAGCCCGACTATACTGAACCATATGGTTCATGTTTTTCCACAGACCTGCACGGCCCCCAACGGGGAACGAGCGCGCACCTCTGAGCGCCCGTTCCAGCTCGCTTCGGCGCCATGCCCGGGATGGGCGGCGCTCGTAGGCGGGGTTTAGCCCGCACTATTCATGAACGAAGCGAAATTGCAGCGGACCGGTGCCACTGAAGTCGTCGGCGGGGCTGGATCGACGAGGTAGGGATTGCACGAGGTTCCGCGGAAACGTTTTATGTGCATAGCAG
>JAJYUL010000004.1 GCA_021792555.1 Pseudomonadota bacterium
TGCGCTCGGCGAGCTCCTCGACGCTGCGCTCGCCTTGGGCGATCAGCTCGAGCAACTCCAGCCGATGGGGATGTCCCAGCGCCGAAGCAATCTCGGCGAGATGGGCGTAGATGCGCTGCTTGGGTCGACTGCTTGACATCGTGATTCCTTCAATCAATCATTCGCCAAATCGATGGAATATTCAAGTACCGAAAATTGAGGAATGCCATAATCGGGGTTCCCTTGATTTCGGTGCCAAAAGTGCCGGTAGGATTTCTCGGTGATTACAGGGGCCGAGGCGAGATTTCATAGCTGATTCAAACGGTTGCTGTTCGGCTTTCTGGCGGGCTATGGTGACGCCCTGCGGGGAGGTCCAGAACATGAACGACTGGCAGTCGACGTGGCTGGGGCGGCGATGTCTGCCGCGTGATCTGAGCGACTTTGAGATCGAGGCGTTCTTCACGTTTACCGGGAATGAGCGGCGGGTGATCGAGGAGCGCCGTGGCTCCGCCCTCAAGATCGCTTTGGCGCTGCAGATCGGTTTCCTGCGCATGACGGGGCGACTGATGGAAGCGGTGCGCATGGTCCCGCCGGCATTGTGGCGGCACCTGGGTCAGCAATTCGAGGTCGCCGCCCCGACCCTGGCGTCGCTCCGGGCGATGTATCGGCGCCGCCGGACACTGTTTGAGCATCAAGAACTCGCCTGCGAGACGCTCGGTTTCCACTGGCTCTCGCAAGCACAGCGCCGTGCCCTGATGCGCGTGCTGCGCGAAGAACTCGCCCGCACGCGCGATCGAGCGCGGCTGCTGCAATTCGCACGGGGCTGGCTGTATGAACATCGGCTGATCGTGCCGCGAGAGCGAGAGCTGCGCACGATGATCGCCAAGGCGATCCGCGCCCACGAGACGCAGCTGGCCCGTACGATCGTCGGGGCGGTCGATCCGGCGTTGCTGGGCGAGTGGCGGACGATCCTCACGCGGCCCCGCGAAAGCGGCGCGACGGTGCAGAGCTGGCTGTGGGCAGCGCCGGCGAAGCATTCCTCCCGACAGATCGAGGAGGTCCTCGAGCGGGTCGAGCTGTTGAGGCAGCTGGGGGTCGAGCGGCACCTGAGGGAGCTCTCTGATGCCATTGTGCGCCGGTACGCCCGTCGACTGGCCGCCCGGGCTCCGGCGGTGGCGGCGCGGATTGCGGAACCTGCGCGCACGATCGAAGTGGCGTGTTTCCTGCGCCATTGCCTGCTGGTGAGCACCGATCGGCTGCTGCTGATGGTGCGCCGACGGGTGGCGGATTTGTGGCGCATCGCTGCCGCCGGAGTCGATGCCAAGCTGACCGACTGCGCCCGGCTGTATCAGGAGCTGCTCGGTGAGCTTGCCCGGCTGGCCAGCGACCCGGGAGTCTCGAGCGAGACGATGCGCGAGCAGCTCCTGTCGCTCATTCAGGCCCACCGAGCCCGCCGTCCCCGCAGCCGTGCCGAGATCGTGCGCGAGCGGTTGATCGAGGGCGTGCGTCCGGTGCGTGCGCTCCTGAAGGCGCTGGCGAGGTTGCCCTGGCAGGCCGTCCCGGCGCACCCGCTGCTCGAGCCCCTCGGGGTGTTACGGGGGCTCTACGAACGCGACAGGCATGATCTGCCGGTATCGCTCGACTTGCCCGTGGGTCGGGTCTGGCGCGCCGCGCTCAAGAGCCCCGACCGCGAGCGCGCATTGGCGGCCCTCGAAGTCGCAACGCTCTTGAACCTGCGCCGGGCGCTACGCAACGGCACCGTCTGGATCGAACACAGCCTCGGCTTCCGCAGCCGCGAGACGCTGTTTATTCCCGAGCCACGGTGGCAGCAGAGCCGCCGCACACACTATCGACGGCTGTCATTGCCGACGGACCCGAAGAATTTCCTCGACCCGCTGATCGAACGTGCCAAGGCGGGCGTGGCGGCGGTCGCCGAAGCCGCCGCTGCCGGCGTGCTCAAGATCGATGACGAGCTGCATCTGACGCCGCTGGCGGCGCAGGAGGACCCGAAAATCGAGAAGCTGCGCGTGGCCCTCGACCGTCGCATCGGCGAGGCGCAGCTACCGCAGATCATCCTGGGCGTGGATGCGCAGGTGCGCTTCAGCTGGATCATGTTGGGCAGAGAACCGCGTTCGGCGAGCGAACTGCTGATGGTCTATGCCGGGATCCTCGCCCACGGCACGGCCCTCTCGGCCGCCGAGACCGCGCGCATGATCCCGCAGCTCTCGAGCGCCTCGGTCCGGGCGGCGATGAAGTGGGCGGGCGATGAGCGGCGCTTGGCACAGGCGTGCAGCGCCATCCTGGCGTTCATGCATCGCCATCCGATCTGCGCCACCTGGGGGCGAGCGGATCTCGCTTCCTCGGACATGATGAGCCTGGAGACCTACCGGCGCGTGTTCCTCGCGCGCAATGATCCGAGGCGCCAGACCCCCTCGGTCGGGATCTACTCCCACACCCGCGATTGCTTCGGGATCTCCTATGCGCAGCCCATCTTGCTCAACGAGCGCCAGGCCGGTGCCGCCATCGAAGGCGTGGTGCGCGACGAGCGCCTCGAGACCACTCAGCTCGCCGTCGATACCCACGGGTACACCGACGCCGGCATGTCTCTCGCCCCGGGGTGTGGGGTTTGACCTGTGTCCACGCCTGAAGGCGCTGAAGGATCGACACCTGTTCCTGCCGCGCGGGAGCGAGATCCCCGCGATCTTGAGCTCGGTCTGCCACGCCCGTCTCGATCCGGCCAAGATCCAAGCACAGTGGGACCGGATGGTGCACCTGTTCGCCTCCGTTCACAGCGGCCACACGAGCGCGATCAATGCGCTCACGCGCTTTGGCTCCGCGGCGCGCGGCGATCCGCTGTACGAGGCACTCGTGCAGCTCGGGCAGCTGCTGCGGACTGTGTTCCTGGCCGACTGCTTCGTCAACGAGGCCTTTCGCCGAGAGCTGCTGCGCGTGCTCAATCGCGGCGAGTCCGCCAATGCGTTGAAGCGCGCGATCTACGCCGGCCGGGTGGCCAGCTACCAAGCCAAGCAACCCGATGAGATGCAGGCCGTGGCAGACGCCCTGAGCCTGCTGGCCAACCTCGTGATGGCCTGGAATACGGTGAAGATGCAGGGAATCCTCGATCGCTGGAATGCGCGTCGCTCAACGGCTGTGCCCCCGGAGCTGATCGGGCGGATCGCCCCAACGCGCACCGAGGGGATCAATCTGCGCGGGGTCTTCAGCTTTCCCATCGAGCAGTACGCCGAGCAGTTGCTCCCGTCACTCTCGGCGGCGAAATCAGCACCTGCGGCAGCCTCGTAGGGGCCAAGAGCGCGCCGCGAAATACGCCGTCCGCAACGAACAGAACCCCTAATCCGATCAACCTCTTACAAATGATCACCCCTGAACTCCCGCGAAAAACGGCCTCCCGCTACCGGCACTTTTGGCACTGAAATCAAGGGGACCCCAGGTACGGCGCTTGGCGCTCGCTGCGGCGGATGGAGCTGCCGGGGTGAGGGAGGCAGGGTCGTTCGCAGGGGCAATGCTCTGAGCGGCCTCGATGCCGTTACAAGAGATGAGGCGGCGGCAAGGTTCTGAAGGGCATGAGCCGGGCGGTGCGTCGGCGGAGGCGGGCGGGCGCGTCGAACACCGTCGCGATACCGGCCAGCCCATCGTGAACGCAATTCCGCCTCGTCCCCGAAACCGTTCACGTTGAATCCGGAATCTCCGTTCACGCTCCGCCGGAATCGGTGTTCACGTCGCCCCGGAAACCCCGATCACCATCAGCCGGAATACGCACGGGCAGGCTTGAGCGCCTTGGCGGCGCGTATCACAGGCCAATCGATCGCGGCAAATTCACGCTCGAAGGTACAGTCGCGAGGCGGTCACGTGGTGCAGATGGTGCACAAAAACATTCCGCACCAATTGTGCACCACTACGTTGGATCTGAAGGACTAGAAGCGCTGTAAGCTGCGGATTCGTAAAGAGAAATTATGGAGCGGGAAACGAGGCTCGAACTCGCGACCTCAACCTTGGCAAGGTTGCGCTCTACCAACTGAGCTATTCCCGCACCGCAAGGCGAGCCGGCATTTTAGGGGGCGCCGGGGCGAAGTCAAGGCTACTGTTCAGCGCTTGAGCTCGGGCCAGGCCGCCCGCAGGTAGGCGACCATCGAGACCAGTGTGGCGGCCGCCGCAAGTTCGGTCATCATCACGCCCGTGGCGTAGATCGGCACGCCGTCGATGGGCAAGCGATAGAGCATCATCGAGAGCCCCACGATCTGCAGCACCGTCTTGACCTTGCCGAGCTGCGAGACCGCCACCTTGCGCCGTGCGCCGATCTCCGCCATCCACTCGCGCAGGGCCGAAATCGTGATCTCCCGCCCGATAATCACGATGGCCGTGAGCACGATCAGCGGCCGCGTATCGCGGCTGACCAGCAGCACCAGCGCCACCGCCACGATCAGCTTGTCGGCCACCGGATCGAGAAACGCCCCGAGACGCGAGGTCTGTCCGAGCCGCCGCGCGAAGTACCCGTCCAGCGAATCCGTGATGCCCGCCGCGGCGAACAGCAGGCCCGCGGCCGGATCCGCCCAGTGGTAGTGCAGCAGGAAGAGCAGCACGATGAGCGGGATGGCGCCGATGCGCAGCCAAGTCAGCGTGTTCGGCAGGTTCCAGGGCATTCGCGACTCATGATCCGGGATGCAGGTGATCATATAGGGTGCGCGCCAGGCTTGCTCCGATTCCGTTCACCTGCGCCAGATCGGCGATGCCGGCGCGCAACACCCCCTGCAGCCCCCCGAAGTGCATCAGCAGCGCCCGGCGCTTGGCCGGCCCCAAGCCCGGCACGGCCTCGAGAACCGACTCGTTATAGCGGCGTGCGCGCTTGCGGCGATGGCCGGTGATGGCGAAGCGGTGCGCCTCGTCGCGCACGCGCTGGATCAGCCGCGAGGCGGGCGAATGCGCCGCGGGGATCCGCGCCGTCGCCTCGCCGTAGACGAACAGCCGCTCCTGGCCGGGCCTTCGGTCCGGCCCTTTGGCGACCCCGACCAGCGCCACCCCGGCGACCCCGAGCGAGGCGAGCTCCTCGTGCACCCCTGCGATCTGGCCGAGGCCCCCGTCGATCAGCAGCAGGTCCGGGGCGGGAATCTGCTCGTCCCGCACGCGTGTGTAGCGGCGCTTGAGGGCCTGGCGCAGCGCCCCGTAATCATCCCCGGGGGTGACGCCGGTGATGTTGAAGCGGCGATATTCCCTCTTCAGCGGCCCCTCGGGACCGAACACCACGCAGGAGGCGACCGTCCCCTCCCCGCCGGTGTGGCTGATGTCGAAGCACTCGATGCGCCCGGGCGGCGCCGGCAGATCGAGCTCGCGCGCCAGCGCCGCGAGCATCTCGTCCATCCCCTGGCGGCGCGCCAGGCGCATCCGCAGCGCCTGCTCGGCGTTCTCGCGCGCCAACTGCACCCAGCGCAGCGCGAGCCCGCGGGCCGCAGTGCGCACCCCGACCGGATGGCCGGCGCGCTCGGTGAGCGCCTCGCCGAGCGCGCCGGCATCCTCGAGCCGCCGCCCGACCAGCACTTCCGCCGGCGGTTCGTGGTTGGCGTAGTACTGCATCAGAAACGAAGACAGCGCCTCCTCCGGCTCGGCGAATGCCGCGCGCGGGAAGCTGCTGGTGGTGCCGAGATTGCGCCCGCCGCGCACCAGCATGGCGCTGACGGCGTACTCGCCCGGCTCACCGGCGATATCGAACACGTCCACGTCGCGTTCGTGCTCGGCGGTCACGACCTGCTGGGCCTGGATCTCCCGCAGCGCGGCCAGCTGGTCGCGCAGCTCCGCGGCACGCTCGTACTCGAGCCGCTCGGCCGCCGCCTGCATCCGGCCCCTCAGCAGCGCGTTGACCTCATCGCTGCGCCCCTCGAGCACCTTCACGGCGGCCTCCACGTCCTGGGCGTAGGCCTCGCGGGTGATGAGCGCGACGCAGGGGCCGGAGCACCGCCCGATCTGATGCTGCAGACAGGGGCGGCTGCGGTGCGCGAAGAAGCTGTCGCGGCAGTTGCGGATGCGGAAGAGCTTCTGCAGCTGGTTCAGCGTCTCGCGCACCGCGGTGCTGCTCGGAAACGGCCCGAAGTAGCGCGCTCCGGGGGTACGCGCGCCCCGATAGAGCGAGAGGCGCGGGAATTCGTGGCCGGTGCTGAGCAGAATGTACGGGTAGCTCTTGTCATCGCGCAGCACCACGTTGAAGCGCGGCCGATGCGCCTTGATCAGGTTGTACTCGAGCAGCAGCGCCTCGGTCTCCGAATGCGTGACCGTCACTTCCATCTCGGCGATCAGCTGCACCAGAGCCTGGACCTTGGGACTGACGTTGCTGCCGCTGAAGTAGCTGCCCACCCGGTCCTTCAGGCTTCTCGCCTTGCCGACGTAGAGCAGCTCGTGCTGGCGGTCGAACATGCGATAGACACCGGGCCGGCGCGGCAGTGCGGCCACGAAGCTCTTGGAATCGAACGCGGAGCTCACCCGGACATTTTAAACGCCCGCGAGCGCACAGGCGCGCCCGACCACGCGCCTGAACATCTCGGGCGTGAGCCGGCGGGTCGAGGTGTTGTAGCGGCTGCAATGGTACGAATCGAGCAGCGTGCGCCCGTCCTGCAGCGGATGCTCGCGCCCGTGGGCGAACGGGAACGCCGAGGGCTTCAGGCCACTTGCCCGAAGAAAGGCCTCATGGGCGATGCGCCCGAGCGCGAGCACCACCCGTACCCGGGCGAGCCGCGCGAGCTCCTCGCGCAGGTACGCGTTGCAGGTACGGATCTCCGCGGGGGTCGGCTTGTTCTGCGGCGGGACGCACTTGACGGAATTGACGATGCGCGCGTGGCGCAGCTTCAGCCCATCGTCGCGCGATTGCGAGTGCGGGTGGCTGGCAAGCCCCGCCTCGTGCAGCGTCTGGTACAGCAGGATCCCCGCATAATCGCCCGTGAAGGGCCGCCCGGTACGGTTCGCCCCGTGCAGCCCCGGGGCGAGCCCCACGATCAGGATCCTCGGGTCGGCGGCGCCGAAGGACGGCACCGGATGAGCCCAGTAATCCGGATGGCGCGCCCGCACCTCGCCGAGAAACCCGGCAAGGCGCGCACAGCGCCTGCAGTCCGGATCGTAGAGCGCCTTATCGGTCATCCATGTGACGGATGATGGCCGATGCGAAACCCGAGCAGCTCATGAGCGTTGCGCCCGGTATCAGCCGCTGCAGATCCTCCTCCACGCTCCTTCTCGCGGCGAGCTCGCGCTTCGGCGCTTTGATCGCCTCGCGCAGCCGCGCCAGGTCATAAGTGAGCTCCTTGTGCGCGATGGTATTGGTCACGCCCTTGATGATGAGGTCGGCGGCCTCTTTCCAGCCGAGGTAGCGCAGCATCATCTCCGCCGAGAGGATCAGCGAGCCGGGATTGACGCGGTCCTTGCCCGCAAAGCCAGGCGCAGTGCCGTGCGTGGCTTCGAACACCGCGAGCCCCTCGCCGATGTTGCCGCCCGGGGCGATGCCGATGCCGCCGACCTGGGCGGCAAGCGCGTCCGAGACGTAATCGCCGTTGAGATTGAGCGTGGCGATGACGTCGTACTCCTCCGGCCGCAGCAGCACCTGCTGCAGGAAGTTGTCGGCGATCACGTCCTTGACCACGATGTCGGTGCCGGTGAGGGGATTGCGGAATTTCATCCAGGGGCCCCCGTCGATCGGCTCGGCGCCGAACTCCTCGTGGGCGAGCTGATAGCCCCAGTTGCGGAACGCCCCCTCCGTGAACTTCATGATGTTGCCCTTGTGCACCAGGGTCACCGACACGCGGTCGTTGTCGATGGCGTACTGGATCGCCTTGCGGATCAGGCGCTGGCTGCCCTCCTTGGAGACCGGCTTGATGCCGATCGCGGAGCTCGCCGGGAAGCGGATGCCGGTGACCCCGAACTCCTTGTGCAGGAAGGCGATCAGCTTGTGCACGTCCGCCGAGCCCGCGGGCCACTCGATGCCGGCGTAGATGTCCTCGGTGTTCTCGCGGAAGATCACCATGTCGGTGAGGCTGGCATCGGCCATCGGGCTGACCACGCCCGGGAAGTAGCGGATCGGCCGCACGCAGGCGTACAGATCGAGGTTCTGCCGCATCGCCACATTCAGCGAGCGGATCCCCCCGCCGATCGGCGTGCCGAGCGGGCCTTTGATGGAGACCACATAATCGCGCAGCGCATGCAGCGTCTCCTCCGGGAACCAATCCCCGTAGCGCGCATTGGCCTTCTCCCCGCAGAACACTTCCATCCAGCAGATGCGCCGGCGGCCGCCGTAGGCCTTCTCCACGGCCGCATCCACCACGCGCAGCATCGCCGGTGTGACATCCACTCCGATGCCGTCGCCCTCGATGAACGGAATGATGGGCTTGTCCGGAACGTTCAGCGAATGATCGGGGTTGACGGTGATCTTGCGTCCCTCGGCGGGGACGGCGATATGTTCGTACTGCATCGGCGCATTCTACCGGCAAACCCGGCCACCGATGCTCATTCGTCATTCAATTCGCCGCCCCGTAGGGCGCGCTCGGCGGCCGGCCGGCCCCTCAGACGTGCACGAGCCGCCGGTTCTGGCTGCGCTCGGCGATCAGCATCGCCAGCTCGAGCGCCTGCTCGTGATTGAGCCGCGGATCGACCGTCGAGCGGTAGGCGCGCTGCAGATCGGCATCCGTCAGCCCCCGCGCCCCCCCGGTGCACTCTGTGACGTCATCGCCCGTGAGCTCGACGTGCACGCCGCCCAAGCGCGAGCCGAGTTCGGCATGAATGCGGAAGGCCAGGTCCACTTCCTTCAGGATGTTCTCGAAGCGGCGGGTCTTCAGGCCCGCCGTGCTGGTCTCGGTATTGCCGTGCATCGGATCGCACACCCACAGCACCGTCTGGCCGCTCTCGCGGACCGCCTCGATCATCTTCGGCAGCGCCGACTCGATGTCCTTCACCCCGAAGCGGTGGATCAGGGTCACCCGGCCCGGCTGGTTCTGCGGATTGAGGGTCGCGATCAGCCCCTGCAGCCACGCCCCGTCCATCGCCGAGCCGATCTTGATCCCGATGGGATTCGCGATGCCGCGGAAGTACTCCACGTGCGCGCCGTCGAGCTTGGCGGTGCGCATGCCGATCCACGGCATGTGCGTGGAGAGGTTGTACCAGCGGTTCTGCCGCGGGATGAAGCGCGTCTGCGCCTGCTCGTAGAGCAGATGCAGCCCCTCGTGGCTGGCATAGAAATCCACCAGCGTCGCCTCGTGCACGCGCCGGCCGCTGATGCCCTCGAAGAAATCGAGCGCATCGCCGATGGACTGCACGATGCGCTGGTAGGCGTCCTTCAGCGGCGCATGCTTGACGAAGCCGAGATCCCAGTACTCCGGGTGGTGCAGATCGGCGAACCCGCCGTCGACCAGCGCGCGCACGAAATTCAGCGTCAGCGCGGCGCGCTCGTAACCGCGCAGCAGCAGTTGCGGGTCAGCCTGGCGCGCCTCGGGCGTGAACTCCGGGCGGTTCACCAGATCGCCGCGGAAGCTCGGCAGTGTCACGCCCTCGCGCGTCTCGGTATCGGCCGAGCGCGGCTTGGCGTACTGACCGGCCATGCGCCCGACGCGGATCACGGGCTTTTTCAGCCCGTGCAGCAGCACCAGGCTCATCTGCAGCAGGATCTTCAGCTTCTTGGCGATCGAGTCCGATTCGCAATCGTGGAACGTCTCGGCGCAATCGCCCCCCTGCAGCAGAAACGCCTGCCCGCGCTGGGCGGCCGCCAGGCGCTCGCGCAGCCCCTCGATCTCCCAGGAGACCACGATCGGCGGCAGCCGCGACAGCTCGGCCACCACCTGCTCGAGGGCGGCCGGATCGTCATAGGTCGGCTGCTGCTGCGCAGGCTTGCCGTGCCAGCTGGCCGGGTGCCAGGACGTGCTTTCGGGAGAGCGCATGATGCGCCGGATCGTAGCACGGACTGGCGCCGATCGGCCCGTAGGGGGAGAATTATTCGTTTCACTCTTAGATCCGGGGGCTACATGCACCGCGTATTGATTCTCGGCGCCGGCAAGATCGGCGCATTGATCTCAGGATTGCTGGCCGGCTCAGGGGCCTACCAGGTCGATCTGGCCGATGTCGACGGGGCCGTTGCGGAGGCCGTGGTCAAGGCGCACGGCCTGAAGGGCATGAGCGCGCACGGGCTCGACGCCAAGAGCCGCGAGGCGCTCGATCGTCATCTGGCCGCGCATCCGGTCGATGCGGTGATCTCGAGCCTGCCTTTCCACTGCAACGTCACCGTGGCCGAGGCAGCCCGCCATGCGAACGTGCACTACTTCGATCTGACCGAGGATGTGGCCGTCACCCGCGCGGTGCGCACGATCGCCGCGGGCTCCGCCAAGGCATTCGTGCCGCAGTGCGGTCTTGCCCCGGGCTTCATCAGCATCGCCGCGGCCGAGCTGATCACCCACTTCCAGTCGCTGCGCGCGGTGAAGCTGCGCGTCGGCGCGCTGCCGCAGCACCCGAACAACGTGCTGAAGTACTCCCTCACCTGGTCGACCGAGGGCCTGATCAACGAGTACGGCAACCCCTGTCAGGCCATCGTCGATGGCCGCAGCGTCGAGGTCGCCCCGCTCGAGGGTCTGGAGGAGATCGAAATCGACGGCACGCTCTATGAGGCGTTCAACACCTCGGGCGGCCTCGGCTCGCTCGCCGAGACGCACGGCGTGCACGCCGAGTCGATGAACTACAAGACGATCCGCTACCCCGGCCACTGCGAGCAGATGCGCCTGCTGATGAACGACCTGAAGCTCAATCAGGATCGCGACACGCTCAAGCGCATTCTCGAGAACGCCGTGCCGCAGACGCTGCAGGACGTGATCATCGTCTACGTGGCGGTCACCGGCATGCAGGACGGGCAGCTGCGCGAGGAAAACTACGTCAACAAGATCTACCCGCAGCTGATCGGCGGGCGGCTCTGGTCGGCGATCCAGGTCACCACCGCTGCGGGCATCACCGCCGTGGTCGACCTGGTGCTCGAGCAGCCCGAGCGCTACGCCGGATTCATCGCCCAGGAGCAGTTCCGCCTGCCCGAGATCCTCGCCAACCGCTTCGGGCGGCACTACGCGCCCGGCGGAACCAAGGACGTCTCGGGCGAGGTCATCGTCGCGGGCAAGACCGGCCGGCAGCGCACCGTCAACACCCACAAGGCGGCCTGATCCATGAGCCTGTCCATCGACGTGAGCGCCCTGTTCGAGCGCCTGGAGCTCGCCGCGCAGAACCCGGGCGCCTCAGCCGGCCCCGGAGGCTGGCGCGGCAGCGGACCGGTTCTCACGGTCCACAACCCGTCCACCGGCGGTGCGCTCGCCACCGTGCGCGCAGCAGATCCGTCCGATTATGAGGCGGTGATGCGCTCGGCCGTCGACGCCGCCGCCGAGTGGCGCAGCGTGCCGGCACCGAAACGCGGCGAGGCGGTGCGCCTGATCGGCGAGGCCCTGCGCGTCGCCAAGGGCGACCTCGGCGCACTGGTCTCGCTCGAGAACGGCAAGATCCTCGCCGAGGGGCTCGGCGAGGTGCAGGAGATGATCGACATCGCCGACTTCGCCGTCGGCCAGTCGCGCATGCTCTACGGCCTGGCCATGCACTCGGAGCGCCCGGGCCACCGCATGTACGAGCAGTGGCACCCGCTCGGGGTGGTGGGGATCATCTCGGCGTTCAACTTCCCGGTCGCCGTGTGGTCCTGGAACGCATTTCTCGCGGCGATCTGCGGCAACGTGTCGGTGTGGAAGCCATCGCCGAAGACTCCGCTCACCGCCATCGCCGTGCAGAAGCTCGTCAACCGGGTGCTCGAGACGCACCGGCTGCCGCCAGTGTTTCAGCTGTTCATCGACGCGGGCGCCGATCTCGCCACGCGCTTCGTCGAGGACCGGCGTGTGGCGCTCGTCTCGTTCACCGGATCGACCGCCGTCGGACGAAAGGTCGGCGAGCGCGTTGCCGCGCGCCTCGGCAAGAGTCTGCTCGAACTCGGCGGCAACAACGCCATCATCGTCGATGAGTCCGCCAACCTGGATCTGGCCGTCCCGGCGATCCTGTTCGGGGCGGTCGGCACCGCCGGGCAGCGCTGCACGAGCACGCGGCGCGTGTTCGCGCACACGGCCGTTGCCGCGGAGCTCGAGCGCCGACTGATCAACGCATACCGTCAGGTCAGGATCGGCGATCCGCTCGATTCGGCGACGCTGATGGGCCCGCTGATCGACGCGGGGGCGGTCGAGCGGTTCAAGGCGGCCGTGGCGGCCGCACGCGCCGCAGGCGGGGAGATTCTCGCCGGCGGCAACGTGCTCGACCGACCCGGCCACTTCGTCGAGCCGACGCTGATCCGCGCGCGCAACGACTGGCCGATCGTGCAGAACGAGACCTTCGCGCCCATTCTGTACCTGATCCCGGTCGACTCGCTCGAGGCGGCGATCGCCCAGCAGAACGACAGCCACTACGGACTGTCCTCGGCGCTGTTCACCGAGCGGCTGCGGGCCGCCGAGACCTTCCTCGGCGCCTGCGGCAGCGACTGCGGCATCGCCAACGTCAACATCGGCACCTCGGGGGCGGAGATCGGCGGGGCGTTCGGCGGGGAGAAGGACACCGGCGGCGGACGCGAATCGGGCTCGGACGCGTGGAAGGCGTACATGCGCCGACAGACCAACACCATCAACTGGAGCGGCGCGCTGCCGCTCGCGCAGGGCATCAAGTTCGAGCTGTAAGTGCCGGAGGCGGGGTCCGCGGCGAGCGGACCCCGCGCCCCGGCGAGGGCGCGAGCTTGTCGCCGCCCGTGCGCCGGCACTAGACTCGCTCAAGGGCACACCGGAGCCACGCCATGAAGATCGCCATCATCGGTGCCGGGAACGTCGGCGGCGCACTCGCAAGAGGGTGGGCCCGCAGCGGTCACGAGCTGCTGCTCGGCGTGCGCGATGCGGCGGCCCCCAAGGTCGAGTCCCTCTGCAAACAGACGCGTGCGCTGCCGCGCAGCCCGCGCGCGGCAGCCGAGGCCGCACAGGTGGTTGTGCTCGCGCTGCCGTGGAGCGTCGCCGCCGAAGCCGTTCGGGCTCTCGGACCGCTCGCGGGCAAGATCGTCATCGACTGCATGAACCCCCTCACACTGCGCAACGGGATGCTCGCGCTCGAGCTCGGCTTTTCCAACTCGGCAGGCGAAACCGTTGCCGAATGGCTTCCGCAGGCACGGATCGTCAAGACGCTCAATCAGGTGGGCGCCGACGTGATGGGCAACACCTCGGGATTCGCGGTCGCGCCGGCGATGTTCATGGCCGGTAACGACGCCGACGCGAAGATCGCGGTAGCCGGTCTGCTGCGCGACCTCGGTTTCGAGCCGCTCGATGCGGGGGCTCTCGAGCAATCGCGCTACCTCGAGCCCTACGCGATGGTGTGGATCAACCAGTCGCTCTACCAGGGCAAGGGCAGGGACTGGGCGTTCGGCGCCCTCACCCCCCGGGCCCGTCCGGCAGGCGCCTAAGCGCTCGCGCCGAGCACCCGCGCCGCCGCACGCGCCAGCAGCGGCTCCTCCTCGACGCACACCGTCCAGACGGCGATGGCGCTCTGCTCGGTGCTGATGCGCCCCTCGCGCCCGACTGCCGTCGCATTCGCCGGGGCATCGAGTTCGACTCCGGCCCAGCCCAGCCCCGCGAGCACCCGGCGGCGGATGTCCGGCACATGCTCGCCCACTCCACCGCCGAAGACGATGCCGTCGCAGCCGCCGAGCACGCTGAGATAGGCGCCGATGTACTTGCGGATGCGATAGCAGTAGAGCTCGATTGCGCGCTCGGCCCGCTCCCCGCCCGCGGCGAGCAGTTCGCTCGGACTGCCGTGCCCGCCGAGGCCGAGCAGACCCGCTTCGCGGTTGAACGACTCGATGAGCCGCGCCGGCTGCACCTGCAGCCGCTCGGCGAGGTACGGCACCACCGCCGCATCGATGTCACCGCAGCGGCTGGCCATCACCAGCCCCTCGAGCGGTGAGAATCCCATCGAGGTATCGCGGGGCAGACCGTGCTCAAGCGCCGCGATCGAGCAGCCGCCGCCCAACTGCAGGGTGATCACCCGGCCGCCGCGCTCCAGTGCCGGATTCAGTGCGCACCAGCGCCGCCACATCGCCTCGTGCGCCAGGCCGTGAAAGCCGTAGCGGCGCACCCCGACATCCCAGCCGAGCGAAGGCGGGAGCGCATATTCCGCGGCGACCCGCGGCAGCGCCGCAAAGAACGCCGTATCAAACACGGCCACCTGCGCGGCCGCAGCGCCGCACAGCGCAGCGGCCGCGTCGATCCAGCGCAACGCGAGCGGATTGTGCAGCGGCGCGAGGGAGGCAAGCTCGCCGATCTCCTTGCGCACTGGCGCGTCGATCCGCACCGGGTGGGTGAAGCGCTCCGCACCGTGCACGACGCGGTGGGCCAGCGCCGCCGGCAGCGAGGGCAGCTCCTCGAGGAATGCCGCGAGCTCCGCGGCCGGCTCGAGATGGGTGCCGTCGTGATGCACCGCGGCGATGCGCTTCAGAGGCGCTTTATCCGCGCCAGCGCCCGCCGGCACCTCGAAGGCGGCGAGCTTGATCGATGCGCTGCCGCTGTTGACCGTGGCGATGAGCATGCGCTGCAGGGACCGGCCGCCCCGTTCAGGCCTGCTTGCCCGTCGCGAGCGGCCACTTCCAGTCCGCCACGAGCGGCATGTCCCGCCCATGGCGGCGGATGTAGGCGGCATGCTCGATCAGTAGTCTGCGGGCGCGCTCCTTCAGATACGCGCCCCGGTCGCGCAGCTGCGGCAGCCGGTCTATGGCGTCCTGCACGAGGTGGAAGCGGTCCATCTCGTTCAGCACGGTCATGTCGAAAGGCGTAGTGATGGTGCCCTCCTCCTTGTAGCCGCGCACGTGGATCCGCGCGCTGTTGCGCCGCCGGTAGGTCAGACGGTGAATGAGCCAGGGATAGCCGTGGAACGCGAAGACCACCGGCTTCTCGACCGTGAACAGCGAATCGAAGTCCGCATCGCTCAGGCCGTGGGGATGCTCGCCGCTCGGCTGCAGGCGCATCAGATCGACCACGTTGACCACACGGATCTTCAGCTCCGGCAGCCCCTCGCGCAGCATGGACACGGCTGCCAGCGTCTCGAGCGTCGGCACGTCCCCGGCGCAGGCCATGACGAGGTCCGGCTCGCAGCCCGCATCGTTGCTCGCCCACTCCCAGATCCCGATGCCGGCGGTGCAATGGGCCACCGCCGCATCGATCGACAGCCACTGCGGCGCGGATTGCTTGCCGGCAACGACGACGTTGACGTAATGGCGGCTGCGCAGGCAGTGATCCATCACCGAGAGCAGACAGTTCGCATCGGGCGGCAGATACACCCGCACGATGCCGGCCTTCTTGTTCACCACGTGGTCGATGAAGCCCGGGTCCTGATGGGTGAAGCCGTTGTGATCCTGCCGCCAGACGTGCGAGGTGAGCAGATAGTTGAGCGAGGCGATCCGCCGCCGCCACGGGATCTCGGCCGTGACCTTCAGCCACTTGGCGTGCTGATTGAACATCGAGTCGATGATGTGGATGAACGCCTCGTAGCAGTTGAACAGCCCGTGCCGCCCGGTGAGCAGATAGCCCTCGAGCCAGCCCTCGCACTGGTGCTCGCTCAGGATCTCGAGCACCCGGCCGCGCGGGGCGAGGAACTCATCGCTCGGCAGCGTGCGCGCCTCCCACTGACGAGCGCTCGTCTCAAACACCGCCTGCAGCTTGTTCGAGATGGTCTCGTCGGGTCCGAACAGGCGGAAATTGCTGGGATTCATCCGAATGACGTCGCGCAGGAAGGTCCCGAGCACGCCCGTGTCGGAGGCCTCGACCGCCCCGGGGGCGCTCACCGCCTGCGCGAAGTTGCGAAAATCCGGCAGGCGCAGATCGCGCAGCAGCACCCCGCCGTTGGCGTGCGGATTGGCGCCCATGCGCCGCGCGCCGCGCGGGGCAAGCTCCGCCAGCTCCGCGCGCAGCCGGCCGTCCTCGAACAGCTCCCCGGGCCGGTAGCTGCGCATCCAGGCCTCGAGCGCGGCCAAGTGCGCCGGATTGTCGGCCGGATCGGTGATCGGCACCTGATGTGCGCGGAAGCTGCCCTCGATGGGCTTGCCGTCGAGACTCTTCGGTCCGGTCCAGCCCTTGGGGCTCTCGAGCACGATCATCGGCCAGCGCGGCCGCGCCGGGCTCGCCCCGGGGGCGCGCGCGGCGCTCTGAATGGCGAGAATCTCCCCGATCACCGTATCGAGCGTGCCGGCCATGAGCTGATGCATCGCCGCCGGCTCATCACCGCTGACGAAGTACGGCCGCCAACCGCAGCCGGCGAGCAGCTGCTCGAGCTCCTCGCGCTCGATGCGCGCGAGCACGGTGGGGTTGGCGATCTTGTAGCCGTTCAGGTGCAGGATCGGCAGCACCGCCCCGTCCTGGGCCGGGTTGATGAACTTGTTCAGGTGCCAGCTGCCGGCGAGCGGCCCGGTCTCGGCCTCCCCATCGCCGACGACGCACGCGGCGATGAGGCCGGGGTTGTCGAGCACCGCCCCGCAGGCGTGGCTCAGCGAGTAGCCGAGCTCTCCGCCCTCGTGGATCGAGCCCGGACACTCCGGGGACACATGGCTCGGGATGCCCCCGGGAAAGGAGAACTGCGTGAACAGACGCTTCAGCCCCGCCTCATCCTGCGCGATCTCGGGGTACAGCTCGCTGTAGGTTCCCTCCAGGTAGGTGTTGGCGACGAGCGCGGGGCCCCCGTGGCCGGGACCGGAGATGTAGATCATGTCCAGATCGCGCTCGCGGATCACCCGGTTCAGGTGCGCATAGATGAAATTCTGCCCCGGTGTGGTGCCCCAGTGCCCGAGCAGCATCGCCTTGATGTGCCAGGGAGCGAGCGGCTCGTGCAGCAGCGGGTTGTCGCGCAGGTAGATCTGTCCGACGCACAGGTAATTGGCGGCCCGCCAATATGCGTCTATCCGGCGCAGCTGCTCCGCCGAGAGCGGCTGCGCGATCGATCGATCGCCGTATTCGGACATTGTCGACTCCTTCCGGGCGGCCGCGCCGGCCGCCGTTGAAATTCCCATGGCAGCGTTTTGCCCCTCCATTGTAAATACGCAATCGCCGCCGTGCGCCTCGGCAGCGCGAATTGACCCCCCCCTGGGGCCCCGCCTACGATGCCCGCCATCAACTCCAGAGGCAACGGGATGCATCCGGCATCGCGCGGTGGAAGACAGATCCTGCGACATATCGCGCGTATCGCCATGATCGAGCGGGGTCTGCAGCCGGAATTCCCCCCCGCCGCGATGCGCCAGGCCGCCGCTCTAGGCGCCCCGGCGCGCGCCCCGCGCGCCGCCACGGTGCGCGACCTGCGAGCGCTGCCGTGGGTGTCGATCGACAATGACGACTCGCGCGACCTCGATCAGATCTCCGCGGGCGAGGCGCTCGAGGGCGGCTCGACCCGCATCTGGGTGGCGATTGCCGACGTCGATGCGCTCGTCGGCCTCGACACCCCGATCGATGCGCACGCGCGCCACAACACGACATCGGTGTACACCCCGGCGCGGGTGTTCCCGATGCTGCCCGAGCGGCTCTCGACCGACCTGACTTCCCTCGGGGAGCGGCAGGAACGCCTGGCGATCGTCGCGGAAATGACCGTCACGGCCGATGGGCGGGTCGGCGGCTCGGAGCTGTATCGGGCGCTCGTGCGCAATCACGCCAAGCTCGCCTACCCCTCGGTGTCCGCCTGGCTCGAAGGTGAAGCCGGCCCGCCGGCGGCGCTCGGCGATCCGCTCCTGCAGCGTCAGGTGCGCCTGCAGGACGCCGCGGCCCAGGCGCTGCGCGCGCAGCGCCATGAACATGGCGCGCTTACGCTCGAGACGCTCAAGACTCACGCAGTATTCGACGGCGATGCGCTGCGCGACCTGGAGCGCGACCGCAAGAATCGCGCACAGGAGCTCATCGAGGATCTCATGATCGCCGCCAACGGCGCCGTGGCGCATTTTCTCGACCAACACGGTGTCGCCTCGCTGCGCCGCGTGCTGCGCACCCCGCGGCGCTGGGAGCGCATCGTCGCGCTGGCTGAGGAAGTCGGCGAGCACTTGCCCGCGCAACCGGACGCGCTGGCGCTGAACGCGTTTCTTGCACGCCGACGCCACGTCGACCCGGAGCGCTTCGCGGACTTGTCGCTCGCGGTGGTCAAATCGCTCGGCTCCGGCGAATACCTCGCCCAGGCCCCGGGCGGGCGCGCCACCGGCCACTTCGGGCTCGCGGTGAGCAACTACACCCACTCGAGCGCCCCGAACCGCCGCTTTCCCGATCTGATCAGCCAGCGGCTCGTGAAGGCCGTGCTCACCGGCGCACCGCCGCCGTATCCGTACGAGGTGCTCACGGGACTTGCGCTGCACTGCACCGAGCAGGAGGACAAGGCGGCCAAGGTCGAGCGGCGCGTGGCCAAATCCGCCGCGGCGCTGCTGCTGGCCGGCCGGCTCGGCGAGCAGTTCGACGCTCTGGTCACCGGTGCGGCACCCAAAGGCACCTGGGTGCGCATCCTGCGGCCCGCGATCGAGGGCCGTCTGGTGCGCGGCTTCCAGGGCGCCGACATCGGCCACCGGCTGCAGGTGCGGCTGGTGCGGGTCGACGTCGAGCGCGGCTTCATCGACTTCGAGCGAGTACACTGATGCAGAAGAACCAGCGGCCCCAGACCCAACCTCCCGTTCAGCCTCAGCTCGCCTACGAGGAGCCGAGCTTCCTCGAAAGCGATGCGGCCCGCCCGCTGCGCATCCTCGCGGAGTACCTCGAGCCGCTCGAGCGCTTCAAGCGCGCCGGCGTGCACGCCACCATCGTGTTCTTCGGCTCGGCCAGAGTGCGCCCCGACGGGCCGCTCGGGCAGTATTACGAGCATGCGCGCGAGCTGTCCTCGCTGATCACCCGCTGGTCGGCCACGCTGCCCGAGCACGCCCATCGCTACGTGGTCTGCTCCGGCGGCGGCGGCGGGATCATGGAGGCAGCCAACCGCGGCGCCGCGCAGGCCGGCGGCAAGACCGTGGGGCTGAACATCAGCCTGCCGCGCGAGCAGCGCCCCAACCCGTATCTCTCGAGCGACCTCACATTCGAGTTCCACTACTTCTTCATGCGCAAGCTCTGGTTCGCGCATCTGGCGCGCGCGCTCATCGCCTTCCCGGGCGGGTTCGGCACGCTCGATGAGCTCACCGAAGTCCTCACGCTGGCGCAGACCCGCAAGCTCGAGCGCGACATACCGGTGATCCTATACGGCCCGGAATACTGGAACGAGATCATCGATTTCAACGCGCTCGCCCGCCACGGGGCGATCGATCCTGAGGACCTCAAGCTGTTCGAATTCGCCGACCGGCCGGAGGATGCGCTCGCCATCCTGCAGCGGCGCCTCACGCCCGAGCCGCGCGAGGTGCCGGGGTTCGCCCACTCGCGAGTGCGCCACCGCGAGCCGCGTCAGGACTGAGCCGCCCGGTGGCCCAGCCGTGCGCCCGACCGGCCCGCCTCATCATCCGAGCGGCCGCTCGACCCGCTGCAGATGACGTGCGTGAGAGGCCATGCGCTGATCGAGCAGGCCGTGGGTCGCCACCTTGACGGCGTTCGCCACGAAGAACGAGACGATCGTGTACGCCCACACGAACAGCGCCAAGCCCCACCCGATCGGGGCCATGGCGACGCCGTACACCACGATGAGCGTGCCGACGAGCTGAGTGAGCTCGCACGGCACGACCAGCAGCCAGCGCGGCCACGGCCGCTGCCAGGCCCACCCCTTGTTGCGGGTCAGATAAATCGTCATGTGCCCCGAGACGAGCAGCTTCAGGAATATCACCGCCTGCAGCACCGGCACCGGCAGGTGCAGCAGATCACGCGCGATCCAGTAGAGCACGAAGCTCTCCAAGACCCCGTAAAGGCCGAGCGCGGAGGCGATGGTGAGCACCCGCGACATGTCCCAGCGGACCGGGCGGGCCGCCACCGGCGCATTGTCGTAGGCGATCATCATGATCGGGATGTCGTTGAGCAGCGCCAGCAGCACCACCATGAGGGTGGTGACCGGATAAAAGTTGTAGATGAGGATGCTGGCCGTCATGAACAGAATGAGCCGGATCGTCTCGGCGATGCGGTACGTTCCGTAGCTCGTCATCCGCTCGAAGATCCGCCGCGCCTCCTCGATCGCGGTGGTGATGACCGACAGTCCCGGGGCAGTCAGGATGAGCGCCGCGGCGGCGCGCGCCGCGTCCGTCGCGCCGCTCACCGCGATACCGACGTCCGCCTGCTTCAGCGCCGGCGCATCGTTGACGCCATCGCCGGTCATGCCGACGATGTGCCCGCTCGACTGCAGCGCCTTGACGATCTGGAACTTGTGCTCCGGGAACACCCGCGCAAACCCGTCTGCGGCGAGCACCTGCGTGAGCGCCTGCGCAGCGGCATGTTCGCCGAACACCGAGTCCGCCACGACGATGTTGCTGCCCAGGTCGAGCTCCCCGGCGATCTGGCGCGCGATCGCCTCGTGGTCGCCGGTCACCATCTTTATGTCGATGCCCATGGCGCGCGTCGCGCGAATGGTCGCGGCGCTGTCCTCGCGCGGCGGGTCAAACAGCGGCAGCAGTCCGAGATAGCGCCAGCCGGCGCCCTCGTCGCCGGCAACCGCGAGGGTGCGGTAGCCTTTGGCGGCGGCCTGCTCGACCTGCGCGAGGATCGCGGTGCGCTGCTCGGGATCCGGCGCGCACAGCTCGACGATGACCTGTGGCGCGCCTTTGGCCACCTTCAGCGCTCTGCCATTGAACTCCAGTTCCGCCTCGGTGCGCTTGATCACCGGATCGAAGGGCCGGAAGCTCTTCAGGCGGTAGGCCTCGAGCTGCCCCGCCGGCGGGGCGGCCGCGAGGATGGCGCTGTCGATCGCATCGGGCGCCTCGCGCCGCGAGGCGAGCGCCGCGGCACTCAGCAGTTGCTGAATCTCCACGCCAGGGGCCGGCAGAGCCGTGCCGAGCGTCAATTCATTGCGCGTCAACGTGCCCGTCTTGTCCGAGCACAGCGTATCCATGCCCGCCAGCTCCTCGATCGAGACCAGACGCGAGACGATCGCCTTCAGGCGCGCCAGGCGCTCGGCGCCGACCGCGAGCGTGACCGAGAGTACCGCCGGCAGCGCCACCGGAATGGAGGCCACGGCGAGGATGAGCGCGAACTGCACCATCTCGAGCAGCGGGTTGTGCTGGAAGAGGCCCGCGACCACGATCACGGCCACGAGCGCCGCAGTGGTGAGAATCAGAAAGTTGCCGATGCGCAGCACCGCGCGCTGAAAATGCGAGATGGCGCCGGCCTGCTCGACGAGCTTCGCAGTACGGCCGAAATAGGTGTTCATGCCGGTGGCGCTCACCACCGCGTTCATCTCGCCCTGGCGGACGATCGAGCCCGAGTAGGCCGCATCGCCGCGCTTCTTGTCGACCGGGAGCGACTCGCCGGTGAGGGCCGACTGATCCACGCTCAGGTACTCGCCCTGCACGAGCGTCACATCGGCCGGCACGATGTTGCCGATCTTGATCGCGATCAGATCCCCGGGGACGAGCAGCCGTGCGGCGATCTCATGCCATGCGCCGTCGCGCTTGACGCGCGCCGAGAGCGCCAAACGCTGCTTGAGCGCCTCGATGGCCGTATCCGCCTTGTACTCCTGCCAGAAGCCGACGCCCGCATTGATGAACAGCATCAGCGCGATGACGGCCAGATCCTCCCAATGGCCGAGCACCGCCGAGAGAATGGCGGCCGCCTCGATCATCCAGGGAATCGGGCCCCAGAAGAACCCGAGAATGCGCTGCGCGAGGCTCAGGTGCTGCTCGCGCAGGAGGTTCTCGCCATACTGCTCGAGGCGTCGTCGCGCCTCTGCTTCGCTCAGTCCGCCGTTCGCGCTCGCTGCGGCGCCCGCGGCCGCTGCGGTCGACTCGGTCGTGTCAAGACTCACCTGCTCTCCTCGGTACGGCGCGGCGGGCGCACGGAGCAAGCAGGTCCCAGGGGTGTGCCGAGCCGCAACAACCCATACGGTGCGCTTCGTCGCGGGCCGGCGGCAATCCGCACTTGTGCGGACCGGCCCGGCGCGAGCCGCTCGAGCCCTCAGACCCGCCCGGGCAGACGCACCTCGAAGCGAGCGCCGCCGAGCGGCGAGGTGTCCACGGCGAGACTGCCGCCGTAGAGATCGACCGTCTCGCGCACCATGGCGAGCCCGAGCCCATGGCCGGGCACGGTCTCATCGGTCCGCACGCCGCGCTCGAGCACCCGCGCGCGGTTTTCGGCGGAAATCCCCGGACCGTCGTCCTCGACCGTGACCGTCATGTTTTCCTGCACCGCCGCACTCGGATCGACCGTCACGGTGAGCCGCACGCGCTGATGGCACCACTTGCAGGCGTTCTCGAGCAGGTTGCCGAGCATCTCCATCAGGTCGGCCCGATCGCCGACGAATTGACTCTCGGGCTGAACGGCCAGCTCGAGCGAGAGGTCCTTGTCGCGGTAGACCTTCAGCAGCGCCGCGCGCAGATCGGCCGCCACCGGAGCGACCGCCACGGGCGCCTGCCCGAGCAGCGCGCCGCCCGAGGCCGCCGCGCGCTTCAGCTGATGCTCGATGATGTCGCTCATGCGGTCGATCTCCGGGCCGATCGTCCCGGGCGCCTCGGGCGCGCCCGAGAGCGCCGAGCGCATCACCGCAAGCGGCGTCTTCAGGCTGTGGGCGAGATTGCCGAGGGTGTCGCGATAGCGCGCAACGCGCTTGCGCTCGCCGATGAGCAGCGCATTGAGGTGGCGCGCCACGCCGCTCAACTCGCGCGGGTAGCCGCCGCCGAGCACCTCGCTGCGGCCCTCCTCGACCTCGTGGATCTCGCGCTCGAGCCGGCGCACGGGAGCGAGCACCGCGCGCAGCAGCACCGCGAGCGTCGCGAGCAGCAGCAGCATCAGGGCGCTGAACCACAACACCATGCGGCGGCGGAACTCCCACAGCTGCTCCTCGTAGGGCGTCAGGCTCACCGCGACGCTGAAGGTCACAGGCCCCGCTCCGGCCGGGTCGTCCGCGAACGCCACGCCGCGACTCTCGATGGCGAGCCGCCGGTGTCCGGCCATGGTGTAGGAGAACTGGCGCTCGCCCTGCGCGAGCATCGGCCCGAAGCTCACATCCGCGCCCGCCGTGGAGGGCGAACGCCACTCGTGGCGCGCCGAGCGGATCTGCGCGTACAGGCCCGAGCGCGGCGTGGCGAAGCGCGAATCGAGCGCCTTCAGCGGCGCGACGTAGCCCTTGTGCGGCTCACGCTCGGCGGCGGCGATCAGCGCGATGATCTGCGAGTCGAGCAGCTCGTGCAGAGAGTGCTCCGAGAGCGTACGAAAGCCGGTGTCGAGCACCAGCGTCATGAACCCGAAGAACAGCGCCAGAGGCACCGCCACCGACAGGAGCAGCCGCTGGCTGAGGGAATGCACCGGAGCCTCTGTGCAGCGCCTACTGGGCCTCGCGCGCGAGCGAGAAGCGATAGCCGCGCCCGCGCAGCGTCTCGATCGGCTTCAATCGCTCCTGCGGATCGAGCTTGCGGCGCAGCCGCCCGACCAGCACCTCGATGACGTTGCTGTCGCGCTCGAAGTCCTGGTCATAGAGCCGCTCGGTGAGCTCGGCCTTGGAGATCACCTCCCCGGCGCGCAGCATCAGATGCTCGAGGATGCGGTACTCGAACGTGGTGAGCTCGACCGGAGCGCCATCGACGGCGACGGTCTGGGCGCGCGTGTCGAGGGTGACCGGGCCGCACTTGAGCTCGGGGCTCGCCCAGCCTCCAGCCCGGCGCAGCAGCGCCTGCAGCCGCGCCAGCACCTCCTCGAAGTGAAAGGGCTTGGCGACGTAATCGTCGGCGCCGGCCTGCAGGCCGGCCACCTTGTCCTGCCAGTTGTCGCGCGCGGTGAGAATCAGGATCGGAAAGGTCTTGTGCGCGGCGCGCAGCTTGCCGATCACCTCCAGCCCCGAGAGCTTCGGCAGCCCCAGATCGATCACCGCCACATCGAGCGGGTATTCCAGTCCCGCAAAGAGCCCCTCCTCCCCGTCCTGGGCCACATCGACCGTGAAGCCCGCCTCGGCGAGCTGACTCCTCAGGCTCTCGCGCAGCGCCGTCTCATCCTCGACCACCAGTACCCGCATCGAACCCTCCCGTGCGCCGTCAGAGGATGCGGCCGGTGGCCGCATCCACCCGCACGGTGAACACCCGGCCGGACCGATCCAGCAGCCGCAGCACGTACACCGTACGCCCGTCCTGCCTGCGCGTCTCGGCGCGCACCACGCGCGCGTTGAAACGCTGCTCGACCATCCGCACGGCCTGATCCATCGAGATGGCCTCCGGCCCCGCGCGCGCCGGTTGCTGAGCCTGGGCCGTGGTGGCCTGCGCGCGCCACGCCCAGCACGCCGCGCCGATCAGCGCCATCGCCGCAACAACCGCCACGCGCATGCTTTTCACGACTGGTCGCACATCGAGTCTCTATCGGCAGGCTGTCCGCCGCACGGATCCCGCTGCCCCGGCGCTCGGCACCCTAGACTAGCACCCGTGAATCGGCGCTGAACACGCCCGCAATGCGCCCCCGGGCCGCTCACGCGCGCCCTTTGGCCTCGCGCCACAGCGCATCCCACTCACCGGCGCTGAGCCCGTCAAGGGCCAGATTGCGCTCCGCGGCGAGCCGCTCCATGCAGCGGAAGCGCCGCTCGAACTTCTCGTTTGAGCGGCGCAGCGCCTCCTCGGCATCGATCGCCAGATGGCGGCTGAGGTTCACCAGCGCAAAGAGCACATCGCCGAACTCCTCGACCGCGTGCGCATCGGGCGCACCGCCCCCGGCCGCGAGAGCCGCTTCGAATTCGGCGAGCTCCTCGAGCACCTTCTCGCGCACCGCATCGGGTCGCTGCCAGTCAAAGCCGACGCGCGCAGCGCGCCGGCCGAGCTTGCCCGCGCGCATCAGCGCCGGCAGCGCGAGCGGCACGTCCGCGAGCACGCTCTGATCCTGCGCCCCCGAGGCGGCGCGCTCGCGCGCCTTGATCTGCTCCCACTGCAGCGAATGAGGGGCTGCGCTCGGGCCCGCACCCGCCCCCTTGCCGGGAGCCGCGGGGTCCCCGGCGGCAGACTCCTGCGCCGCCGCGGACGGCCCGCTCTGGCCGAACACGTGGGGGTGGCGGCGCACGAGCTTGGCGTGAATGCCCTCGGCCACGGCGGCGAAATCGAACCAGCCGCGCTCCTCGGCCATGCGCGCATGAAACACGACCTGGAAAAGCAGATCGCCGAGCTCATCACGCAGCTTGTGCGCATCGCCGTGCTCGATGGCGTCGCGCACCTCATACGCCTCCTCGATGGTGTACGGGGCGATGGAGCGGAAATCCTGTGCGCGATCCCACGGACAGCCGCGCTGCGGATCGCGCAGCCGCGCCATGAGCTGCACGAGCGCCGCGAGCGCCTCGGCCGGCTCAGTCCCGGGCATCGCCAAGCTCCGCGCAGCACACACGCTGGAGCGTCACGAGCATGCCGGCCGTGGCGCCCCAGATGTTGTGCTCGCCGTAGGGGATGTCGGGCAGATCGATCTCGACGCTCGTGCCGCGGAAGCGGTGGCGGCGCGGGCGGTGATTGCGGGGATCGAACACATAGGCGAGCGGCGCCTCGAACACCTCGTCGACTTCCTGGCGCTCGATATGCAGCTCGAACCCCGGCGCGACGCGCGCCACCACCGGCGTGACGCGAAATCCGCTGATCACCACGTGATCGGGCAGATAGCCGATCACGCTCACGAAGCGCGCCTCGAGGCCGATCTCCTCATGCGCCTCGCGCAGCGCCGCGGCCGCCGGATCGGCGTCCTGCGCCTCGATCTGCCCGCCGGGGAAACTGACCTGACCGGCGTGGTTGCGCAGATCGCGGCCCCGGCGCGTGAGCAGCACGGTCGGCCCGTCGGGGTGATCCACAAGCGGCACCAGCACGGCCGCCGGCGCCGGCGCGGCCGGAAAGTAGCGGCGCAGTTCGCGGCTGCGCTCGAGGCTCTGGCCGGGCACGAGCCAGTCCTGCGGCGCATGCCGCGGCCGGCTGCCGGCGAGGCGCGCCTCGATGCGCGCCAGCGTCACCCCGCCGCCGAGCGGACTCGCCCGGTGCGCGTTGCCGCCGCCCTCAACCACCGCCGCCCGCGCCGCCTTTGATGCCCCCGCGGGTGAGCTCCTGCGGATCGAGCAGCCGCTGCAGCTCCTCACGGGGCAGATCGGTCATCTTCTCGGCCATCTCGCGGATCGGCCGCCCTTCGGCGTAGGCCTTCTTGGCAATCGCCGCGCCCTTCTCGTAGCCGATCACCGGGTTCAGCGCCGTCACCAGGATGGGATTGCGCTCGAGCGCCTCGGCGAGGCGCGCCGGATTGACCTTGAAGCCCGCGATCGCGCGCGTCGCAAGGAGCCGCGCGGTGTTGGCGAGCAGACGGATGCTCTCGAGCAGGTTGTAGGCAATCACGGGCAGCATGACGTTCAGCTGGAAGTTGCCCGACTGGCCGGCGACCGTGATGGTCGCATCGTGGCCGATCACCTGCGCGCAGACCATCGCGGTCGCCTCCGGGATCACCGGATTGACCTTGCCCGGCATGATGCTGCTGCCGGGCTGCAGCGCCGGCAGGGCGATCTCTCCGAGTCCGGCGAGCGGGCCGCTGTTCATCCAGCGCAGGTCATTGGCGATCTTCATCAGGCTGACGGCGATCACCTTCAGCTGCCCGGACAGCTCGACCGCGGTGTCCTGGCTCGAGAGCGCTTCGAAATAATTGCGCGCCGGCTCGAACGGGCAGCCGGTCAGCTCGCCGAGCGCCTGACAGAAGCGCGCGCCGAACTCAGGATGCGCATTGATGCCCGTGCCGACCGCCGTGCCGCCCTGCGCGAGGCGGTGCAGCCGCGGGGCGGTGGCGGCGAGCCGCTCGAGTCCGCTCTCGATCTGCGCGCGCCAGCCGGAGAGCTCCTGGCCGAAGGTGACGGGCATCGCATCCATCAGGTGCGTGCGGCCGGTCTTGACCACCGCGCCGACCTCGGCCTCCTTGGCGTGCAGCGTGCGGCACAGCTCATCGAGCGCCGGAGCGAGATCGCGCCGCACGGCGAGCGCGGCGCTCACGTGCACGGTGGTCGGGATCACATCATTGCTGCTCTGCCCCATGTTGACGTGATCGTTCGGATGGACGGGCTTGCCGAGGCGGCGCGCGGCGAGCGCGGCGATCACCTCGTTGGCGTTCATGTTCGTGCTGGTGCCCGAGCCGGTCTGAAACACGTCGATCGGAAAGTGCGCATCGTGCCGGCCGTCGGCGACCTCGGCGGCGGCCGCCTCGATCGCCTCGGCGAGTGTTACATCGAGCAGGCCCAGCCGGCCGTTGGCCCGGGCGGCCGCCTGCTTGACCAGGCCGAGCGCGCCGATGAACGAGCGGGGCATGGGCCGGCCGCTGACCGGGAAGTTCTCCACCGCCCGCTGCGTCTGCGCGCCCCAGAGCGCATCGTGGGGCACCTGCAGCTCGCCCATGCTGTCGTGCTCGGTTCGAAAGGATTTCGTCATGCAATTGGCTCCGTGGCCCGCAAAATGTTCCGCCGCACCGCGCAGGGCCGCCTGCGGACGCGGTGCGGTATGCGATATCATAATGCATCCGAACCATTCTCCTTTTGCTATAGCGCATGAGCGACATGCCCCGCGACGATCTGCCCGCCGTCCTTGCCCTCTCCCCGGTCGACGGTCGCTACCGGGCCGCGACCGAGCCGCTGCGCGCCCTGCTGTCCGAGGCGGGCCTGATCGGCGCGCGCGTGCGGGTCGAGGCCGCCTGGCTCGAGCACCTGGCCGCGGCGGTGCCGCAGCTGAGCGGGGCGGACTTCAGCGAGGCTGTGCACGAGCGCGCCCGGAGCCTTGCGCGCGATCCCGGCACGGATTGCGCCAGCGCGGTCAAAGCGATCGAAGCGCGCATCAACCACGACGTGAAGGCCGTCGAGTACTACGTGCGCGGCGAGCTCGCTGCGGCCGGCGCGGGGGCCGCCACCCTGGAGCTCGTGCATTTCGGCTGCACGTCCGAGGACATCAACAACGTCAGCTATGCTCTGCTGCTGCGCGCTGCACGCGAACAGCTGCGCGCGGCGCTGGCGAGCCTCGGCACCGAGCTCACCTCGCTCGCGCACCGCGCGGCCCGGCACGCGATGCTCGCGCGCACGCACGGCCAGCCGGCGAGCCCGACCACTCTCGGCAAGGAGGTCGCGAACTTCGTGGCGCGCCTGCGCCGCGCGGAGCGGCGTTGGGCGGCGGTGCAGATCCTCGGCAAATGGAACGGTGCGGTCGGCAACTTCAACGCCCATCGCGCGGCGCTGCCCGCGGTCGACTGGCGCGCCGTGAGCGGCTCGTTCATCGAGTCGCTCGGCCTGACCCGCAACGCCTACACCACGCAGATCGAGCCGCACGACTGGATCGGCGAGTACTGCGATGCGCTCGCGGGCCTGAACGTGGTGCTGCTCGATTTGAGCCGGGATTTCTGGGGTTATATCTCCCTCGGCTACCTCAGGCAGCGGGCCGTGGCCGGGGAAGTCGGCTCATCGACCATGCCGCACAAGGTCAACCCGATCGACTTCGAGAACGCCGAAGGCAACCTCGGCATCGCCAACGCGCTGCTGCGGCACTTCGCCGAGAAGCTGCCGGTCTCGCGCTGGCAGCGCGATCTGACCGACTCGACCGTGCTGCGCAATCTCGGCGTCGCGCTCGGCCACACGTTGATCGCCTGGCGGGCCCTCGGGCGCGGCCTCGGCAAGGTCGAGGCGGACGCGGCGCGCATGCGGGCCGATCTCGACGGCGCCTGGGAAGTGCTCGGCGAGGCGGTACAGACGGTGCTGCGCGCCGCGGGCGTCCCCGAGGGCTACGAGCTGCTGAAGGCCTTCACCCGCGGCCGCTCGATCGATGAGCGCTCGCTCGGGGAATTCATCGAAACGCTGCCGCTGCCGCCGCAGGAGAAGCGCCGGCTGCGCGCCCTGCACCCGGCCGACTACATCGGCTGGGCGGCGGAGCTCGCCGACGAAATATGACAAATCGGCCCGCCGCACCGGCGGGCGAATCTGTGACCGGCTCGGCAAGGGTCTGTTGCCGACTCTCTCTAAGATCGCCTGCGATGTCTGCGCAGCAGACGTGGATGAGGGACCGCAAGCGTGTCTCCAGGTGTCGAGATTGCCGAATACAACGTGCTCGCCGAGCTGGCGCATGCCCGCTATGCGCCGGAGTCCGACCCGAATGAGAGCACCTGCAACCTCGAGGCGTTGAGCGTCCTGACGTCGGTCGCCGAGGCCCGCGCGGCGGTCAACCTCGTCGCCGCGCGCGCCCAGCGGCTGTTGTCGATCTACACCCCGAACCTCGAACCGGAGCTCTACGATCAGAGCGAGTTCCTCGAGGTGATCAAGCGCCTGGTGCTCGCGCGCCCCTTTGCCAAGGTGCGCGTGCTGATCGGTGAGCCGGGGCGCGCGAGCGCCGACGGACACCGCTTCCTCGCCATGGCGCGCCGGCTCTCGAGCTGCATCGACGTGCGCGGCCTCCCGGCGCGCAACGGCGCGCCGCATTGCGCCTACCTCATCGCCGATGAGCGCGCCATCATGTACCGGCTGCGCGCCGATTGCTGGGACGGCATCGCCGATCTGGACAATGCGCCGGTGGCGCGGCTGTACCTGCACGAGTTCGACCAGCTGTGGGACACCTGCGCGCCGCCTGAGAACCTGCGCCTGGCCCGTCCGGCCTGAGCCTCGGCGCCCCGGGCGGATATAATTCCGCCCATGTCTGACCCCGAAATCACCGTCGCGGCCCTGGCCCAGACCGATGGGCGCTTTCTGCTCGTCGAGGAGCGCATCGGCGGGCGCCTGGTGCTGAACCAGCCGGCCGGCCACCTCGAGCGCGGCGAGACGCTGCTCGAGGCGGTCGTGCGCGAGGCGCGCGAGGAGACCGCCTGGCGCTTCACCCCCGAGTGGCTGCTCGGGGTGTACCTGTGGCGCCAGCCCCGCACGCAGCGGCTGTACAAGCGCTTCGCCTTCATCGGCTCGGTGAGCGACCACCGCCCCGAGCAGCCCCTGGATACCGGCATCGTGGGCACACGCTGGCTGACCGGCGGTGAGATCCGCGCGCGCGCCGCCGAGCTGCGCAGTCCCCTGGTACTGCGCTGCATCGAGGATTACCTCGCCGGGGTGCGCGCCCCGCTCGATCCGCTCGCCCGGCTGGACCTCGACACGGCTCCCGCGGTACCCGCGCAAACGCTATGAAGCGCGTCATCGTAGGCCTCTCCGGCGGGGTCGACTCCGCGGTGGCCGCCCTGTGCCTGAAGGAGCAGGGCTGGGACGTGCAGGGCCTGTTCATGACCAACTGGGAGGAGGACGAGGACGGCTACTGCACGGCCGCCGAGGACTTCCAGGACGCGCGCGCCGTGGCGCGCGAGCTCGGTATCGTGCTGCACCGGGTGAGCTTCGCGGCCGAATACCGTGAGCGGGTCTTTCAGCACTTTCTCACCGAGCACCGCGCCGGGCGCACCCCCAATCCCGACGTGCTGTGCAACCGGGAGATCAAGTTCGGCGTCGCGCTGCGCTATGCCGAGCGGCTCGGCGCGCAGTACTTCGCCACCGGCCACTATGCGCGCATCGTCCAGGGGCCCGACGGTCCGCAGCTGCACAAGGGGCGCGATGCGGCCAAGGACCAGAGCTACTTCCTGCACGCGGTGCAGCGGCGGGAGCTGGCGCACACGCTGATGCCGATCGGGGAGCTCGAGAAAGCCGAAGTGCGCGCGCGGGCCCGCGCCGCGGGGCTGGCGGTGTTCGACAAGCCCGACAGCACCGGCATCTGCTTCATCGGCGAGCGTCCGTTCCGCGAATTCCTCGCCCGCTTCGTGCAGGAGCGCCCCGGACCGATCGAGTCGGCCGACGGGCAGCGGCTGGGCGAGCATCGGGGGCTTGCCTTCTATACCCTGGGCCAGCGGGCGGGACTGAACATCGGCGGACGCCCCGGCCACCCGGAGCTGCCCTGGTATGTCGCGGCCAAGGACCCCGCGCGCAACGCGCTCATCGTCGTGCAGGGGCAGGATCATCCCCTGCTGCTCAGCGCGGCGCTCACGACCGGGCCGCTGCACTGGCTGGCGCCCCCGCGCGCCGCAGCGTTCCCCTGCACCGTCAAGGTGCGCTACCGCCAGGCAGACCAGCGCGCCGTGCTCGAGCCGCTGCCCGGGGGAGCCGCCCGGATCGTGTTCGAGCGGCCGCAGCGGGCAGTCACGCCCGGGCAGTACGCGGTCGTGTACGAGGGCGAGCGCTGCCTCGCCGGGGCGGTGATCGAAGCGCGCCTCCCCCGGGCGCAGGCGCCCGCCGTAGCCTGAATTCGTATGAGGAATCGCGCCGCACGAGCGCTCGTGTGGGCGCGATGCGCAGCGGACGGCCGAGAGAGCGACTATAATCCGCGCCGCCTTTTTCTGGCCCCTCCCGGAGAGCCCCACTCATGACGAACAGCTTCAAGGCGCGCACCACCCTCTCGGCCGGCAATCGCTCCTACGAGATCTTCAGCCTCGCGGCGCTGCCGCAGGAGAAGGTCGCACGACTGCCGTATTCCCTGAAGATCCTGCTCGAGAACCTGCTGCGCTTCGAAGACGGCATCAACGTCACCCGCGCGGACGTCGAGGCGCTGCTCGCCTGGGATCCCAAGGCCGCCCCGGCCCACGAAATCGCCTTCACGCCCTCGCGCGTGATCCTGCAGGATTTCACCGGCGTGCCCTGCGTGGTCGACCTCGCCGCGATGCGCGAGGCCATCGTGCGCCTCGGCGGGGATGCCGAGCGCGTCAACCCGCTCGCGCCGGTCGAGCTCGTCATCGACCATTCCGTGCAGGTCGATGAGTACGGCACGCCCGGAGCGCTCGCCGCCAACACCCAGATCGAGTTCGCCCGCAACGGGGAGCGCTACGCGTTCCTGCGCTGGGGCCAGTCGGCGTTCCGCAACTTCGCCGCCGTGCCGCCGAGCACCGGCATCGTGCACCAGGTGAACCTGGAGTATCTCGGCCGCGTGGTGTTCGATCTGGAGCGCGACGGAACGCACAGCGCCTATCCAGACACGCTGGTCGGCACGGACTCGCACACCACGATGATCAACGGCCTCGGCGTGCTCGGCTGGGGCGTGGGCGGCATCGAGGCGGAAGCGGCGATGCTCGGCCAGCCCGTGACCATGCTGATCCCGCAGGTGATCGGCGTGCGTCTCACCGGGCGCCTGAAGCCCGGCGCCACCGCCACGGACCTGGTGCTCACCCTCACCGAAATGCTGCGCAAGCGCGGCGTCGTCGACAAGTTCGTCGAGTACTTCGGCGACGGGCTCGCGAACCTGCCGCTCGCCGACCGTGCCACCATCGCCAACATGGCCCCGGAGTACGGCAGCACCTGCGGCATCTTCCCCATCGACGAGGAGACCATCCGCTACCTCGAGCTCTCGGGACGGCCGCGCGAGCGCATCGAGCTCGTCAAGGCCTACGCCCAGCACCAAGGGCTCTGGCGCCGTGCCGGGGCGGCGGCGGCCGAGTACACCGAGGTCCTTGAGCTCGATCTCGGCTCGGTCGAGCCGAGCCTCGCCGGCCCGCGCCGTCCGCAGGACCGCGTGCCGCTGAGGTCCGCCAAGAGCATCTACCAGGCGAACGCCAAGAAGTCCGCCGAGGAGCGCGCCGCGCGCGCCCCGCAGGCCAAGGGCAGCGCCGAGGCGAGCCTCGACGGCAAGCGCTTCGAACTGAAGGACGGGGCGGTGCTGATCGCCGCCATCACCAGCTGCACCAACACCTCGAACCCCTCGGTCATGCTGGGCGCCGGTCTGCTCGCGCGCAAGGCGCGCCAGCGCGGCCTCACCGCCAAGCCCTGGGTCAAGACCAGCCTCGCGCCGGGCTCGCGCGTGGTGACCGACTACTTCCGCAAGGCCAACGTGCTGGCCGACCTCGCCGCGGTGGGCTTCGAGCTGGTCGGCTACGGCTGCACCACCTGCATCGGCAACTCCGGCCCCCTGAAGCCGGAGATCTCCGCGGCGGTCAAGGCCGGCGACATCACCGCCTGCTCGGTGCTCTCGGGCAACCGCAACTTCGAGGGCCGCGTGCACCCCGAAGTGCGCATGAACTTCCTCGCCTCCCCGCCGCTCGTGGTCGCCTACGCCCTCGCCGGCACGCTCGACATCGACCTCGCGAGCGAGCCGCTCGGCACCGGCTCGGACGGCAAGCCGGTCTATCTCGCCGACATCTGGCCGAGCGACGAGGAGGTGCAGCAGACCCTCGGCCGCGCCATCGACTCGAAGATGTTCCAGGACAGCTACGCGCACGTGTTCGAGGGCGATGCGAACTGGAAGGCCATCAAGATACCGGCCGGCAAGCTCTACACGTGGGACGAGAAGTCGACCTACGTGCGCAACCCACCGTATTTCGAGGGCATGACGCGCACGCCTGCGCCGGTGAGCGACATCCGCGCCGCGCGCGTGCTCGCGCTCCTCGGCGACTCGGTCACCACTGACCACATCTCCCCGGCGGGCAACATCGCCAAGACGAGCCCCGCGGCCCGCTACCTCGAGCAGCATGGCGTGCAGCCGAAGGACTTCAATTCCTACGGCGCGCGGCGCGGCAATCACGAGGTGATGATGCGCGGCACGTTCGCCAACATCCGGCTGCGCAACCAGCTCGTGCCGGGCGTCGAGGGCGGCGTGACGGTGCACCTGCCGAGCGGCGAGCAGGCCTCGATCTACGATGCGGCCATGCGCTACAAGGCCGACGGCACCCCGCTCGTGATCCTCGCGGGCAAGGAGTACGGCACCGGCTCCTCGCGCGACTGGGCGGCCAAGGGCACGATGCTGCTCGGGGTGCGCGCAGTGATCGCCGAGAGCTTCGAGCGCATCCACCGCTCCAACCTCATCGGCATGGGCGTCGCTCCGCTGCAGTTCCTGCCCGGCGAGAGCGCCAAATCGCTCGGGCTCACCGGCAAGGAAGTGTTCGAGATCACCGGGCTTGCCGCCGGGGAACGCGAGGTGACGGTCAAGGCGAGCGACCCGCAGGGCGGCAACACGATCACCTTCAAGGCGCGAGTACGCATCGACACGCCGAAGGAGCGTGATTACTACCGTCACGGCGGCATCCTGCAGTACGTGCTGCGCCAGCTCGCCGGCTCCGGCCAGGCCTGAGCGGCTGCCGGGGCCGCAGCCCTGCCCCAAGGGCAGCCGCTGCGGCCCGCGGCGAGCCGAGGGAGCCCGGGCAGATGCGGCTCGCGATCTTCGATCTCGACGGAACGATCACCCGCCACGATACGCTCGCCCCTTACGTGTGCGGCTTTCTGCTGCGCCGGCCGTGGCGGGCGGCGCGCGCTCTCGGCGTGATCCCGGCACTGCTCGGCTTCGGGCTTGGCCTGTGCGGACGCGGAACGCTCAAGGCGGCGCTGATGCGCTCGGCGCTCGGTGGGGTGAGGCGCGAGGACCTCGACCGCTGGACCGAACGCTTCGTCACCCGCCTGCTGGCACGCGGAACCTTCGCGGCCGCACGCCAGCGCATCGAATCACATGTCCGGGCCGGGGACCATCTGGTCCTGATGAGCGCGAGCCCCGAGCTGTACGTGCCCGCGATCGCGCGCGCGCTCGGCTTTCAGGAGGCGATCTGCACGGGCGTGCGCTGGCGCGGGGATCGGCTCGACGGGCGCCTCGCCACTGCCAACCGCCGCGGCGCAGAGAAGGTCCGCTGCCTGCGGGAGCTGCGCGAGCGGCTGCCGGGCGAAGCGATCGCCTACGGTAATTCCAGATCGGACATCGCGCACCTTGCGCTCGTCGAGCACGGCGTGCTCGTCAACGCCAGCGGCCGGGCCCGCCGCGCCGCGCGCCTCGCCGGCCTCACCTGTGAGCGCTGGCGCTGAGCGCACCGCCGCGCTCACATCGAGGTGCGCACCTGCCACAGTTCCGGGAAGAACCTCAGCTCGAGCGCCTTGGCGAGGTACGACACCCCGCCGGTCCCGCCGGTGCCGCTTTTGTGCCCGATGATCCGCTCGACGGTCTTGAGGTGGTGGAAGCGCCACAGCTGGAACTTGTAATCCAGATCGATCAGCCGCTCGGCGAACTCGTAGAGGTCCCAGTCCTTCTCGGCGTTGTGGTAGACGCCGAGCCAGGCGCCGGCGACCTGCTTGCTCGGGCGGTACGGCTCGCTGAACTGGCGGTTCAGATACGCCTCGGGAATCCCGTAGCCGCGGCGGCTGAGGAGCCTGAGCGCCTCGTCGTACAGCGACGGCGCCGCGAGCGCGCGCTCGAGCCGCGCATACACCGCCGGGTCGCGCCGATGCACTTCGATCATCTCGGCGTTCTTGTTGCCGAGCAGAAACTCGAGCAGCCGGTACTGGTACGACTGGAAGCCCGAGGAGCGGCCGAGCGCGTTACGGAACGCAGAGTAGTCCGCCGGCGTGAGCGTCGAGAGCACCTCCCAGCTCGAGAGCAGCTGCGACTGCACGCACGAGATGCGCGTCAGCCGCTTGAACGAGGGACCGAGGTCATCGCGCCGCACGCACTCGAGCACGTCGGCGAGCTCGTGCAGCATCAGCCGCATCCACAGCTCCGAGACCTGGTGCACGATGATGAAGAGCATCTCATCGTGCTCGCCCGAGAGAGGCTTCTGCGCATCGAGCAGCTTCTCGAGCTGCAGGTACTGCCCGTAGGAGAGCGAGGTGCCGAGATCCCAGTGAATCGCCTCGCCGGTCAGATCGACGCGCTCGCTCCTGTCGTGCCGGCGCCTGCTCACGGTGCCCCTTCGCCGAACACCCACGCCGGCACGCTGCGCCAGCCCTCGGTGAGCGCGCGGTCGAGCCGCTGGTAGTCCGGGCAGCAGCGCGCCACGCACTGCCAGAAGCGGCGCGAGTGATTCATGTGGCGCGTATGCGCCAGCTCGTGGATCAGCAGATAGCGCACCACCGGCGGAGGCAGGAACAACAGGCAGCCGTTGAGGCTGATGGTGCCGCGCACCGAGCAGCTCCCCCAGCGCGTGCGCTGGCGGCGGATCACCATCCGCTCATAGCTGAAGCCGTACTCGCGCGCGCACTCGGCAAGGGCGGGCTCCAATACCACGCGCGCGCGCTCGAGCAGCCAGTGGCGCAGCGCCGCGCGCAGCGCAGCGGGGCTGGCATCGCCGCTGAAGGTGATCAGGCCGTCAACGGCCGCCAGGCGCAGCCGGCCGCCGCCGCCGGCCACCTGCACCTGCCAGCGCTCCTCGCAGGCCGGCAGGTCGATGCTCCCCGGGGGGAAGGGCTCCGGCGCCACCGCCGTGCGGCGCGCCTCGGCGCGCTTGCGCTCGATCCACAGCCGATGCCGCTCGAGAAACGTCTCGATCAGCCGCGGCGAGGTCTTCACCGGCACGACCACTTCCACTCGCCCGGAGTGAAAGACCCGCACCACCATGCGGCGTGCGCGCTGGCTCTCGCGCACGCTCCACGTCGCGTCCTGCTCGATCCACAGCGGCAATTGCGCTGCCGCCCCATCGGAAATCACATCAACCCCGCCACGCGCCACACCGGTACCTCGCTCATTCTAGCAGCGCGGGGCAGCGGCGCGCCGGGCAGACGGCACGAGCCGCGATCGGCTACGATGCCGCACCGTAGAGCGACACCCCCTGCCATGAGCGCACCGATTCTGGAAGTCCGCGACCTGCTGAAGCAGTACCCCGGCGTGACCGCCGTGAACGGGATTTCCTTCAGCGTGCCGCCCGGGATCTGCTTCGGGCTGCTCGGGCCGAACGGCGCGGGCAAGACCACCACGATCGAGATCATGGAAGGGATCCTCGCCCCGACGGGCGGGGAGGTGCGCTACCGCGGCGAGCCGCTCGGGGCGCGCTTCCGCGAGGAGGCGGGCATCCTCTTCCAGGCGACCGCACTGCAGAACTTCCTCACCGTGCGCCAGAGCCTCGCGATGTTCCGCGGCTTGTACCAGCGCGGCCGCGACATCGACGAGCTGCTCAAGCTCTGCTCGCTCGAGGCGCTCGCGGGGCGCGACAACCGCAAGCTCTCCGGCGGACAGCTGCAGCGGCTGCTGCTCGCGATCGCGCTGGTGAACGACCCGCAGGTGCTGTTTCTCGATGAGCCGACCACCGGGCTCGACCCGCAGGCGCGGCGCAACTTCTGGTCGCTCATCCGCTCGATCAAGGCGCAGCGCAAGACCATCATCCTCACCACGCATTACATGGAGGAAGCCGAGATCCTCTGCGATGAGATCGCCATCGTCGACCGTGGCCGCATCATCGCTCAGGGCGCCCCGGGCGCGCTGCTGCGCCAGCACTTCGCCGAGGTGCTGCTCGAGCTGCCGCGGGCGGACTTCCCGAGCGCCGCCCGCTCGCTGCCGCTGCAGCTGATCGACACCGAAGAGCGCATCGAGATCACCACGGATGATCTGGACGCGACGCTGCGCACGCTGATCGCCGCCGACGTGCCGCTGAGGAACCTGCGCATCCGGCCGGCGAACCTGGAGGACCTGTTTCTCGAGCTCACCGGCCGGGAGCTGCGCGCATGATGCGCCGGCTGCTGTCGGTCTGGCACGCGCGCAACCTGGAATTCCTGCGCGACCGCGGCACGCTGCTGTTCACGGTGCTGCTGCCGCTGTCGCTGATCGTGGGCATGGGGTTCATCTTCGGCGGCCCGCCCCGGCCGCTGTTCAAGGTGGGCGTGCTCGGCGGGGCGGCCGCCGCGCACGCCGATACGTTCCTGCGCACCCGCTACGTGCAATTCCTGTCCGTGGCGAGCGCCGCGGACGGGCTGCGCGAGGTCCGGCGCCAGCGCATCGATCTGCTGTTCGCGCCGGGCCGGCCGCCGCGCTACTGGGTCAACACCGACTCACCGAAGGGCTACATCGCCGAGAAGCTCCTGCTCGCGGCCGACCCGCACGCGCGGCGCCTGCCCGTCAGCGGCAAGGCGGTGCCCTACCTCGACTGGCTCTTCCCCGGCATCCTCGCGATGAACCTGATGTTCAGCTGCCTGTTCGGCGTCGGCTACGTCGTGCTGCGCTACCGGCAGAGCGGGTTCCTGAAGCGTCTGCATGCGACTCCCCTCAGCCCATTCGAGTTCCTGAGCGCCCAGGTGCTCTCGCGCCTGAGCATCATCGTGCTCATCACCACGGTGCTGTATGTGGCGGTCGGAGCCATGATCCATTTCCACAGCGCCGGGAGCATCGCGCTGCTGCTGCTGATCACGGTCCTCGGGGCGCTCTCGATGATCGCGCTCGGCCTGACCATCGCGGCGCGCTTTGCCAGCGAGGAGCTGGTCAACGGGCTGCTGAACCTGCTCACCTGGCCTATGATGCTGCTCTCGGGGGTGTGGTTCTCGCTCGCCGGCGCGCCCAGATGGGTGCAGTGGGTGGCCGATGCGCTGCCGCTCACGCAGCTGCTGCATGCCGCCCGCGAGGTGATGCTCTACGGCGCCGGCATCGGCGCCATCGCCCCGAACCTCATCTACCTCGCCGCGGTGACGCTGGTGTTCCTCGCCTTCGGCGCCTGGTCGTTCAAGTGGCGGATTTAGGGGACGATTGAACGATGACAAAGCAGACGATGCGATTCATGAGCGACAACACGGCCACCGCCTGCCCCGAGATGCTCGCGGCGCTGGCCGAGGCGAACCACGGACTCGAGGTCGCCTACGGGGACGATCCCTGGACGCGGCGCCTCGATGAGGCGCTCGGGGGATTCTTCGGCGCCCCGGTGCGCGCGTTCGCCGTGGCGACCGGGACTGCGGCCAACGCGCTGGCGCTCGCAACCCTCACCCCGCCCTACGGGGCAATCTTCGCGCACCACGAGGCGCATATCGCCTGCGACGAGTGCGGCGCGCCGGGGTTCTACAGCGGCGGGGCGCAGCTGATGCTGCTTGAGGGCGAGCACGCCAAGGTGAGCGCAGCGGGCCTTGCCGCGGCGCTCGAGGCGCATCCGGTCTCGGTGCACACCGTGCAGCCGGCTGCGCTCTCGGTGAGCCAGGCCAGCGAGCTCGGCGCAGCCTACCGGCCCGAGGAGCTCGCGCGGCTGTGCAAAGTCGCACACGCGCACGGCCTGAAGGTGCACATGGACGGGGCGCGCTTCGCCAATGCCGTGACCTTCCTCGGCTGCCATCCCGGCGATGTCACCTGGCGGGCCGGGATCGATGTTCTGTCCTTCGGCGCCACCAAGAACGGCGCGCTCGCCGCCGAAGCGGTGGTGTTCTTCGACACCACGCTGGTGCGTGACTTCGAGCTGCGGCGCAAGCGGGCCGGCCATCTGCTCTCTAAATCCCGTTTCGTAGCCGCGCAGCTGCTCGCCTACCTGCAGGATGACCTGTGGCGGCGCAACGCCGCGCGCGCCAACGGGTTCGCGCGTCGCATCGGCGCGGCGGCCGGCGCGCGGCTGATCGCACCGGTCGAGGCCAACGAGGTGTTCGTACAGCTCGGCATCGAGGGCAAGCGCGCGCTGCGTGCGGCCGGATTCGAGTTCTACGACTGGGGCGCCGAGAGCGCCGGTCAGGCCCGCCTGGTGGCCGCCTGGGATCAGAACGAGTCCCACGTCGAGGCGCTGTGCGCGGCGCTCGGGAGGCTCGCTGAGCACTGAGTAAACACCGAGGAGCTCTCCATGGTTGCCCGACATTCCCGCATGCTGCCGCTCGGCACGCCGGTGCCCGAGTTCTCGCTGCCCGATCCGGCCGGAAGGCTCTGGAGCCCCGGGCAGTTCAAGGACTCCCCGGCGCTGCTCGTCGCCTTCCTCTGCAACCACTGTCCGTACGTCAAGCACATGATCGACGGGTTCGTTGCCTTCGCGCGTGAATACGGCCCGAAGGGACTTGCGATCGTGGCGATCAACCCCAACGACTCGAGCGCCTACCGCGATGATGCGCCCGAGCACATGGCACGCGTCGCTGCGGAGAAGGGCTTCCCGTTTCCCTATCTGATCGATGCCACGCAGCGCACGGCACTCGCGTACGAGGCGATCTGTACGCCGGACTTCTTCCTCTTTGATGCCAGTCGGCGGCTCGCATACCGCGGGCGCTTCGATGCCAGCTCGCCTGGCAACAACACGCCAGTCACCGGCAATGAGCTGCGCGCCGCGGTCGATGCGCTGCTTGCCGGCCGCCCGATCGGCGAGCAGACCGCCAGCATCGGCTGCAGCATCAAGTGGAAGCCGGGCAACGCGCCCGAGTGGGCCTGACCGCGCGCTGCGCTCGCCTGCAGCCGGCAGCGCCTGCGTCACGCTCACCGACAAAGCGTCACCGCTCTATGCGACCCTGGCCCTGATGGTGTCTGCATTCGCGCTCACGGTCCACGCCCTGCTCCTGTGCGCGCGAACCCCCCGGTCCTACGCCGCAAGCAGTTGTGGATCCTCGTCATCCTCGCCGGTGTCGGCAGGTTCGCAGTGAGCTCGACCAGCCGCCGCTGTAGACCGCCGGTCCTCGCGGTACGGCTGTTCAGCGCTTCGGCCTTCGCCCCGCGCTACGGTCCTTCTGTTGCGGCACCGGCGCCAGGGCGATCGTTCCCCACCCGGTGCGCCGCTGGGCAATGATCCGAGTGCGGGCACCCCTGCGAGACCCGGCTCAAATCAATCCCGATAGGCTGGTGTGCGTCATACCACGCGAACTTGTACAGCGCTGCGCCCCGCAACGCCGTTCGAGTGGTGTTTTCGGTTGGATAGATCACCGGAAATTCACCAAACAGGAATTCCATCTGCCGAAACGCCTCGTCTCTCGTGAACAGCGCCGGCTTCTCGCCGTTGCCGCGAGTCACGACGGAAACGAATTCCGCGACCACCTGGTGAGGCAACACCCATGAGCGCTCGGCGACACCCGCTCCTAGCATCTCAGTCGCGATCGCGTGCTTTACCGGATACCGCTTGTCGAACCGGTAGACCGGAATGTTGGTGTCAACGAGGCCCGCCACGCGTATACAACTCCTCTCGCGCCCGACCTCGCTCTTCCTCCACTTCGTACGTCACCGACCCGGAGCACGCATCGAGCCAACGGCTGGTTTCATCGAAGAGCCGCAGACGCTCTTCGGCAGACAGCTCAGGCTGCCTGGAACGCGCTGGAACGATGGCAATCGACTCTCCCGCCGTCACCAGCTCCACCTCATCGCCGATGTGGATGTCGTAGAGGTCGACCAGCCGCTTAGGCAACGTGATCTGAAATTTGCCCGTGACACGAGTCATCACCTCATTATTTGGAAATCAAGGATACGGTCAAGAATTCTTCCGTGACTGGCGGGGGCAATTCGGACATACTGCATTTTCAATCCCCGTGACCCCGCCGACACATGCTCCCTGCTCCGCCGACCCTCATCGATATCGGGATCAACCTCGCGCACGACAGCTACGATCGCGACCGAGAGGAAGTCCTCGCCCGCGCGCACGCCGCCGGTGTTACACAACTGATCGTCACCGGCTCCTGCGGCCCGAGCACCCGCAAAGCCATCGAATTGGCGCGCGCTCATCCAGCGCGTCTTTTCGCCACCGCCGGCGTGCATCCGCACCACGCGGCGGACCTGACCACCGAGCTGCTCGCCGAGCTCGCCGAACTCGCGCGCGCCCCCGAAGTGGTTGCGATCGGCGAGTGCGGCCTCGATTACTTCCGCAACTTCTCCCCCCACGCCGCACAGCACAGCGCCTTTCACCGACAGCTCGAACTCGCCGCACGCATCGGCAAGCCGGTCTTCCTGCATCAGCGGGACGCGCACAGCGATTTCCTGGCCATCCTGCGCGAGCACCGCGCGACGCTCGCCGGCGGAGTGGCCCACTGCTTCACTTCCGGCACGAACGAGCTCGAGAGCTACCTCGAGCTCGGCCTTGCGATCGGCATCACCGGGTGGATCTGCGACGAGCGACGCGGCGCGCACCTGCTCTCGCTGGTTCCGGGAATCCCCGGTGACCGGCTGCTCGTCGAAACCGACGGGCCCTATCTTCTGCCGCGGGATCTCAAACCCAGACCCGCCTCCAGACGCAACGAGCCCCAGTACCTGCCGCATATCGCCACCGTCATCGCGCGCGCCCGAGGCGAGACGCTCGAATCACTCGCGCGATCAAGCACAACCGCGGCACGGAGCCTGTTCAAACTGCCGCACACGCCCGACAAGCTCGGCATCTGAGGGCCGGATGCGTCACGCCAACAGGCGGCGTCACACTGCCTGGTACCGCGAATCGCGATTCACGGACCCCACGGCGGGCGGAGTAAACGTGTCTGCATCATCCCCACTTCCCGTCCTGAAGCCCCATTCACGATTGCCTTTTCAACACCTCGGCCACCCCCGCTTCGCGGCCGCATTCGGCTGCTTATTGACCATCGCGCGCAGGCGCTGTTTGACACGACATCAGCTGACGAGGTCACAAGCGTCCATGTGAGCGCCAGTGCGATCGTCAGTCCGCACGCCTCTCAGCGCATCGGTGAATCGACGGACACGCGGCGAACGCGCCTTGCGCGCAGTGCGGCGGATTACGATAATTGCGCCCTAGCGCGCGCCGCCCTGCGGCCCTCCCGGGCCGTGACGAACGCGTCCGCCGCCCTCGGCTGTCGGGAGAGATCTGGTGGACCTGAATTCTCTGCGTGAGCACATTGCCGCCGCCTGGCGGGACTCGATCGTCGAGCGCCTGGCGGCGTACGTTCGCATACCGAACAAATCGCCGCTGTTCGACCCGGACTGGGAGAAGCACGGACACATGGAAGCGGCCGTGCAGCTGATGGCCGACTGGTGCCGCGCGCAGAACATCCCTGGAATGACGGTCGAGGTGAGGCGCCTGCCCGGGCGCACCCCGGTATTGCTGGTCGATGTGCCGGGCGAGCTGCCGGGGTGCGTGTTGCTTTACGGCCATCTGGACAAGCAGCCGGAGTTCACCGGCTGGCACGCGGGGCTCGGCCCGTGGGAGCCGGTGCTGCGCGACGGCAAGCTCTACGGGCGAGGCGCAGCGGACGACGGCTACGCGGCATTCAGTTCGCTCGCGGCGATCGCCGCGCTGAAGGCCCAGCGCGTGGCGCTCGCGCGCTGCGTGGTGCTGATCGAGGCCTGCGAGGAAAGCGGCAGCGTCGATCTGCCCGCACACCTCGAGACGCTCGCCGGCGCCCTCGGCGAGCCCTCGCTCGTGGTGTGCCTGGATGCCGAATGTGGCAATTATGATCAGCTCTGGTGCACGACCTCGCTGCGCGGCAATCTGGTCGGGGAGCTGAGCGTGCGGGTGCTCGAGGAAGGGGTGCACTCGGGCATGGCGAGCGGCATCGCGCCGAATCCGTTCCGCATCGTCGAGCAGCTGCTCGCGCGGATCGAGGACCCGCTCGACGGAACGCTGAGACCCGCAGAGCTCTCGGTGAGCATTCCCGAGGACCGCCTGGCGCAGATCCGCACCGCCGCGGGCGTGCTCGGGGATTCGGTTGCCGGCAAGCTTCCCTGGACCCGCGGCGCGCACGCCGTCAGCGACGACCCTGTCGAGCTGCTGATCAACAGCACCTGGAAAGCCACGCTGTCGGTGACCGGCGCCGACGGCCTGCCGCCGACGCTCTCGGCGGGCAACGTGCTGCTGCCGGCCTTGACGCTCAAGCTGTCAATGCGCCTGCCGCCGACCTGCGAGCCGCTGCGCGCCGCGCGGGCGGTCAAGGACGCCCTCGAGCGCGATCCGCCCTACGGCGCCCAGGTGCGCTTCACGCCGGGCACGCCGACCGCGGGCTGGAACGCCCCGTCGTTCGCCCCCTGGCTCGAGAAATCGATCGAGACGGCCTCGCGGCAGATCTATGGCAAGGGCGCCGCGCACGTGGGCTGCGGGGGAACGATTCCCTTCATGGCCATGCTCGGGGAGCGCTTCCCGAACACGCAGTTCTTCATCACCGGCGTGCTCGGCCCGCACGCCAACGCGCACGGTCCGAACGAGTTTCTGCACCTCGGTTACGCCGAGAAACTCACCGCCTGCGTGTCGCTCGTGCTCGCCGACCACGCCCGCGCGCCGCGCCGCTGAGCGGCGTGGCGCCTCAGCGCATGTGCGCCATGCTGCTCGGGCGCACCGCCGAGCGCAGCCGCTCCCAGCCATCGCGGTAGTGAGTCAGCATCGCGGCCTGGACGTCCGCCTCGAGCGGCGGGAATTCAGCGCCGAGCGCATCGATCATCACCGTCCACTTCGGCAGCCCCTTCGGGAAGCGGCCCTCGCTCGTGAACACCACCCTGCCCTCGATCGGGATGTCCCCGGCAATCGCCTTGACCGCCGCGATGCGGTCGTACAAGCCGCTTTGCGGATTAACGAAGGTGAAGCGCCGCGGCCCGTCCATCACGGTCCACTCGGCCATCTGATCGCTGCCGAAGATGTTCCCCTGCACCTGGCGCACGTCGATGATGAGGATGCCGTGTACGCTGAGCAGGAGAAAATCGACGTGATAACTGCCGCCCATCCCGTCGGGCACTGACATGTCGATCAGATGCTCGGCGCCGACCCCCGCAATCGCCGCCTGCAGCGCCTTGCGCGCCCGGCGCCGCCGGTACCAGCGCACAAACCAGACCGCTGCGACGATCAACGCCGCGGCGAGCCCGAGCAGCACCCAGGGAACGAACGGCTGGTGCAGAATCTGCCTCACGGTTGCTCCTCAGGCCGCGCCATCCGCGAGCGCCGTGCGCAGCGCGCCGAGATCGGCATCGATCTCCCGGTACTGACTGGCCCGGGCGAACAGCGCCGCGAGCGCCGGCGGCACCGGCACTTCCCGGCCGATCAATGGCTCGATGATCTCGCGGAACTTCGCCGGGTGCGCCGTTGCAACCAGCACCCAGCGGCCCGAGCGCCGCCGCGCCTGCGGCAGGCGGGCGTACGCTTCAGCCGCAACCGCCGTATGCGGACACCAGATACGGCCGAGGCGGCGGTAGTCCTCCACGATGCGCGCGCGGATCGCCTCGTCCTCGATGCTGCACGCGCTCACCGCCGCGCGCAGCTGCTCGATGTCCGGATACAACGCGCGCAGCCGCTCCATGTTGCTCGGATTGCCGACATCCATGGCCGAGGCGAGCGTGGCGATGCTCGGCCGCGGGCGCCAGTGCCCGTCGGTGAGAAACTCCGGCACCGTGCGGTTGGCATTGTGCGCGAGCACCACTTCCGCGATCGGCAGCCCCAGTTTGCGCGCCCAGATGCAGGCCACCGCGTTGCCGAGATTGCCGCTCGGGATGATGAACGAGACGGGCTCACCGCCGCTTCCGGCGAGCGCCAGACTCGTCGCCGCGTAATACACTGCCTGCGGCAGCAGGCGCCCGAGGTTGATGCTGTTGGCCGACGACAAGGCGCGCGTACGGCGCAGCTGCTCGTCGAGGAACGCCTGTTTGACCAGCCTCTGGCAGTCATCGAAGGTGCCGCGCACCGCATAAGAGCGCACGTTGCCGCCCCAGCAGGTCAGCTGCTGCTGCTGCGTGGGCGAGACGAGGCCCTTCGGAAACAGCACCACCACCTCGATCCCGGGACGGCCATGAAAAGCCGCCGCGACCGCCCCGCCGGTATCCCCCGAGGTCGCCACCAGTATCGTGAGGGGGCGGGACTCCCCGGCGCGCAGCCGGGTGAGGCAGGCAGCGAGAAAGCGCGCGCCGAAATCCTTGAACGCTGCGGTTGGACCGTGAAAGAGCTCGAGCACGCCGAGCCGCTCGCCCTCGAGCGGCAGCACGGGTGCCGGGAAGTTGAACGCCTCGGCGCTGATCTGAGGGAGTGCCCCCTCGAGCGCATCACCGGCGGCAAACGGTCCGATCAGACGCTCGGCGAGCTGCGCCAGGCCCTCGGCGCCCTCGAGCGCGGCCGGCTCGATCGCGGGCCACTGCTCGGGCACGTACAGCCCGCCGTCCGGCGAGAGCCCCTGCATCAGCGCCTCGCTGAAGCCCGCCGTCAGCCGCCCGTCGCGGGTGCTCTGAAACCGCATGCTCCTCATCGCCTTGTCCGACCCGTCAACCGCTTGCCACGACGCGTGCACCCTCGCCCTGCAGGCCGACCACCCACTCATCGAGCGCGGCGCCGCCGGCCGCGAGCGGTGCGCGCATCGCTGCAAGCACCGCATGCGCCTGCGTCTCGAGCGCCCAGGCGAACAGCGTCGGGCCCGCCCCGGAGATCGAGCAGCCGAGCGCGCCTGCGGCCATCGCTGCGGCGCGCACCTCGCCGAACCCCGGAATGAGCGCCTGGCGCTGCGGCTCGATCACCACGTCCTCGAACGAGGCGCGGATCATGTCGAGGTCATCCGTATAGCACCCGGAGATGAACCCGGCGAGATTGGCGGTCTGCCACACGAAATCCGAAAGCGTCACTTCGCGTTTGAGGATCGCGCGCGCCTGCCGTGTGGCGAGGAACATGTGCGGGTGCACGATGACTGCGCATACGCCCTTCGGTACGGGAATGCGCTTGACGCGCGGCTGCTCGATGCCCACGGTCAGCACCAGCCCGCCAAACAACGACGGGGAGATGTTGTCCACGTGCAGCGAGCCGCTCGCCACCGCCTCGCCCTGCATCGCGAATTTCAGCAGCTCGAGCTTCTCGCACGGCGCCCCGAGGAGCTCGTTGCCGGCAACCACGGCGGCGACCGCCGAGGCCGCCGAGCCGCCGAGCCCGGACCCGAGCGGAATGCCCTTCTCGATGCGCATCTCGAGCCCGAAGCCCGGCGCGAGCGTCTCGTGCAGCGCGAGCAGCGCGCGCCCGGCGGTGTTGTGCTTCGGATCGGTCGGCAGCTCCCCGGCGATGCCGGTCACGGACGAGATCGTGACGCCCGGGCGTTCGCTGCGGCTCACGGTCACCCGGTCCCCGAGCGCGTCCACCGCAAAGCCGAGGATATCGAAGCCGATGGCGACGTTGCCGACGGAAGCCGGCGCGAACGCCGTTGCCCACTGCAGCGCGCTCACAGCCGCGCCCCGAGGTACGCCGAGAGGCGCAGCAGATCGGCGAACACCCCGCCGGCGGTGACCTCCGGACCGGCTCCCGGGCCCTGCACGATGAGCGGGTTGTCGCAGTAGCGGCGGGTCTCGAACCGCACCACGTTGTCAGTGAGCGCGATCTTGGCGAAGGCGTGCTGGGCGTCGAACTCCACTAGCCCGACGGTGGCCTGTCCATCGGCGCTGAGGCGGCCGACGTAACGCAGCACGCGGCCCGCCTGCCGCGCCGCCTCGAAGCGCTCGCGCATGGCGGCGTCCGAGCGCGGCAGGCGTGTCATGAACTCCTCGATCGAGCCGCGCTCGAGGCCCGCCGGCACCAGACTCTCGACCCGCACGTCCGAGAGCTCGAGCTCCAGACCCATTTCCCGCCCCAAAATGATCAGTTTGCGCGCCACGTCCATCCCGGAGAGGTCATCGCGCGGATCGGGCTCGGTGTAGCCGCGCTGGCGCGCCTCGCGCACGATGTCCGAGAACGGCGTGCGGCCGTCGTAGACGTTGAAGAGGTAGGCGAGCGTGCCGGAGAAGATGCCCTCGACGCTCGCGATCTCATCGCCGGTCTCGCGCAGATCGCGCAGCGTGTGCACCACCGGCAGGCCCGCCCCGACGGTCGCCTCGTACAGGTAATGCGCGGCCCCGGCACGCCGCGCCGCCTGCAGCTCGCGGTAGTAGGCCAGATCGGCGCTGTTGGCCTTCTTGTTCGGCGTGATCACGTGCATGCCGTTGCGCAGCCAGCCGGCGTAGCGCCCGGCGACCTCACTGCTCGCGGTGCAGTCGATGAGCACAGTGTGCGGCAGATAATCGACACGCACGTGCTCGATGAACTGATCGAGGTCCGCGGGCGTGACGCTGTGCTCGTACTGCTCGCGCCAGGAATCGAGCGCAATGCCGGTGTCGGCGAGCACCATGCGCCTTGAGCCGAGGATCCCGCGCACGCGCAGATCGAGCTTGAACTGCTCGCGCAGCCGCTCGCTCTGCGAGGCGATCTGCTCGAGCAGCACCCGCCCGACGGTGCCCGGGCCGATGATCCCGACCGACAGGGTGTGCGGCGACAGATACAGCCCCGCGTGCGCGGCGCGCAGCGCGCGCGTCGCCGAGCGGCTCTCGACCACCACGGAGATATTGCGCTCCGAGGCGCCCTGGGCGATGGCGCGCACGTTCACCCCGCCGGTGCCGAGCGCGTTGAAGACCTTGGCGGCCACGCCGGGCGTGCCGGCCATGCCGTCCCCGACGATGGCGAGGATGGCCAGATCCGGATCGATCTCGACGCTCTGGATCTGCCCTTCGAGCAGCTCGCGCTCGAATGCGCGCCGGACTACCGCAGCGGCCCGCTCGCCCTCGCTCTGCGGGATCGCGCAGCAGATCGAGTGCTCGGAGCTGCCCTGGGAGATCAGGATCACCGAGATGCCTTCCTCGCGCAGTGCGCCGAACAGCCGGTGAGCCGTGCCGGGCACCCCGATCATGCCGGCTCCCTCGATGTTCACCAGCGCCACCTTGTCGATGCTCGCGATGCCCTTGACCGGCAGGCGCGAATGCGGCTCGGCGCAGATCAGCGTGCCGGGCTTTTCCGCAGCGAAGGTGTTGCGAATCCAGATCGGGATGCCATCGCCCACCGCCGGCGCCATGGTCTGCGGGTGGATCACCTTGGCGCCGAAATACGCCAGCTCCATCGCCTCGCTGTAGGAGAGCGAATCGATGACCGTGGCATCCGGCACGCGGCGCGGATCGGCCGAGAGCACCCCGTCGACGTCGGTCCAGATGTGGATCTCCCCTGCGCGCAGCAGCGCCCCGAAAATGGACGCCGAGAAGTCGCTGCCGTTGCGCCCGAGCGTGGTCTGCACCCCGCGCCGGTCGGCGGCGATGAAGCCGGTGATCACCAGCGTGCCCTTGAAGTCCGCATCCACCAGATCGGCAAGCTGCGCGCGCGAGAGCTCCCACTGCACGGCAGGTCCGAGCGGGCCCCACTCGACGACCACCACGCGCCGCGCATCGATCCATTGCACCGGTCCGCGCCGCTGGGGCCGGGTCTCGAGGAGACGATGAAAGAGCTTGGTCGACCAGATCTCCCCGTACCCGGCGATCAGGTCACGCACATTGGGCGCGGCCGAGCGGGTCAGCTTCACGGTCTGCAGAATCCCCTCGAGATCGCGGCAGTCCCGGTCGAATCCGGCCAGGTACAGCCGCACCGCCTCATCCGGCAGCAGCGCCTCGGCGATCGCCGCGTGGCGCGAGCGCAGCGCAGCAATCTCGGCCCGGTAGCCCTCATCCTGCGCCTCCGCGAGGCTGATCAGGCCGAGCAGCGCATCGGTCACGCCCTTGCACGCGGAGAGCACCACACCGAGCCGGGCGGCCGGCGAGGCATCGAGGATGGCCGCCACGCGCTCGAAACAGGCAGCATCGGCGACGCTCGAGCCGCCGAATTTATGCACGACCCAGGGTGCGGGATTCGACATGGGATGCAGATCACCTGAGGGGAAGCCGTGCGACTCTACTGACGCGCAGCGGCGCGCGCAATGGATCGTCCGACGGATCCCCTTCGCGACGGCCGCCCCACCGGTAGAATGGGCGCATGAACGAGAGCGAGATCATCCGCGGACAGCTCGCCACCGAGCGGATCCATGCCGCGCAGGTCGCGAACGCCTGCGTGGCCGCGTTCGGCGCGCAGCACGGCGGCGCCGCGCAACCGCCGGCGGCGTTCCGCGAGGCCAGCGTGAGCTACCTCGTTTGGGTCCTCAGCCGCTTCGAGCAGCGCGACCAGCTGCTCGCCGAGCTCATCGAGCGGCGCAATCCGGGCGCCGGAGGGGCGCTTGAGCAGACCGTCCCGCTCGAGCTCGGCGAACTGGCCACCCGCGACGGCACGAGCCGCCAGGCGCTCGCACGCCTCGAGGCTGCCCTGACGGCGGTCACGCCGGAGACCGCGCGCGCCGCGTGGCAGGCCTTCGGGCGGTTCTTCAATTCACTCTGGTGCGCTCGTCGGGAAGCCATCGAGGGGCATCTCGCCCGGCTGCCGCGCATCGCCTCCTGGCGCGCCGTCTGCGCGATCGACGCCGACTCGATCCTCGAGGAGCGCACCCGCTACGCGCAGGTCGCCGAGCACCTGCCGCCCGGCATCACCCTGATCGGCGCCACCGGCCGTTAGCGCCGGCGGCCGAGGGCGCTCAACACGAGCCGTGCCCCTCGGCGGCTCTCGGGTGCGGGAAATGATCGCTCTCGTCCTCGCCCGGGCGCGGCACGAGGCAGGCGTAGTCCTTCTCGAGCGCCACCTGCGCGCTGCCCGAGGGCACCGGCACCGAGGCGCTCAGGGTCACCAGTTCGGTGGCGCACCAGCGGGCTGCGAGCACCGCGGGGATGCGAAAATCAATGAGAGACCCTTCGTATCCAACTGATATATCTTGTATTTTATCGTCGGAACGAACGCGATAGACGAGCGCGGCGCCGTTCGGGAATTCCGTCCGCTCCTGCACTTGGCCACTCTCCGCGAGCGCGCGGATCTCCCCCTGCGTCAGACGCAGACGCAGCGCATTACCCTTGATTCTGAGCTTCATGTGTTCGCCTCCGGCTTGGCCGCGGGCGCCCTCGCCGCACCCGCCGCCAGGATACGCCGGGCGAGCAGCCAATGCGGCCGATCGATCATGCGTCCGTCGAGCGAGGTCACGCCTGCCCCGCCGGCCGCCTCGAATGCGGCCACCACCCGGCGCGCCCAGTCGAGCTCCGCGACGCTCGGGGTGAACACCGCGTTGATCACCCCGACCTGATCGGGATGGATGGCGAGCTTCCCGGTGAACCCGTCCTCGCGCGCCCGCTCGGCCTCCCCGCGCAGTCCCTGCGCATCGCGGAAATCCACGTAGACCCCGTCGATGGCCTGAACGCCGAGCGCCGCGGCGGTGAGCAGGCACGTGGTGCGCGCGTGCTCGAACGCCGGACGCAGCGCCCCGGCGGCATCGCTTCGGACCCGAGCCCCGAGTGCCGCCGACAGGTCCTCCATGCCCCAGGTCAGCCCCGCCAGGCGCCGCGCGGAGGCCCGATGCACAGCGGCGGCTTGGGGATAGGACGGCAGCGCGAGCAGACCGGCGGGCGTCTCGGTGCCTATCACCACCAGCGCGGTGGAGCCGACGGCGATCCCATGGCCGGCCTCGATTGCCTCGAGGGTGAGCGCAATGCGCTCGATGTCAGCGTAGCTGTCCACCTTGGGCAGCACCAGGCCAGCGGGCCGGCCGGGGATGACCGCGGTGGCGTCCTCGTAGAGCCGGCCGCTCGAGAGCGCATTGACGCGCACCCACAGCTGCGGGTGCGCCCCGGCGGCGTGCGCCTGCAGGAACTCCAGCACCTGCCCGCGGGCGAACGGCAGTCGCTCGGCAGCGACCGAGTCCTCCAGGTCCACAATCAGCGCATCGGCGCCGCTCGCGAGCCCCTTGGCGAGCTTGCGCTCGCTGTCGCCCGGCACGAACAGCAGCGAGCGCAGCACCCCCGCACTCATGCCGGCCGCTTCAACATCAGCGCGGCGCGGCGGCACGAGGCGACCTCCTCATCGCGCTGGTTATAGGCGCGGTGATCGAACACCACGATGCCCGAATCCGGGCGCGAGCGGCTCTCACGCACCGACTGCACGGTGGTGACGGCCCGCAGCGTATCGCCCACCCGCACCGGTCGCGGGAACTTGACCTCCTCCCAGCCCAGATTGCCGATGGTGGTGCCGAAGGTCGTGTCGTAGACCGACAGCCCCACCAGCAGCCCGAGCGTGAACACGCTGTTGACGATGCGCTCGCCAAAGGGCGTGTCACGGCAGTACTCGGCGTCAAGATGTATTGCCGCCGGGTTCATAGTGAGCGCGCTGAACAGCAGATTGTCGGTTTCCGTGACCGTGCGGCGCACCTGGTGCTCGAAGCGCTGCCCCACGGTGAATTCCTCGAAATAAAGTCCCATCGTGCCTCTCTCCAGGCGACCCGGCGATGCGCGCATTATCGCATCCGCCGCGCCTACCTCATAACTGCCGGCGCCCGCCGCCAAACCACACGGTATTTAGCGCACCGGCCCTGCCCGCCTATAGTCCGGCGGCATGTACCGCTATGACCCGATCGACCGCGAACTGCTCGCCGAGCGCACCGAGCAGTTCCGCGATCAAACGCAGCGCTTCCTCGCCGGTGAGCTCACCGAGGAGGACTTCCGGCAGCTGCGCCTGCGCAACGGCCTGTACCAGCAGCGCCACGCGCCGATGCTGCGCATCTCGGTGCCCTACGGGCTGCTCGAGTCCGCTCAGCTGCGCCGGATGGCGCAGGTGGTGCGCAGGTACGACAGGGGCTACGGGCACTTCACCACGCGCCAGAACATCCAGCTCAACTGGCCGCAGCTGCATGAGGTGCCCGAGCTGCTCGCCCGCCTCGCCGAGGTCCAGCTGCACAGCATCCAGGCCTGCGGCAACGACACGCGCAACATCACCTGCGACTATCTGGCCGGCGTCGCCGAGGACGAGCAGGTCGATCCGCGCCCGTACTGCGAGCTGCTGCGCCAGTTCGTCGCGCTGCACCCGGAGTTCTACTGGCTGCCGCGCAAGTTCAAGTTCGGCTTCACCGGCGCCGCGGCGGATCGCGCCGCCACACGCACCAATGACGCGGCGGTGCACGTGCTGCGCCGCGGCGGCGCCATCGGCTATCGCTTCTTCGTCGGCGGCGGCCTCGGCCGCCTGCCGATGCTCGGGCAGGAGATGAATCCCTTCGTGCCCGAGTCGGATCTGCTCACCTACGCCACGGCCATCCTGCGCACCTTCAACCGCTTCGGCCGGCGGGACAACATCCACAAGGCGCGCATCAAGATCGTCCTGCGCGAGTGGGGCATCGAGCGCTTCCGCGCCGCAATCGAGCAGGAGTACGCCAAGATCGGCGCGAGCGCCGAGGGTGAGCAGCTGCGGCTGCTGCCGCAGGACATCGAGCGGATGCGGGGCCACTTCGCCGCCCCGCCCTACCGCCCCTCGGGCGAAGCGGCTGCCGACCTCCCGGCGCAGGCGGCGCGCAATGTGCGCTTTGCCGCCTGGCTCAAGCGCAACGTGCGTGCGCACAAGATGCCGGGCTACCGCGTGGTGTTCGTGTCGCTGAAGGCGCCCGGGCAGGCCCCCGGGGACTGCACCGCCGAGCAGTTCGAGACGCTCGCCGAGCTGAGCGACGCGTACAGCTTCGGCGAGCTGCGCTCCACGTATGATCAGAATCTCGTGCTCGCCGATGTGGCCGAGCGCGACCTGCACGAGCTGTGGGGAAAGCTCGATGCGGCGGGACTGGCGACTCCCAACATCGGCCTCACCACGGACATCGTCGCCTGCCCGGGGCTCGACTTCTGCGGCCTTGCCAATGCCGGCACGATCGGCGTCACCCACGACATCTACCGGCGCTTTGACTCGCTCGAGGCGCAGTACGAGATCGGCCCCCTCCGCATCACCATGAGCGGCTGCATGAACGGCTGCGGCCATCACAGCGTCGGACACATCGGCATCCTCGGCGTCGACAAGCACGGCGAGGAGTGGTATCAGGTCACCCTCGGCGGCAGCGCGGGACATGACGCCGCGATCGGCGAGCGGGTCGGCCGCGCGCTCGCGCGCGACGAGATCGCCGACGGCGTCGAGCGGCTGATCCGCGCCTACCTCGAGCTGCGCTGCGACGAGGATGAGACCTTCATCGAGTGTTACCGGCGCATCGGGCTTGCCCCGTTCAAAGCGCGCCTGTACGAGACCGAGGAGGATTCGGAGGCGGCCGCGGCATGAGCCGGATCATTCGCCAGCGGGCCATCGTCGAGGATGACTGGACGCTCGCACCGGACGGCGCGGCGCACACGGGCGCGGCCGGCCGGCTGATCGTTCCGCTCGCCCGCTGGCGCGCCGAGCGCGCTGCGCTCGAGACCGCCTCGGCCGTCGGGGTGCTGCTGCCCAACACTGAGGACGTCGAGGCCGTCTATCCCGAGATCGCCGAGCGCCCGCTGATCGCGCTGCAGTTTCCGGCCTTTGCCGACGGGCGGGCGCTGACCCAGGCCATCCTGCTGCGCAACCGGCTCGGCTTTGCCGGCGAGCTGCGCGCCCTCGGGGACGTGGTCCGCGATCTGGTGTTCTGGCTCGGGCGCTGCGGGTTCGATGCCATCGCGCCACGAGGCGATCAGGATCTGCAGGCCTGCCTGCAGGCGCTCGATGAAATCCGCACCGCTTACCAGCCGGCCGCCGATGGGCACGCGCCGGCGTGGGTGCGCCGCCGATCGTGCTCTGCGAACACGCGACCTGCAGTCGGCGCCTGAGTCAAAAACCGGCCGCGCTCAGGCGCGGCCGGCCCGTGCGTTGAGCTGCGCCCAATGGGCCGCAAGCTCGCGCGTCAGCGCGTGCGGCGCGAGTTGCCAGCTCCAGTTCGCCGCACTCTGCGTGCCGGGGGTGTTCAAGCGCGCCTCGCTGCCCAGACCGAGCAGATCCTGCGCCGGAATGACGGCCAGCTGGGCGGCCGTGCCGAGCGCCACGTGCAGCAGCGCTTCGGGCATCGAGTCTCGCGCGACACCGAGGGTCCGATCGACGTAGCCGCGGGTGTGCTCATCGAGACTGCGATACCAGCCGAGCGTGGTGTCGTTGTCGTGGGTGCCGCTGTAGACCACGCAGTCCGTCCCGATGTGCGCCGGCAGATGCGGATTGTCGGGCGAGCCGTCGAACGCAAACTGCAGCACACGCATGCCCGGCAGCGCGAACTCCTTGCGCAGCGCCGTGACGTCCGCGGTGATCAGGCCGAGATCCTCGGCCACGATCGGCAACGCGCCGCGCTCGGCGCGCAGGCGAGCGAGCAGCTCGCGGCCGGGGGTCGGGCGCCACTGCCCGCCGCGGGCGTCCGCCGCCCCGGCCGGCACCGCCCAGTGCGCGGCGAACGCGCGGAAATGATCGATCCGCAGCACGTCGGTGCGCTCAAGCTGCGCCCCGATGCGCCGTCGCCAGAACTCGAAGCCATCGCGCTGCATCGCCGCCCAGTCGTAGAGCGGATTGCCCCAGACCTGGCCGAGCGCGGAGAAGTAATCCGGCGGCACCCCGGCGACGGCCGCGGGCCGTCCGCTCTCCTCGAGCTGAAACTGCTCGCGCTCGGCCCAGGTCTCCGCGGACATCGGTCCGACGTAAAACGGCAGATCGCCGAAGAGACACACGCCGCGCGCGTGTGCGTAGCGGCGCAGCCTGCGCCACTGCACGAAGAAGGCGAACTGCTCGGTGCGCACCCGCTCGATCCCGGCGGCGCATTCGCGCCGGATGCCCCGCAGCGCCTGACCTTCGCGCCGGTTAAACGGCGCCGGCCACTCCCACCAGGGAGCTGCCGCGAAGCGCGCGCTGATCTGCTCGAACAGCGCGTAGTCCTCGAGCCACGGGCGCGTCGCCTGCTGAAACTCCGCCCAGTCGCCTGCATCCCCCGGGGGCTCGGACGGATCGAGAAACGCCGGATTGCCCGCGAAATCCGAGCGGGCGAAATACGGCGAGCGGTCCGCTCCGGTCGGCCCTACCGGCAGGAACTGCCACACGCTGAAGCCGGCAGCCGCCAGCCAGTCGATGAACGCCCGCCCGCCGCGCCCGAGCGGGGCGGTGAGCGAGCTCAGATGCAGCAACACCCCGGCGCGACGCCGGTCGAACACGGGCTGGCTCTCTACGCTCAGGTTCTCCTCCACGCTGCGCTCCGGCGGCTAGCGCTGCGGAAGCGTCACGTCGGCAAAGACTGCAGCGCGCTCCTGCGGCGTTGCCGCACGGTGCGCGCGCTCGATGAGCCTGCGCTCCAGATGCGGCGCGAGCAGCTGCGCGAACTCGTACATGAAGCCGCGCAGCAGCGTGCCGCGGCGGAATCCGATCCAGGTCGTGTGCGCGGGCAGCAGATGCGCGGCGTCGAGGACCGCCAGATCCTCCGCTCCCTCACTCACCGCCATCGGGGCGACGATGCCCACACCGAGGCCGAGACGCACGTAGGTGACAATGACGTCCGCATCCTGCGCGGTAATGGCGACATTCGGGGTATAGCCGGCCTTGGCAAACGCCTCGTTGAGCGACGACGGACCGGTGAAGCTGAATGTATAGGTGATGATGGGATGGTTCGCCAGCGCCCGGTACGTCAGCCGCTCCAGGCGCGCCAGCGGATGCTCGCGCGGCACGATCACCACCCGGCTCCAGCGGTAGCACGGCAGGAGCGTGAGCCCCGCGAAGCGCTGCTCCGATCCGGTGGCGATGGCGCAGTCGATCCGGTCCTGGGCCACCATCTCGGCGATCTGCTCCGAGGTGCCCTGGTGCAAGTTCAGTCGCACGTTCGGGTAGCGGGTGCGGAACTGATGGATCACCGCCGGCAGTACGTAACGCGCCTGGGTGTGCGTGGTGCCGATCGAGAGGCTGCCGCGCCCCTCGTCCCTCAGCTCCGTCGACAACCCGCGGATGCTCTGCACCTCCTGCAGCACGCGCAGCGCCCGGTCGATCACCTGCTGACCTGCGGGCGTGATGCGCGTCAGGGTGCGGCCCTCGCGCACGAAGATCTGAAAACCCAGCTCGTCCTCGAGCAGCTTGATCTGCTTGCTCACCCCGGGCTGCGAGGTATGCAGCTTCTGGGCCGCGGCGGTGATGTTCAGGCCGCTCTGGGCAATCGCCGCCAGGTAGCGCAGTTGATGCAGTTTCATGCGCTCAAGCGTAGCGCAACGCCCCGTGCGCATCCATAACCGACTCGCACCGCCTCAGAAGCAATCATTCGTTCTATGGCCGCAGCAGCGCTGGCTATAGTTGCCCGCGCCATGGGTGAATTGTTGAACCGTATCGAGCAGAAGGCCGAGGCCGTGCGGGCGAGCCTCGCGGAGGCGGTGCGCACGCACACGCCGGTCGCATACGCCAACAGCCTCGGCGCCGAGGCGATGGTGCTCACCGACATCATCTGGACGCACGTGCCGGAAATCGACGTATTCAGCATCGACACCGGGCGGCTGCACCAGGAGACCTACGACCTGATGGAAAAGCTCCAGCGGCGCTACGGGCGCACCCTGCGCCTGGTGCACCCGGATGCCGGCGCCCTCGAGCGCCTGAGCGCGCACCGCGGGGTCAACGGGTTCTACCACAGTCTCGATGCGCGCCTCGAGTGCTGCCAGGTGCGCAAGATCGAGCCGTTCAAACGCGCCATCGCGGGCTTCGGCGCCTGGATCACCGGGGTACGGCGGGAGCAGTCGGCCGTGCGCGCCCTCGCTGCGCCGCTCGAATGGGACGCGCAATACGGCTTGTACAAGTTGAGTCCGCTGCTCGAGTGGAGCGAAGCGGAGGTCTGGCAGTACATCCGCAGCCACAAGCTGCCGTACAACGTGCTGCATGACCGGCAGTTTCCGAGCATCGGCTGCGTGCCCTGCACGCGCGCCATCCAGCCCGGGGAGAGCCGCCGCGCCGGCCGCTGGTGGTGGGAGCACCCCGAATCGCGTGAGTGCGGTCTGCACCCGCGCGAGCGCCGCGCGACCGCCCAGGCTTAAGGTCCGCCCGCGCCGCATGGATCACCTGCCGATCTTTCTGCACCTGCGCGCCGTGCCCGTCGTGGTGGTCGGCGGCGGGCGCGTCGCACAACGCAAAGTCGAACTGCTGCTGCGCGTCGGGGCGCGCGTCACGGTCGTGGCCGTCCAGCTCAACGAGGTGTTGACGCAGCGGGCGAGCGCGGGGGAGATCACGCACCGCCACGCGCAGTTCGAACCGGCGCACCTCGAGGGGGCGCAGCTGGTGATCGCGGCCACGAATCTCAAGGCGCTCAACACGGCGGTGTGCGCCGCCGCGCGCGCTCGGGTCGTCCCGGTGAACGTCGTCGACGACCCGGAGCTCTCCACGTTCTACTTCCCTGCCATCGTCGATCGCTCGCCGGTGACCGTGGCGGTCGGCTCCGACGGCCAGGCGCCGGTGCTCGCTCGCTGGGTCCGCGAGCAGATCGAGGCGCTCCTGCCCGATACCCTCGGCGCCCTCGCCCGCTTCATGGGCGAGCGGCGCAAGGCGGTGCACAAGGCGCTCGCGCCCGCGGTGCGCCGCGGGTTCTGGGAGCGCATCGTGCACGGTTCCGCCGGCTCGAGCGTCCTTGCCGGGGATACGGCGCTCGCCGAGCGCGCGTACGAGCGCGAGCTATGCACCGCTCAGCTGACGGCATCGAGCGCCACGGGCGCGCGCAGCCTCGGGGAGGTCTACCTCATCGGAGCCGGCCCGGGCGATGCGGATCTGTTGACGCTGCGCGCCCTGCAGCTTCTGCAGCGAGCGGACGTCGTGCTCTACGACCGGCTCGTGCCCGCCGCGGTGCTCGAGCGCGCCCGCCGCGATGCCGAGCGTGTGTTTGTCGGCAAGGGACCCGCCGGCGCAGCGCACACCGCTCAGGAGGACATCCATGCGTTGATGCTTCGCTATGCCCATCAGGGGCTGCGCGTGGCGCGCCTTAAGGGCGGCGACCCGTTCGTGTTCGGCCGCGGCGGGGAAGAAGCCGAATACCTCGCCCGGCACGGCATCCCGTACGTGGTCGTCCCCGGGATCACCGCCGCGCTCGGCGCGGCGGCGGCAACCGGCATTCCGCTCACCCACCGCCAGATGGCGCAGAGCGTGACGCTGGTGACAGGCCATCCGCTCGAGGACGGGACGCTCGATTGGGCTGCACTTGCGCGCCCCCGCCAGACCGTGGTGTTCTACATGGGGGTTGCCCACCTGCAGCGGATCTGCGCTCGGCTGCGGCAGGCCGGTGCCAGCGAAAGCCTGCCGGCCGCCCTGATCGAGCGCGCCACCCTGCCTGGGCAGCGGCTCGTGCGCGGCACGCTCGGCAACATTGCCGCGCTCGCGCGCCGGGCGGCCCTTGCGCCGCCTGCGCTGCTCGTGGTCGGCGAGGTCGCCGCACTCGCGCAACTCCCTGGCGAGGGCGAGATCCCGGCCGAGCCCGCCCGCCAGCGCGTCGGGGCGGTCCGGGCGGAGCACGTGCATGAATACTGACGACGGGTTCGTGGGCGCGGTGGGTCAGACGCGACTGATCAGGCTGCGGCGCATCAGCGAGGAGACCGGCTGCGAAGTGCTCGGCAAGGCCGAGTTCATGAACCCCGGCGGGTCGGTGAAGGACCGCGCCGCACGCGCCATCGTGCTCGCCGCCGAGCGCAGCGGCGAACTGCCGCCCGGCGGCACGGTCGTCGAGGGCACCGCGGGCAACACGGGCATCGGGCTCGCCCACATGTGCAATGCGCGCGGCTACCGCTGCATCATCGTCATGCCCGACAACCAGTCGCCGGAAAAATACCGGCTGCTCGAGACCCTCGGCGCCGAGGTGCACAGAGTGCCGGTGGTGCCCTACAGCAACCCCAACCAATATCAGAAGGTCGCCGAGCGGCTCGCCAGAAGCCTGCCCGATGCCATCTGGGCGAATCAGTTCGACAACACCGTCAACCGCCAGGCGCACATCGACACGACGGGCCCGGAGATCTGGGCGCAGACCGACGGACGCGTGGACGCGTTCACCTGCGCCGCGGGCACCGGGGGCACCTTCGCCGGCGTCGCGCACTATCTGAAATCCAGACGCCGCGCCGTGCGCTGTGTGCTCGCCGATCCGCCCGGCAGCAGTCTCTACGAGTACGTGCGCAGCGGCACGCTCAAGGCCACCGGCTCCGGCTCGATCACCGAGGGCATCGGCATCGGGCGCGTGACGGCCAACATGCAGGACGCGCCCATCGATGCGGCGGTGCACATCGAAGATGCCGACACCGTCCGCCACGTCTACCGTCTGCTGCGCGAGGAGGGGCTGCTCCTCGGCAGCACCAGCGGGCTGAACGTTGCGGCAGCGGCCCGCGTGGCGCGCGAGCTCGGACCCGGCCACACGGTGGTGACCATCCTGTGCGACGGCGGGGCGAAGTATCAGTCGCGCCTGTTCAACAGCGAGTGGCTCAAGCAGAAGGGACTCGCCGAGCACGCCCGGTCTACACGCGGCGGCGAGCCCATCGACGTGCGCCCGGTGATGATCGACTGAGTCCCTCGGCGCGGGCGGGCTTTGCGCCGGCGCTGCGGGCTGCCACAATGGCCCCGGGGAGCGGACCTGAACAGGTGCGTGTCGATGGCTGGCCGGTCGCTGTGCGTCGCTGCCGTGCAATTGGCCTCGCAGAACGGCGAGCGCGAGGCGAACTTGGCGCGGGCCGCCGCGTGGGTCGCGCAAGCGGCGCAGCATGGAGCGCAACTGGTGCTTCTGCCCGAGCTGTTCTCTGGCGGCTACTGGCTCGACGAGCGGGCCTGGGATATGGCCGAACCGCAAGACGGTCCCACCGAGACCTGGCTGCGCGCCATGGCCCGAGCGCATCGCGTCCATCTCGGCGGCAGCTACCTGCAGGCGCGCGGCGAGGATTTCTTCAACGTGTTCGCCCTCGCCACACCCGCCGGAGACATCGCGGGGCGGATTCCCAAACAACGCCCTGCCTCCGTCGAGGCGTATCTGTTTCGCGGCCAAGCGAGCTCGCACATCATTGCCACCGCGATCGGGCGGATCGGCGTCGGGATCTGCTACGACAACCTGTTTCGCTTCATGCCCGAGGCGCTCATCGCCGGTGATGCGGACCTTGTCCTGATGCCCTTTTCCGCGCCGACTCCGCAGCAGCGCTGGTATTACGGCCGCAGGCAGGCGCAGGCGTTTCTCGCCTCGTTCCGCCACGCCGCACGCACCTACGCGCGGCTGCTCGGCCGGCCCGCAGTGCAGGCAAACAAGAGCGGCCCATGGCGAAGCACCCTGCCGGCGTTCTTTCCCGCGCAGGACTCCCGTTTCGATGGCCAATCGCAGATCGCCGACGGCGACGGATCGGTCGTTGCGCAGCTCGGCGCCGAGCAGACCGTGATCGTCGGCGAGGTCACACTCGACCCGGCGCGCAAGATCTGCTCGCTCGGCCCCCGGCGCCGCGGCCACGGATCCTGGATCACGCCCGTCCCGGCCGAATTCCGCCTCTACTGGATGATCGAGGCGATGGGGGCCCGGGCCTACCGCAAGAGTGAGCGCCGACGCGCGCGGGCGCTAGCGAGGAGCGCCTCATGAACCGACGCGAAGCCAGCCGCCCGGGCAGCACGGGCGCGAGCCCTCAACCGTGATCCACTTCATCGCCTCCCTGCCGCGCTGGCTCGCGGCATTCCTGCTCCTCGCGGCCGCCCATGTCGGCGCCTGGGCCTCCGGGCGCCTGCTGGCAGGAGCATGGCCGACCCCGGTCGATGCCGGCGTGACGCTGGCGGATGGTCGGCGGCTGTTCGGTGACCATAAGACCTGGCGGGGTGTGCTCGCCGCCGCCCTGTTCTGTGCCGTTGCGGCACCGCTTCTCGGCTACACCGTGCGGCTCGGCCTTCAGTTGGCCGCGCTCGCGATGGCGGCGGATCTGGCCACGAGCTTTGTGAAGCGACGGCTGAACCTCGCGCCCGGCCGCGAGGTGCCGGGTGTGGATCAGATTCCGGAGGCCCTGGTGCCGCTGCTCGTCCTCTCGCGCCCGCTCGGCATCAGTGTGGCGGTGGCCGGGCTGATGACTGGGGTGTTTCTCCTGCTCGACCTGGCCGCACTGCCGCTGCGGCACCGGCGCCGTACCCTCGACCGCAGAGCGCGCTGAATCGAGCCCGTACGGTCCGCTCGAGGGCGAGGGGTGAGCGCGTGAAGTTCGCCGGCGCATCCCAGGAGGGTAAAACGTCACTGCCGCCGACAGACCTTCCTGCGCGCCAAACCCGGTCACGGTCTCCCCTACGGCTCGCTCCCGTTGCGCACCGGCATCTCCGGTCGCCCTGAGGCTCGAGCGCTTGCGCGGCGAGATCCGCGCGAACCGCCTCGAACTCGAGCCGGCCCCGTGCGGCACAGCCGATCGCGTCCGGTCCGCTCCTCGCACCGAAGCGCTGCTCGCCGGCCTGTGGCGGCCGCAGCGCAAAGGTTTTGGCGCTCCGGGGATCCTCTCCGAGTGCACAGCCGCCCGTCACCTCTTGGGAGCGCACGCCGAGCCTCAAACAGCGCCTCACCCCGCCGGCGCGACCGGATGCATCGGCCTGTCACGCTTGATCCGGCGGTGATCCAATGGTACCTTGTTCTAAAAAGGTAGCATCGTACTGAAATGCTCGATGAGCAAAAGCTCGGCGCGCTGCGCAAAGGATTCCTGGAATTCCTGGTCCTGCGCATCATCAGCAGCGCGAACGTCTATGCGGCCGACATCCTCAAAACCCTGGCCGCCACGGATTTCGCGACCCAGGAAGGCACGCTCTATCCGCTGCTCAGCCGGCTGCGGCGCGAGGGAGTCCTCGAGTACCGCTGGCAGGAATCCGACAGCGGCCCGCCGCGCAAGTACTACCGCCTCACGGCCGCCGGCGCCGAGCGTCTGGCGGAATTCAACGCCTACTGGGCGCGCATCAACCAGACGATTCAGTCACTCGGGGGGTAAGCCATGCGAGCGGTCATTGCCGTCAGTCTGAGCGGGCGTGCGTACCAGCTGGAAGACGATGCGCACGCCGCGCTTGCGCAGTATCTGAGCACTGCCGAGCGAGCACTCGCCGGCAATCCCGACCAGGCGGAAATCCTCGCCGACCTCGAGCAGGCGATCGCCGACAAGTGCGAGCGCTTCCTCAACCCGCACAAGACGGTGCTCAGGCGCGCAGAGCTCGAACAGGTGCTCGGTGAGATGGGTCCGGTCGATGGGGGCGGCGAGCAAGAGCCCGCGCCCCACGAAGAGCCTCCCGGGGCGTCACAGACGGGCGGGCACGCCGGCGCAGCGGCAACTGGCGCGGCCCACGCAGCTCCCCGACGGCTCTACCAGATCAGCGAGGGTGCTCTGCTGAGCGGAGTCTGCAAGGGGATCTCGGTCTATTTCGATGTAGACGTGAGTGTCGTGCGGCTCGTGTTCGTGATCGCGGCGGTCCTCTCCGGCGGGCTCGCCGTGCTCGTCTATCTGGCGATGATGTTCATCGTGCCCTACGCCAATACGCCGGAGGAAGTCGCCGCCGCGGGCGGCCTGCCCTTCAACGCGCGGATCCTCGTCGAGCAGTGGAAGCGCAAGGCGGCACAGTTCGCCGATGCGGCCGCCCACGCTGCACGGATGGACGGCTCGCCCGCCGAGCGGTCCCGCTGGCGGGCCGAATGGCGCCGGGCGCGCTGGCAGTGGCGGCAGGAGTGGCGCCGCAGCCGCGCCGAATGGCACGCGCACCGATGGGGATCGTACCCCTGGAGCGCGCAGCGCCCGGACTACGCGCCGCCTCCGCTGCCGCCGCTCGCGGCATTCCTTTCCGGCCTCGGCTGGGCGGTACTCGGCATCCTGGTCGCCCTCGTGACCCTGGCATGGCTGTTCGCGCTGCTCTCGCTGCTCGCCACCGGCGCCGTGTTCGGCTGGCCTCTGGCGCACCTGCCGCTCTGGGCCGCGGTCGTGCTCCTCGTCGTGCTCTACCAGCTGGTCGTCCGGCCGCTGCGGGCGCTGCGCTACGCGCACTCGCCGTACTTTTACGCCTATCGTTATCGCGCGCACGCGCTTGCGGATGCGCTGATGGGGCTGTTGCTTCTCGCGGCGCTCGTGTGGCTGCTGAGCGATCACATGCCGGCCGTGCAGCATCTGCTCGAGCTGGTGCGCGAGCGCGTGGCGCAGCTGTGGCACCAGGGCGTCCAGGCGGCACCCGTGCCCAGACAAGCCGCGCCCTGAGGGACGGCTCAATCGGACGCGGCGCGGGAGAGATTGCTGCGCACGAACTGGATGTGCTCGCGCAGCTGATAGATCTGCTCGGCATGTGAGCCGGGCATCTTGCGCAGGATCACCGCGCGCTCGATCTCGTGCAGCCGATCGAGCAGCGCTGTGCGGCGCTCGCGCGAGAGCGGCCCGAGCGACTCGCGCTCGAGCGCCATCAGCTCCCCGTAGCGGCGGTGGATGCGGCTGTTCACGCGCCAGCCGTACAACTGCGGCAGAAAGCGCAGGCCCGGGATCAGCACCACGATCATCGGCACCAGCAGCACGAGGATGCGGTTGACCAGACTCGCCACCCAGAACGGCAGATAGCGGTAGGTGAAGCTCTTGTCACCGGTCTTGTAGAAACGAGCCGCCTCGGCGTCGAGCGGATAAGTGTAGGTCGAGGTATTCGGAAACTCGTGCGCGGCGTGCAGCAGCGTTGCGCGCCCGTAGACCTGCTGGGCCGCCTGGATCAGCAGGTCGCACAGCGCCGGGTGCAGATTCGCGTGCGCGAGCAGCTCGACCGAGGGTCCGAGCAGCGTGATCGGCCGGTGCGGCAGATTCTCCCCGAGATCGAACGCGCCGGCGGGAATGTGCAGCTCGTGCAGGTACGGAAAGCGCCGGATGTAGGCGTCCGCCTGGGTGAAATCAAAGAGCCGGATGCCCGGGGTGTGCACCATGTTGACCATAACCGCCGGCGGCGTCGAATCGCCGGTGAGGAAAATCGCATTGACGCGGCCGGCAAGCAGCGCATCGCGCGCCGCGGCACCCTCGAGATCGAGCAGGCGGGTCGGTCCGCCCGGCACGATGCCATTGGCCTTCAGCAGCGCGAGCGCCAGAGTCCGCGTGCCGCTGCCGGGCTCGCCGATGGCGACACGCTCCCCGCGCAGCTGCGACAGTCGCGCAAGGCGCGGCCCCCGATAGAAGATGGTCAGCGGCTGATAGAACATGCTGCCGAGGGAGACCAGGCCCTGCCCGTCATCGTCCTGATCGTGCGCCGGCGCTGCCCCGATGCCGCCGGCCACATCGGTGCCGGACTGCACCAGGGCGATGTCCACTCGCGAATGCCGCCGATTGAGCCGCTCGAGGTTCTGCGCCGAGCCCTGCGAGGGCAGGATCTTCAGCGTGATGCCGTTGCGCGCGAGGATGCTCCGGAAGCGCTCGGCGGCCATCTCGAAGGTGCTTCCCGGCGGGCCGCTGCTCATGGTCAACGTGTGCGGCGGGGCCGGCTGAACGAAGTGCAGCGTCAGCCAGATCGCCGCCCCGCTCAGCAACAGTATGGGAATCAGCGTGTGCGCGAGGTCCCACCAGGACACGGTAGTGATCTTCAGCGCAAGCGGCCGCTTGGCGCCCTCGGGCTGGGTGGAATCGTCCGGCTGGCGCTTCGGTTCCATGCGCCCCGCAGTCTACCATCGGCGCGGCGGCCCGCCGCGGCGCCGATGGCGCACCCGCCCGCGGCGCGCCGGTCGTATACTGGCCCGCTCACCGCAACATGGAGATGTGTCGCATGGCCAAAGTCCTCGTGCTCTACTATTCCTCGTACGGCCACGTCGAGCGCATGGCGCAAGCCATCGCGGAAGGCGCCGCGTCGGTCGCGGGCACCACGGTGACCGTCAAGCGAGTCCCCGAGCTGGTCCCCGCGGAAGTCGCCCGCAAGGCCGGCATGAAGAGCGACCAGCAGGCCCCGGTCGCCACGGTCGATGAGCTCGCCCAGTACGATGCCATCATCTTCGGCACGCCGACGCGCTTTGGCAACATGGCCGCGCAGATGCGCAATTTTCTCGACCAGACCGGCGGGCTGTGGGTCAAGGGCGCGCTGGTCGGCAAGGTCGGCAGCGTGTTCGTCTCCACCGCCACCCAGCACGGCGGCCAGGAAACCACCATCACCAGCTTTCACCACACGCTGATCCATCACGGCATGGTCATCGTTGGCCTGCCCTACTCGTTCGCGGGCCTGACGCGCATGGACGAGACGACCGGCGGCAGCCCCTACGGCGCGAGCACCCTCGCCGGCGGCGACGGCTCGCGCCAGCCCAGCGAGAACGAACTGGCCGGAGCGCGCTTCCAGGGACGCCACGTCGCCGAGATCGCCACGCGCCTGGAGCGCGGGGCCGGAGAGCGCGGACCCGCACCGGCGAGCATGCACAATCCCACCGAAACCACCGGCCCGCGCGGCTGAGTTGCCCGCATGCGCCGCGCCGGCCGCTTCGGCCGGCGCGGCGCCCGTCCGCCCCCGGATCCTAACCGCCGACGCTGGTCGGCGGCTCGGGCAGCGGCGGCAGCTGCGGGTGGTAGTTGCGCCAGGGCGGGCGCCGATAGTGCTGCGGCGGGTGCGCCTTGAGCTCCCCGAGCGCAACTTTAACGGCGCGCTCAAGCTGCGGATCCTGGCCTTCGCGCACCAGCTCGGGGTTCTGCCAGACTCTCACATCGGGACTGACGCCGTGATTCTCCACGGGAAAGGTCCCGTGCAGTCCCTCGACGGCGATGCGGGGCGCGGTGATGTGCCCGCCATCCATGAGTGTCGGGTAGCCGTAGATCCCGACCAGCCCGCCCCAGGTGCGCGCACCGACCAGCTTGCCGATATGGTCCATCTTGAAATACCACGGCAGCGCATCACCGCCGGAGCCCGCATACTGATTGATGATCATGACCTTCGGACCGAACAGCGCCTCGTAAGGCGCCACCTGCATGTGCCCCCAGCGCGTGACGATCAGGGCCATGGGCCGGCGCAGCAGGTTGTCGATGATGTAGTCCGAGAGCGCGCCGCCGTGATTGTACCGCTCATCGAGGATGACACCCTCCTTGTCGATCTGCGAGAAGTAGTACCGGTTGAAGTTTCGATACCCGCCCCAGCCCGTATCCGGCAGGTAGACGTACCCGAGCCTGCCGCCGCTCAGCCGGTTCACGACCCGCATGTTGTGGTCCACCCAGGCGATATGGCGCAGCGCCGCCTCGCTCGCAATGGTCTTCACGACGATGTGATGTGCGCCCTTTGAGTCCGGGTTCGGGCCGACGGTGAGCATGACGGTCTTGTTCGCCAGGTCCTGGAAGGCTCGGTAGAGATTCATCGAGCCCTTGAGCTCAACCCCGTTGACCGCCAGCAGGTAATCCCCCACCTGCACCTTCAGACCCGGCTGGGCGAGCGGCGCATACGCCGCCGGGTTCCAGCGGCCGCCGCGCAAGATGCGCGTGATGCGGTAGCGATCGTGCTCGATGCGGTAGTTCGCGCCGAGCAGCCCGACCTTGATGTCCTGCATCTTCGGCTGGTAGCCGCCGTAGATGAACATGTGCCCGACGGACAGATAGCTCATCATTTCCCGGAACAGGAACGACAGGTCGTCGCGGCTGGCAATGCCCGGCAGGTAGTGGGCAAACTCCTTCTCAGCCGCGTTGATGTCAAGACCGTCGAATTTCGGGTTGTAGAAGAAGGCCTTCTCGATGCGCCACGCGTCGCGATACATCTCGGCCCACTGCTCGCGGGGCACCACGCGCACGCGCATGTCGGCAATATGCAGTGGGGTCGCCTTCGCCTTCGGCTGAGTCGCGGAAACGAACCAGTGCGGCCCTCGCCGGTACAGCACCTTCTTGCCGTCGGCGGTCAGGGAGACCGACGTGATCCCGCTCAACACCGGTTGGACCTTGCGGGTCTTCAGCTCGAAGCGCAACAAGGCGAGCGGAACGCCATTGCCTCCACCGATGCTCGGCATCAGCACGAGTGGCGCGCGCAGCAGGTACACCGTGCCGGACTTACCTGTATACAAACCGCGGTAGTTCGCCGCCGGAATGGGCAGCGGCACCGCCCTCGCCCGCAGGCCCTTGAAATCGATCGTGACCCGCGGCCGCGCCTTCTGCGCGCCGTGCTCAGGGCCTCGGCCACCCTGCGGCTTCTTCTCGCCGTGGCGCGCCGCCACTTTCTCGAAGCCGGCGCTCGGCGCCAGTGGCGAGGGCAAGCCCGCGCGCAGGGTGGTCACGTATACGTGACTCGTCATGGGACGCTCGAACGAGGACATGTCCAGCCATCCCTGACCGAGGGCCGTGTTCGTGCTCGAGGTGAAATACAGATACTGACCACTCGCGTCGAACGCCGGGAACAGGCAATCGCTCGCGCCGTGGGTGACCTGATGCGTCGTGCCCGTTTTGACGGAATAGATGTAGATCGCGTGCAGATTGTTCGGCAGAAGCTTCGTGAAGGCGATCCACTCGCTGTCGGGCGACCAGCTGGGCGCGAACATGTGCAGGGGGGTATCGAAGCCGTCAGTTGCGATCTTCACCGGCCGCGGATGGGATTGCGCAAGATCCACGTACCAGAGGTTGAGCTTCTGGTCGCTGAACACCAGGCGCTTGCTGTCCGGCGCCCATCGCAGGTGATAGTAGAACGCATCGTCCTGACCGAGGCGCACGCGTCGCACGGCGCCTGTGCCATCCTGGCGCCGCACGTACAGATCGTACTCTGCGCTGCGGTCCGAGAAATACGCGATCCACCGACCGTCTGGCGACCAGGCCGGATCACGGTCCATCACCCCGGGGCTGTGGGTGAGATTCTCGATGCTGCCGTGCTCGACCGGCACGGTAAGGATGTCCCCGTGCGCCTGGAACACGGCGCGCACTCCACTCGGGGAGATGCCGCTGTGTGAGACATCCTTGGCAACACGCTTGAAATACGGACGCAGCTGCGGCAGATCGCCTGCGACCCGCACGTGCACGGGGTGCGTCGTGCCGGTGGAGAAGTCATAGATGCTCAGCTCGCCGAACTGCGAATAGATGATGCCCCCGGGGCCCGCCGATGCCGAGGTGATATCGAACCCGGTATTGTCGATCAGCCGCCTGACCTTCCTGGTACGCGTGTCGTAGACGAAGAGCGTCGTCGGCCCGTCGCGGTCGGATAGGAAATACACCCGATGGCCCACCCACATCGGGTCGGTCTCGTTGGCGTCCCTGCGCGCAATGCGCACCACGCTCGAATCCGACAGCCGCGCGATCCACACCTGGGTGTGCTGCCCGCCCTTGTAGCCCTGCCAGTACTTCTCCCATTGAAAGCCGGGCACGTAGGCGATGTGCGTGCCGTCGGGCGAATACGAGCCCATCTCGGCCGCCGGCAGCGGCAGCTCGCTCGGGAAGCCGCCGGTGACGGGCACAGTGAACAGCTGATCGGGATCGGAGAAACTGTAGCGGTGCGAGCGGAACAGGACACGCTTGCCGTCGGGAGTCCAGCCCACCGCGACGTCGGGGCCCGGATAGTACGTCAGCCGATGCAGCGGCCCGCCGCGTGCGCGCACGACGTACACATCGGTATTCTTCTGAAAAGTTCCGGAAAAGGCGACCCAGCGGCCGTTCGGCGAGAAGAGCGGCTTGGTCAGAAGATCGATGCCGCTGGCGAGCACGTGCGCCCGGCCACCCGCTCGCGGGACGCTCCAGAGCTCTCCGCCATACTCGAACACGATCTGCGTACGCGACATGGTCGGATAGCGCAGCAGCAGTCTGTTCGCGCCAAACGCCGGCATACAGCCCAATGCCAGCAGCGCCAGCGTCGTCCCAAACCGTCTCGCCATGGCGATCTCCCCCCTCAGGACGCAAGCTCTGAGCATACGCCCTGCGCTTCGCCCGCGACAGGCCCCCCCCCACTCGAGCACCGGCGCCAGCGCGTTGCCGGAATTCGTGACCTGTCAGCGCTCACCCCGCTCGCGGCTGTATTACTCTTCGAACCCGTGCGTGCGAGCGCGCCTTGAGGACCTGCCGCCAATGCCGACACCAACCGAGCCGCCCCTGGCGTCCTATCGCCGGTTCGTCGATCAATTGCCCCGGTCCTGGCCCGCATTTCTCGCAAAACGCTCCGACCGTCTGCGTCACGGCGCGGAGAGCGAAAAGGTCGCTGAAGCGATCCTCGAGGATCTGTTCACCGGCGTGCTCGAGTGGAGCGCGGGGGATCTGATGTACCAGATCGGGTTTGCCGACATCGTCGTCAGTCGGAATCTCTTCAAGTATCTGGTGATCGAGGTCAAGCGCCCCGGCACCCTCTTCCCCCGCCGCGCGGCGCTGCAACAGGCGATCGCCCAGGCGCGCCGGTATGCCGATGAGCAGAAAATCAAAAAAATTGCCGCTAGCGACGGCCGCTTTCTGTATGCGGCGGACATCGCCGCCGGAACGCTCGTCGACCGGGCAATGATCGACCTCAGTGACACTCGGGCATCCGAGGACCTGTGGAACCTGAGTCTGTACGGAATCCACCGGGACGACCCGCGCCGTGGCACGCTCGTCCCGATTGCAGAAGAGCCCCTGCCGGCGGGCGCGGCCTCGGAGGATGCCCCGTTGCATCCCAAGTACAAACTGCCCGCCTCATGTTTCGCGTATGCGCCGGACGTCAACCGGCCGGCGAGCTGGAAACTGCCGTACCGCCTCGCGGACGGCCAAGTGGACTCGAAGCGCCTGCCCAAAGCCATCCAATCGCTGCTGAGCACCTACCGCGGCGCGAAGGTCGGCGGCATCCCCGAATCAGACCTGCCGGCCGTGCTGGTCCGTCTGGCGCGCGCCGCTCACGCCGAGGGGCGCATGCCGCCGCAGGCGAGCGCGCCGGCGCCCGCCTATCAGCTGCTCGCGCAGGTGCTCGAGCAGCGCGGACTGCTCGCCGAGGTAACCCGCCCCTTAACCGGCGCGTGATGCAGCGGTCGGTCAGGATGCCGCTGCGTCCGGTTCGGCGCTCTCGCTCACCATGGTGAGCACGTCGTACTGGGCGACCGTCTCGCCGTTCTGGTTGGTGATCTGCGTGTCCCAGCGCACCTCGCCGTAGCCCTGGCCGATGCGCAGCGACTTCTCCTTGCATGTCAGGCGCACTTTGATCCGGTCGCCCGGTTTGACCGGCTGCGTGAAGCGCAGCCCGTCGATCCCATAGTTGGCGAGCACCGGCCCGAGCGGCGGGTCGACGAACAGTCCCGCGGCCGCCGAAATGAGGAAATACCCGTGGGCCACCCGGCCGCCGAAGATCGGGTTGCGCCGCGCGGCCGCCTCGTCCATGTGCGCATAGAAGTGATCGCCCGAAAGGGCCGCGAAGCGCTCGATGTCCTCGAGGGTCACCTCCCGCTCGCCCGAGCGGAAGGTATCGCCGATGCGCAGCGCGCCGAAGGGCTTGCGGAAGGGATGCACGCGCGGATCGAGCTCGCGGGAGCCCTTGACCCAGCGACCCGTGACGGCAGTGAGGACATCGGGCGTTCCCTGCACGGCCGTGCGCTGCATGTAGTGCAGCACGCCGCGGATGCCCCCCATCTCTTCCCCTCCGCCTGCGCGCCCCGGGCCGCCGTGCACCAGGTGCGGCAGCGGCGAGCCATGGCCGGTCGACTCCTTCGCGCAGTGGCGGTTGACCACCAAGATGCGGCCGTGAAACGGCGCGAGCCCCAGCACCAGCCGTGCCGCGATCGACTCCTCGGCGCTGAACACCGAGCCGACCAGGCTGCCGGCTCCGCGCCGTGCGATGTCGATCGCCTCATCAAGGCTCTGGTAGGGCAGCACCGTGCTGACCGGTCCGAACGCCTCGACCTCGTGCACGGCGCGCGCGCCGCGCGGGTCTCTGCAATGCAGCAACGTCGGGGCGATGAACGCGCCGCGCTCGCCATCCGCGCCGGCAAGGGCCAGCTTGCCGCCCTGGCCGCTGACCACTTCGGCCTCCCGCTCCAGCCGCGCGAGCTGCCCGAGCACCTCGCGCCGCTGCTCGAGCGAGGCCACCGGTCCCATGCGCACCGACTCCTCGCGCGGGTTGCCGACGACAACCTTCGCGAGCGCCGCGCGCAGCGCCTCGAGCACCGCCGCGCCCTGGTCTGCAGGCACGATGGCCTTGCGGATCGCCGTGCACTTCTGACCGGCCTTGACGGTCATCTCGCGCACCACTTCGCGCACGAACAGATCGAATTCCGGAGTGCCCGCGAGCGCATCCGGCCCCAGAATGCACGAGTTCAGCGAATCGGTCTCCGCGGTGAAGCGCACCGCCTGCTCCACCACGCGCGGGTGCATGCGCAGCTTGCGCGCGGTCGAGGCCGAGCCGGTGAAGGCAATCAGGTCCTGGCAGGTCAGATGCTCGAAGAGGTCCCCGACCCCGCCGCAGATCAGCTGCACCGCGCCCTCCGGCAAGAGCCCCGAGTCGATGATCTGCCGGAACGCGAGCTCGGTGAGGTAGGCGGTCGCGGTCGCCGGCTTGATGATCGCCGGCACGCCGGCGAGCAGCGACGGTGCGAGTTTCTCCAACATGCCCCACACCGGGAAGTTGAAGGCGTTGATATGCACCGCCGCCCCCTCCCGGGAGACGTAGATGTGCTGCCCGAGAAACCCGCCGCTCTTGGCGAGCATCTCCACCGGGCCGTCGACGTACACGCGGCTGTCTGGCAGTTCCTTCATGCCCTTGCTGGCATAGACGAACAGCGTGCCGATGCCGCCGTCGATGTCGATCCACGAATCCGCCTTGGTCGCTCCGGTCGCGTAAGAGAGCCTGTAGAGAGCGTCCTTCTTCTCGGTGAGATGCTTGGCGAGCGCCTTGAGGCACGCGGCGCGCTCGTGAAAGGTCAGCCGGCGAAGATTGGGGCCTCCCACCGTGCGCGCATAATCGAGCATGCCCGCAAAATCCAGCCCCTCGCTCGAGGCGCTCGCAATCACCTCCCCGGTGGTCGCATCGCGCAGCGCGGTGCCGTTTCCCCCGCCGCTTTGCCAGCGGCCGGCCATGAAGCTTTGCAGTTGCATCTGATCACTCACCCGGTTTGCATTATCGGCCGATGAAGCGCGGCTCGCGCTTGGCGATGAACGCCGCGACTCCCTCGGCGTAATCGGCGCTGAATCCGAGCTCCCGCTGCAGATCCCGCTCCACATCGAGCTGCTGCTCGAGGGTGTGGTTCCAGCTGTCTGCGAGGGCCTGCCTGATGCGCCTGAGAGCCAGGGTCGGCGCGGCGGCGAGCCGTGCGGCGAGCGAATCGACCTCGGCGGCGAAGTCATCATCGTCGATGCAGCGCCAGATGAGGCCCCATTCGGCCGCCTCGCGCGCCGGCAGCTTCTCCCCGAGCAGCGCGAGCCCCAGGGCGCGCGCCGGACCGACCAGGCGTGGCAGGAACCACGTGCCGCCCGAATCCGGCACGAGCCCGATGCGGGCGAAGGCCTGCACGAAGCTCGCCGAATGGGCCGCGAGCACCAGATCGCAGGCGAGCGCGATGTTGGCGCCGGCGCCGGCCGCCACCCCGTTGACCGCGCAGAGGACCGGCACCGGCAGGCGGCGCAGGGTCAGGATCAGCGGCTTGTAATCGCGCTCGATGGAGGCGCCGAGATCGACCGGCTCGCCGCCGGGGGCGACGGTGCGGTCACCGAGATCCTGGCCGGCGCAAAAGCCGCGGCCCGCGCCGGTGATCACCAGCACGCGCACGGTCGAGTCGGACTCGAGCCTCGCGAGCGCCTGGCGCACCTCGGCGTGCATCTGCGCATTGAAGCTGTTCAAGCGCTCCGGCCGGTTCAGCGTCAGGCGCGCCACGCCGTCGGAAACGCTGTACAGAATGGTCTGGTAGGTCATGGCATCCTCTCTGCGGCGCCGCCGCCACGCTCACTTCTCGTCGTAGTCGAGTTCCAGCTCGCTGCTGAGACATTTCGACTGGCAGGCCAGCACGTAGCCCTGCTCGAGCTCCCATTCCTCGAGCGCGTAGTTCTGCTCCATGCGCACCTGCCCGCGCACCACCTTGGTGCGGCAGGTCGAGCAGACGCCCGACCGGCAGGAAAACGGCAACTCGAGCCCGGCGCGCTCGGCGCCCTCGAGCACCGTGTCCGCATCGATGGGCATCGTGAACGAGCGGCGCCGTCCGTCGAGAATCACCGTGACCTCGGCCATTCCCGCCGCTTGCGGCGCCTGCTCCGCTGCGGCGGGGCGCGGCGCCGGTGCGCTCTCGGCCGCCACGGTGAAGTGCTCGACGCGGATGCGCTCAGCCGGCACGCCGAGCCCGGCGAGTGCGGCGCACACCTCGCGGTCCATCCCGCCCGGTCCGCACACGAAATACTCGCTCACCGCCGCCGGATCGAAAAACGCCTGGGCGAACTCGCGCACCTTCGCGCCATCGAGGCGGCCGTTGTAGAGGTCCACCTCCTGGGGCTCGCGGCTCATCACGAAATGCAGCGACAAGCGCTCCGGATAGCGGTCCTTCAATGCCTGCAGCGCCTCCAGGCCCATCGCGCGCGCCGCGCTGCGGTTGCCGTAAAAGATCAGCATCGCACCGCCGGCCGCGAGCACCGCGCGCGTGACCGACAGCACGGGCGTGATGCCGCTGCCGGCGGCGAACGCAACGCGCAGCCCCGCGCCGATGGCCGCCGCGTGCGGCGTGAAGCTGCCGTTCGGCGGCAACACCTCGATGCTCTCTCCGGCCTCGAGCCGCTGCAGCAGGCCGGACATGCGCCCGCCGGGCTGCAGCCGCACCAGGATGCGCAGCCGATCGGCGCCCGGTGCGTTGGTCAGGGAATAGGTGCGGCGCAGCTCCTGCCCGTCGGCGCTCAAGCGCAGCACGATGTGCTGTCCGGCGCTGCCGCGGTATTCGGCCTGCAGTTCCTGCGGCACCGCCAGAGTGATGGCGAGCGCCTCTTCGGCCTCGGGCCGCACTTGCTCGACGCGCAGTGTGTGAAATCTCAACATATCACAGGCACTTGAAGGTATCGAAAGGCTCGAGACACTCGAGGCAGCGGTAGTGCGCCTTGCAGGGGGTGGAGCCGAACTCGCTCACCCGCTCGATGCGGCGGCTCGCGCAGCGCGGACAGGCGAGCCGCGCCTGCCCCTTGCGCTCGACCGCGATGCCGAACGCTTCGAGCTTTCGCCGCCCCGGCTCGCTCAGCCACTCGCTCGACCACGGCGGCCACAGGAGCGTCTCGAGCTCCACGTCGCCGAAGCCGTTCTCATCGAGCGCGGTACGGATCGCATGCGTGATCACTTCGGTCGCGGGACAGCCGGAGTAGGTCGGCGTGATCCGCACCCGCAGCCGTCCGTCCGCGCCGGCGCGCACCTGGCGCACGATGCCGAGATCCACCACGCTCACCACCGGGATCTCCGGATCCATCACCGCCTCGAGCATCTGCCAGATCCGCCGCTCGCGGCTGACCGGCGCGCCCTCGCCCGACGGCGCGCTCACCATGAGGCACCGGGATAGGCGCGCGGCAGGAACTGCATCTCAGCGAGCAGATGACCGAGATGCTCGGTGTGAACGCCGCGCTTGCCGTGCCACGGGTAGTACTGATGCGCCGGGCGCTCGAGCTTCGCTTCGGCGAGCGCCGCGCACACCCGTGTCTCCCACCGCTCGCGGATCAGCGCCGGAGCCGGTCCGACGCCGCTCACCGCCATGCATGCATCGAGCTCATCGGCGCTCAGCAGCTCATCGGTGAAGCGCCAGAGCTTGGCGAGGGCGGCGCGCACCCGCGCGTGGCTCTCCTCGGTCCCATCGCCGAGCCGCACGAGCCATCCGGAGCTGAAGCGCCAGTGATAGCGGCACTCCTTGACCGCCTTGTGCGCGATGTCGGCGAGCTCGCGCTCGCTCGAGCCGGTCAGACTCTCGTAGGTCTCGAGCTGCCAGGCATCGAGCAGGCACTGGCGTACGATGGTCTCGGCGAAGTCCCCGTTCGGCTGCTCGGCGAGCGCGAGGTTGCGGAACTCAGGCGCATCGCGATGAAAGGCGAGCGCATCCTCGTCGCGGCCGCGCGCCTCGATGCGCCCGGCGAGCGCGAGCAGCAGCCGCGCCTGACCGATCAGATCGAGCGCAATGTTGCCGAGGGCGAGATCCTCCTCGAGCGCGGGCCCGTGCCCGAGCAGCTCCGCCAGGCGCTGCCCGGCGATGAGGCTGGTGTCGGCGAGGCGCAGCAGATACTCGAAGCGTTCCTCGGCGCCGGCCTGCGGCCGTACGGATTCGGCGGCGGCGCTCATATGTTCTTCACTTCCTCGGGAATCGAATAGAACGTCGGATGCCGGTACACCTTGTCGCGCGCCGGCTCGAACAGCGCCTCGGCCTCATCAGGATCCGAGGCGACGATGTCGCTCGAGCGCACCACCCAGATGCTCACGCCCTCCTGGCGGCGGGTGTAGGTGTCGCGCGCGTGCTCGATGGCCATGCGCGCATCGGCGGCGTGCAGGCTGCCGACGTGCTTGTGCTCGAGTCCCGAGCGGGAGCGGATGAATACTTCGTACAACACCCAGTCTTCGTTCATGGCCTTGGCTCCTCAACCGGCTTGCGCGGCGCGCACCGGCGCCTGATGTTTCTCGGCGTAGGCGGCCGCCGCCTCGCGCACCCAGCGGCCCGACTCGTGCGCCTCGCGCCGCGCCGCCAGGCGCTCGCGGTTGCACGGTCCCTCCCCCTTGAGCACCGCGTGAAACTCGCTCCAGTCGATGGGGCCGGGCACGTAGTGCTCGGCGGCCTCCTCCCAGCGCAGCTTCGGATCCGGCACCGTCAGGCCGAGAAACTGCGCCTGCGGTACGGTGACGTCGATGAACTTCTGACGCAGCTCATCGTTGGTGAAGCGCTTGATCTTCCAGCGCATCGACTGCGCGGTGTGCACCGAATGCGCGTCGCTCGGACCGAACATCATCAGCGACGGCCACCACCAGCGGTTGAGCGCATCCTGCGCCATGGCGCGCTGCGCGGCGCTGCCGCGCGCGAGCGTGAGCATGATTTCGTAGCCCTGGCGCTGATGGAAGCTCTCCTCCTTGCAGATGCGCACCATGGCGCGCGCGTACGGCCCGTACGAGCAGCGGCACAGCGGGATCTGATTCATGATCGCCGCGCCGTCGACCAGCCAGCCGATCGCCCCGATGTCCGCCCAGGTGCGGGTCGGATAATTGAAGATGCTCGAGTATTTGGCGCGCCCGGCGAGCAGCTGCTCGATGAGCTCGCCGCGCGAGACCCCGAGCGTCTCGGCCGCGCTGTAGAGGTACATTCCGTGTCCGCCTTCGTCCTGCACCTTGGCGATGAGCACTGCCTTGCGGCGCAGCGAAGGCGCCCGGGTGATCCAGTTGCCCTCGGGCAGCATGCCGACGATTTCCGAGTGGGCATGCTGGGCGATCTGCCGGATGAGGGTCTGGCGATAGGCGTCGGGCATCCAGTCCTTCGGCTCGATCTTCTCGTCGCGATCGATCCGTGCCTGGAAGCGCTCCAGTCGCTCGCGCTCATCCGCCGAGACGCCCGTCTCGGCTCCCGGGGAATCCAATGCTTGGGTGTACATGCGCTGCCGTAAGGGGGAAAACCGATATGATACATAAAAACTATAGTATTCATGATTTTTGTGTCAAGAAAATTCGTGGCACAATGAGCTCTCCCCTGTCCTTGCGAACAGCTGATGGACGCCACGCGTGACCCGCATCTCGCCCTCGCCGCCCTGCTGCGGCGCTTCCGCGCCCAGCGGCCGCTGCGCGGCGGATCGCTCCTGATGAGCGTGTTCGGCGATGCCATCGCGCCGCGCGGCGCGCGCGTGAGCCTCGGCAGCCTGATCGGTCTCGCCCGTCCGTTCGGGCTGACCGAGCGTCTGGTGCGCACCAGCGTGGCACGCCTGGCGGCCGACGGCTGGCTCACTGCCACGCGCCGCGGCCGGCTGAGCGAGTACCGTCTGACTGACACCGGGCACGGGGTGTTTGCCGAGGCCACGCAGCGCATCTACGCCGCGAGCCCCGGCGAGTGGGACGGGCACTGGACGCTGCTCGTGGTGCCGCCGGGCCGCGGCGCGCGCGGCACGCTGCGCGATCGGCTGCGCTGGCTCGGCTTCGGACAGCTCGCCCCGGGAGTATTCGTGCATCCGACCTGCACGGCGCAGCAGGCGCGCAATGCGCTCGCGCCGGGCGCCCTCGAGGACGGGTGGCTTCTCACCAGCGCCGGGGAGGGGGCGGCGGCGGACCGGCGGCTCGTCGCAGCCGCCTGGGACCTCGAGGATCTCGCGCGCCGCTACCGCAGATTCCGCGACGCGTTCGCTCCGATCGAGGCATCCGGCAGCCTCGCGGCGCTTGCGCCGCAGTCCGCGTTCGTGGTGCGCACGCTCCTGATCCACGAGTACCGCAAAATCCATTTGCGCGACCCGCTGCTGCCTGCCGCGCTGCTACCGGAGGATTGGATCGGCGCGCAAGCCTATGGGCTGTGCCGGCGGCTGTACGCCGCGGTATTCGCCGCGGCCGAGCGGCACCTGAGCGAGCACGGAGCAACACTCGATGGCGCCCTGCCCCCCGCCGGGGCCGAGGCGTTCACACGCTTCGGGGGACTCGCCCGCCCCGCCTAGCGCATCCCGCTCACCAGGTATTGGGTTCCCAGTTCTGCTCGCTGCCGTTGGCGAGTTCCCCCGCCACGATGGTCTTGGCGTCTTTGTAGTAATGCGGCGGCACGGGCAGGTTCAGCGGTGCCGGCGAGCCGTCCATCACGCGTCCGGCCAGATCGTAGCGCGAGCCGTGGCAGGGGCAGTAGTAACCGCCCGGCCAACTGGCCCCCAGCAACGGGTCGCCCACGCTGGCATGGAGCTTCGGCATGCAGCCGAGATGGGTGCAGATGCCCACCACCACCAGATACTCCGGAACGATGGAGCGCTGGATCGGGTTCCACCCCGGCAGGTTCGCCGGCTGCTGATCGGCCTTCGACAGCGGATCCTTCAGCTGCCCGTTCAGTGTCGGGAGAGTCTTCAGCTCCGCCTCGGTGCGGCGCAGCACGTAGATCGGCCGCCGGCGCCAGGAGGCGACCAGCATCTCCTTCGGCTTGAGCTTCGAGATGTCGATGGTGACCGGCGCCCCGAGCGCTCGCGCAGTCTCGTTCGGCTCCATGGACTCGATGAAGGGGGTCGCGGCCAGACCCACGCCAACCGCCCCGACCGCCGCGGTGGCCGCGGTCAGCATGCGCCTGCGGGCCAGATCAGGTTCGGACTCATCGCTCGGCGGGCCAGGCAGTGTGGTGGTGCCCTCGGTCATGCTCAAGTCCTCCGCTGGAGTACTATGCGCATGGTAGCCTCACCGGGCCGTTCCGTCACTATGCGACAAGCCGCAGGCCGTCCCCGGCGGCGCGCGGTGCCTGCGTGCCCGCGCGTCAGTCCCTCCAGCCGGCGAGCCGCTCGGCGAACACCTGCATGAAGCGATTGGCGCGCTCCCCGTCCATGACCCGATGATCGATGGTCAGGGTCGCATAGCAGCGCGGCCGGATCTCGATACGCTCCTCGTCCCCGACCTGCACGACCACGGGACGCTTCTCCAGCTTGCCGACACCGAGGATCGCCGCCTGGCCGGGATACAGAATGATGGGCGTGGCAAACAGGCTGCCGCTCACCCCGTGGTTCGAGAGGGTGAAGGTGCCTCCGCGCACGTCCTGCGGGGTCAGCCGTCCCTCGCGCGCGCGCTGCACCAGCGTCTCGATGCCCCGGGCGGTCTGCTCCAGGTCCAACGCTTCGGCGCCGCGCAGCACCGGCGCCACCAGACCCTCCGGCGCGGCGGTGCCGATGCCGAAGTTCACCGTCTCGTAGATCTCGAGCGCCTCATCGCCCCAGCGGCTGTTGGCCTCCGGCACCGCGCCGATGGCCGCCACGGCCGCGCGCACGAAATACGCCGTCAGCGTCAACGACACGCCGCGGCCCGCAAACTCCTGGCGATGCCGCTGGCGGTGCTCGAGCACCGCCCCGAGGTCGATCTCGAACACGGTCGTGACGTGCGGGGCGGTGTGCAGCAGGCTCTCGACCATACGCGCCGCGATGCGCCGGCGCACCGCCGTGTGCGGCACCCGGCGCACCGCGATGGCGGACTCGGCGCACGCAGCGGCTTCGCCCGTCTGCGGCGCAACGGCGGCAGCCGGGCCGCTCGCCGGCGTGTGCTGCAGCACATCGTCCACGGTGATCCGTCCGCCCTCGCCCGTGCCGCGCACCTGCCCCGGATCGAGCCCGCGCTCGCTGAGCAGGCGGCGCACCGCGGGACTGAGTCGCTCCCGATCCGCCGCGCGCGCGCGGCCGGCTGGGGCGGCCGCTGCGGCTGCGGCGGCCGGTGCAGCCGCACGTGCCGCGGCTCGCTGCGGCGCAGCGTGATCGGAGGGCTCCTCGGCCGCAGCTGGCCTGATCCGTCCCAGCAGCTCCCCCGGAGCCACCTCCTCGCGCTCGCCTTTGATGATTTCGGCGAGCACGCCCGAGGCCGGCGCAGCCACCTCGACGGTGACCTTGTCGGTCTCCAGCTCGATGAGCGGCTCGTGCTCGCTCACGCTCTGCCCGACGGCCTTCAGCCAGCGCAGCACCTGCGAGCGGGTGCCTTCCTCCTGCTCCTCGGGCGCGCGGATCTCCATCGACTGCTCCGACATGACTACAGGCTCGCCAGCGCGCGGATCGCGCGCGTGATGGACTCGACGCCGGGCACGGCCGCATCGAGCAGCACCGGCGCATGCGGGCTCGGGATGTCCGGCATGGTCAGCCGCTCGACCGGCGCCTCCAGCGTAAAGAACGCCTCCTTGGCGAGCACCGCGGCCACCTCGGCGCCGAATCCGGCGGTCAGGTTGTCCTCGTGCACGATCAGGCAGCGGCGGGTCTTGCGCACCGACTCGAGCACCGCCTCGCGGTCCCACGGCGAGAGCGTGCGCAGATCCAGGATCTCGGCATGAACCCCTGAGGCATCGGCAGCGAGCTCACAACGCTCGACCATCGCGCCCCAGGTGACGACCGTCAGCTCCTCCCCCGCGCGCACCGTCCGCGCCACGCCGAAGGGAACGACGTATGCATCACCCGGATAAGGACGGCGCGCCGAGGCGCCGTCGAGCAGCGCTCGATGCTCGAAGAAGATCGTCGGCTCGTTGCCGCGCAGCGCGGCGCGCAGCAGACCGACGGCGTCTTCGGCGTTCGACGGCACGGCCACACGCCAGCCGATCCCGTGCACCCAGGCGACCTCGTTGGTCTGGCTGTGCCATGGATCGCCGCACTTGAAGAACCCGCCCGGCACGCGCACCACCATGGGCGCGGCGAAGCGGTTGGCGGTGCGCCAGCGCATGGTGCCGCAGTCGTTGAGCTGCTCGGTGGCCGGATCGGCGTATTTGCGGAACTGGATTTCCGCCACCGGCAGCAGGCCCGCGAGCGCCATGCCAACGGCGCGCCCGATGATGCCCTCCTCGGAGAGGCTGGTGTCGAACACCCGCGCCGCGCCGTGCTTGTCCTGCAGCCCGAGCGTCGCGCCGTGCACGCCGCCCTTCGGTCCCACATCCTCGCCGAAGACCATCATGCGCGGATTGAGGGCGAGCTCGACATCGAGCGTGCGGCGGATCGCCGTCAGCATGTTGATGCGCGCCGGCTCGGGCTGCGGCCGCTCGGTCGTGGGCGCGAACGCGAGGCCGAGCGGAGCGAGCCCGCCCTGCTCCTGCAGCTCGGCGCGCCCCTCGGCGTCGCGTTCGGTGAACACGTGCCGGGTGAGCCGCGCCGGATCCGGCAGCGGGCGCTTCAGCGCCCGCTCGACCGCCTGCTCGACATCGCGCTGCGCCTCGGCGCCGATCTGCCGCCACTCGCTCTCGCTCATGCGCTGCGGGACGAGATAGCGCTGCAGCCGCTGCAGCGGATCGTTGGCGCGCTCGCGCGCGATGGTCTCAGGCGTCTTGTAGGTCTGGGTGTCCTGGCCGGAATGTCCGCTCAGGCGCGGCACCGTCAGGCGCAGCAGCGCGGGTGCGCGCTGATCGCGCACGAAGCGCACTGCCGCGCCGATGCGCTCGGCGGCGATGCGCGGATCGGCCCCGTCGCCCTCAAAGATCGTCAGGCCCGAGAACGAGCGCAGGTTGGCGGCGATATTGCCGCCCGGGGTCTGCATGCGCGAACTCACCGAGATGCCGAACCCGTTGTCCTCGATGTAGATCAGCATCGGCAGCTGCAGCGTGGTCGCCATCGTGAGCGCCGACCAGAACCCGGCGGTCGCCACCGAGGCATCGCCGCCGAGCACCACCGCGATGCTGCGCGCGTAGCTGGCATCGCCCAGCGTGTCGCGGTGATAGCCGATCGCCTGCGCCCAACCGGCCGCCGGCGTGTACTGGGCGCCGACACCGCCGCAGGCGGGCAGCACGGTCGCGCCGCCTCGGCCCGGCTTGTTGAACACCACGCCGATGTCGCGGCCGTCGCTGAACGCCCCGGAGCGCGCCAGGGGACCGGCGGCGGCCTCCTCGAGATCCACCCCGAGCGCGAGCATCATCGGGCGGGAGCGGTAGTAGACCGTGACGGCGTCGTGCGGATCGGTCAGCTCGAGGCCGAGCAGGATCTGCGCCAGATCGTGCCCGCGCGCCGAGAACTGGTAGAGCACCTGGCGCGCCGGCAGGAGCCGGGTCTCCTCGATGTCATCGAGCGCCCGCGAGCGCTGCAGCAGGCGCGTCACCCGCCGCCAGTCGGGCTGGGCAAGGGGCGCCGGATCGCGCCCGGCGAGCGCCGTGGGAGAGGCTGAGACCGCCATGGGACCGCTCCGGAACTGCAAGGTGAATTCACGAAGCCTATGCCTCATCACACGAAATAGGCTTGCCTTTATTGCTCATTTGTCCGCCGCTCTGGCAATATCCTTTCTCTCCGGAGCCCATTTGGAGCCTGCCGTGGCACGCCCTCTCGATCGACTCGACCGGCGGATTCTCGAGACGCTGCAGCTCGAGGCCCGCATCACGAACCAGGAGCTGGCCAAGCGCGTGGGCCTCTCGCCCGCCCCGTGCTGGCGGCGGCTGAAGCGCCTGGAGTCCGAAGGGGTCATCGCCGGCTACGCGACGCTGCTCTCGGCGCCCGCGATCGGTCTGCCCGTGCAGGCCTACGCGCTGGTGTCGCTCGAGAATCACCACGCCGACACCGTGGCCGCCTTCGATCGGCTCGTGCGCGAGCGGAGGGAGGTGCTCGAGTGCCACTCCATGAGCGGCACGAATGATTACCTGTTGCGCATCGTGGCGGCGAGCATGGAGGCGTACGAGCACTTCCTATCCACCCACCTGCTGCAGCTCGCCTCGGTCCGCTCGGTCAACACCAGCTTCGTGCTGCGCACCAAGAAGTTCACCACGCAGCTGCCGCTCGGCTGAGCGGCGCCGCTCAGGAGCCGCTCGGCCGAGCGCTCGCGCCGAACAGGCGCCGGCCGAAACGAAACAACGGCCAACCGGTGAGGAAGATCGCGCCGCCGCCGAGCGCAAGTGCCGGCTGCAGCACCGCCACCCGCACCGCCACGGTGAGCAGACAAAGAATGTAGAACGCCGGCAGCAGCGGATAGCCGCGCATCGCAAAGCCGCCCTCGCCTTGCGCGCCGCGGCGCAGCACGAACAGAGTCGACGCGACCACGGCGAGCGTCACCGTATCGACCAGAATGACGTAATCGAGAAGCTTGGCGAACGAGCCGAGCACAAGCGCCGGCACCAACATCGTCGCACCGAAGAACAGCAGGCCCGCCTCCTGCGCCTGGGTGCGGGCATTGACCTTGCCAAGGGCCTGCGGCAGCACCCCGTCCTCGGCCATCGCATAGAAGGTGCGCGGCATGTGCACGATGGTCGCATTGACGAAGCCGGCGGCCGAGAAGAACACCACGACCGAAACCACCGCCTTGCCCGCCGCTCCGAACAGCGCGCCGGTGAGCGCCGCGGCGACCAGGGGCGAGTCCGCCACGCCGCCCGCCCCGAGCACGTGTTGGTAGGCGAGATTCAGCAGCAGGTACAACGTCACCACGGTCAGCACACCGGCGGCAATCGCGAGCGGGAAGCGCCCGCGCGCGTCCTTCAGGTCCGCCCCGAGATTCATCGTCAGGTGATAGCCGCCGTAAGCGTAAAAGCACGGCACCAGCGCCGTGGCAAGCCGCAGCGGCCACGGCCCCTGCGCTGCACTATGCGGACCCGCGGCGAGCGGGGCCCGCCGTGCCAGGGCGAACGCGGCGATCACCAGGGCCGCCATGAGCGCGATCTTAAGCAGCGAGAGCACGTTCTGCGCGCGCGCCCCCAGGCTCACGCCGCGGTAATTGAACGCCAGCAGCACCAGCATGGTCGCGCAGGCGAGCGCAAGCGTCGCGTGCGCATTCACGTAGCGGGCCGGCAGCAGCATCGGGCCGAGGTAATCGGCGCCGATGAACGCCACCCCCGCCGCACCCGCTCCCTGCATGATGGTCTGCGACCAATTGAGCATGAAGGCGAGCGCGGGGTGATAGCAGTCCGCGACCACGCGGTAGTAGCCGCCCGCGCGCGGATGGCGCACGCCGATCTCGGCGAACACGAACGCGCCGATCAGACTGACGGCCCCGGCGAGGATCCAGGCGGTGAAGAACAGCATCGAGCCGCCGGCAGCGCGCGCCACGATGGCCGGCGTGCGGAAGATCCCGATGCCCACCACCAGGCTGAAGACCACCATGGCGGTGTCGAAGGTCGAGAGCCGCGGCTCGATGCGGGCCGCCTCACCCATCACCGAAGCACTCGCTCAGCGCCGCGGCGAGGCGCCGAAACTGGCCGAGGTCGTTGTACAGCTGCGCCGAGATGCGCAGCAGCGGCGCCGGCTCGGGAAACAGCCACGTCTCGATGCCGCGCGCGCGGAACCAGCCGTGCAGCTGCCGGCAATCGAGTCCTTCGGCCGGCGCGCCCCGCCGCGGTGCGGGCAGCACGATCGAGGCCATCGAGCCGATCATGCTCTCGGGACACGGCGGCGCGACACCGAGCGCATCGAGCAGCACCGCGCGCGCCGCGAGCGCGAGCGCGCGATTGCGCGCCATCAGCTCCGGCCAGCCGCCGGGAAGCGCCGCGCCGAGGTGCTCCAGGGCGGCCGGGATGCACAGCCACGGCGTCGGGTCACAGGTGCCGGTCCAGTCGAACTCCGCGCGCAGGCCGCCCCCGTAGCCGTGACTGATGACCGTCGGATGGATGCATGCGTGACGGTCGGCGCGCACGTGCAGAAACGCCGCGCCCTTCGGCGCGCACAGCCACTTGTGGGCATTGCCCGTGTAGTAGGCCGCCCCGATGCGGCGCAGATCGAGCGGCACCATGCCGGGGGCATGGGCGCCGTCGATGAGCGTATCGACGCCGCGGGCGCTCAGCTCACTCACCAGGCGCTCGACCGGCAGGACGAGCGCCGTCGGACTGGTGACGTGATCCACAAGCGCCAGGCGCGTGCGCGGCGAGACGGCCGCAAGCACTGCCGCGGACACTTCGTCCTCAGTTCGCAGCGGAAACGGCACAGGGGCCGTCACCACCCGCGCGCCGGCCCGCGCCGCCACGAACTCCGCGCTCTTGCGGCAGGCGCCGTAGGTCTGACTGGTCAGCAGCAGCTCATCGCCAGGCTCGAGCGTGAGTGAGCGCAGCACCGCGTTCACCGCGGTCGTGGCGTTCGGGACGAACACCACATCGGCGCCATCGGCGCCGATGAAGCGCGCGAGCGTCGCACGCGCCGCATCGAGACGTCCCGCGAGCGCGCCGTCGAGGAAATCCACCGGCTCGCGCTCCATCTCGGCGCGCAGGCGCGCCTGCACGCGCAGCACCGCCGCCGGGCAGGCGCCGAAGGAGCCGTGGTTGAGGTAGAGGACCTTCGGGTCGAGCCTAAAGAGCGAGGCGAAGCGATCGGACGGGGCGGGACGGTCCACGCGATGCTCCACGGCCGGATTGACTGCGCGCAGTGTCGCAGGGCGTTGGGCTCGCGCACAAGTCGATTTCGCCGCACCGCCGGCACACCTCACCTTGCTCAGCCCGTGGCGCTACAATCGGCAGCGTCGATGCCTCGCCGTCTTCGAACCGAGGAACCGATGTCTGCCCGTGACACGATCATCCGCGCTCCGCCCGCCCTGCCGGCAGCCTCCGAATGAATCATTGGTCGCTGATCTGGGCAAACCTCACTCGGCGCAGGGCGCGCTTCATCTTCACGCTCCTCTCGGTCATTTTCGCGTTCGCGCTGTTCGGTGTCCTGCTCGCATTGCGCCAGGCCTTCAATGCCGGCCCGCGCTTCGAGCGCGTCGCGCGGCTGCTGACTTTCAACGCAGTGTCGCTCGCCGTGCAGTTGCCGCTCGCCGATGCGCGCCAGATCGGCGCGGTGCCGGGCGTGCGCGCCGTCGATGCGCAGGCTTGGTTCGGCGGCTACTTCCGCGAACCCAGCAATGCGATTTACGCGCTCGCCGTGCAGGCGCGGCCATATCTGCAGGTCTACCCGCTATTGCAGCTGCCGCGCGCGCAGCGGCGTGCCTGGCTTGCCGATCGCCGCGGGGTGCTGATCGGCAGGGATCTCGCCAGACGCTACCGGTGGCGGATCGGCGCGCAGATTCCCTTGCGCTCGAGCATCTGGCGCAACCGCGACGGGACGAACAGCTGGCAGGTGATCGTTGCGGGGATAGTGAGCAGCCCTGGCGGCAGGCAGAACAACCTGCTGCTGTTGCACTACCGATACCTGGATGATGCGCGCACGTTCGCCAACGGCACGGCGAGCTTCTTCGTGCTGCGCATCGCCCATCCCGGGGAGGCGGACCGCATCGGCCGCGCGATCGATGCGCTGTTCGCGAACTCCCCGGAGCAGACCCGCACCGCGCCCGAGGCGGCCTTCGTGCGCGACTTCACCAGCCAGTTCGGCGACATTGCCGCCATCGTGTCGGCAGTGGTAAGCGCGGTGTTCTTCACGATGCTGCTCGTCACGGGCAACACCATGACGCAGTCGGTGCGCGAGCGGCTGCGGGAATTCGCGCTGCTGCGCTCGCTCGGCTTCGGCACGCGGCGGCTCTGCGCGCTCATCCTGTTGGAATCCATGACCGTCACCGCACTCGGCGGCGCCCTCGGCCTCGCCGGGGCGTATGCGCTCGTGGCGAGCTTCAGCGGCATCTCCGCTGCGCTGCTGGAGTTCCTGCCCGGATTGCGCGTACCGTCTGCGGCCCTGCCCCTGGGCGGCGCGTTCATGCTGCTGCTCGGCGCGCTCGCGGCGATCCTGCCCATCGTCACGCTGCTGAATGCGCCGGCTGCGGCCGGCCTGCGCGAGGGCTGAGGTGCCTTGGCTGCGGCAAACCCTGCTCACGAGCGCGCACAGCCTCGGCACGCTCGGGCGACGGCTCGACTCCTCCCTCGCCGCGCTATTCGGCTTCGCCGGAGTGGTGCTCGTGCTGCTCGCGGTGCTCTCGATCCGCAGCGGGTTCCGCGCCACGCTTGCGGCGAGCGGCTCGCCGGACATCGCGATCGTGCTGCACGGCGGGGCCGGAACCGAGGTCAACAGCGTGCTCGGCGAGCAGCTGATCCCCGTGATCGCCCAGGCGCCCGGGATCGCGCGCTCGGGAGGGGAGCGGCTCATCTCCCCGCAGCTGCTCACCCAGGTGAGCCTCACCAAACGCCTCACCGGCACCATGGCGGAGGTCTCCTTCCGCGGCGTCACGCCGCAGGCGCTGCGGATCGATCCGCGCCTGCGCATCGTGCGCGGCCGGATGTTCACCCCGGGGCTCGATGAGATCATCGTCGGGGCCGACGCGGAGCGCGACTTCCGCGGCCTGCGGGTGGGCAACGTGCTGCATGCCGGGCCCTACCGCTGGCGCGTGGTCGGAGTGTTCGTCGACGGCGGCGGGCTGCACGACTCGGAGCTCTGGACGAGCCTGCCGGTCCTGCAGGGCGCGTACCACCGGGGCAGCTCGTTCAGCTCGCTCTACGTGCGGCTGCGCTCGAGCGCTGCGTTCGGGCGCTTCAAGCGCTTTCTCACCGCCAACCCGCGGCTCGACGTCAGCGTGCAGCGCGAAAGCGCCTACTTCGCCGCCCAGGCCCGCAACCTTGCGTTGTTCATCGACATCGTCGGCGGCGCCATCGCGCTGCTCATGGGCGGCGGCGCGGTGTTCGGCGCCGTCAACACGATGTACACGGCCGTGGCGGTGCGCGCCCGCGAGATCGCCACGCTGCGCGCGCTCGGATTCGCCCGCTCGGCGGTGCTGTGCTCGGTGCTGCTCGAGTCCGCGGCCCTCGCCGCCGTCGGCGGGCTCGGCGGCGCGGCGCTCGCCTATGCGCTCTTCAACGGCTTTCGCGCCACGACCTACAACCAGTTCAGCGTCGTCGCCTTCCGCTTCGCCGTCACGCCGCACCTGATCGTCCTCGGCATCCTGTACGCGCTCGCGCTCGGGATCGCCGGCGGTGCGCTGCCGGCGGTGCGCGCCGCGCGATTGTCGATCGCCGCGGGGCTGCGGCCGCAGTAGACGCAGGCGCGGCCCTTCAGAACACCTCGAAGATGCCCGCCGCCCCCATGCCCGTGCCGATGCACATGGTGACCATGCCGTAGCCTCTCTCGCCCTTGTGGCGCATGCCGTGCACCAGCGTGGCCGTGCGGATCGCGCCGGTCGCCCCGAGCGGATGGCCGAGCGCGATCGCCCCGCCGTGCGGATTGACGCGCGCCGGATCGAGGTCAAGATCGCGGATCACCGCGAGGGACTGCGCCGCGAAGGCCTCGTTGAGCTCGATCCACTTCAGCGCATCCTGCTTCAGCCCCGCGCGCGACAGCGCGGCCGGGACGGCCTCCTTCGGGCCGATGCCCATGATCGCCGGCGGAACGCCCTTGACCGCGAAGTTCACGTAGCGCGCGAGCGGAGTCAGGTTGTAGCGCTTGAGCACCGCCTCTGACACGAGCACGACCGCGCCTGCGCCGTCCGAGGTCTGCGAGCTGTTGCCGGCAGTGACACTGCCCTTGGCGTCGAAGACGGGCTTGAGCTTCGCGAGCGCCTCGAGCGAGGTGTCCGCGCGCGGCCCCTCGTCCTCGCTCAGCCGCGTCACGGTGGTGCGCACCTCGCCGGTGGCCAGATCGGCCGTCCGGTAGGTGACCTCGAGCGGGGAGATTTCCGCGCTGAAGCCGCCGGCAGCCCGCGCCGCGAGCGCGCGGCGGTGCGACTCGAGCGCAAACGCGTCCTGGTCCTCCCGCGACACGCGCCACTGGAGCGCAACCTTCTCAGCCGTGATGCCCATGCCATAGGCGATCGCGTAGTTCTCCTCACGCTCGAAGACCCGCGGGTTGACCGCGACCTTGTTGCCCATCATCGGCACCATCGACATCGACTCCGCGCCGCCGGCGATCACCACGTCTGCCTCGCCGAGGCGGATGCGGTCGGCCGCGATCTGCACCGCATTCAGCCCCGAGGAGCAGTAGCGGTTGACCGTGACGCCGGGCACCGTTTCGGGCAGGCCGGCGAGCAGCGCCGCGACGCGCGCCATGTTCAGCCCCTGCTCGGCCTCGGGAAAGGCGCAGCCGACCACCACGTCCTCGACCAGAGCCGGCTCGATCGCCGGCGTCTGCGCGAGCGCGCTCACCAGCGCGTGAACCAGCAGGTCATCCGGGCGCACCTGGCGCAGCATGCCGCGCGGCGCCTTGCCGACGGGCGTGCGGGTCGCGGCCACGATGTAGGCGTCTTGAATCTGTTTCGTCATGAGAGTTCTCTCCCGTGCCGCTCAATTGCGCAGCGGCTTGCCGGTCTTGAGCGTATGCACGATGCGCTCCTGGGTCTTGGGGTTCTTCAGCAGCTCGACGAAGTGCCGCCGCTCGAGGGCGAGGATCCAGGACTCATCGACCTCGGTGCCCGCCTCGAGCTCACCGCCGGTCATCACCTCGGCGACGCGCGAGCCGATTTCGAAATCGTACGGACTGATGAAATGCCCCTCGAGCAGGTTCACCAGCTGCGATTTGATCGAAGCCGCCCCGGTGCGGCCGGCGACCGGGAAGCGCGCGCCGGCGAGCGGCGGGCGGTAGCCGCTCTCGGCCAGTGCGAGCGCCTGCTGTTTGGCGACGTAGAGCAGCTCATCGGCGTTGAACACCACCACGTCGCTCTCGCGCAGATAGCCGATCTGGCGCGCCTCGATGCCGCTGCCGGCGACCTTCGCAGTGGCGACCGCCATGTAGTAATCCTTCAGCGCCGCGAGCAGATCGCCGCGGCTCTCGCGGGCGGCGCGGCGCGCGAGCTCCTTGCAGCCGCCACCGCCCGGCAGCAGTCCGACGCCGACCTCGACCAGGCCGACGTACGACTCGAGCGCCGCCACGGCCCGGTCGCAGTGCATGACGAACTCGCAGCCGCCGCCGAACACGTAGCCCTCGGTGGCCGCGACCGTCGGAATGAGGCTGTAGCGCAGGCGCATCGAGGTGCTCTGAAACCGGGCGATGACCGACTCGATGGTGGCCCAGTCGCCGGCGGCGAGCGCCGGGCGCAGCGCCTCGAGGTTCGCCCCGACCGAGAACGGCGGCTCGCTCTGCCAGATGACCAGCGCCCGGAAGCGCTGCTCGGCCAGATCGATGGCCTGGTTCAGGCCCTCGAGCGCCTCCGGACTGATCGAGTGCGCCTTGGTCTTGAAGGACGCGACCAGCACACCGTCGCCGCTCGTGAAGGCCCGCACGGCCGGGTTCTCGTAGACCGTCTCGCCGAGGTCGCGCCGCTCGCCGATGAGCGCCGGAGGAGCGAGCTGCCGTCGGTACACCGGCAGCTGCGGGCGGCGCACCAGCCGCTGCCCGCCCGCATCGTACGAGCCGTCCGGGGAGTGCACGCCGGTGCGTCCGGCCTCGCGCACCCACTGCGGCAGCACAGCCTGCGAGAGCGTCTCACCGGCGCGGATGTCCGCCTCGATCCACTCGGCCACGCGCGACCAGCCGGCGGCCTGCCACAGCTCGAACGGTCCGCGCTGCCAGCCAAAGCCCCAGCGCATGGCGAGATCGATGTCGCGCGCCGAATGGGCGATGTCCGCCAAGTGATAGGCGACGTAGTGAAAGGTGTCGCGCAAGGAGGCCCAGAGGAACTTCGCCTGCGGATGCGTGCTCGCGCGCAGCGCTGCGAACCGCTCGGCCACGTCCGCCATCTTCAGAATCTCGAGCACCGAGGCATCGGCCTGCTCGCCGGCCGGCACGTGCGCGCCGCTCGCCGGATCGAGCACGAGCAGATCGCGGCCCTTCTTCTGATAGATGCCGCTCTTGCTCTTCGCCCCGAGCGCGCCGGCGGCGATCAGCTTCTCGAGCCACGGCGGCGCGACATACAAGCCGTGCCAGGGATCCTTCGGCAGACCCTCGCGCATGGTACGCACGACGTGCGCGAAGGTGTCGAGGCCGACCACATCCGCGGTGCGGAACGTGGCGGACTTCGGCCGGCCGAGCTTCGGGCCGGTCAGATCGTCGACCACATCGAATCGCAGGTTGTACTTGGCCGCGTTGGCCACCGTGGCCAGCATCGAGAACACCCCGACGCGGTTGGCGACGAAGTTCGGTGTGTCCTTGGCGCGGATCACGCCCTTGCCGAGCGTGGTGACGAGGAAGCTCTCGAGCTGATCGAGCATCCGCGCGTCGGAGGCGCGGCAGGCAATGAGCTCGGCAAGGTGCATGTAGCGCGGCGGATTGAAGAAATGCACCCCGCAGAAGCGCGCGCGCAGCGCCGGCGGGCACGCCTCGGCGAGCGCCTCGATCGACAGTCCCGAGGTGTTGGTGGCGAAGATCGCGCCGGCGCCGAGCGCGGGGGCGACCTTGTGGTACAGCTCGCGCTTCCAGTCGAGCCGCTCGGCGATGGCCTCGATCACCAGATCGCACTCGGCGAGCCGGCCGAGATCCTGCGTGTAGTTGGCCGGCTCGATGAATGCCTCCAGGCCGCCTGCGGCGAGCGGCGGGGGCTGCTGCTTGCGCAGCGCCGCGATGGCTTTGGTGGCGATGCCGCTGCCACCCTCGCTGTCCGGCAGATCGAAAAGAACGGTCGGCACCGCGGCATTGACCAGATGGGCGGCGATCTGCGCACCCATCACGCCCGCCCCGAGCACGGCCACCTTGCGGATGATGAAATTCGTCTCAGACATGACTTCCCCTGCTGTCGCGGCCCGACGCGGGCGGACCGCTCACGATGCCTGCCGCGCGCTCAGCCTGCGGCGGGCTTGCCGCTCGGTGCGGCGCTCATGCCCGCCACGACGAACGGAACCATATGCTTGACGATCAAGTCCGGGTCGCGCGCCGACACCGCCGAGCGACCGAAGAGTTTGAGGATGTCGTTGCCGGCAAACGCATGAAACATCACGCTGAAGCCGAGGTGCAGCCGCCAGGCCACCTCCTCGCTCGAGAGCCGCGGCAGTGCGCGGCCGAGCGCGGCGGTGTAGCGCGTGACCAGATGTCCCCACTCGCGTGAGAGCGTCTCGCGCAGCTGGCGGTGGTTCTCCACCAGCACGCGCGAGAACAGCCGCACGAACACCGCCCCGCCGCGCGAGGGATCCTTCGACAGCGCGAGCGCCGGGCGCACGTAGCACATCACCACCGCCTCGACGTCGAGCGCCGCTTTGCCGCTGGCCACGCTCGCCTCGAGAGCATCGAGCTCGCGCAGGCACTCCCGGGCCCACGGCGCGAAGCGGCGCGCGAACACCGCTTCGAACAGCGCATCCTTGGAGCGGAAGTGATAATTCACCGCCGCCAGGTTGACCCCGGCCTGCTGCGTGATCTGGCGCAGCGAGGTCGCCTCCAGGCCGAGCTCGACGAACAACCCCTCGGCCGCATCCAGGATCCGGGTGGCGGTCTCGGAATATTTCGGCTCGGGGTGGGCGTCGCTGGACACGGAGGACTTCACGGGCTCGACAACTCAAACAGTCGTTTTAAACGTACATTTATTTTATTTCGAGGTCAAGCCGGGCGCCCGCTCAGCTCCAGCGGCCCCGCCCGGCCGCCTCGATCAGCCGCGGCGCGGGTCGCCAACGCATCCCGTGGCTCGGGGCAAGCCGCTCCATTGTCGCGATGACCTTCTCAAGCCCGTCCTGTTCCGCCCAGTACATCGGTCCGCCCTTGTAGGGCGGAAATCCGTAACCGTGGACGTAGACGACGTCGATGTCCCCGGGCCGGCTGGCGATGCCCTCGGCGAGGATCTTCGCCCCTTCGTTGACCAGCGGATGCAGCAGCCGTGCGAGAATCTCCTCCTCGCCGATGCTGCGCCGCTCGACCCGAAGCTCGCGCGAGACCGCCTCGATCAGTGCCAGCGCCTCGGGATTGTGGCGCCGCTTGCCGCCCTCGTAACGATAGAAGCCGTGCCCGCTCTTGCGGCCGAGGCGGCCCTGCTCGGCCATGCGCTGCAGGATCGGCGACCAGCGCTCATCGGGCGGCAGGGCGCGGTTGCGGCGGATGGCCCAGCCGACATCGTTGCCGGCCAGATCGCGCATCGCGAGCGGCCCCATGGCGAAGCCGAATGCCTCGATGACGTCGTCGACCTGCTCGGGTGTCGCGCCCTCCTCGAGCAGCCGCTCGGCCTCCGCCCCGTAGTACTGCAGCATGCGATTGCCGATGAATCCGTCGCAGTTGCCGGCGAGCACCGGGATTTTGCCCAGTCGCCGCGCGAGCGCCATGACGGTGAGCAGTGTCCGCGGCGAGCTCGCCGCCCCGCGCACGTTCTCCATCAGCTTCATGACGTGCGCCGGACTGAAGAAGTGCGTGCCGACCACCTGCTGCGGCCGGCCGGTCGCCGCCGCGAGTCCATCGATGTCGAGCGTCGAGGTGTTGCTGGCCAGGATGGCATGCGGCGGGGTGCTGCGGTCAAGCTTCTCGAACACCTCGCGCTTGAGCGCCGGATCCTCGAACACCGCCTCGATCGCGATGTCGACTTCCCCGAGCGCCTCATAGCGGCTCGCCGTGCTGATGCGCTCGAATGCCGCATCGGCCTGCCCGCGCGTGAGCTTGCCGCGCTCGACGCTCTGCCCGTAGAGCTCGCGGATGCGCGCACGCGCGCTCTCGAGCGCCGCCGGGGACACATCGAGCAGCGTCACCGGGATGCCGGCGCTGGCGAAGCAGATCGCGATGCCCGCGCCCATGGTCCCGGCGCCGACCACCCCGGCGCGCCGGATCGGCAGCGGCTCGACCTCCCCGCCCACATCGGGGATCCTGCGCGCGGCGCGCTCGGCATGAAACACGTGCATCAGCGCCTTGCGCTGCGGACTCTCGCGGCACTGCAGATAGTACTGGCGCTCGAGTTGGAAGGCCTCCTCGCGCCCGCGCGTGCAAGCCGCCTCGATCGCATCGACGATGCGCCAGGGCGCGAGCTGCCCGCGAAACTTGCGCTCGTGCGCGGCGCGCCAGCGCGCAAAGAGCTGCGGGTCGACGCCGGTGATCTTCTGCGCACGCTCGCTCGCAGGCGGCGGGGCACCCTCGGCGGCGAGCCGCCGGGCACAGTCGATGGCCGCCCTCGGCGCTTCGGCGGCGATCGCATCGATCAGCCCGAGCGTCAGGGCGCGCGCCGCGCTCAGCTGCTCCCCCGAGGTGATCGCCTCGAGCGCCGCCTGCGGTCCTGCGAGGCGCGTGAAGCGCTGCGTGCCCCCAGAGCCCGGGATCAGCCCGAGTTTGACTTCCGGCAGCCCGACCCGCGCGGCCGGTGCGGCAATGCGTGCGTGGCAGGCGAGCGCGAGCTCGAAGCCCCCGCCGAGCGCGAGCCCTTCGATCGCCGCGACCGTCGGCTTGCCGAGGGACTCCAGGCGCGCGATCACATCGAGCAGAATGGGTGGTTGGAATGCCGCGCCGGAGGCGATCTCGTTGATGTCGGCGCCGGCGGGGAAACTGCCGCCGGCACCGGCGATCACCACCGCCTTGACGGCCGCATCGCCCGCCGCCCGCTCCAGGCCCGCGATCAGCCCGGTGCGCACCTCGAGGCTGAGCGCGTTGACCGGCGGATTGTCGATTTCGAGCACCGCGACATCGTGCTCGCTCAGGTAATGGGTCGGCACAGCATCTCCCAACACACCGGGTCGCGCGATGGTAACGCGGCGCTCGCGGCTAATCGAGCCTCGCTCGCCCCTCAGCGCTCAGCCGATGATCTGCCGCGCCTTGAGCGCCTCGAGCACCCGCCGCGCTTCCTCCTCGGGAGCGAGCGGGCTCCTGCCGAGCACGATCTCCGGCTCCTCCGGCGGCTCGTACGGCGAATCGATGCCGGTGAAGTTCTTGATCTTGCCCTCGAGCGCGCGCGCGTACAGCCCCTTCGGGTCGCGCCGCTTGCACTCCTCGATCGGCGTGTCGACGAAGACCTCGATGAACTCCTCCGCCGGAACCAGCTCGCGCACCATGCGCCGCTCGGCGCGAAACGGCGAGATGAACGAGCACAGCACGATCGCCCCGGCGTCGACGAAGAGCTTGGCCACCTCCCCGACCCGGCGGATGTTCTCGACTCGGTCGGCGTCGGTGAAGCCCAGATCGCGGTTCAGCCCGTGACGGACGTTGTCGCCATCGAGCATGTAGGTATGCGCGCCGAGCGCGTGCAGCTCGCGCTCGACGATGTTGGCGATGGTGCTCTTGCCGGAGCCGGACAGGCCCGTGAACCACAGGATCGCCGGCCGGTGGCCGTTCAAGCGCACGCGCGCGGATTTATCGACCAGCAGCGCCTGCCTGTGGATGTTGGTCGCGCGGCGCAGCCCGAAACTGATCATGCCGGCGCCGGCGGTGGCGTTGGTGAACCGGTCGATGAGCACGAATGCGCCCGTCGCCCGGTTCTCGGCATACGGATCGAAGGCGACGGGCGTCGCGGTGGAGAGGTTGCACGCGCCAATCTCGTTCAGGCCGAGCGTCTTGGCCGCAATGTGCTCGAGGGTGTTGACGTCCGTCTTGTGCTTCAGGCTCGTGATGCGCGCCGGCACGTAGCGCGTACCGATGCGCATCAGATAGGAGCGCCCCGGCAGCATCGGCTCCTCGCTCATCCACAGCACTTCGGCGGCGAACTGATCGACCACTTCGGGGCGTGCATCCGCATGCGCGAGCACGTCTCCCCGCGCCACGTCCACGTCGTCCGCGAGCGTCACAGTGACCGCATCGCCGGCCCGGGCCTCGGACAAATCCCCGTCGGCCGTGACAATGCGCTCCACCCGGCTCTCGCGTCCGGACTCGGCCACCACCACCCGTTCGCCCGGGCGCACCACGCCCGAGGCGACGGTGCCGGCGAAGCCACGGAAGTCGAGGTCCGGCCGGTTCACCCACTGCACCGGGAAGCGCAGCGGCTTGCCGGCGAGTTCCTCGCTGACATCGAGCGCCTCGAGGTGCTCGATCAGCGTCGGCCCCTCGTACCAGGCGGTGCGCTCGGAGCGGCGGATCACGTTGTCGCCGAAGCGCGCCGAGAGCGCAATGCTGGTGATGGAGGCGAACTTCAGCGGCTCGGCGAACCCGAGGTAATCGGCGACGATGCGGTGGAAGCGCTCGCCGGAGAAATCCACCAGGTCGATCTTGTTGATCGCGAGCACCACGTGCTTGATGCCGAGCAGCGCGCAGATGTAGCTGTGCCGGCGCGTCTGGGTGAGCACGCCCTTGCGCGCATCGATCAGGATCACCGCCGCCTGGCTATTCGAGGCCCCAGTGGCCATGTTGCGCGTGTACTGCTCGTGGCCCGGGGTGTCGGCCACGATGAATGCCCGGCGCGGCGTGGCGAAGAACCGGTAGGCGACGTCGATGGTGATGCCCTGCTCGCGCTCGGCCTGCAGTCCGTCGACGAGCAGCGCCAGATCGAGATCCTCGCCCGTCGTGCCGTGCTTGCGGCTGTCGCGCTCGAGCGCCGCGAGCTGATCCTCCAGCACGAGCTGCGTGTCATAGAGCAGCCGGCCGATCAGCGTCGATTTGCCGTCATCGACCGAGCCGCAGGTGAGAAAGCGCAGCAGCCCCTTGCGCTCGGCCGCGCTGTCAGAAGTATCCGTCACGTTTCTTCTTCTCCATCGAGGCCGCCTCGTCGGTATCGATCAGCCGCCCGGAGCGCTCGGACGTGCGCGTGGCGAGCATCTCGGCGATGACCTCATCGATCGTCGCGGCCTGGCTCTCGATCGCGGCCGACAGCGGATAGCAGCCGAGGGAGCGGAAACGCACCATGCGCACCTGCTCGCGCTCCCCGGGCTTCAGCGCCATGCGCTCATCGTCCCGCATGATGAGCTGCCCGTCGCGCTCGATGACCGGCCGGGGCGCTGCGAAGTAAAGCGGCACCACCGGAATGTTCTGCGCGCGCGTGTACTGCCAGATGTCGAGCTCGGTCCAGTTCGAGAGCGGAAAGACCCGGATGGTCTCGCCCTGGCTGATGCGGGTGTTGTAGAGGTTCCACAGCTCGGGGCGCTGATTGCGCGGATCCCACACGTGCCCGGCGGAGCGGAACGAGAAGATGCGCTCCTTGGCGCGGCTTTTCTCCTCGTCGCGCCGCGCACCGCCGAAGGCGGCGTCGAACTGCCATTTGTCGAGCGCCTGCTTCAGCGCCTCGGTCTTCATCACCTGGGTGTGCAGCTGCGAGCCGGAGGTGATCGGGTTGATCCCGCGCGCGAGCCCGTCGGGATTGGTGTGCACGAGGAGCTTCACACCGTAGCGCGCCGATATCTGATCGCGGTGCTCGATCATGGCCCGGAACTTCCAGCCGGTGTCGATGTGCAGCAGCGGAAACGGCGGCTTCGAGGGGTAGAACGCCTTCAGCGCCAGGTGCAGCATGACGCCGGAGTCTTTGCCGATCGAGTAGAGCATCACCGGATTGTGGAACTCGGCAACCACCTCGCGCAGGATGCCGATCGACTCGGACTCGAGCTGGCGCAGGTGCGGGGAGAGGCGCGTGCCGGAGGGGCTCGGGGTGCTCGTGCTCATAGGCTCACGCGGCCAGCGGCACGAGGGGGAACGCCCCCCCTGCCACGAAGAACGTGTTGCGGAACTCCGGCTTGCCGTAACGCAGGGGCCTTCCGCCCGGGGCGAGCACCTGGCCGCCGGCGGCAACGAGCACCGCGTGGCCGGCGGCGGTGTCCCACTCCATGGTCGGCCCGAGACGCGGATACAGATCCGCCTCCCCCGAGGCAACCAGACAGAACTTCAGCGACGAGCCGACCGAGACCCGCTCGTGCAGCGCGTAGGCGCGCAGGTACTGCTCGGTCTCGGGGGTGGCGTGCGAGCGGGACACCACCGCCGTCAGACCGGCTGCAGGAACGGCTCGCACGTGCAGCGACTCGCGTGGACCGGCCGCGCCGCCCGCGGCCGGCTGCGCGTAGCGGAAGGCGCGGGCGGCGGCCACCTCGCCCGCATAGACCATGCCCGTGACGGGCGCGTACACGACGCCGAGCACCGGCTCTCCTGCGCGAATCAGCGCGATGTTGACCGTGAAATCACCGCGGCGGGCAATGAACTCCTTGGTGCCGTCGAGCGGATCGACCAGGAAGAACGTCTCGCCCACCTGCGGGATGCCTCCGGCCGCACAGGACTCCTCGGCCACCACGGGAATGTGCGGCGCGAGCTGCGCCAGGTGCGCAAGAATGATCGCCTCGGCGGCGCGGTCGGCCTCGGTCACCGGCGTGCGGTCGGCCTTCTCCTCGACCGGGCAGCCGCGCAGATACACGACATGGGCCTCGCGGCCGGCGGCCACGGCCACCGGAAGCAGCGCTTCGAGCAGGGCTGAGTCTGCGGTCAGGGGCACAGGATCGTTCCGTTGAAAATCCAGCGCCCAAGTCTACACAAAGCGACGCCCGGCGCGCCCGCCGGGCGCGCTCGGCCGCTCAGACTTTCGAGCTATGTGATTAGGTTCTCATGTCCCCGCGCCGCTCATCCCTGGCGGACGGCCTCGACCTGGATGTGCAGGCGCACCCACATCTGAAAGCCGAACGCGCGGCCATAGGTGATGCCGTATTTGGCCCGGTTGAACTCGGCGAACGCATCCGCCCCGCAGCGGTACTGGTGGAAGAAGACGATTTCCTTGCATTCGAAGTGCCGGATGGTGAGCGTCAGCGGCCGCGTCACCCCGTGCAGCGTGAACTTGCCGATCACACGGGTCGGTGCGCCGTACTTGAAGTCCGCGAGGCGCCCCACGTAGGTGGCCGTCGGGTACTTGGCCACATCGAGCAGCTGCGGCCCGCGGGCATCCTTGTCGAGCTGCGACTCACCGAAATCGTCCGAGGCGGTATCCACCGTCACGTGCACCGTGCCGGTCTGCGCGGCGCGGTCGAGCACGATGGTGCAACTCGTCTTGGTGAAGATCCCGCGCCACACCGACAGACCGCCGAGATGATCGGTCGAGAAGCTCGGATGCGTGTGGGTTGGGTCGCACACGTAGGTCACGGGCTTGGCGAACGCCGTGCCGCAGGACACCGCGAGCAGGGCCAGCGGCACAATGAGTTTGCTGGGACGCATCGAGAACCTCCTGGATGGGTGGACGCGTCCGCCGGCGGAGCCGCTCGGCACCGTCGCACGCGGCGCGAGCCGCTAGCCTACCGGCCAGCGGCCCCGCCGCGCCAGACGTTACATGCGTTTAACCGGCCTGAACGGGCGAAGGGGCGAGCTCGATACCGAGCGAGTGCGCCACCGCCGCATGGGTGATGCTGCCGGCGTGCACGTTCAGGCCGGCCGCGAACCCCGCGTCCTGGCGCAGCGCCTCCTGCCAGCCGAGATCGGCGAGCTGACGCACGTACGGCAGGGTCGCATTCGTCAGGGCGAACGTGGAGGTGCGCGCCACCGCGCCCGGCATGTTGGCGACGCAGTAGTGCACGATGCCATCGACGAGGAAGGTCGGCTCGGCGTGCGTCGTGGGCTTGCTCGTCTCGAAGCAGCCGCCCTGGTCGATGGCGATGTCGACCAGCACCGATCCGGGCTGCATGCTCTTGAGCATCGCCCGCGTGACCAGCTTCGGCGCGGCCGCGCCGGTGATCAATACCGCGCCGATGACCAGATCGGCGTCCTTCACCAGCCGCTCGATGGCCGCGGCGGTGGAATACGCGGTGCGCAGGGAGGAGCCGAACATGTCGGACAGCTCGCGCAGCCGCTCGATGGAGCGATCCACCACCGTCACGTCGGCGTGCATGCCGACGGCCATCTGCGCCGCGTGAGTGCCGGCGACTCCCCCGCCGAGGATCACGATCTTCGCCGGCAGCACGCCCGGCACGCCGCCGAGCAGCACGCCGCGCCCGCCGTTGGCCTTCTGCAGACAGGTCGCGCCGACCTGCACGGACATGCGTCCGGCCACCTCGCTCATCGGCGTCAGCAGCGGCAGAGTGCCGCGGCGCGTGACGGTCTCGTAGGCGATCGCCGTGGCGCCGGATTTCATCAGGGCACGGGCCTGTTGCGGATCGGGCGCCAGATGCAGGTAGGTGAACAGCACCTGCCCCCGGCGCAGCATCGCGCACTCGGCCGGTTGCGGCTCCTTGACCTTCACGACCAGATCGGCGCCGCCGAACACATCGGCCGCGGCCGGCACGATCTTCGCCCCGACGGCCTGATACTCCGCATCGGGAATGCCGATGCCGGCGCCCGCGCCGGTCTCGATCAGCACCTCGTGCCCCGCGCCGGTGAGCTCACGCACCCCGGCCGGAACCAGACCCACTCGATACTCGTGCACTTTGATTTCGCGCGGAACGCCGATACGCATTGAGAATCTCCCCCAGGTGGAATGGGGTCAGCAGCTTACGGAGGGGCACCGGCAGCAGCTTGCGAAATGGCCCATTGCACCGCCCGTCTCGGCGGAATCTGCGCCTTTCAGCCTACTTTATGGCAGAATATTTCGCATATGGACCTCGACCGCTACGATCACGCCATCCTGCGCCGCCTGCAGCAGGATGCCCGCATCACCAACGCGCGCCTCGCGAGCGAGGTGAGTCTGTCCGAATCGGCCTGCCTGCGCCGGGTCAAGGCGCTCGAGGACTCCGGCGTGATCGAGGGCTACACCGCCCTCATCGATCAGCACCGGGCAGGCTATCCGGTCAACGTGTTCGTCAACATCACCCTCGACCGGCAGAGCCAGTCGGGGCTCGAGGCCTTCGAGGCGGCGGTGCGCAAGATCCCGCAGGTCATGGAGTGCTACCTGATGACCGGCGAGCACGATTACCTGCTGCGCCTGGTCGTGGCGGACCTGGACGACTTCGAGCGCATCCACAGCCAGCATCTGACCCGGCTGCCGAGCGTGGTGCGGGTACAGTCGAGCTTCGCGATGCGCACCGTGACGCGCTCGCCGGTGCTGCCGGTGCGCTCGAGCGCTCAGCGCCAGGCGTGATGCTAGAGCACCAGCACGATCTTGCCGATGTGTCCGCCGGATTCCATCAGGGCATGCGCCTGCGCGGCCTCGGCCAGGGCGAAGCGCGCGTGAATCGGCGGGCGCAGTGATTTCGATTCGATGAGCGGCCAGACGGTCCGGCGCAGCGCCGCGGCGATCTCGCCCTTGCGCTCGACCGTCTGCGGCCTGAGCGTCGAGCCGCCGATCATGAGCCGCTTGCCCATCACCTGCGCCAGATCGATCTCGGCCTTGCGTCCGCCCTGGGTGGCGATCACCGCGATGCGTCCTTCCGGTGCGGCCGAGGCGATGTCGCGCGCGAGGTAATCGCCGCCCACCATGTCGAGAATGACGTCCGCCCCGCGCCCCCCGGTGGCCGCAACCGTGGCCGGGACGAAGTCCTCGCGCCTGTAGTTGATCGCCGCATCCGCGCCCAGGCGCAGGCAGGCGGCACACTTCTCGTCGCTGCCCGCAGTCACCACCACGTGGGCGCCGAACGCCTTGGCGAGCAGGATGGCGGTGGTGCCGATGCCGCTCGAGCCGCCGTGCACCAGCAGCCACTCGCCCGGCTGCAGGCGCGAGCGCTCCCAGACATTGTAGTAGACGGTGAAGACGGTCTCCGGCAGCGCGGCGGCCTCCTCGACGGTGAGCCCCTTCGGGATCGGCAGGCACTGCACCGCCGGCGCGAGCGCGTACTCGGCATAGCCGCCGCCGGCCACCAGCGCGCAGACCGGATCCCCTGCCGCCCACTGCGTGACCTCAGCGCCCACCTGCACCACCTCGCCGGCGAGCTCCAGACCGGGGATGTCGCTCGCGCCCGGCGGCGGCGGATACGCGCCGCGGCGCTGCAGGACGTCGGGACGATTGACGCCCGCTGCGCGCACGCGGATCAACACCTCGCGTGCGGCGGGCTGCGGCACCGGCCGGCGGACGAGCCGCAGCACCTGCGGCCCTCCGGGCGCTGCGATCTCGACGGCATGCATCGTCGTGGGCAGTTCGTTCATGCGTGCGCCTCCCCTTGCACGGCGAGCGTACCGGAGCGTCCCGGGACGCTGCCACTCTCGATCGCACAGCGCGGCAGGCGCGCCGGATCGAGCGTCGCAGCATAGGTCGCCATATCCGTCAACCGCGCGCCCCGCTCGCGCCATGCGTGCAGCAGCCGCTCGAAGCCCTCGAGGTAGGCGCCGCCTTCGAGCTCAGCGTGCAGGGTAAACACGTGATCGCCCCCGCCGTCGCTCAAGCGCAGCAGGTGCTCGATCGGATCGGCTCCGGGCAGGTCCTCCCGGCCAATCAACTCATCGAGCGTCGGCAGCGTGGTCGGCAGCTGCGGCACCGCAATGTCGTGGCCGTCGAGGAACGGGATGAACGGGGAGTTTCCGCGGGTATCCGAGGCGTAGCGGAAGCCGGCCTCGGCCTGCAGCTGCGGCACGTAGCGGTTGACCTGCCAGCCGGCCGCGCCGTGCGCCACGGGCTCTCGGCCGAACACGCGCGTGAACTCCGCGCGCGCCAGCTCCAGCTGGCGGCGGGTCCACTCGCGGCTCGCGCGCGCAACCCCGTCCTGCCATTTGACGTGATCCCAGGTATGCACGCCGACTTCGAAGCCGCGTGCATCGATGCTCCTCAGCACCGCCTCACAGCGCCGCCCGATGCGCGGACCGGGCAACAGCACGCCGTAAAGCAGCGTGCGCACGCCGTAGTGGCTCACGACGGAGGTGCGGCGCACCTTGCCGAGAAATCCGCGCCGGAACACCCGCTTGATCGCGCGCCCCGTGTGATCCGGACCCAGCGTAAAGAGAAAGGTCGCCCGTGCCCCACAGCGCTCGAGTGCCGCCGCAAGCCTCGGCACCCCGTCCAGGGTGCCACGGTACGTATCGACGTCGATCTTCAGCGCTATCGTGGTCACTGTATGCCCGACTCCCTCGGCGGCCGGCTCCTCAGCCGAGCGTCACCGGACGGCGTTCGAGATCATGGGCGAGGCGTGTCAGGTCAATCGCCCCGGCCGCATTGGCTGCCCGCAATATCCGCAGCACCGACCCGTCGGCGCAGGCGAGCTGGCACTCGCCCTCCACGCCGATCAGCCGCGCCGGCCCGGGCGTCATCGTGCGCGTGGCGAGGCGCGTACGGTGCAGCCACCACCGCTCGCCGCCGACCTCCCCAAATGCCCCCGGAAACGGCGGCGCGACCGCGCGCACCAGATCGTGGATGCGCTGGGCGGGCCAGTTCCAGTCGATCCGGCCGTCCTCGGGCCGCCGCCGGCCGAAGTACTGACCCGGGATCAGCGGCTGTGGACGATGCGGCGCCGAGCCGTCGAGCAGGCCCGCAAGCGAGCGGGCAAGAACGATCTCCGCCGCCGCGGTCACCTTGGCGTAGACCTCACGCGCCTCGTCATCGGCCAGGATGGGCACCGCCTGCTGATCGACGATGTCGCCGGCGTCGGCCCGCGCGACCATGTAGTGCAGCGTCGCACCGATCTCGCGCTCCCCGTTGAGGATCGCCCAGTTGACCGGCGCGCGGCCGCGATACTTCGGCAGCAGCGAGCCGTGCATGTTGAGCGCTCCGCGGCGCGCGCACGCGAGCAGCGGCGCGCCCAACATGGAGCGGTAATAGAAGGAGAAGAGAAAATCCACTCCGAGCGCCGCGAGCCGCGCCGCGAACTCCGGGGTGTTGGGATCCTCGGGCATGACGACGGGCAGCCCGTAATCGCGCGCGGTTTCCGCCACGCTCGCGAACCACTGCTTCTCGCGCGGGTCGTCCGCCACCGTGACCACCAGCGGCACCTCGATGCCGCCGGACAGCAGCGTCTTCAGGCAGCGTACGCCGACGTCATGGTAGGCAAATACGACTGCGCGCGCCGCGCCGGTCACGGTGTGGGGCCCGGATCGTGTTCGGCGCGAAGCATCTCGCTGTGATCCATCTCCGGGTGCGCCTTGGGCGCGGGCAGCACTGCCGGCCGCACGCCCGTCTCGCCGGTATCGATGCCGGAGCCGTCCTCGAGGATCGCCGAAATCGTATAGCGCGGCCGCTGGCGCACCTGCTCGTAGATGCGCCCGACGTACTCGCCCACCACTCCGACGCTGACCAGCAGCACGCCGATGAAGAAGAACGCGAGCCCGAACAGAGTGAATACGCCCTGCACCTCCGGCCCGATGAACAGCCTGCGGATCGCCAGGTCCACCACGAACGCGAGGGACAGCAGCGAGACCAGGATGCCGAACATGGTGAAGAACTGCAGCGGCGCAACCGAGAAGCCGGTCATGAGGTCGAAGTTCAGACGGATCAGCCGGTAGAAGGAGTACTTCGATTGGCCGGCGGAGCGCCCGGCGTGCGCCACTTCGATCTCGACCGGATGGCGCGCGAAGGTGTAGCCGAGGGCCGGCACGAAGGTGCTCACTTCGACGCAGCGATTGATCGCATCGACGATGGTGCGGTGGTAGCCGCGCAGCATGCAGCCCTGATCGGTGATGCGGATCTGCGTGGTGCGCTCGCGGATGCGGTTCATCAGGCGCGAGGCCGCCTTGCGCCAGAACACATCATGGCGGCGCGCACGAACCGTGCCCACGTAGTCCGCGCCCTGATCCATGGCCGCGATCAGCTTGCCGATCTCCTCCGGCGGGTTCTGCAGATCGGCATCGAGGGTGATGATGTAGTCCCCGCGCGCGTGCGCGAAGCCGGCCAGAATCGCCATGTGCTGACCGGCATTGCGCGTCAGCAGCACCACCCGGGTGCTGTCCGGGCGGCGCTCGAACTGCTGGCGCAGCGCCGCCGCGGAGCGGTCGCGGCTGCCGTCGTCGACGAAAATCACCTCATAGTCGCGGCCGAGCGCATCGAGCGCCGGATACAGCCGCTCGAACAGCGCCGCGAGACCCGCCTCTTCGTTGTAGACGGGAATGACGACCGATATCGTGGCGCTCACCGCTTCGCCTCACGCAGCACTTCGTTGGCGGCGCGCACCACCCGCTCGACATCCTCGAAGCTCATCGCCGGAAACAACGGCAGCGTCACCGTCTCGCGGCCGATGCGCTCGGCGTTGGGAAACTGTCCCTCGCGGTAGCCGAGCGCCCGATAGGCGCTGAAGAGGTGAATCGCCGGGTAGTGCACGCCGATGCCGATGCCGCGCGCGGCCATCGCCTCGATGAACTCCAGCCGGCTGATGCGCAGCCGCTCGAGCGGCAGCCGCGCGGCGAACATGTGCCAGTTGTGTCCGGCATCGCCGCGCGCAGGCAGCGCAAGCGGCGCATCCTCGCCCCACAGCTCGAAGTAGCGCGCCGCGAGCTCGCGGCGCCGGGCGTTGAACTCCTCCAGCCGGCGCAACTGCCCGAGGCCGACACAGGCGGCCACGTCCGTGAGATTCGCCTTGCCGCCCGCGAAGTAGGTCTCGAACGCATCGGCGGCGGACTTCTCCTGTCCGTGGAAGCGGTGCAGCTCGAGCTCGTGCACCTCCTCGGGAGATCCGCCGACCACCGCGCCGCCCTCGATGGAGGTGATGTTCTTGTTGGGATGGAAGCTGAAGCAGACCAGATCGCCGAAGCTGCCGATGCGTCTGCCGCGGTAGCTCGAGCCCATCGCCTGCGCGGCATCCTCGATCACGCGCAGCTGATGGCGCTCGGCGAGCGCGTACACGCGGTCGCAGTCCACCGGCATGCCGCACAGGTGCACCGGCATGATGGCGCGGGTCCGCGCGGTCACCGCCGTCTCGGCCTGGTCGAGATCGATGTTGCGCGTGTCGAGATTCACGTCGACGAACACCGGGCGAGCGCCGGTGCGCACCACCACGTTGGCGCTCGCGACGAAGCTCATCGCTGGCACGATGACCTCATCACCCGCGCCGATGCCGCAGGCGAGCAGCGCATGCTCGAGGCTCGCGGTCGCCGAAGTCTGGGTGCGTACCGGACGGCCGCCGCAGTACTGCGAGAGCGCCGCTTCGAACGCCTTGACCTTCGGGCCGCTCGCCAGCCAGCCGGACCGCAGCACGTCCGCCACCTCGGCAATGGTCTGCTCGTCGATACTTGGACGCGTAAAGGGCAGGAAGGAGTTCATGACTTATGAGCGAGCCACCAGTATCACACCGAATATGATCACGAAAATGCCGGCCACGCGCTCGAGGTTCAGCGCCTCCCCGAGCAGCCACCAGGCGAAGCCCGCGTTGATGACGTAGCCGAGCGAGAGCATCGGGTAGGCCTGGCTCACCGGCACCCGGGACAACCCGACCACCCACACGATCAGCGACACTCCGTAGCAGCCGACGGCCAGCCACATCCACGGCACGGCGGCGAGCTCGAGCAGCCGCGCGATGACGGGCACCCCGCTGCCGAACAGCGGCCCGGTATCGTCGGTCGCAGCCTTCAGCGCGAGCTGCGCGAACGCATTGAGCAGCACGCCGCCGAAGAGAAACGCGAACACGGACCACTTCATTGCCGGCTCACCGCGACCGTGAAACTGTCCCGCCCGATCACGCGCCCGGGCAGGCCCTGCTGACGATACCGCCGCCAGACCGACGGCGGGAAGAATGCGACCGCATCCCGGCTCGCCTTCCACTGGCTGACGAACTGCGCCGGCGTCGCGGTCATCAGCCCCGGCTGCCAGCGCTCGCCGGCGCCGAGCTCGCCCTTGTAGTCCACCAGCGTGAGCAGCCGCCCCAGATACGGCGGGATGGTCTGACGGTATTGCTGCACGCTGTAGAGCGCCGTGTCCGGATGCACATCGTGCTTGATCTGCTGGACCAGCTGATAGGCCGAGCGCGACGGGGGAATGACCGCATACTGGCACAGCAGCGCCTGCCAGACGAAGATGAACGCCGCGGCCACGGCCAACGGCACCGCCACACTGCCGCCGCCCGCCTCACCTTCGCGGACCTCGCGGCGCGCGCCAAGAGCGCTCACCACCACCGCCACGAGCGCTGCGGCCACGGCGGCGGCCCCCCAGCCGATCGCATGCGGCGGAATGAATCCGTTGCGATGATGCGAATAAACGAGCAGTCCGGCGGCCACGAAGGTCGCCAGCCCCGCGGCCACCCACGCCGTGCGCGCGAGCGCGCCGGGGCGGCGCGTCAGGTACACGCCGGTGAGCGCCGCAATCGGCGGGAATATCGGCAGGATGTAGGTGGCCAGCTTCGAGTCCGAGATGGAAAAGAAGACGACCGTGAGCAGCGAGTACAGCAGCAGAAACTTCAGCGGCTTGAAGTGCGGCACGGGCCCCGGATCGCGCCACACCGCGCGAGATGCGCGAGCGAGCGGCACGAGCCAGGCGAACGCCCCGATCACCAGCAGCGCGATGAAATACCACCACGGCTCGACCCGCCTCGCCCGGTCGGTCAGGAAGCGCTCGAAGTGCTGGTCGATGAAGAAGTAGTGCGCGAAAGCCGGGTTGCGCAGCGAGACGACGATGAACCACGGCGCCCCGATGGCCACCATCAGCGGTATGCCGGTGAGCAGGTGCAGGCGCCGCCAGGGCCGCGCGTCGCGCTCGAGCGCGGTGTAGCTGATCAGCGCCAGCCCGGCGAGCACGTAGACCTCCAGTCCCTTGGTCAACAGCGCCAGCGCCGCCATGGCCCAGGACACCAGCATCCAGTTGCGCTCCGCGCCCGAGCCCGGCGCGGCGCACTGCGCGCGCGTGAACGCGAGCACCATGGCCGTGAGCCAGAAGCACAAACCGGCGTCGAGCAGATCCAGATGGCCGATGATGCCGAAGTACGGGCTCATCGCGAGCAGCGCGACCGCCGCAATGGCCGCGCGCCGGTCGTAGAGGCGAGCGAGCCACGCGTAGATCAGCGCCAGACACCCGAACCCGAGGCCCACCGTCCAGAGCCGCGAGGACCAGTTGCTGACCCCGAACACGCTGTACACGCTCGCCGTCGCCCAGTACTGCAGCGCCGGCTTCTCGAAGTACTTCAGTCCATCGAGCCGGGGGGTCACCCAGTTGCCCGTGACCAGCATCTCCCGCGGGATCTCCGCGTAGCGGCCCTCGTCCGGGTCGAACATCGGGCGGATCTGCAGCGTTGCGAACCAGATCGCCGCCAGCAGCACCCACGCCCACCATCTCAGCCGCTCGGCGCGCGCCTGCGCTGCGCTCATAGGTCACACTCCCCCATCAGGCCCGTCGGGCGCCGCTCAAAGCCCCGTCGCCGCGCTGTTGAGCGCGTTGAAGCTGCCGAGCCTGACGTAGAAGTCGATCGTCCGGCGGATGGCCGTGTCGAGATCGGTGCTCGGCCGCCAGCCGAGGTCGCGCTTGGCCGCCTCGATCGCCGGCACGCGCACCTGGATGTCCTGGTAGTACTTGCCGTAGTACTCCCCGGCAGACACCTCGACGATCTCGGTGCTCTTGGCCGCATCGCGCAGCTCGGGAAACTCCTGCGCGATGCGAATGGTGCGGTCGGCGAGCTCGCGGATCGACACGCAGTTGTCCGGGTTGCCGATGTTGAAGATGCGCCGCGTCGCCCGACCGTCCTTGTTCTCGAGGATCGTCAGCAGCGCCTCGATCGCATCATCGATATAGGTGAAGGAGCGCTTCTGCCGCCCGCCGTCGACGAGCTTGATCGCTCGGCGGTAGAGCACGTTGGAGAGAAACTGCGTGAACACCCGCGAGCTGCCCTCTTTCGGCTCCTCGATGTTGTCGAGGTTCGGCCCGATGAAGTTGAACGGGCGGAACAGCGTGTAATCGAGGCTGTCGCGCACGCCGTAGGCGTAGATCACCCGGTCGAGCAGCTGCTTGGAGGCGGCGTAGATCCAGCGCTGCTTGTTGATCGGCCCGTACACCAGCGGGCTCGTCTCCTCATCGAGCACCGCGTCCGGGGACATGCCGTAGAGCTCGGAGGTCGAGGGAAACACCAGCCGCTTGCCGTACTTGACGCAGTGGCGCACCACCGAGAGGTTCGCCTCGAAGTCGAGCTCGAAGACCTTCAGCGGATGGGTCACGTACTGCGCCGGGTTGGCGATCGCCACCAGCGGCACCACCACATCGCACTTCTTGACGTGATACTCGACCCACTCCTTGTTGATGGTGATGTCACCTTCGACGAAGTGGAAGCGATCGTCCTTCGGCAGATCGCCGAGCTTGTTGTCCGAGAGGTCGATGCCGTACACCTCCCAGTCGCGCTGGCGCAGAATCGCGCTGGTGAGCGCGCTGCCGATGAAGCCGTTCGCCCCGAGAATCATGATCTTCAGTGCCATGGAAGCCCTTCGTGCCCGGGACACACCCGGCGCATAATAAAAAGAAGAATTTTACCAGCTTCCGACCGGCGCGCGCGCCCCTGCCGGGCGCACATGCGTCCGGCAGGGGCGCCTCGGTCGGCTCAGAAGCGCAGTCCCACCGTGATCGGGATGAATTCGGTGGGCTGGGCGGTCTGGATGCGCTGGTAGCGCGCCTCGATGAAGAAGGTCTGGCCGTTGCGCATCAGGAAATCCACACCCACCCCGGCGTTCCAGGAAAAGCGCGTGCTGCTGCCGCTCGCCACGACGATGTCCCCGGGCACGAGCCCGTAGCTGCAGAACCCGAACCAGGGGTCGCACAGGTAGCTGCCGAACGCCACGGTCTGGGTGAGCGCGACCCGCATGTGATCCACCCCGACGCCGGCGAGCGCGAAGCCGCTCACCGTGGGCGAGAAGTGCACCGTGTACTGCCCGTCCACGTTCAGCCCGACCACCTCGCCATAGCCGGAATCAATCTCAATCTGATTGGCCAGCTCATTGATTGCGATCAGGTTGCGGGTGGCGGAGAAGCGGCTGTACTCGAGGTCCGCGCGCAGCCCGAACGGCTCGTCCGGCCGCGGCCGCCAGGTCAAGCCACCGCCAAAGGTGAAGCCGCCGTCGAAGTACTCCGAGGTCGACCCGACCGTCGGGCTGTAGCCGATCTGCAGGTGCCAGTGCACCGGCTCCTCGGGCGCGAAGGTCTGCTCGTAATAGGTGGTCTGCGCCAGAGCCGGCCCCGACAGGCCGAGCAGGACCGCAGCGCCCAGAGGCAAGAGGTAACGGTTCACGTGATGGACTCCTTCGGCGCCACCTGGCGCCCCATCCGGCCGCTCGCGCGCCCTGCGGCGCCTACGCGGCATGCAGCTTGCGTCGGACAACCCGAGCGATGTCGCGCATCTCCTCGATGCCGAGCAGCATCGCACAACCGAAGAACGCGCCAGCGGCCGTGACGATGACCAGCATCAGCGCGAGGAGTTTCGGCCAAAACGGCTGGCTCTGCCAGTCGGCGAGCAGCCAGTGCGAGCCGCCCCATGACAGCGCGGCAAGGACCGCGCAGGCGAGGCCCAGCCTGAGCAGCATCGCGAGCATGGCGCGCGACTCCAGCCGCCCCAGATGGCGGCGCATGAGCGCATAGAGCACCAGGAAGTTCGTCGTGGCCACGCACGCGGTGGAGAACGCCAGGCCCTGCGCCCCCCAGTGAAACCTCTGGGTCATCAGCCAGCACAGCAGCAGGTTCAGCCCCATGGCGCACAGACTCACCACCATCGGGGTCTTGCGCCGGTCGACCGCATAAAACGCGTTCACGAGAACCTTCAGCGCCGCATACCCGCACAGTCCGATGGCGTAGAAACGCAGCGCTGCGGCGGTCTCGGCCGCATCGGCCGCCGAAAAGCGCCCGTGCTGGTAGAGCACCGAGACGATGGGCTGGGCGAGGACGATCAGGCCGACCGCCGCCGGCACGGTCATGAGCAGAACCATGCGCAGGCCGCGGGCGAGCTCGCTGCGAAACCCCTCGTGATTGCCGGCGGCGGCCATCCGCGAGAGCATCGGTAGGGCCACCGTGCCGAGGGCGACCCCGAACATCCCGAGCGGGAACTGCATCAGCCGAAAGGCGTACTGCAGCCAGGTGATCGGTCCGTTGCCGAGCAGCGAGGCGAACGCGGAATTCACCACCACGTTGACCTGCACCGAGCTCGCGGCGATCAGCGAGGGCCCCATGATCAGCAGCACGGCCTTGACCCTCGAGTCGCGCCAGCGGAAGTCCGGCCGGAACCGGTAGCCGAATCGCCGCAGCCGCGGGATCTGCACCCCGAGCTGCAGCAGGCCGCCGACGAGGGTGCCGAGCGCGAGCCCCACGGTGGCCTTCGGCCCGAAATGCGGGTCGAACCACCAGCCGAGGCCCGCCCCGGCGATGATGGTGCCGAGATTGAAGAAGGCGGAGGCGAGCGCCGGCATGCCGAACACGTTGCGCGCGTTCAGCATGCCCATCACCAGCGCCGCGAGCGATACGATCAGGATGAACGGGTAGAGGATCCGCGTCAGCTCGACGGTGAGTGCCGCCTTGGCCGGACTGAACCCCCAGCCGAGCAGCGCCACCAGCCAGGGCGCGATCACGATGCCGAGCAACACCAGGATGCTGAGCACGATCACCGCCAGCGTGAGCACCTTGTTGGCCAGCTGCCACGCGGACTGCTCGCCCTCGCGCACCAGCGTCTTGCTGAAGGTCGTCACGAAGGCGGTCGACAGCGCCCCCTCGCCCACCAGGTCGCGCAGCAGGTTGGGAATGCGAAAGGCGGTGATGTAGGCGTCCATCAGCCGCCCGCCGCCGAACAGCGCGCCGAACACGATCAGGCGCACCAGGCCGAGCACCCGGCTGGAGAGCACCGCGAGGGAGATCACCAGCGCGGCGCGGGTATTGAGCTTCTCCCCGGGGGCGCGCCCGGGTGCGAGCTGTTCGGTGCCGCTCATCGGCCGCAGCCCGCGAGGGCGCGCGCGCCGCAGGCTGCCGCCTGCGCCGCACAACCTGCTGCCCGCCCCGCCGGGGCCAGGCCGGCCCGTGCTCTGCTCGCTCGCTCCACTTGATTCACCGCCGCTCGCGCCCGCAAGCGGCAAGCATAGCGAGCGGCAAGGCCGCACGCGAGCCGGACGCGCGGCAGGCTCAGACCTGCCGCTCGGTCAACTCGACCCAGATGCCGCGCTCGCACTTCAGGCGCGTATCGCCGCTCAACACTTCGGCGCCGTCCGGATAGCGCACGTCGTTGAAGTAGCAGCAGCCGGCCTCGTCCCCGACCTGCTCGCGCAGCAGCTCGAAGGATTCCTGCGGATCGCTCTGCCAGGGAGAGTTGCGCCGCTCCGGATCTGCGGCGCCGACCTGCGGCAATGCCCGCCCGGCGCCACCCGTATCCGCTTCTCGCTTCATGAGTCGCTCCCCGGTGCGCAAGCGCACCTCGGTCACAAATCCCCCGCGAGCCGCACGACGTAGCGGCCCCTCGCCTGCCCCGCGACCAACTCGCGCGCCGCCTGCGGCACCTGCTCCAGGCCGATGACCGCGCGCACGATGCGCTGCTCGAGCCGCTGCGGCCGCCAGGGGCCGGCCAGCTGCTCCCACAGCGCCAGGCGCCAGGGGCGCGGCACCTGCACGGAGTGGATCCCGAGCAGACTCACTCCGCGCAGGATCAGCGGCATGACGGTGGTGGCGAGCGTCGCGGACTGTGCGAGGCCGACGCACGCGATGTTGCCCCAGGGTTTGACGGTGCGCGTCAGATACGTCAGCACCTCGCCGCCGAGATTGTCCACCGCGCCGCCCCAGATGGCCTTCTCAAGCGGCTTGGCGCCAAGATCGAGCTGCCCGCGATCGATGACCTCATCGGCGCCGAGTTCCTGCAGCTGCGGGGCGGCCTCGGGCTTGCCGGTGATGGCCGCGGTCTGAAAGCCCGCCTGCTTCAGCAGCAGCAGCGCGATGCCGCCGACGCCGCCCGAGGCGCCGGTCACCGCGATCGGCCCCTGGGCCGGATCCTGGTGATTCTCCAGCATGCGCCGCAGCGCGAGCGCTGCGGTGAAGCCCGCCGTGCCGAGCGCCATCGCCTCCAGAAGAGTCAGCCCCGCCGGCAACGGCACGAGCGCCTCGGCCGGCAGCCGCGCGTACTCGGCAAGTCCCCCGTCGAGCCACTCGCCCAGACCGGCGCCGGTGGCGAGCACCCGCTCGCCGGGACGGAACGCCGGATCCTCGCTCGACTCGACGACCCCGGACAGATCGATGCCGGCGACCCGCGGATAGCTGCGCATGATCGTGCCGCGGCCGGTGATCGCGAGCGCATCCTTGTAATTCAGACCCGAGTACGCCACGCGCACCCGCACCGCTCCGGGGCTCAGCTGCTCAGCTGAGATCGACTCCACGGCGGCGGTCGGGCCGCTCGGGCTGTGATGAACTCGCAGGGCTTTAAAGGTCGGCATGCGCGCCACGGGGTCAGGACACCGGCGGATATTGTATCGGCGCAGGCCGCAGCCCGATGCCTGGGAAACCCGCAGACCGCTCCATGGATAAACGACGTCCGATGCAGTAGTGTGACAACCTTGTTTTTCAACCACTTGGATGACACTGATGTCCGAAGCGCTCATCTGCGAGGCGATCCGCACGCCCTTTGGCCGCTACGGCGGGGCGCTCGGGGCGGTCCGCACCGACGACCTCGCGGCCCTCCCGCTGCGCGCGCTCATGGCGCGCCATCCCCAGGTCGACTGGGCCCGGCTCGATGATGTGTACCTCGGCTGCGCCAACCAGGCCGGCGAGGACAACCGCAACGTCGCGCGCATGGCCGTGCTGCTTTCCGGGCTGCCCGAGAGCGTGCCGGCCTCGACCGTGAACCGGCTGTGCGGCTCGAGCCTCGATGCCATCGCCATCGCCGCGCGCGCGATCAGCGCCGGCGAGGCGCACCTGATGATCGCCGGCGGAGTCGAGAGCATGACCCGCGCGCCGTTCGTGCTGGGCAAGGCCGAGCACGCCTTCGACCGCAGCAGCAGGCTCGAGGACACCACCCTCGGCTGGCGCTTCGTCAATCCGCTCATCGAGAGCCGCTTCGGCATCGACTCCATGGCGCAGACCGCCGAGAACCTGGTCGCCGAGCGCAGCATCTCGCGCGCCGACCAGGATGCCTTCGCCCTGCGCAGCCAGCAGCGCTACGCGCGCGCCCTGGCGAGGGGATTCTTTGCGAAGGAGATCGTGCCGGTCACAGTGACGCGCCGTAAGCAGCCGCCGCTGAGCGTCGAGGCGGACGAGCACCCGCGTCCGGACACCACGCTCGAAGCGCTTGGGAAACTCAAGGGCGTCGTGCGTCCGGACGGCTCGGTCACCGCAGGCAACTCCTCGGGCATCAACGACGGGGCGGCAGCGGTACTGCTCGCCAGCGAATCCGCAGCAGCGCGTTATGGTCTGACGCCCCGTGCGCGAGTGATCGGCAGCGCCGTCGCCGGCGTGCCGCCACGCATCATGGGCATCGGGCCCGCGCCGGCCACGCGCAAGCTCCTCGAGCGCACCGGCGTGTCCCTCGGCGCACTCGATGTCATCGAATTGAACGAAGCGTTCGCAGCCCAGTCCCTCGCGGTGCTGCGCGAGCTCGGACTGCCGGATGCGGCCGAGCAGGTCAACCCCAACGGCGGGGCGATCGCCATCGGGCACCCGCTCGGGGCGAGCGGCGCGCGCCTGGTGGCCACCGCCTTGAGTCAGCTCGAAGCCACCGGGGGCAAGCGAGCGCTGTGCACCATGTGCATCGGCGTCGGGCAGGGAATCGCCCTGCTGCTCGAGCGGCCGTAGCGTAGCGGGTGGCGCGAGTCGGGTGGGCGCCTCAGCTCACTCGCACACGCAGCGTCTCGAGGCCCGTGCAGGTCGCCTCCATCAGATCGCCGCGCTCGACGGCGCCCACCCCCGCGGGTGTGCCGGTGAAGATCAGGTCACCGCTCGCCAGCGTCCAGGCGCGCGACAGATGCGCAATGATCTCCGGCACGCTCCAGATCATCTGACTCACCGCGCTGCGCTGCCGCTCGGCACCGTTCACGCGCAGGGCGATCTCGGCGGCACTGATCGCGCCGGCCCGCGCACTCGGGGTGATGGGTCCGAGCGGCGCGGCATGATCGAAGCCCTTGCCGATGCACCAGGGCGCCGAGCGCTTCTTCATCTCAGACTGCAGATCCCGGCGCGTCATGTCGAGTCCGACGGCGTAGCCGAACACGTGCTCGAGCGCCTGCGCGGCATCGATGTCCCGCCCGCCCGCGCCGATGGCAACCACCAGCTCCACTTCGTGGTGCAGATTGTGCGTGAGACTCGGATAGGGCATCGAGCCAGTCGCGCCAGCCTCGACGGGCAAGAGCGCATCCGCAGGCTTCATGAAGAACACCGGCGGCTCGCGGCCGGTGCGACCCATTTCCTGCGCGTGGGCGAGATAGTTCGAGCCCACGCAGTAGATGCGATGCACGGGAAAGCGTTCCGCGACCCCGACTACCGGCGCGCTCACGGCGGGCGGTGGGGCAAAGACATAGCGCATGAAGATTTGCCGCAGCAGATGGGGGTGCGCCAGTTTACCCGCCTCAAACGGCGGGCGTCCAACCGACACCGCGTGGCGCCGCCTGTTACAACCGCCCGCCGAGCATCCGCGCCGGCAAGAGCACAAGCGCGCGCAGGAACTCGAACACCCCCTCGAACACGAGGCCGACGAGGCGCAGCGGCAACAGCACCAGCCACACAAGCGGCCAGAGCAGCAGCGCCGCCACCGCGACCGGCCAGCACAGCACGAAGAGGATGAGCCACAACAGCAAGCGGATCACCCTGCTACGCTAATCCGCCCGCTCCGGCGGGGCAAGCCGGCCGTTTCCGCCGTGCCGCAAACGGCCCTCTGAGGCTCTCGCGCCGCACTTGCGCGAACCTGAGCACGTTGCGCCGAAGATGCGCACCCCCATTGGCGCCTCACGCCGGTTTGCGATAGACGGCCGGAGCAAGCGGCTCGAGCGCGTCGGTGATGCCCGAGAGCGTCTCCGAATGTCCGATGAGCAAGTGTCCGCCGGGCTTCAGTGCGGCTGCCACGCGCATGACGACCTCCCGCTTGGTGTCGGCATTGAAGTAAATGAGCACGTTGCGCAGGAAAACCATGTCGAACGTCCCAATGGGCGGCAGCGGCTGGTTCAGATTGATACGGCGGAATTCGACGCGCTCGCGCAGCGGCCACTCGACACGCAGCAACCCCGAACGCGCCCCCACGCCCTTGAGACAGAACCGCCGTAGGTATCGATGCGGAAAGTTGCTCAGCCGATCCATCGCATAGCGCGCATCTCGTGCTTTGGCGAGCATCCGCGCACTGATGTCCGAGCCCACCACCCACCACCGGCCCGGCAGCATCTCTTCGAGCACCATGGCAATGCTAAAGGCCTCCTCGCCACTCGAGGTCGCGGCGCTCCATACCCGGAACGCCCCTCCGGCGCGGTGGCGGGCCTCGACCTGCGCGCGCAGGAACTCGAAGTGCTTCGGTTCCCTGAAAAAGAAGGTCTCGTTGGTGGTCAAAAGATCGACCGCGGTCTGCAGCTCAGCGGGTAACTGGCCGCTGGTAAGCAGGCGGTAATACTCGCCGTAGCTCTGCGCGCCGCAAGCGTGCAGCCGCCGGGCAAGCCGCCCGGTCACCAGCGAGCGCTTGTTTTCGGACAGATAGATTCCCGCTGACTCGTGCATCAGGCGCTGGAATGCCACAAACTCCTGAAGCGTAATTGCCTTCATGGCTCAGGTTCCGATCGTCTCGTGGCTCTGGGCTCGCCCGAGCAGTGCGCTCCTCGACCGAACGTGCTCGAGAGGCAGCAGGCTCACGGCCGGGTCCGTGCGCGGGCCCATCCTCTCGTAGAGGTCCCGCCGGATGCGCCAGCCTGAGCGCGACACCGGGCCTCGATTGTCACCGGTACTGCCGGCTGACGCACTCACCCCAACTCCCAATGGGCGGCCGACCCGGCGCGGCCCATCCACTTCGATCGTCACGGTGACATGAACCTGATGGCATCCATACTCGCACTATCGGGCCGGGCGGGTGCGAGTTGAGTGATGCAGTGCCGCTCTGCGGACAGTACCTAGCGTTTTTCCCGACAGCGCGTGCCGTTATGTCGCGCCCGCAGGAAGTCAGCTCGTAGCGCGCTGCGCACCGGCGCAGGAGCGGCCGCGCGGAGCACGCTCGCGCCGGCGGGAGTCCCCGCCGCGCCGCCGGCCAGGCTCGAGCAAGTCCGCGCCTCCGACGGGCGGCCAGGGGCGCAGCGCCGGGCCCGACATCGGAGCCCGACGGTGCCCCCCCCGCCGCGCCCGACTCGCTTCGTCGCGGCCCGCGGGGCGTTCGCCGCAAAATTCTCCTCCCCATCCGGCGCATCTGGCCCCTGCAGGCACGGATGCGGCATGATATGCGGTGCTCGGCCCCGCGAATCAGTCCACCAAATACTGGAGCCGAGCGCTGGAGGAGCATCCGAATGAAGCACGTTGTTGCACTCGCGGCAGTTTTCTCTCTGGCCGCGTGCGAGGCCTGCGTGGCACCCGCGTTCGCCGCGGGTCACAAGGCCCCGGCCCCCTCGGCTGCGACGGCATCCGCGCTGTTCACGCCCCGAGAGGTGAAGAGCTACGGTACCGTCACCGTCGGCGGCCACAAGATCGCCTACGAGGCCGTCGCCGGAACCATCATCGTCCGCCCCAAGGGATGGGACGATGCCGCGACGCCCACCGGCGGCAAGCACGCGCTCGGCATGCCGGACGGCCCGCCCGTCGCCTCGATGTTCTACGTGGCGTACTTCAAGCGCGGCGTGCCCGCGCACGAGCGGCCGGTCACCTTCCTCTACAACGGCGGTCCGGGCTCCTCGACCGTATGGCTGCACATGGGCGCCTTCGGCCCGGTGCGCGTCGTGACCAATAACGACACGCACACCCCGGCCGCCCCGTACGGCATCATCAAGAACAAGTACAGCCTGCTCGATGCGACTGACCTCGTGTTCATCGATGCCCCGGGCACCGGCTACAGCCGCATCGAGGGCAAGGGCGCGGTCAAGGCGTTCTATGGGGTCGATCCGGACGCGCATGCATTCGCGTCCTTCATCACCCAGTTCCTCACCCGCTACAAGCGCTGGAACTCACCGAAATACCTCCTCGGGGAGAGCTACGGCACGCCGCGCTCGGCGGTGCTGATCAAGGATCTGTCGATCGACCGCAACGTCGATTTCAACGGGGTGATCCTGCTGTCGCAGATCCTGAATTTCTCGCTGAACGATGACGCGCCGGGCACCGACCCCGGCGTCGAGCTGCCGTACGAGCTGGCGCTGCCCAGCATGGCGGCGACCGCCTGGTACCACCACCGGGTGCCGTCCAATCCGCCGCACCTGCGCCCCTTCCTGAAGCAGGTCGAGCATTTCGCGATGGGCAAGTACGCCGACGCGCTCGCGCAGGGAGCCGCCCTGCCCGAGGCCGAGCGGCAGAGCATCGCCGAGCAGATGCACCAGTACATCGGCCTGCCGGTGGCCTACCTGCTCAAGGCGAACCTGCAGGTGAGCGGACCGGAGTTCGAGCACGAGCTGCTCGCCAACGAGGACATGACCACCGGACGGCTCGACACCCGCTTCCAGGGACCGTCCATGGATCCGTTGAGCCGCACCGCCGAATACGACCCGCAGTCCGCCGCGATCAGTTCGGCGTACGTGACCGCATTCAATGCCTACGCCAGCAAGGATCTGCACTACAAGACGGATCTGCGCTATCTGCCGGAGATCTTCGCCCACTGGGACTTCAAGCACCGGCCGCCCGGGGCCCGCATCGCGCTGCCGATCGCGACCAACGTGATGCCGGATCTGGCCGCGGCGATGAAGTACGACCCGCTGCTGAAGGTCATGCTGAACGGCGGCTACTACGATCTCGCGACGCCCTTCTGTGAGGGCCTGTACGAGATGCACCACCTGCAGATTCCGGCCAGCCTGCAGTCGAACATTTCGTATCACTATTACAAGTCGGGGCACATGATCTACGTGAACATTCCCGCTCTGAAGCAGCTGCACGCCAACATTGCGGCCTTCATCCGCAAGACCGACAACGTTTCAGGAGGCTGATCATGAGCGATACTCTGCGAAGCCGATTCTCCCCGCGCAGCGTTCACGTGCTGGCGGCCGCCTCGGCGCTGACGCTGGCGGCAGCCGCCGGCCCGGCGCTGGCGAAGGCGCCCCACGCCGCGCCTCACGCCTCCCACTCCAATCCATACTTCCGCACGACCACGAGCACCACGCAAGGCACCGTGAAGGTCGACGGCAAGACCATTCACTACCACGCCGTGGCCGGCATGATCATCGTGCACGCCGCGGGCTGGAACGACGCCACGGACGCCTACGGCCCTGGCCAGCCCCCGCCGGGCGGCCCGAAGAAGGTGCAGCCGGAAGCCTCGATGTTCTATGTCGCCTACTTCAAGGACGGCACCAATCCGGCCAAGCGTCCCATCACCTTCCTCTATAACGGAGGTCCGGGATCCTCGACGGTCTGGCTGCACATGGGCGCATTCGGACCGGTGCGGGTCGTGACCAGCGATCACACCCACACGCCGCCGGCGCCGTATCAGCTGGTCAACAACGAGTACAGCCTGCTCGATGCCAGCGACCTCGTGTTCATCGACGCCCCGGGCACCGGCTACAGCCGCGTACGCGGCCCGGACCCGGCCAAGCACTTCTACGGCGTCGATCAGGACGTGCACGCGTTCTCCCAGTTCATCATGAAGTTCCTCTCCCAATACGGGCGCTGGAACTCGCCGAAGTACCTGCTGGGAGAGAGCTACGGCACGCCGCGCTCGGCCGCCCTCATCAACGTGCTCGAGACGCACGACAACGTCGATTTCAACGGCGTGATCCTGCTCTCGCAGATCCTCAACTACAACGCATCGACCGGGCTGGCGCAGTTCGACCCCGGCCTCGATCTGTCCTACGAGCTGGCGCTGCCGAGCATGACGGCGACCGCGTGGTACCACCACAAGCTCCCCGACAGCACTCAGCCGCTGAAGCCGCTGCTCGCCAAGGTCGAGCAGTTCGCCATGACCGACTACGCCCAGGCGCTGCGCGAGGGCTCGCAGCTCAGCGCCTCGAAGTTCGCCGCGATCGCCGCCAAGCTGCACGAGTACACGGGCCTGCCGGTCTCGTATATCGAAAAGGCGAACCTGCGCATCGACGGCGGGCAGTTCGAGCACGAGCTGCTCGCGGATGAGAACGAGACCACGGGCCGCCTGGATACGCGCTTCGCAGGCCCCTCGCTCAATCCGCTCAGCGAGCGCGCCGAGTACGACCCGCAGGCTGCCGCCATCAGCTCGGCCTACGTGTCCGCCTTCAACGCCTACGTGCACTCCGATCTGCACTACGGCGAGGGCATGAAGTATCTGCCGGAAATTCCGCTGTGGCGCACCTGGGACTTCGCGCACCGCCCGCCGGGCGCGGACTTCGCCTTCCCGCAGGCGCTCAACGTGATGCCGGACCTTGCCAACGCGATGAAGTACGACCCGGACCTGAAGGTCATGCTGAACGGCGGGTACTTCGACCTCGCTACGCCTTTCTACGAAGGCATCTACGAGATGGAGCATCTGCCGATGCAGCGCAAGCTGCAGGCGAACATCCAGTACCACTACTACATGACCGGGCACATGATCTACGTGCACCTGCCCGCCCTGAAGCAGCTGCATGCGAACATCGTGAACTTCATCCACTCGACCGAATTCCAACAGCAATAAGACGCTCGCTCGCGCCCGGCGGGCATGCATCCCGCCGGGCGCGTTCTTTTTTAAGGACGGCACCTGCTGTCCCGCACTGCCGCCCAGCCCCCCGCCGCCCCGCCCTGCTATAGTGACTGCTGGCCAACCTTGCGGCCGCAGCGCAGGACAACGCCGTGACGCACGCCGAGCCGGCGATACGCTATGCGAGACCTGCCGACGCGCATGCCGTGAGCACGCTGCTGCAGTCCTTCAGCCACACGTACCTGCGCGCACCAACGCCGGCCGACGCTGCAGCATTCTTCGCAACGATCAGCGAAGAGGCGATCCGCGCACTCCTGGCACGCACTGACATGACGTACATCGTCGCCGAGGCCTCGGGCCTCGAGCCGCTCGCAGGGGCTGCCGCCCTGCGCGCCGACGGGCTGCTGTTTCACCTGTTCGTGCACTCAGGCTGCCAGCGCCAGGGACTCGGCCGCAGGCTGTGGGAATTTCTGCGCGACCGGGCGCTTCAAGGCGGCCACTGCGGCGCATTCACTGTCCACGCGAGCGTCAATGCCGTGCCGGTCTATGAGCGCTTCGGCTTCAAGATCAGCGGCGCGGCCCTGCACCGATTGGGGGGCCTCTCGGTGCCGATGCGGCTCGAGCCGCCCTGGGGTGCGCTGAGGGATGGCCTGTGCGGACCGGCGGCCCGCTAGCCGGCGAGCCGAGAGCGCCGCGCGGGACGCGCAGAGCGCCCGCGGCCTGACGTACACTGCCTTACTCGTCAGCGACACTGAGGCGGCGGCGGTGAGCGGAAACGGCCTGAAGCGCGAATTGACGGCCATCCTGAGGACACTGCGCGGCCACGAGATGACCCTGCAGTCCGCCGAGACCTCGAGCGCCGATCTCGAGGCGCTGCTCGATGGGCAATTCTCGGAAACCGGCGCCTCGGGGCGGCATTATGGCCGCGAAGCCGCCCTGCAGAAGCTCGCGCGGCGCAGCAAGGCCGAAGCGGGCGCCGAGGCGCCTGAGCAGATGTCCGAGCTGCGCTGCCGGCAACTCGCGACGGATCTCTATCTGCTCACGTACCGCCTGCGCCAGTCCGGCCGGCTCACTCGCCGAGCGAGCATCTGGCGGCGTACCGGCCGCACCTGGAGAATCCTCTACCATCAGGGAACCGTGGTGAGTGAGGCAGCCGCGCCGGACTGAGGGGCCGAAAGCGCCGCGACCGCAGCGCGCAGGCAAGCCCCGGTGCCGCCGCCCGGCCGCAGCTCTCATCGGGGCGATGGGCAGATCGTGCCGAGTACCGTATTCTGGCGCACTGGGGCAGATGGGCCCGCGCCGCATGTACGCATGCGCGACGAGACGGCGCATGCGGCCGGTATGAGGTGACGGTGCGTACTCGGTCTGGCCCGCATCCTTAGGAGGCCTGAGTGTCGAAGTCGAAGAACACCGGCGGCACCGCTACCGCCGATCTGCTCGCCGATGCAGTCTCCTGGCGGCATCAGCTTCATCAACATCCCGAGCTCGCCTACCGCGAAGAGCGCACCGCCGATTTCATCGCCGCGCAGCTCGCGCAATTCGGCCTGAAAGTCCACCGCGGCCTCGCCGGAACGGGCGTCGTCGGCACGATCAGCCGAGGATCGAGCCGCCGCAGCATCGGCATACGCGCCGACATGGACGCATTGCCAATACGCGAAGAAAGCGGTGTGGCGCATGCCTCAAGCAACTCCGGCGTCATGCACGCGTGCGGACACGACGGACACACCGCCATCGCCCTCGCGGCGGCCCGCGTCTGCGCCAGCCTGCCCGATCTCGACGGCAGCGTGCATTTCATTTTCCAGCCGGCCGAGGAGAACGAGGGCGGCGGACGGCGCATGGTCGAGGAAGGTCTGTTCAAATTGTTTCCCTGTGACCGCGTCTACGCACTGCACAACTGGCCGGCTCTGCCGCTCGGCACCTGCGTTGCACGCGACGGCGCGATGATGGCCGCGCTCGGAACCTTTGAGATACGAATCCGCGGCAAGGGCTGTCACGGCGCGATGCCGCATGAGGGAACCGATGCCATCCTGACGACGGCGCAGCTCGTCTCGGCGCTGCAGAGCATCGTCAGCCGCAACGTCGATCCGCAGCAGCCGGCGGTCGTGTCGGTGACGCAGATTCAGGCGGGCGACACCTGGAACGTCATTCCCGATGAGTGCCTCATCCGCGGCACCACGCGCTGGTACGACGAGCAGGTCGGTGATGCCATCGAAGAGCGCATCAGTCTTCTGGCGCGCTCGATCGCCGGCGGATTCGGCTGCAGCGCCGAGATCCAATACCAGAGGCGTTTCCCGGCGACCGTCAATGATCCGCCAGCGGCCCAGTTCACGCGCGAAGTCGCCCGCGGGCTCGGGCTCGAGGTGCTCGACGCTCAGCCGAGCATGGGCTCTGAGGACTTCGCCTACCTGCTGCACGCGGTTCCCGGCTGCTACCTCTGGCTGGGCGCGGCACGTCCGGGGGAAAATCCCGGGCTGCACTCGCCGCGCTACGATTTCAACGACGAGGCGCTGGCGGCCGGGATTGAACTGTGGGTCGCACTGGTGCGCAGATCCCTCGCCGCAGCCTGAGGGTGTCCGGCGGGCGGCTTGCGCAGCCAGCGCGGCGATCCGCCCAGTCGAGCGATGCCGATCAAGGCTCATCGAGCCCAGCAGGATGAGGCGCCGGCCCTGTTCACGCTCCGCCTGCCGCGCAACAGTGCCCGAGCTGCACTGCCCCGCCGCGGAATCGCCGGTGTTATAGTCACGGATGCTCGCCGGCATCGGGTTTGATGCCGAGACAAGACCAGAAATCAGGGGGAGATATGCGCTTCGGACGCGGCATGCGCTGGACACTGGTTTTTGCAGCCTTACTCACTCTGTCAGGCTGCGGCGGGGGCGGCAGCGGCGGCGCGCAAGCGAGCGCCGCCACTTCGACACACAGCGGCACGACCGCCAGCACAGACGGCTGGACGCCCGGAGTTTACGCGCCGGCATCTGTCTATGCCGCCCGCTGCGCCGTGCCGCGAACCGGCACCGATCCGTACACCGGCAAGCCGTATCCCGACGTTCCCGGCACCGTGACCGACCAGAACAATTGGCTGCGCTCCTGGACGCATGCGCTTTACTACTGGTACAACGAAGTGCCGGACCTCGACCCGTCGCTCTACAGCACCTCCCAGTACTTCAATCTGATGAAGACCACGCAGACGGATGCCAATGGCGCGCCGAAGGACCGGTTCCACTTCTCATATCCGACCGCGACGTGGGAAGCCATGGAAGAAGGCAGTTCCGTCGGCTACGGCGTTCAGTGGGCTGCGGTGAATGCCACGCCCCCACGCAAGATCGTGGTGGCCTATACGCAGCCCGGCACCCCCGCAGCCGACGCCCCTGCCGACCTGGTGCGCGGCGCGCAGCTCCTCGATGTCGACGGCGTGGACGTGGTCAATGGCACCAGCACGGCCGACATCGACACCATCAACGCCGCCCTCGCCCCGACGACGGACGGCGAGACGCACAGCTTCACGGTGCTCGATCCAGGCTCGAGCACGCCGCGCACCTTCACCATGCAGGCGCAGAACATCACCGATCAGCCGGTGCTGCTGGTCAAGACGCTCGCCACCGCGGCCGGCACGGTGGGCTACATCCTCTACAACGACCAGGTGGACGTTTCGGCCGAGTCGGAGCTCATCCAGGCGATCGATACGCTCAACTCCGACGGCGTGAGCAATCTCGTGCTTGATCTGCGCTACAACGGTGGAGGACTGCTGGACTTGGCGAGCGAGTTGGCCTACATGATCGCAGGCCCCACGCAGACCGCCGGCGAGACGTTCTACGTGCAGCAGTTCAACGACCAGCATCCGACCACGAACCCCGTCACCGGCACGCCCATCACGCCGCTGCCGTTTCTCGACACCACGCAGGGCTTTTCCGTCAAGGCCGGCCAGGCATTGCCCACGCTCGATCTGTCACGCGTGTTCGTGCTCACCGGCGCCGATACCTGCTCGGCCAGCGAGGCGATCATGAACGGCCTGCGCGGCGTCGGCATCGAGGTGTACCAGTTCGGCTCGACCACCTGCGGAAAGCCCTACGGCTTCTACCCGCAGGACAATTGCGGCACGACCTATTTCTCCATTGAATTCAAGGGGGTCAACGCCGAGGGATTCGGCGATTTCGGCGACGGCTTCTCGCCGCAGAACACGGCGTCCTCCCCGGGCGTGAAGCTGCCCGGCTGCTCCGTGGCCGACGACTTCTCCCATGCGCTCGGTGATCCGCACGAAGCGGTATTGAGCGCCGCGCTGGCGTACATGGCCGATCCCTCAGCTACCGTCTGCCCGGCCGCCACCGGCGGCGGATCGCCGGCGCTGCAGGCAAAGGAGAAGGGACCCGCGCGCATCCGTGTCCGCTCACCCCTGCGCCAGATGCTCATTGTGCCGAAGCCGCGGCGCGGACTGCTCCCGTAGCCGGGAGCGGGGATCCGCCGGGCGCGCGATCGCGCCCGCCGCTACACCCAGCCGCGCACATGCACAGAACACGCATCGCCATCATCGGCGCGGGCCTGAGCGGCCTGTACGGCGCTTATCTGCTCGAACAAAGGGGCATTCCGGACTATGTGGTCCTGGAAGCGCGTGCCGCTCCCGGCGGACGCATCGCATCGGTCTCACGGGCGGCGCGGGCAGAGACCGCGATCGCGACGGCGGCCGACCTCGAACGATTCGATCTCGGCCCGACGTGGTTCTGGCCCGACATGCAGCCGCAAATCGACCAGCTGATCCGGGATCTCGGCCTGCGCCGATTCGCACAGTACGAGACGGGTGACCTGCTGGTTGAACGCGTGCCCGGCGGTCCTCCGCTGCGCATGCCCGGCTATGTGAACGTGCCGGCCTCGATGCGGCTCATCGGGGGCATGCAGTCGTTGATCGATGCGCTCAGCCGGAGCGTGCATGCGCAGCGGATCCTCACCGGCCGAACCGTCCGGGTGCTGCGTCACGCGGACACGCAGATCGAAATCCACAGCGAGGACTCCTCCGGCCGCAGCCACACGACAGCCGCCGAGTGCGTGCTGCTCGCCGTGCCGCCGCGTCTGGCAGTCCGGCGCCTTGAGTTTGTACCCGCCCTGCCCCGGGAGCTGCGGCAACAGTGGGACGACACGCCGACGTGGATGGCCCCTCACGCCAAGTACATCGCGCTGTACGACACCCCGTTCTGGCGCGAGCACGGGCTCTCCGGCGAGGCGCGCAGCATGGTCGGCCCGCTCGGGGAGATCCACGACGCCTCCATGCCCGGCGGCAGCGCTGCGCTCTTTGGGTTCTTCGCGCTCCCGGCCCACCTGCGCCGCTCGGTCGCCCCCGAGAGACTGCGCTCATCCTGCCGCGAGCAGCTGGCGCGCTTGTTCGGCCCAGCGGCGGCGGCGCCCGCTGCTGATTTCATCAAGGACTGGGCGCTCGATCCGCTCACCGCCACGAGTGCGGACCTGCACGATCCCGGCGAGCACAGCGCCGCTCCCTGCGCAGCGGCGGCGAGCGGCCCCTGGCACGGCAGGCTATGGGCTATCTCCAGTGAGTGCTCGCCGCAATTCCCCGGGTACCTCGCCGGAGCCATAGATGCGGCATACAACGCCATAACCGCGCTCGCTGCACGGGATCCACGCTGAGGCCGCCCCTCGTGCCGAACGCGGCGATCGCCCTGAGGCGCACCACGGCCGCGGACCCGCCGCAGGCATCTGCCGTTGCCCTAATTCGATGCTCTATGGGGCGTGACGGATTCGAACCGTCGACCAGCGGATTAAAAGTCCAGGTCACGCACCCGGTCGCACCACGTGACGCCAGAGAACGCATGGACTTGCGACCGATCCGCGGCGACCGATGGAGCCAAATTGTGGCGGCACGTGTGCCAGCGCTATGCCAACGCGCAATGCCAAGCCGGGTATCGCGCAGCCATTAAATCGGCCGGCAAAGTGATAGGGGTTGGCCGCTCAAAGGCCAATATCGGCGCCATGACGCACCGTTGGTCGCTCCCAGCACGCGATCCATACGTCATTGACGCACCTGCGTCAATGACGTACTATTTGATTCCATGGTCTTCATCGAATCGGCGGTCTTTACAGGCAAGTCAAGGAACTGCTGACCGAAGAAAGCTATGCAGAATTCCAGCAATGTCTGGCAGCGCATCCGCAATTGGGCGATGTCATCCAAGGCACCGGCGGGTTGCGCAAGGTGCGCTGGTCGATCAAAGGCGGTGGCAAAAGTGGCGGCGTGCGCGTGATCTATTTCCACGTCGTGGCGCAGGCACAAATTCGCCTGCTGCTCATCTATCGCAAGGGCGTGAAGGACGGTTTAACGGCTGCGGAGAAGAAAGTTCTCCGCAAGCTCAATGCTGATTGGTAAGAGGTAGCCCGTGAACAAGAAGCTGTTTTCCGAGCTTGTCGAGAGCATGACGCAGATGAATGAGATCGCCCGGGGCGAGCGAGCGCCCTCCCGGGAATTCCACGTCGAACCTCTCGCCATCAAGGAGCTGCGCTCCAAGCTCGGCTTGAGCCAGCCAAAGTTCGCTGCTCTGCTCCATGTGGACGTGGGGACGTTGCGCAACTGGGAGCAAGGCCGGCGCGAGCCGACCGGACCGGCCAAGGCTCTCCTGACAGCAATCCGTCGGGACCCTACGCACGTCCTGAAAGCATTGGCGGTGTAAGGGTAGAAGGTGGGGCGTGACGGAATCGAACCGTCGACCAGTGGATTAAAAGTCCAGGCTGGACGCCCATCCACACCACTCGGCACCACAAGACTCAAGGACTTGATAACGCAACAAGGTGGCGCCCGGCGCTCATTTGAGGCTGCACGTGTGCCAGGTTTGTGCCACGTTAGCTGTTCACCCCCAAAGCCCTCGGCGCCACCCAGAGCGAGTCGTCGCTGCCAAGATCCCTCGGGGGCCGGTAAACGTCTCTAAGACTGAGACAGTGCTCGCCGGCGAGTCTTCAAAGTGGACTTCGCCGACGGACGGGTGCTACAATGTGTACACATTAGGTACACCACAAACCGTCATGCCTACTCACTCGATCTCCGTCGGCATCCGCGAGTTCCGCGCTCGACTCGCCGAATATCTTCTAAAGAGCGATAAGCCAGTCGCCGTTACCCGGCACGGTGAAACGATTGGGTACTTCATTCCCGCTCGCGCCGCACGAGCCGAGCTTGACCGGGCCGCTCTGAGAAAGGCGGCCTCCAAGATAGACGCCCTTCTGAAGCACGAGAGCCTCACCGAGACAGAACTCGATGATATCGACCGAGACTTTCGGGCATGGCGCAAGTCCCGGAAGTAGCCTCAGAACACCGGGCTCTCGTCCTCGATGCCAATATCCTGCTGCGTGGCGTGTTGGGCAGCAGAGTGCGCGCGCTCATCGAGCGCTATGCAGATGAGGTCCTGCTGATCACCCTGCAGTCCTGCGTGGCTGATGCACGCGAGTATTTGCCGCAACTCTGCGCCAAGCGCGGCTGGGCGGTCACCCCGGCTTTGGAACTACTCGAAGTGTTACTCACTGGCGTCCAGGTCGTCGAGGATGCTTTACTTGGCGAGCTCGAGTCCGATGCGCGGAGACGGATTGCCGCTCGCGACCCAGATGACTGGATGATCGTCGCGCTCGCCATCGCCCTTGATGCCCCGATATGGACCGAGGACACAGACTTTTTCGGCACCGGCGTGGCGACTTGGACGACCAGGAACGTCGAGATCTACCTCGGCGAACCTTGAAAATTTGCCACTGCGGTCGATCGAGAGGTGCCCTGAGGCGGATCTCCTGCCGCGCAGGAAGCAGCCAGGTCGGCGGCGCTCTTCCACCGTACAATCGTTCAAATATCACTCAGAACTTATTGATTTTATGGGGCGTGACGGAATCGAACCGTCGACCAGCGGATTAAAAGTCCGATGCTCTACCGACTGAGCTAACGCCCCACCGAGGTCGCGGCGGGGTCCCGGAACGGGCGCCGCAGGGGTGCGCATGATACCCGGATGCGCCCTTCACTGGTAGCGCGTGGGGTCGGCGATGCCAGCCGCCTCGAATCCCGCGCGGCGCAGCCGGCACGAATCGCACTTGCCGCAGGCCCGCCCCTCGGCATCCGCCTGGTAGCATGAGACTGTCATGCCATAATCCACCCCGAGCGCGACGCCTTCACGGATGATGCGCTCCTTGCTCCAGGCGATGAGCGGCGCCTCGATGTGGCACGGTGCGCCCTCGACGCCGGCCTTGGTGGCGAGCAGCGCGAGGCGCGCGAACGCCTCGATGTACTCCGGCCGGCAGTCCGGATAGCCCGAGTAGTCCAGCGAATTCACGCCGACGAAGATGTGCTGCGCGCCGAGCACCTCCGCCCAGGCGAGCGCCAGCGAGAGCAGGATGGTGTTGCGCGCCGGCACGTACGTCACCGGAATGCCCGCGGTCGGCGCCTCGGGCACCGCGATCGAGCGATCGGTGAGCGCCGAGCCGCCGATACCGGCCAGATCGACCTGCATGACCCGGTGCTCGCGCGCCCCGAGCGCCGCGGCCACCCGTGCCGCTGCGGCCAATTCCGCCTCGTGCCGCTGGCCATAGGCCACCGAGAGCGCGTAGCACGCGAGCCCCCGGGCGCGCGCGATGGCGAGCGCGGTCGCAGAGTCGAGTCCGCCCGAGACCAGCACGACTGCCTTCGGTGCGCTCATGGACGCCCCGGAGGCAGACACCGCGCCGTGGGCGGCGGGACGGCGGTGGCGATCGAAGTCATCATTTTCCCGGTGTATTGCCCCAGAGAATCTTGTGCAGCTGGACCTGCAGGCGCACCGGCAGGCGATCGGCCAGGATCCATTCGGCGAGTTCGCGCGCCGGCAGCTGTTCGTGACTCGGGGAGAACCACACCGTGCAACGCTGCGCCAGGGCGAGTTCGCTCACCTTCGCGGCACTCCATTCGTAATCCGCGCGGTCGCAGATGACGAATTTCACCTGATCCTGGGCGCTCAGGCTCTGCAACTCTTCATAACGGTTGCGCGCCACCTCCCCGGAGGCGGGCGTCTTGACGTCGACCACCCGCACCACGCGCGGATCGATGCCCGCGAGGCTCATCGCCCCGCTGGTCTCGATCGACACGCGCGCGCCGGCGTCGCACAGACGCTGCATCAGCTCGAGGCAGGCCTTCTGCGCCAGCGGCTCACCGCCCGTGACGCACACATAGCGCGATCCGAGCTCGCGCACCCGCTCGAGCACCTGCTCGATCGGCCACCACTGCCCGCCGTGGAACGCGTAAGCGGTGTCGCAATACTGGCAGCGCAGCGGACAGCCCGTCAGGCGAATGAACGTGGTCGGTATGCCGGCCGTGTCCGCCTCGCCCTGCAGCGAGTGGAAGATTTCCGTGATCTTCAGCCGACTGCCCGCCCGCACCGCGGGCGCCGCCGAAACCTCCGCACTCACTGGCTGGGCTGGCTCAGCGTGCTGGCTGCCCGCTTGGCGACGTCCGTGCCGGGGTAGCGCTTGACGACCTTCCTCAGAGCCGCACGGCCCGCATGCACCTTGCCCTGGGCAATCAGCGTGTTGCCGAGATCAAACAGCGCCGCGGGCGCCTTGCCCGAGTCGGGCCACTTCTTCAGCACGGTGCGGAAGCACTTCTCGGCCTGATTGAAGTTCTGGTTCACGTAATGCGCCTCGCCGAGCCAGTACTCGGCGTTCGGCGCTAGCGGGCTCGTCGGATAGCTCTTGAGAAATCCCTCGAATCCGCTGATCGCCACCGAATAGCTGCCCGCCTTGAGCGCGCCGAACGCCTGCTCATACACGGACTGCTGTGTCGGGGTGACTCCGGGCAGCATGCCGGCCATCGAGCCGCTGTTCGACGATGCGCCCGCGGCGGCGCTCCCCGAGCTCCCCGCCGCGCCGGCGCCGCTCGCACTGCCCGCACTGCCGGAGCCGGCCGAGGCGGCAGCCGCCGCCTGGATCGCCGCCTGCTCGGCCGCGCTCTGCTGCTCGAGCGCGCTCACGCGCTTGCTCAAGTCGGCGTACAGGTCGTGCTGCTGGCGGCTGAGCCGCTGATTGCTCTGCTCGAGCCGATCCAGCCGGCCGCGCAGCGTGCTCACCTCGGCCTGCAGGGATGACTGCTGCTGGGCGAGCTGCACCAGGCTGCCGTTTGAGACCACACGCTCGATCTTGCTCACCCGCGCATCGAGATTGTCGAGCCGTATCTGGGTGGGACTCGGACCGGTGGCGCAGCCGGTGAGCAGCGTCGCAAGCAGCGCCGCGGCCGGCGCGAGCAAGGGCAGAGCACGCATGGGAACTCCTGCGGTATGCGGTTTACTTGCCCGGCTGCGTCGGCGTCAGGTAGACGATGTCGACGCGCCGGTTCTTCGCCCAGGCGATCGGATTGTTGGCCGGATCCACCGGGCGCTCCTCGCCGTAGCTCACCACGGTGATCTGGCTCGGGGAGACCCCCTGCAGCAGCATCGCCTGGCGGACCGATTCGGCGCGGCGCATGCCGAGACCGATGTTGTACTCCGGCGAGCCGCGGTCGTCCGTGTTGCCCTCGAGGCGCACGCGCGCGGAGGGATGATCGGCCAGATACTTCGCGTGCGCCGCGACGATCTGGATGCCCCGGCCGCGGATCACCGCGCTGTTGAACGCGAAGTGGATGGTGCGGTCCGCGAGCAGCCCCTGCTGCGGCCCCGGCACCGACTGCTGGTTGCCGAGCGAGCCCTCACCGGCATTCGCGCCGGAGCCCGCGCCCTGGCTCTCGGCACCGGCGCCGGCCTGGCCCGCCGACTGCGAGGCGGCCGGTTTGACCGGCTTGCTTGCGCAGGCCGCGAGCCCCAGAGCGGCAGCCAACACCATCACCGTAAGAATGCGACGCATAAAGCACCTTTCTCAATACACGCCGGATGCCCGGCGCTCTGTTGTGACACATGCGCGCGGACCCCTATGGTCCGCGCTCGGGAACCTTAATGCTGCCGGAACGGCCCCCAGGTCGGGTCCTGAACCGCCCCGTGAGTCGGTTTGAGCGTCATGCCCGTCAGCCCGTCGACCGATACGGTGGCGAGGATCGCCCCGCCGTTCGGATTGGGCCGTTCCGCGTAGATGATCGTCGCGCCGTTCGGCGCGAAGCTCGGCGTACTGTCGAGCGGCCCCTGCGTGAGCACCCGGAACGCGCCGGTCTTGAGGTTCTGCACGGCGATGCAGTAACGGCCGTCGACCTGGGTCACCATGGCGAGCAGCTTGCCGTCCGGGGAGACGCGCGGGCTGGCATTGTAGCCGTCGGTGAAGGTGATGCGCCGCGGATAGCTGCCCGGGGTCAGCGACTTGCGGTAGATCTGCGGCGAGCCCGCCCGATCGGAGGTGAAGTACAGCGCCCGGCCATCGGGCGCCCAGACCGCCCCGGTATTGATCGCCGGCGTGTGCGTGACGCGCGTCAGCTGGTGCGTGTGCAGGTCGAGCACATAGATCTGCGGGTATCCGGACACCCCGCTCAGCGTCAGGGCGAGCTCCTGGCCGTTCGGCGAGAACGAGGGCGCGCCGTTCTCCCCGGCGCGCGCCGAGACGCGGTAGCGCTGCCCGGTGCGAACCCGCTGCAGATACACGGCTGAGAGATGATCCTCGAAGGAGACGTAGGCGAGCCATTTTCCGTCCGGTGACCACACCGGGGACATGATCGGGAAGCGCGACTCGAGAATGAGGTGCTGATTGTATCCGTCCGCATCGGCCACCACCAACTGGAAGCGCTGGGCGGGGCCCTCCCCGACCACCGCCACGTAGGCGACGCGCGTGTCGAATGCCCCGCGAATGCCGGTGATCGCCTGATAGATCGCATCGCTCACCCGATGCGCGGCGTTGCGCAGTGCGGTCGGCGGACCGGTGAAGCGCTTGCGCACCACGCTCTGGCCGGTGAGCACGTTCAGCAGGTTGAAATCCACGGCGAGCTCCCCGCCGCTGAGCGGCACCACCCGCCCGACCACCATGTAATCGACGCCCGTGCTCTTCCACAGCGGGAAGGCCACCTGCGCGGCGTGGCTCGGCGTGGCGGGCATCTGCGCGCGCGCCAGCGCGCTGAAGCGGCCGCTGCCGACGAGGTCATGTTGAATGACGCCGGCCACGTTGACCGGGTCGGTGGGCGCCTCGCTGAACGGTACGACCGCGATCGGCACGGGGTGCGTCACCCCGGAGGTGATCTTGATGGTCAGTTGCGCCCATGCCGGCGTCAGGGCGCCGGCCATGAGCAGGGCCGCAATCGCAGCGGAACGGATCGACGCAGCTCTAGGTGTGAATTTCATGGCTCTCAGGGTGAATTGGGCGCAAATACGAAATCCAGCGGTTGGTGATACAGGTCCGGATCCGGCGGCGGCGGCAGCGGCGAGGCGCGATAGACCGCCGCCTGGATCGACTCGCGCACGGCCTCATCGCCATTGCAGGACCCGAGGCTCACGTTCGTCACCGCCCCGCCCGGCACCAGCACCACGCGCACGGTGCAGCTGAGGTTGGACCGCGCGGTGGGCGGTTTGATCCACGCCGCCTCGACGCGCTGCTTCACTTCGGTCGCCCAGCCCGCCACGGCCGCGCGCATCTGCGCGTTCGTCTGCGCATCCTCCTGCAGCGCCTGCTGCAGCTGCGCGATGCGTGCGGCGCGCGCCTTGGCGGCGCGCTCGGCCGCGAGCTTGCGCTCCTCGGCGAGCTTGCGGGCCTGCTCGCGCTGGCGCTTCTGCTCGGCGAGCTTACGCGCCTCGGCCCGCTTGCGGGCCTCGGCCTTGGCCAGCGCCCGCGCCTTGGCCTTGGCCCGTGCCGCCGCTTCGGCCTTCGCCTGCTGCTCGGCCTGCTGCTGCGCCTTGGCCTGTGCCTGCTCGCGCTGGTGCTTGAGCCGCTCCTGCTCCGCCTGGGCCGCGGCGACCCGCTGCGCTTCGGCCTGGGCTGCTTGCCGGCGCAGGGCGAGCTCCTGCGGCGTCGGGGCCGGCGGGCCCTGCGGCGGGCTCACCGGCTGCGGCGGCGGCATCTTCGGCGCCGGATGGCTCGCCACGCCCACCCCCTTGAGGCTGTGGGCATCGACCACCGTCGCATCGATCGACACGCTCGGGGTCACCGGACGGTGCTCGTAGCGCCACCAGCCATAGGCGAGCAGCCCGATGATCGTGCCGTGCAGCAGCACGGACATGGCGATCGAGAGCCAACGGTCGCGGTCGGGCTCGGACATCGTGTTGCGTCTCGTCAAGTGCTGGACCGGCCGGCCGGCGGCCGCGTGATGAATCCGACCTTGCGCGCCCCCGCATCCTGCAGGATCACCATGGCACGCACGATGACGCCGTAGGAGACCGCCGTGTCGGCCTTGATCATGACGGGACGGGTCGGATCGGCCCCGAGCGCGGCGGCGACGCGCGACTCGATCGTCTGCCGGCTGGCGGGCCCCACCGTGCTCCCGTTGACCGTCAGATACAGCCCGCCGTCGCGGGTCACCGACAGCACGAGCGGGTTGTTCTGCGCCGAAGGCAGCGGCTTGGCGGCCGCGTGCGGCAGATTGACCTTGACCCCCTGAGTGAGCAGCGGCGCGGTGATCATGAAGATGATGAGCAGCACCAGCATCACGTCGATGTAGGGCACGACGTTGATCTCACCCATCAGCCTGCGTCCGCGCGACACCTGCGCCATGTGCCGCTCCTAGCGGGGCCTGGGGGCCGCGGGGCCCGGCATCGTCGCACCGGGCGCCACGGCCGGTGCGCTCGCGGCGCTCACGGTGGGCGCAGCCGCGATGCCGCGGGTGGCGTGCCGCTGCAGGATGGTCGAGAACTCCTCCATGAAGGCATCGAAGCGCACCTCGAGCCGCCCGACCTGATCGGCGAAGCGGTTGTAGGCGACCACCGCCGGGATGGCCGCAAAGAGGCCGATGGCGGTGGTCACGAGCGCCTCGGAGATGCCCGGCGCGACGGCGGCGAGCGTCGCCTGGCGCACATCCCCGAGGGAGGAGAAGGCGCTCATGATCCCCCACACCGTGCCGAACAGGCCTACGTACGGGCTGGTCGAGCCCACCGTGGCGAGCGTCGCGAGGCTGTGCTCCAGCCGGTCGATCTCCTTCAGCTGCGCCACGCGCATCGCGCGGCGCGCCCCATCCAGCACCAGGTCCGGCGCCCCGGCGCCCTGCTGGCGCTGGCGGGCGAACTCGCGAAAGCCCATCTCGAAAATGCTCGCCATGCCGCTCGCCCCGCCGTGCGACTCGATCGCCCGGTACAGCTGCGCGAGGTCCCCGCCGGACCAGAAATTGTTCTCGAACTGATCGGCCTCGCGGCGTGCCCGCCCGAGCAGCAGCCGCTTGCGGAAGATGATCGCCCAGGAGGTGAGCGAGGCCAGCAGCAGCAGGCCGATCACGATTTGCACCACGAAGCTCGCCTGCACGACGAGCTGAATCAGCGACAGATGTCCGGTCATGACGTGTAGGCCCAATCCCCGTTACTTCAAGGCGTCGCGCAGCGGCTCGGGAAGCTTCGTCGGCCTGAGCGTGCGCGCATCGACACAGGCGACCCTCACCTCGGCGTTCACCAGCGGTTCGGCCTCGGCGGCGCGCAGTATGCGCTGCGCGAAGCGCATGCACACCGCTCCGTCGGCGCGCGGCACGCAGGTGACGATGAGCTCATCGTCGAGCCGCGCCGGCCGCAGGTAATCGACCGATACGTTCACGACCGCGAACAGCACGCCGGGTTCCCGTGCCAGCTCCTGCTGCGAAAAACCCAGCGAGCGCAGCCATTCGGTGCGCGATCGCTCGAGAAAGCGCAGATAGTTGGCATAATAAACGATGCCCCCGCCGTCGGTGTCCTCCCAGTAGACCCGCGCCGGCCAGCGGAACTCGCTCATGGATTCTCCTCGAACAGCGGCAGCGCCCCGCCGAGCCGCTCCGGGGGCGTGCGGCCGAAGTGCTCGTAGGCGCTGCGCGTGGCCATGCGTCCGCGCGCGGTGCGCACCAGAAAGCCCTGCTGGATCAGAAACGGCTCGATCACATCCTCCAGAGTGCCCCGCTCCTCCCCGACCGCCGCGGCGATGCTGTCGATACCGACCGGACCGCCGTCGAACTTGTCGATGACGGTGGTGAGGAGCTTGCGATCGAGGGTATCGAACCCCTGCGGATCGACCTCCAGCAAATCGAGCGCCGCTTCGGCCACGGGCGCGACGATACGCCCGTCAGCCTTAACCTGAGCGTAATCGCGCACCCGGCGCAGCAGCCGGTTGGCGATGCGCGGGGTGCCGCGGGCGCGCTCGGCGATGCGGCGGGCGCCCGGCACATCGATCGGCACGGCGAGGATCGACGCCGAACGGCGCACGATGTGCTCGAGATCCTCCACGCAGTAGAACTCGAGGCGCTGCACGATGCCGAAGCGGTCGCGCAGCGGCGAGGTCAGCAGGCCCGCGCGCGTCGTGGCCCCGACCAGGGTGAACGGCGGCAGGTTCAGCTTGATCGAGCGCGCCGCCGGACCCTCCCCGATCATGATGTCGAGCTGGCAGTCCTCCATGGCCGGATACAGCACTTCCTCGACCACCGGGGAGAGCCGGTGGATCTCATCGACGAACAGCACGTCGCGCGGCTGCAGGTTGGTCAGGATGGCCGCGAGGTCCCCGGGGCGCTCGAGAACCGGCCCGGAGGTCTGCCGCAGGCTCACGCCGAGCTCAGCGGCGATGATGTGCGCGAGCGTGGTCTTGCCGAGGCCCGGCGGGCCGAACACCAGCACGTGATCGAGCGCCTCGCCCCGCTGGCGGGCCGCGCCGATGAAGATCTCGAGCTGCGCGCGCGCCTTGGGCTGCCCGACGTACTCCTCCAGGCGGCGCGGCCGGATGGCCCGCTCGATGCGCTCTTCCTCGCCGCTCGGCTGCGGATCGATAAGGGTACGCTCGAGGCTCATGTGCTCACTCCCGCGCCGCGCTCTGCAGCGCGCGGCGAATCAGCTCCTCGGTGGACGCGGCGCCCTCCCCGGCGCCCTTGAGCAGCCGGCTCGCCTCGGCCGGCTTGTAGCCGAGGGCGATGAGCGCATCGAACGCTTCGGTCTGCGCCCCCCCTGTCGGCGCGCGCGCCGGGCCGCCGTCGGCAGCGGCATCGAGCCGGTCGCGCATCTCCACCACCAGCCGCTCGGCAGTCTTGCGCCCGATCCCCGGCACGCGGGTGAGCGCGCCCACGTCCTGGTTGTGCACGCACTGGGCGAACGCCTCGACACTGATGCCCGAGAGCAGCGCGAGGGCGATCTTCGGCCCCACGCCCGAGACCTTGATCAGATCGCGGAACAGCCGCCGCTCCGCCTCGGTGCCGAACGCGTAGAGGACGTGCGCATCCTCTCGAACCACGAGGTGCGTCAGCAGGCGCACTTCCTCGCCCACCGCCGGCAGGTGGAAGTAAGTCGACATGGGCGCCTCGAGCTCGTAGCCGAGTCCGCCCGCCTCGACCGTCAGGTGCGGGGGCGTCTTCGAAATTATGTGTCCGCGAATCGAACCGATCATCTCGTCAGGCCGCTTCCGATGGGCGCCGCGCCGGAGGCGGCGGCGAGCCGCGCCAACTGGCGCGAGTGGGCATGGCACAGCGCCACGGCGAGCGCATCGGCGGCATCGGCGGCAAGCCGCCCCTCGAGCGCGAGCAGCGTGCGCACCATGTGCGCCACCTGCCGCTTCTCGGCCGCGCCCGAGCCGACCAACGCCAGCTTTATGGCGCGGGGAGCATACTCGAATACCCCCAGTCCGTGGGGCACGGCGCACAGCGCCGCGCCGCGCGCCTGACCGAGCTTGAGCGCGCTGTCGACGTTGCGGTTGACGAAGACCCGCTCGATGGCCACCTCCGAGGGCCGGTGCAGCGCCACCAGTTCGCTCAGCCGCTCGAAGATCAGCCGCAGCCGCACGGCGAGGCTCGCCGCCGGCGGCACGACGATGCAGCCGTGCGCCACGTGCGACCACTGTGCAGCGCGCCATTCGATCAGACCGAATCCGGTGATGCGTGAGCCGGGATCCAGACCCAGAACGCGCAGTCCCTGCGATCCGGCCGGCACCACGGGCGGCGTGCTCGCCGCGGCGGCGCCGCGCTGCGGATCAAACGCGCGCCAGGACCGCGCCGGATATCTCGACATTTGAATACACGTGGCGCACGCCATCGACCTCCGCCAGGGCCTCGAGAAGTTCCTGCATCCGCCGCGCGGGGCCTCCCTGAAGCGCCAGCGTCAGGGCCGGCCGCTCGGTCACCTCGGCCGCGGCCGCTGCCCACCCCTGGTGAGCAAGTGACGAACGGACCGCCTCGAGTTCCTCAGGATCGGTGAGCACCTCGAGCCCTCCGCCGGTGGCGCTCACCGCCTCCGCGCCGGCCGCGTACGCGGCCTGCGTGAGGGCCACCCGGTCCACATCTGCCGCAAAGCGCATCCGGCCCACCCGATCGAACAGATAGCTCACCGCACCCTCGGCGCCGAGAAATCCCCCGTGCGATCGCAGCACCCGGCGCAGCCGCACGCGCATGCCCTCGGAATCGTCGGTGAGACAGTCGATCAGCACTGCCGCGCCCTCCGGGCCGTAGCCTTCGAATCGCACGGCTCGCGCACCGGGTGGATTCAACACCATGTGAAAATATACAGTTCCCTGGGCACGCGGCACAACCCCCTGCGCGCCGCGCAGGTTCATTCCTGCGCGGGCGTCCCGCTATCATAGCCACGAACAGCCCCCTAGGCACCGACGGCCCCCGTGGAGACGACGCAGCACTGCCCCACCGCCCTGCTCGAGTCGATCAGCGCCGTCCGGCGTGCTCTCGAGGCCGGCGGAGCCTCCGATCCGGCGCAACTGGCGATGAGCGCGCAGGCCGCCGAGGTCATCGGCGCGCTCACCGAGGATGCCGACCTGGCGCACGCGCTGCTGCTGAAGCCCGTGCTCGGCGATGCGGCCTTCACGCCCGCGGCGCTCGCGCGGCTGGCCGGAGCGGCCGCATACGACACGGCGGTCGGGCTCGCGAAGTTCGGCGAGATCGGCCTGCCGCAGCACTGGTCGCCCGCGCAAGGTCTCGATGTCCGTCAGGCCGAAACCCTGCGCAAGATGCTGCTCGCGGTGGTGAGCGATCCGCGGCTGATTCTCGCCCGGCTCGCCGAGCAGCTCATCGCCCTGCGCCACGCGCGCGATGCCCCGGCCGAGCAGCGCGAGCGGCTCGCGCTCGAGACCCGCGCGATCTTCGCGCCGCTCGCCAACCGGCTGGGGATCTGGCAGCTCAAATGGGAGCTCGAGGACCTCGCCTTCCGGTATCTGGAGCCTGCGGCCTACCGGGACATCGCCGAGGCACTGAACGAGCGGCGCAGCGACCGCGAACGCTACATCGAGACATTCTGCGCGACGCTGCGCGCGGCGCTTGCCAAGAGCGGCATCGCAGCCGAGGTCTACGGCCGGCCGAAGCACATGTACAGCATCCACCGCAAGATGCAGCGCAAGCAGCTCGCCTTCGAGCAGCTGTTCGATGTGCGCGCCGTGCGCGTGATCGTCGAGTCGATCCCCGACTGCTACGCCGCGCTCGGGGTGGTGCACGGCACGTGGCGCTACATCCCCGGGGAATTCGACGACTACATCGCCACGCCCAAAGGCAACTTCTACCGCTCGATCCACACCGCGGTGATCGGCCCGGAGGGCAAGAGCGTCGAGGTGCAGATCCGCACCCGCGAGATGCACGAGCACGCCGAGCTCGGCGTCGCGGCGCACTGGACGTACAAGGAAGGCGGCGCCGCGGATGCGCACTACCAGCGCAAGATCGAGGCGGTGCGCCGGCTGCTCGAGCCCGTCGGGGCGGAGGCGGGCGAGCAGTCCGACCGTGAATTTCTCGAGCAGGTGAGCACCGAGCTGTTCCAGGACCGGGTGTATGTCCTGACACCCAAGGGCGAGGTCATCGATCTGCCCCACGGCGCAACACCGCTCGATTTCGCCTACACCGTGCACACCTCGCTCGGCCACCGCTGCCGGGGCGCGAAGATCAACGGCCGCATCGTGCCGCTCACCCAGCCGCTCGCCAACGGCGAGATCGTCGAGATCATCACCGCCAAGCAGGAAGCCCCGAGCCGCGACTGGCTCGCACCCGAGCTCGGCTTTCTCGCCTCACCGCGCAACCGCACCAAGGTGCGCGCCTGGTTCCGCAAGCTCGACGCGGCGGACAACCGCAGCGCCGGGCGCGCCATCGCCGAGCGGGAGCTGGCGCGCCTCGGCGTGGCCCCGGCCCAGCTTGCAGAGCTGCTCGCAGCGCTGAACGTACGCGACACGGATCACTTCCACCAGCTGCTCGGCGAGGGGGAGATCACCGCCGCGCAGCTCTCGCATGCGGCGGAGCGGCTGTTCGGCGCGCAGCAGGCCCCGGCGCAGGTGATTCAGGCGCCGCCGCGGGCCCGGGCGGCGCACGGCGGCTCGCCGGTGGAAATCGAGGGCGTGGGCGATCTGCCCGTCACCCTCGCGCGCTGCTGCGCGCCGCTGCGGCCGCAGCCGATCGTCGGCTACGTGACGGTCGGCCGGGGCGTGACCATTCACCGCCGCGGCTGTCCGAGCTTCACGCGCATGCGCGCGGTGCGCCCCGAGCGAGTGCTGCAGGTCGAGTGGAGTTCAAGCCATCCGGGCGAGCTGCCGGTGCGGATCGCCGTGCACGCCTATGACCGGCGCGGCCTGGTGCGCGATCTGACCGACGTGCTCGCCTTTGAGCGGCTGAGCATCGAGGACATGACCACCACCACCGATCGGGCGAGCGGCACGGCCGATGTCGTGCTCACGGTCGCCGTCGAGGACGATGCGCAGCTGCAGCGGCTGCTGCAGCGCCTCGGCAGCGTGGCGAACGTGACTTCGGTGCGGCGCGCGCGCTAACGGTTGATCGAATCGATCGCGCGCTTGTCGGCGGCGAGCGCGGCCTCGTGCACCGCTTCGGAGAGCGTCGGATGCGCGTGAATGGTGCGCTGCAGGTCCTCGCTGCTCGCGGAGTACTCCATGGCGAGCACCGCCTCGGCGATCAGCTCCCCGGCCATCGGGCCGATGATGTGCACGCCGAGAATCTCATCGTCATCCTGCGCCGCGATCACCTTGGCAAAGCCCTGCGCCTGCTCCATGGCGCGCGCGCGGCCGCTCGCGAGGAACGGAAACACCCCGACCTTGTACGTCCGGCCGCTCGCCTTGACCTGCTCCTCGGTAAGACCCACCCAGGCGATCTCGGGGGTGGTGTAGATCACCGCAGGGATGGTCCTGTAGTTGACCTCCCCGTAGCGCCCGGCGATCAGATCGGCCACCATCACGCCTTCTTCCTTGCCTTTGTGCGCGAGCATCGGACCGCGCACGCAGTCGCCGACCGCCCAGACGCCCTCGGCGCCGGTGCGGCAATGCTCGTCGACCTTGATGAAGCCGCGCTCATCGAGCGCAACGCCGGTGCCGTCCGCGAGCAGATCGCCCGTGAACGGGCGCCGCCCGGCCGCAACGACCAGACGGTCCACGGTGAGCTTGTGCGTGCCCTTGCCGTCCTCGTAGGTCACCTCGACCGCATCGCCGCTCACCTTGGCAGCACTCACCTTGGCGCCGAGACGGATGTCGAGGCCCTGCTTCTTGAAGTGCCGCGCAGCCTCCTTGGCGAGCTGCTGGTCGGCCATGGCGAGAAAATCCGGCAGCGCCTCGAGCACCGTCACTTCGCTGCCCAGGCGGCGCCAGACGCTGCCGAGCTCGAGCCCGATCACCCCCGCGCCGATCACGCCGAGGCGCTTCGGCACCGCCTCGAGCTCAAGCGCGCCCCACGAGTCGATCACGTGCGGCGCCTTGAACGGAGCGACCTTCAACTCCACCGGCACCGAGCCGGAGGCAAGGATCACGTGCTTGGCGGTGAGCTCGCGCTTGCTGCCGTCGGCTGCCGTGAACTGTACGCGCCGCCCGGGCAGGAGCTTGCCGTGCCCCTGCAGCGCCGTCACGCCGCTCGCCTTGAACAGCGCGGTAATCCCCTGGGTGCTCGCCTTGACGATGCCGGCCTTGCGCTTTTGCATCTGCGCGACGTCGAAGCCGACATCGCCGACCTTGATGCCGTGCACCGCGAATTCCTCGCGCGCGCGATGGTACAGCTCGCTCGACTCGAGCAGGGCCTTGGACGGAATGCACCCGGCGTTCAGGCACGTGCCGCCGAAGGCGTAACTGCCGTCGTGGTTGCGCCACTCGTCGATGCACGCCACGGACAGCTTGTTCTGTCCGGCGCGGATCGCGGCCGGATACCCGGCCGGGCCGCCGCCGATCACGATGACGTCGAATGAGTCTGCCATGCTCAGATCCCCAACAACATGCGGCCCGGATCTTCCAGGCACTCCTTGACGGTAACCAGGAACTGCACCGCCTCGCGGCCATCGATGATGCGATGATCGTAGGTGACGGCGAGGTACATCATCGGACGGATCGCGATCTGCCCGTCCACCACCATCGGGCGCTCCTGGATCTTGTGCATGCCGAGGATCGCGCTCTGCGGCGCATTCACGATGGGCGTGGACATCAGCGAGCCGAACACCCCGCCGTTGGTGATGGTGAACGTGCCGCCGGTGAGATCCTCGATGGCGATGGTGCCGGCGCGCGCCTTCTTGGCGTACTCGCCGATTTCCTTCTCGATCGCCGCGAAACCCTTCACGTCGGCGTCGCGCACGATCGGCACGACCAGCCCGCGGTCGGTCGAGACGGCCACGCCGATGTCGTAGAACTCGTGATACACGATATCGTTGCCGTCGACCGAGGCGTTGACCACCGGAAACTTCTTCAGCGCCTCGATGCACGCCTTGACGAAAAAGGACATGAAGCCGAGCTTCACGCCGTGATCCTTCTCGAAGCGGTCCTTGTAACGGGCGCGCAGCTGCTGCACGGCCGTGAGGTCCACTTCGTTGAACGAGGTGAGCAGCGCCTGCGTCGACTGCGCTTCGACCATGCGCTGGGCGATGCGCTGGCGCAGCCGCGTCATCGGCACGCGCTGCTCGGCCCGCGCGCCCGCGGCCGCAGGCGGCGCCGCGGCAGGCGGCTGCTTGCCGAGGAATCCGACCACGTCGGATTTGGTGAGGCGCCCGTCACGGCCGCTCGAGGGAATCGCCCCCGGATCGAGGCGGTTCTCCTCCACCAGACGGCGCACCGAGGGGCTCAGCTTCTCCTTGTCCTTGGCCTTCTCGGCCCCCGCCTCGGCCTTGCCCTCGGCCGCCGGCGCGGGCTTCTCGGCCGGCGCGGGCTTCTCGGCGGCGGCGGCCGGCTGCGCGCCCTCCTCGATCACCGCGAGCAGCTGGCCGCTGGTAACCACGGTGCCGTCGGCGACCTTCAGCTCGCGCAGCACGCCGCTCGCGGGAGCGGGCACTTCGAGCACGACCTTGTCGGTCTCCAGATCGGCGAGGTTCTCATCGCGCCGCACGGCGTCGCCCGGCTTCTTGCGCCAGGCCACCAGCGTGGCGTCTGAAACGGACTCCGGAAGTTGCGGGACTTTTATTTCGGTCGTCATGAGCTCTTTCTCATCGGGGCCGCGGCCGTCTTGCGTCCGCGGGCGTGCGTCAGGCGCGGCGTCTTGCGCGCCGAGTTCTCGGTGGTGGTGGCATGCAATGCCGCATCGACCAGCGTCTGCTGCTCGCGCTCGTGCGCCTTGCCGATGCCGGTGGCCGGGGCAGCCGCCGGCGCGCGGCCGGCATAGAGCACTTCGGCCGCCTTGCCGAGCGGCTCCTCGAGCCGATGGCGGATCTGATACCAGGCGCCCTGGTTCTGCGGCTCTTCCTGACACCACACCACCTCGCGCAGGTTCGCATAGCGCGCGAGCACCGCCTGGTACTCCTCGGTGGGAAACGGATAGAGCTGCTCGATGCGCACCAGCGCCACCTCGCGCATGCCCGAAGCGCGGCGCGCCTTGAGCAGGTCGAAGTACACCTTGCCGCTGCAGAACACTACGCGGCGGACCTCGTTCGCATCGAGCTCGTCGGTCTCGTCGATCACCCGCTCGAACGACCCGCCCGCGAGGTCCTGCAGGGCCGAGACCGACATCTCGTGGCGCAGCAGGCTCTTCGGCGTCATGACGATGAGCGGCTTGCGGAACGTCTGCAGCATCTGCCGGCGCAGCATGTGGAACATCTGCGCCGGGGTCGAGGGCACGCACACCTGCATGTTGGACTCGGCGCACAGCTGCAGGAAGCGCTCCAGGCGCGCCGAGGAGTGCTCGGGCCCCTGGCCCTCGTAGCCGTGCGGCAGGAACAGCACCAGGCCGCAGTAGCGCTCCCACTTCGCCTCCCCGGAGCTGATGAACTGGTCGATGACGACCTGCGCGCCGTTGGCGAAGTCGCCGAACTGCCCCTCCCAGATCGTCAGGCACGACGGCTCGGTGGTCGAGTAGCCGTACTCGAAGCCCATCACGGCCTCTTCGGAGAGCACCGAGTCGATGATCTGCACGCGCGGCTGGCGCTCGGAGAGGTGCTGCAGCGGAATGTAGACCTCGGCGCTGCCCTGATCGTGCAGCACCGCGTGGCGATGGAAGAACGTGCCGCGCCCGCAGTCCTGGCCGCTCAGGCGCACCGAGTAGCCGTCCTCGACCAGCGAGGCGTACGCGAGCGTCTCGGCGCAGCCCCAGTCCAGCGGCATCTTGCCGGCGAGCATCTCGAGGCGATGCTTCATGATCTGCGCCACGCGCGGATGCAGCCTCACCCCCTCCGGCAGCCGCATCAGCCGCTCGCCGAGGGACTTCAGCCGCTTCATCTCGACGCCGGTGCCCACCCGCTCGGTCCAGTCCGAGTGCGCATAGCGCGTCCAGTCCACGGTGAACTGGTTGCCGATCATGCCGAGCGCGGCGCGCGCGAGCGGCTTGCCCTGATCGAGCCCGTCGCGGTACTGGCTGACGAGCGCGTCGGGATCGGCCTCGCCCACCACCCCTTCGGCGAGCAGCCGTTCGGCGTACAGCTTGCGCGTGGTCGGATGCTTGCGGATGATTTCATACATCTGCGGCTGCGTCGCCGCCGGCTCGTCGGCCTCGTTGTGCCCGAGGCGCCGATAGCAGACCAGATCGATCACCACGTCCTTGTGGTAGCGCATGCGGTACTCGAGCGCGAGCCGCGTGACGAACACCGCCGCCTCCGGGTCGTCCCCGTTGACGTGGAAAATCGGCGCTTCGAGCATCTTCGCGACGTCGCTGCAGTAGAGCGTCGAGCGCGCGTCGCGCGGGTCGGAGGTGGTGAAGCCCACCTGGTTGTTGATCACGACGTGCAGCGTGCCGCCGGTGCGGTAGCCGCGCGCCTGCGAGAGCTGCAGCGTCTCCATCACCACGCCCTGGCCGGCGAATGCGGCATCGCCGTGGATCAGCACCGGCAGCACCCGATCGCCGTTGGCATCGTCGCGCCGCTCCTGGCGCGCGCGCACCGAGCCCTCCACGACCGGATCGACGATCTCCAGATGCGAGGGGTTGAAGGCGAGCACGGTGTGCACGTTGCCCGTGGGGGTGCGCAGATCGGCCGAGAAGCCCTTGTGGTACTTCACGTCGCCCGAGCCCTTCAGGTGGCTCAGGTCGTAGTTGCCTTCGAACTCCGAGAACAGCAGCGACGGCGGCTTGCCGAGCAGGTTGACCAGCACGTTGAGGCGGCCCCGGTGCGCCATGCCGATGACCACCTCCTCGACCCCGGCGCGGCCGCAGCTTTGAATCAGGTCATCGAGCATCGGGATCAGCGTCTCGCCGCCTTCCAGCGAGAAGCGCTTCTGCCCGACGTACTTGGTATGCAGGTAGCGCTCGTGCCCCTCGGCGGCGGTGAGCTGCCAGAGGATGTTGCGCTTCTCCTCCTGAGTGAACTGATGGCGCAGCCGGCCGGCCTGGAAGCGGTCCTGCAGCCACAGCCGCTCGTTCGAATCGGAGATGTGCGCGAACTCCGCGCCCACCGATCCGCCGTAGATGATCTCGAGCTGGCGCAGGATCTCGCGCAGCTTCATGCGCTTGGGCACCGCCTCGACGCGGCTGCCGGTGTAGAACTCGCTGTCGAGGTCCGCGCTCGAGAGCTTGAAGTACTCCAGGTCGAGCACGTGCGGCCGGGGACGCTGCGTCAGGCCGAGCGGATCGAGCTTGGCGATGAGGTGGCCGCGGTTGATCCAGATCTGAATCAAACGCGAGACGGCCGCCTGACGCGCATCGGCGCTGCGGGTCTGCGCGGCGGCCGCGGGCACACGCGGCTGACGGGCGCGTGCAGCGATCTGCGCCTCGATCGGAGCACGCGCGAGCTCCGCGCCCGGCGCACCGGGCAGGCTCTCGAAGTAACGGCGCCAGCGCTCCTCTACGCTCGCTGGGTCGCGCAGGTACTGCTCGTAGAGAGTATCCAGGAAGTCGGCGTTGCCGCCAAAAAGGGGTGTAGGTTCAAGCATGCTGGGAGATGCAACCGCGAGTCGCTAGTGTAACGGAAAGGACACAGGCGAGGAATATGGAACCACGCATCATACGCCGAAGTTTACCGCTCGTTCAGGCTCCGCCCGCATCTGCGCACCACTGTCCTCACAGCATGCCGAGCAGCGCGAGCTCATAGGCAATAAGTACGACGTATCCGAGCAGCACGCCGTAGAGGATGAGCTTCACCGGCAGGCGGCCGAAGGCCTTCATGCGCGCGAGCATCGTCAGGCACACGATGCCGCCGCCGGTGAGCGCCACCTTCAGTCCGACGAATGCCGCACCCGAGCCGCGCACCAGGGGCGCAAGCAGCGGGTTGACCTCGTATGCCCCGTGATTGATCAGCACCAGCGTCAGTGCCGCATCGACGCACGAGAGCGCCACGATCAGCACCCCGACCGCAAGCCACCACGGGTGGTGCCAGTCGACCGCCCCGAGACGCCACTCCCCGCTGCGGCGTGGACCGCGGCGCCGCGGGCGCAGGCTGCCGTACAACAGCGCGCGCACGACATTGACGCGCCGGTCCGGCTCGCTGCGCCGCTCGAGCTCGGATGGCGATTCACTGGCGCGGCGCACGCGACCGGGAACGGATTTGGACACTATGGAGTGATGACGGCAGGAATCGCTGCGATTGTAGGGCGCTCGCCCGGGCTCACTGCCCGCGCCGCCCCGAAGTGTGATGCCGATCGCAGGCAGGGGCGCTGCCGGGGCGGCTCGCCTCGCGCCCGGCCCATCCGAGTCTCTTGGCGGCTCGCACCTTGGCCCTGGGGATTGCACAGCGGCCGGGAGTATAGTGGCCTCATCCGCTCCAGATGCGCGAGCCCCCTCATGAGCCAGAGCGCCGACAGCCCCGTTCGGGAGAGGCCACGAAGGTCTCTCGGCACCGCCATCGCCCTCGCCTTCCTTTTCGGACCCCTGGGGCTTGCCTACGCCAGCCTCGCCGGCGCGGCGGTGATGCTCGTCGTGTCCGTGGCCGTGCTGGTGCCGATCCTGCTCGGCGTGCACATCAACGCCGCGCTTTATCTGCCCGTGTGGATCATCTGCATCGTGTGGGCGGCCGTCGCGGCGCACGAGCGGGCGGGCGCAACCCGGCCGGCACCGCAGGGCGGCGAGTGGAAACAGGAGGTCCCGCCCTCTGGAGGCGATGGCGCCCCCGGCAGGAGTTGAACCTGCGACCTACCGCTTAGGAGGCGGTCGCTCTATCCACTGAGCTACGGGGGCGCTCTTAAAAATCAATATCTTAGGATGGCTTTTCGGCCGCCGATCC
>JAJYUL010000035.1 GCA_021792555.1 Pseudomonadota bacterium
CCCGCCGTACGTCTCGGCCATCACCTTCGTCAGCGCCGCCGTCAGCGTCGTCTTGCCGTGGTCAACGTGCCCGATCGTCCCCACGTTCACATGCGGCTTGTTGCGCTCGAATTTCTCTTTGGACATGGAATGTTCCTCAAAGACGTCTTGGGGCTACATGCCCCGAAAAGATCATCGACCCTGGCTCTCGCCCGTTATGCGATGGAGCCCACGACCGGGATTGAACCGGTGACCTCGTCCTTACCAAGGACGTGCTCTACCAACTGAGCTACGTGGGCCCGGTAATGCATCGGACAACGTGCGCCTGGAGCGGGTGATGGGAATCGAACCCACGTCATCAGCTTGGAAGGCTGAGGTTCTACCATTGAACTACACCCGCTGATGCCGCCGTCTCCGCCCGCTCGTGCCGCCCGCAGTGTCATCCGCGCCCACGCTCTCGACCTGGTGGAGGGGGTAGGATTCGAACCTACGAAGGCGTAAGCCGGCAGATTTACAGTCTGCTCCCGTTGACCGCTTGGGTACCCCTCCGCGAAAACGAGCCGCGTATTCTGATTTCCAGTCTCGCCGGTGTCAATGCGTTTTTGGCGCGCAATTTGCACCGCGCGGCCCGTCGCGAGAGGCCGCGGGCGCCCGGGAGGCGATTCAGGCGCGCGTCGGCGGAGCTGCGGCCGCCGCGAGCGCAGCCATGGCCGCTGGATCCAGGTACCGCCAGCCGCCGGGACGCAGATCGCGCGGCAGCGCCACCGGGCCGTAACGGATGCGCAGCAGCCGGCTCACTTCGTGCCCGACGGCCTCCCAGAGCCGGCGCACCTCCCGATTGCGTCCCTCGTGCAGTACCACCCGATAGGCCGTATTGCGCAGGTCCTGCGGCGGCTGCGCCCGCGGCTGCGGCTGCTCGACGAGGCGGTCGAACGCGGCCGGCCCGTCCTCGAGCATCACTCCCTCGAGCAGCCGGCGCAGCGTGGCCGGGGCGGGGCGGCCCCGCACCCGGACCAGATATTCCCGCTCGATCTGCCGGGACGGGTGCATCAGGCCGTGTGCGACGGCCCCATCGGTCGTAAAGAGGAGCAGGCCGGCCGTATTGACGTCGAGCCGGCCCACCACGATCCAGCGGCCCTGCCGCGGCGCCGGCAGCCGGTCGAAGACGGTTGGACGGCCCTGCGGATCGCGGCGGGTGGTCACTTCACCGGCCGGTTTGTAATAGAGCAGGACCTCGGCCGCTCCGGCGTCCTGGCTCTGTTCGAGCTCAAGCCGTCGGCCGTCCAGGCGGATGTCGGCCCGCGCGTCTGCGCGCTCGCCGAGCTGCGCCGGCCGGCCATCGACCGTGAGGCGGCCTGCGCGGATCCACTGCTCGATCTGCCGGCGCGAGCCGATGCCGGCGCCCGCGAGCAGCTTCTGCAGGCGCACGGCGGATGGGGGCGGATTCATGCGTAATCGCTGATAATCGAGGTGAACGCGCAGGCAGCGGTGGCCGCGGACGGCGCATCATAACCTGCGGGTCTCAGAACATAGCCGACCATTGCTTGTGGCGCTAAGCAGCGGGGAGGTAGAAAGAACCTCATGATCTACGACAGCATTCTCGGCACGATCGGCCGTACGCCCATCGTGCGGATCCAGCGCCTCGCGCCGCCGAACGTCACCCTGTACGTCAAGTGCGAGTACTTCAATCCCTTGAGCTCGGTCAAGGACCGCCTGGCGATCGGCGTCATCGAAGACGCCGAGCAGAGCGGCGCGCTCAAGCCCGGCCAGACGGTCATCGAGGCCACCTCGGGCAACACCGGCATCGCCCTCGCCATGGTCTGCGCCGCCAAGGGCTATCCGTTCGTCGCGGTGATGGCCGAGAACTTCTCGATCGAGCGGCGCAAGATCATGCGCATGCTCGGGGCTCGCGTGGTCCTCACGCCCGCCGCGGAGCGCGGCACCGGCATGGTCCGCCGGGCCGAGGAGCTCGCGCGCAAGCACGGCTGGTTCCTGGCGCGGCAGTTCGAGAACCCGGCCAACCCGGCCTATCACCGCAGCACCACGGGACCGGAGATCCTGCAGGATTTCGCCGGCCGGCGGCTCGATTACTTCGTCAGCGGCTGGGGCACGGGCGGCACGCTCACCGGCGTCGGCCAGATGATCCGTCTGGCGCGCCCGCAGGTGAAGGTCATCGCGGCGGAGCCGGCGACCGCGGCGATGCTCTCGGGGCAGCCGTTCGCCCCACACAAGATCCAGGGCTGGACGCCGGACTTCCTGCCCGCAGTGCTCGACCGCGAAGTGGCGCACCGTACGGTGGTGGTCACGGATGCCGAGGCGATCGACGCCTCACGCAGGCTCGCGCGCAACGAAGGCATCTTCTGCGGCATATCCTCGGGCGGGACGTTCGCCGCAGCGCTCAAGGTCGCCGCCGAAGCGCCCGCCGGCGCGGTGGTGCTCGCCATGCTGCCGGACACCGCGGAGCGCTACCTGTCCACGCCGCTGTTTGAAGGCATCCCGGAAGGCGGGGATACTGACCTGTGAGTCCGGCCGTGACCCTTGCCATGCCCGCACCGCGAAGCGATCGCCCCGAGCCCGACGCTCGGCGCTACGTGCCCCTGCCGGAGGTCTTTCCAATGTGGCGGGGCGGCACGCTGCGCGGCGGACAGCTCGCCTACGAGACCTGGGGCCGGCTGAACCGCGCGCGCGACAATGCGGTGCTGCTGTTCACCGGACTGTCGCCGTCGGCCCATGCGGCAGCCTCCGCGGAGGATCCGCGCGACGGCTGGTGGCAGCGCATGATCGGACCGGGACTGGCGCTCGACACGGACCGGCACTTCGTCATCTGCGTCAACTCGCTCGGCAGCTGCTTCGGCTCGAGCGGGCCGGCATCCATCGATCCGGACACCGGCGAGCGCTATCGGCTCACCTTCCCGGATCTGTCGCTCGAGGACATCGCGCGCGCCGGACATGAGCTCGTGCGCGCGCTCGGCATTCTGCGGCTCGACACCGTCATGGGCCCCTCGCTCGGCGGCATGGTCGTACTGGCCTATGCGGCGCTCTTCCCGGGCGGCGCCCGCCGCCTGGTGAGCATTTCCGGCAGCGCAGCCGCCTCGCCGTTTGCAATCGCGCTGCGCTCGATCCAGCGTGAGGCGATCACCTCCGATCCGGCGTGGCGCAACGGCCAGTACAGCCCGGAGCATCCGCCGGCCGTCGGCATGCGCCTCGCGCGCAAGCTCGGCACGGTCACCTACCGCTCCGCCGCCGAGTGGGCGGAGCGCTTCGACCGCCAGCCCATCCGCGCCGACCTGCGCGAGAGCACACCGTTCGGCTCGGAGTTCGCCGTGCAGGGCTACCTCGAAGTCCAGGCGAGCCGCTGGGTCAACGCGTTCGACGCAAACTGCTATCTGTACTTGTCGCAGGCCATGGACCGCTTCGACCTGGCGGCCCACGGCGATCCGCAGGCCGTTCTGCGCCGCGCGGACCTCGCGCACGCGCTCGTCGTCGGCGTTGAATCGGATCTGCTGTTCCCGATCGGGGAGCAGGAGGCGCTCGCGCGCGCCTTCGAGTCGAGCGGCACGGCGACGCGCTTCACGCCCCTGCCGTGCATCGAGGGGCACGATGCCTTCCTGGTCGACACCGAGCACTTCGGACGCGTCATTGGCGAGTTTCTCGCCGCCTGAGCCGGGCCTGCGGCGCCGTGTGCCGCCCGCGCAGACTAAGTTCAATCGCTGCGCCAGCCCACACGCTTAGGGGCATAATGGGCGCCATCGGTGCTTGACAGGCTCACCAGCTCAGCGCGAGGCACAACGTGGAACGTCGGCTGCATACCCGCCATCGCGCCCGCACCATCGTCTTCGTCAGCGTGCCCGGCGGCTGCCGCAAACTGTGCAAGGCCATCAATCTCAGCGCCACTGGCGTGTTCATCGAGACCACCGACCTCGGCCTGCGCAAGGGGCAGCAGGTGGTGCTGTCCTTCGCCATTAATCTCGGCACGGTCACCAAGCTGCACCGGCGCTCAGCGGTGGTCGCGCACGTTTCGCACGGCGGCACCGGTCTGCTGATGGAAAGCTTCAACGCCGCACGCACCGGCTAGCAGAGCCGCGCTTCCCGCAGCCGGCGCGCCTCGGGCGCCATGTCCGGAAATGGCCAGTCACGCGCCCCGGCACGCGGTATGGTCGCGCCCATGAACCCGCAACTACCGTTCGGCTGGCCGGTGCTCGAGCGGGCACGCCGCAGCCGCGATTCGCGCTTCGACGGGCGGTTTTACCTCGGCGTCGTGTCGACCGGCATCTATTGCCGTCCCATCTGCCCCGCCGCGCCCAAGGCACACAGCCGCCACGTCCGCTACTTCGCCACCGCCGCCGGCGCGCACGAGGCCGGCTTCCGGCCCTGCCTGCGCTGCCGCCCGGAGACGGCCCCCGGCACGCCGGCCTGGCTCGGGACCTCGGCCGTGGTGGGGCGGGCGCTGCGGCTCATCGAGGACGGCGCGCTCGATCACGCGCGGATGCCGCAGTTCGCGGCGCGGGTGGGACTCGGCGCGCGCCAGCTCGACAGGCTGTTCGCCCAACACCTGGGCGCCTCGCCGCTCGCGCTCGCGCAGACGCGCCGGCTGCACTTCGCCAAGCACCTGATCGACGGCAGCGACTTGCCGATGACCGAGGTAGCGCTTGCCGCCGGCTACGCAAGCCTGCGCCGCTTCAACGACGCGCTGCGCAAGGCCTACGGCCGCTCGCCCCGCGAGCTGCGCCGGCAGCGCCCCCCGGAGGCCCCGCACGGCGCGGCGGGCGAGGTCAACCTGACTCTCGCCTACCGTCCGCCGTACGACTGGCGACGCCTCAGCGACTTTCTGCGGGCGCGGGCCATCCCGGGCGTCGAGGCGTTCGAGGCGGACCGCTACGCACGAGTGATCCGAGTGGGCAGCGGATATGCGCTGATCCGCGTGCGGCCCCTGCCCACCCGCGATGCGCTCGAGTTGCAGGTGAGCGGCGCACCGGCCGCGGCTCTGTATCGGATCGCCGCCACCGCCCGGCGCGTGTTCGATCTCACCGCCGATCCGCATCAGATCACCCGCGATCTTGGCGCCGATCAGCCGCTGCGCGCCCTGGTGCGCCGCCGTCCGGGCCTGCGGATTCCCGGCGCGTGGGATCCGTTCGAATGCGCGGTGCGCGCGGTGCTCGGCCAGCAGGTGAGCGTGCCTGCGGCGCGGACGCTGGCCGCCCGACTGGTCGAGCGCTTCGGCGAGCGTGTCAGCATGCCCGCAGCGGGACTGACGCGCGCATTCCCGGCGCCGCAGCCGCTCGCGAGCGGCAACTTCGACGGTCTCGGCATCACCCGCGCGCGCATCGAGGCGCTGCGCGCCCTGGCGCGCGCGGTCGCAGATGGTCGGGTCGACTTCGATGCGGGCGCTGAGAGGCTCTCGGAGCAACTCACGGCGCTCAGAGGGTTCGGCGCCTGGACGGCGCAGTACGTTGCGCTGCGCGCATTGGGCGAGCCGGACGCGCTGCCGGAAGGCGACCTCGTCCTGCGGCGCATGGCCGGCAGCGACGCACGCCCGCTGACGGCGCGCGAACTCCGCCGGCGGGCCGAATCATGGCGTCCCTGGCGCGGGTACGCGACTTTGCACCTGTGGTACGCGGCGAGCGAGGCGACGGCCCGATGAACAGCGCGGGCAGCCTCGAGCCGTTGAACGAAACGGCAGGAAACGACATGGCCGAGACGCACGAGACGCGGTACTGGCACGAGATCGACACACCGGTCGGCACCGTGCTGCTCGCCGGGGACGGGTCGCATCTGACGCGCATCCACTTCCAGTCGGGCCCCCATCCGCTGCGGCCCCCGCCGCACTGGGAGGCGACGGCGCGCCCGTTTGCCGCCGCAATCGGACAACTCGAGGCGTACTTCGCGCGGCGCCGCCGCGCGTTCGAGCTGCCGCTTGCACCCGAGGGCACCGAGTTCCAGCGCAGGGTCTGGCAGGCGCTGCGCGGCATTGCCTATGGCCAGACGATCAGCTACGGCGAGTTGGCGCGGCGCGTCGGCAATGCGCGCGCCGCGCGCGCCGTGGGGCTCGCCAACGGCGCCAATCCCCTGCCCATCATCGTGCCATGTCATCGCGTGATCGGCGCCGACGGCACGCTCACCGGCTTCGGCGGCGGCCTCGCGATCAAGCGCACGCTGCTCGCGCTCGAGGGGGCGCTGGCCGGCGAGTTGCCGGACGGGCCGCCCGCAGCGGACTGAGGGCGGCGCCCGGCGCGCCGCGCGAGGGCGCGCCGGGCGGTTGAGCGATCGAGCCCGCTCAGTCGGCCACCGGCGCCTCGCCCGCCGCCTTCAGGCGCGCGTTGAGCTTCGGCAGCTCAACCTGCTGCAGGTGCCGCCACTCGGCGAGCGTCGCACCGAGCTGCCGGGAGAGGATGCCGTACGCGGTGCGCGCATCGGGGCTCGGGGCGGCGTCGGCCCCGTCGACGGCCCGCTGCAGATGCAACAGATCCAGCGACAGCATCACCAGACTCCTGACGTTGCGCGGCGGGCCGGCGCCGAACGCCGGACGGTGCTGCGGGAACGGCCACTCGCCCGAGACATTGCGCGTCTCGGCGTAAAGCGCGGCGATCGCAGCATGCTGCGGGCCGCCGCTCTTGATGCGCAGATCGAGCGCATCGAGCAGCTTGACCGCAGCGGATTCGGCCGTAGCGGCACGCAACTGATCCCGCTCCACCTTCCGGGCGAGATGGAACTCGCTCACGAGCGCGGCCTGCGAGACTTTCACCCGCGGATCGGGCTTCACGATGAGCGGCTGGCGATAGGTCACGCCCTCGACGCTCAGACTCACCGTATACCGGCCCGGCGGGGCCCACACGCCCGGCCGCTGCACTCCGGCGGTGCCGGGCGCCTCGAGGGCGGCGTAGTGCAGATCCCACACCAGCCGGTGCATGCCCGGGGTGGCCGCGGGAATCGCCGGCGGCTTGACCCACACCGGCGCGTACTTCAGCGTCGCGGGGTTCGGCGGCGAGACGTGCTCGGCGCTGCTGTAGCGGCGCACCAGCCGGCCGCGCGCATCGCGGATGGTGAGGGTCACCGGGCCCTCGACATGCGCCGGCAGGATGTAATCGATGTACGCGCCGTTCGGCGGATTGGCGGCCATCGGCTCGTCCTTCGGGAACGGCGTGCCGGTGAAGCCGGCCGGCCGCAGCCGGATCGCGGGCGCGGGCTTGAACAGTGTCACCGCGTCGGGGCGCACGGCGTCCATCTGCCTGAGCGCGCTGATGTCATCCATGATCCAGATGCCCCGCCCGTGCGTGGCGAGCACCAGATCATCGTCGTGGACCTTGATGTCGCGCACCGAGGTCACCGGCAGGTTCTGCTGCAGCGACTGCCAGTGCGCGCCGTCGTCGAACGACACGAACACGCCGTATTCGGTGCCCGCATACAGCAGGCCCGGTTTGACCGGATCCTCGCGCACCACGTTGACGAAATCGCGAGCGGGGATGCCGTTGGTGATCAGCTGCCAGCTCCTGCCGTCGTTGCGCGTCACGTAGATGTAGGGCGTCTCATCGTCCAGCCGATGCCGGTCGATGGCGAGGTACGCGGTCCCCCGATGGAAGTACGACAGCTCGATCCCCGCCACCTTCGACCAGGGCGTGAGCGCCTTCGGGGTGACGTTGGTCCAATGTCTGCCGCCGTCCGCGGTGCGCCACACCAGACCGTCATCGGTGCCGACCCAGATCACCTTGGTGCTGAAGCGCGAGGGCGCGATCGAATAGATCACACCGCGGCGCGGACCGACGTCGATGGTGTCCTTGGCGGTCACCGGGCCGAGATTCGGCGGCACGCCGGGGTTCTTGCGGCTCAGGTCCGGGCTGATGCGCCGCCAGTGCAGCCCGCCGTCGTCGGTGCTGAACAGGTACTGGTCGGCGAAATACAGCGTCTTGTGATCGTACGGGGAGAACACCAGCGGAAGCGTCCAGTCGGTGCGGTAGTGCGCATCCGGATACGCCAGGGTCGGATCGACGTCGCGCACCTGGCCGGTGCGCACGTCGAGCTTCTGCACCGTGGTGGTCTCGCCCGTTCCGTCGCCGTAGACGATGTTGGGGTCTTTCGGATCGGGAACGACATTGCCGTTCTCACCGCCGGGCGTGAGCTCGCGGAACTGCTCGAGCGTGATGCCATCGCCGTCGATCGTCCGGCTCGGCAGCGCCATCGCCCCGGAATCCTGCTGCGAGCCGTACACCCAGAAGGGGAAGCGGTTGTCCACGCTGATCTTGTAGATCTGCGCGGTCGGCTGGTTGTACCAGCTGCTCCAGGTGGTTCCGCCGTTGAGCGTCACCTGCGCGCCCTGGTCGCTGCCGAGAATCATCCGCTCGGGATTGGTCGGGTCGATCCACAGCTGGTGGAAGTCGTCCCCGGTCGGATCCCCCTTGAGCGCGATGAAATGCCTGCCGCCGTCATCGGAGCGCAGCACGATGGTGTTCATCACGTACAGACGCTCGGCGTTGCGCGGGTCGACGGTGAGCGAGCAGAAATACCAGCCGCGGCCGAAGATGCGCGGATCGCTCGAGACGTGCTGCCAGTGCACGCCGCCGTCCTCGGAGCGATACAGGCCGCCGCTCTTCCACGAGCCGTCAACGAGAGCGTACACGAGGTTCGGCTGCGTCGGGGCCACGGCGAGCCCGATGCGCCCGGGGTGCGCCGGGAAGCCGTGCCCGGTGATGTGCGTCCAGTGGCTCCCGCCGTCATGCGACACGTACAGCCCGCTGCCCGGGCCGTTCGAGGGCGGATAGACGCTCCACGGCGGGCGGCGCGTCTGCCACAGCGCGGCATAGATGGTCTCGGGATCGCCGGGCTTGAACGCCAGATCGACCGCCCCGGTGTTGGCGTTGAGGTAGAGCACCTTCTGCCAGTGCCGCCCGCCGTCGAGCGAGCGGAACACGCCGCGCTCGGCGTTCGGGCCGTAGGGGTGGCCCAGCGCGGCCACATACACGATGTTCGGGTTGTGCGGGTTGACGATGACCCGGGCGATCTGCCGCGTGTCGGTGAGCCCGATGTGGATCCAGTGGCGGCCGCCGTCGGTGCTCTTGTACATGCCATCGCCCTGGGCGATGTCCGAACGCATGTCCGCCTCGCCCGTGCCGACGTAGATGACCTTGCTGTCCGAGGGGGCGACCGCGATGGCGCCGATGGACCCGACCGGCTCGTGATCGAAGATCGGCTGCCAGGTGCGGCCGGCATCGTCGGTCTTCCATACCCCGCCGTCGACGGCGCCGAAGTAGAAGAGGCGGTCGTTGCCCGGAACGCCGGTGACCGCGAGCACGCGGCCGCCGCGGAACGGTCCGATCAGGCGCCAGTGCAGCGCCTGATAGTCGCTGCGCGGCACCGCCGAAACCGGCAGCGCCGAGTCCGCGGCGCACGCCAAAGCGGCCACGGCCGCACCCAGGACCAGCATCGCTCCAATACGCACTCGCACGGGCAGCCTCCAGGATCGAGGGGTGAGCCTTGGCACGGCCCGCGGCGCGGCAGAATACGGTCGCGGCCCGCCCAACGCTCGGATCCTGGCGAATCTAGCCGTTCGTCGGCCATTTTGCGCGGTTCATCGCAATCGGGCACGATCAAGCGAGCAGCGGCCGCGATGAGCCGTGCCCGGTATCACCGGGGCGGCCGGGCGCGAAATGCGCGCTGCGCGCTGCTATGATCCGCCCGCCCGAGAGGGCTGCCCCGGAGCACGCACAATGGTCGAAGAGCCTCTGGTCACCCATCACGGCGGCTGCCACTGCGGCCGCGTGCGCTTCGAGGTCCGCGCGCCGGCGGCGCTCAGCGTCTCGGAGTGCAACTGCTCCATGTGCAGCAAGGCAGGCTATCTGCACCTGGTCGTGCGCGCCGAGCACTTCAAGCTGCTCTCAGGCGCGGACGTGCTCACGACCTACACGTTCAACACCGGCACCGCGCAGCACCTGTTCTGCTCGGTGTGCGGCATCAAGTCCTTCTACGTGCCGCGCTCGCACCCCGACGGCTTCAGCGTCAACGCCCGCTGCCTGGACGAAGGCACGGTGCGCGAGCAGACCGTCCGCCCGTTCGATGGGCGCAACTGGGAGCGCAGCTATCCCAACGGGCGCGGAGAGTTCGAGCGCTGAACCGCCGCCCCGCACACGGCCGGGCGGCTCAGCGCCGCCGCACCCACCGGCCGCCGCTCATGCGCCAGCCGTGCGGGGTGTGGACCCAGCGGTGCGGCACCCAGCGGTACCCGGGCCGGGGCGGGGCCCAGTGTCCCCGGATCCAAACGTAGCCGCTCGGCGCCCAGCTCCAGTAGCCACCGAGCCAGATGTAGCCGGGATACGGCGCCGGTCCGTAGTACTCGACGCGCGCGGGAGGCGGCGCCACGAGCACCGCGCTGCCGTAGTAGCCGGGTCCGGCCACGCAGGCGCTCAGCGCCAGCGAGAGCCCGAGCGCGATCGCCGCGACCGCGGTGCGAATCGGAAGCCTTGGCATGGACACCTCTCGCCTGGGGCATCTGCCCAGTAGAACGCCGGACGGCGCCGGCGGTGTACCGGAGTCTGCGCGCGGGTCGATTCTCGCGGCACCTCGGCTTGTACGGACGCGGCAAGGCCGGCACAGTCGGCCCGTCAGCCCGCAACGCCCGGAGAGAACCGTGCCGATCCTCTACGCCCACGAGCCCGAGCTTTCCGCCGAAGCCTTCCGTGAGGTGCTGATCGCCTCCACGCTCGGGGAGCGCCGGCCGGTGCACGACCTGCAGCGGCTGCAGCGGATGCTGCGCGCGGCGGACCTGATCGTGACGGCGCGCGACGAGGGGCGTCTGGTCGGCATTTCGCGTGCGCTGACCGACTTTTCGTATTGCTGTTATCTGTCGGATCTGGCGGTGGATGCCGCCTACCAGCGCCGGGGCATCGGCCGGCGGCTGATTGCCGAGACGCATGCGCTCGCCGGGGACCTCACCACTTTGATCCTGGTGGCCGCGCCGAGCGCCGAATCCTATTACGCCCGGATCGGCATGACCCAACGTCCCTCTTGCTGGACCCTCCCCCCGGGGCGCTGAGGCACTCCGGGGGGAGGGCGCTCAACCCGCAGCCGCAGCGCCACTCTTCAGTGGAATTCGTGGGCGACGACGTCGAGCACCACACCGGTGGCGATTGCGGCCAGCACCGCGTTGTGATCGACCCGGACCCAGTAATACCCCGGCGGCGGCGGTGCCAGATGGTAGTAGGCGGCATCGGGAACGATGTACGCCGGAGCGCGGTAGGCGATCGGAAGCCGGTCGCCGCGGCGCCATGCCCGGTAGTAGTAGCCCGGCGGCCGGCGGTAATGGCCGTCGTCGAAATCGCCCCAGCGACGCCCGCGCCACCCTTCGCGCTCGTGCTCGCGCCGCCAGTCCCGGCGCTCCCGCCAGTCGTGCCGATCGCGCCAGTCGCGCCCGCGGTCGCCTCGATGGTCCTCATGGCGCCACTCGTGGTGGTCACCGCCGTCGCGATGGCCAACCCAGTGTGGCGGGTCGGCCAGGGCGAGTGAGCTGGCCAGCAGGGACAGCAGCATGCCGGCGATGATCGTGCGTTTCATGTGAGTCTCCCGTCGTGCGGCCTCGAGCCGCGAGCACAGCATCGCGCGCGCTCCCTGAGCGGAAGCTGAACGGACGCACGGCGGCCGCAGCGGCGCAGGAGGCACCGGGGGGAATCTGCGGGACGTTGCGGACATAATCCGGCCGGACCGGCCGTCTCAACGCGTGATCTGCTTCTCCGCCGGGGCGGCATCGCCCGCCTGGACCGCGTACGGCAGCGCGTCCTCGACCAGATGCACCAGGAAGCGCCCGGGCTGCTCCTGCATGATCAGGTGCGCCGAGTTGGCGAAGATCACCAGCCGCTTCGATGGCGCGTGCAGGCGCTCGAACCACTGGATGGTCAGGCTCGCCGGCGTCGTATAGTCGTGCGCGCCGACGAACTCGATCACCGGACAGCCAAAGTGCGTGACGTGATCGAAGTTCACGCGCAGCAGCGGTCCGAGCAGATACTTCAGCGAGAACCGGCTCCCCTCGGCAATGGCCTCGAAATCCTTCAGCGTGTACAGCGGCGAGAGCTCCCAGCTGCGCGCATACCAGTGAAAGTGCTTCCGGCCGTACACCAGGGCCCCGTAATACATCTCCCATCTGTTCAGTACACTGAGCCGCTCCAGTGTCAGACGCCTGCCGGGATACGGCGCCAGCGCCTGAAGCTCGCGCAGCGCCACGGGATTGTGATGCGCTTTGGCTTCGTGCAGAACGTGTTCATACGCGATGTGCTGCCCGCGCCGCTCGTTGACGATCTGGCCGACGCCGATGTAGGCGTAGAACCAGTTGGGGTGTCGCTGCGCGAGCCTGACGCCGAGGACGGTCCCCCAGGAGTGCCCGAGGAGGAAGATCTTCTTCTTGTGGAACCGATGGCGCAGGTACTGCACGACCCGCGCCGCATCGTGGGTCATGCCGGCAATGGTCATGCCCGGGGCCATCTGCGCGGGAGTGTTGGCCTCGTACGTCTTTCCCGTGCCGCGCTGGGCCCACTCGACCACCGTAAAGTAGTCTTCCCAGGGAGATTGAAACGTCCAGGCGACGGGCATGAGCGGCGATCCCGGCCCGCCGTGCAGCACGAGCAGGATCGGATTGCGCGTATCGCGCCCCTGAATGGAGATCCACTGGCGCGTGCCGTCGACCGGCAGCAGAAAGTGCTGCTGGATGCCCCGCGGCGAGACGATCCGCTGCTGAGCGGCCACGATGGCCTTGGCCGCCACCCATGCCTGGGGCCAGGCCGGACCGGCGGCCGCCCCCGTTGCGGCAACAAGGCACCCCGCCAGCATCACCTCGCGCCGCCAACGTATCACCGACCTGCCCTCCCGCACTGGGAGCGCCCCGAATCGGGCCGCGTATCGGGCAGTCTACGCCGTTCCCTGCTCCGCCATCACGTTCGCGCTCTGGAGGCACCGGAACCGCAGCGCCCGCAGCCCGACCGAGAAACCGTCGCGCGCGCCGGCGCAATGCAGGGCCGCCGCACAGCCGCGGCTCAGCCCTGCATGCAACGCCGCCGGCCGGTCGCGACGCTCCACACTGATCGCATCGCGCATCAAGGATGCCGTCAATCCCGGCAGCGGCCCATTGCAGCGGACACTTGCGTTGCCCAGGGAGCTCGCGCAGATAAAGCAATGCGTTTTGTCAACTCTTCGCCATCCGATACCGATCAATAGCCGACGGTCACAACCAACATCCGACGTTGTGACACGCGTAACAGCCACGACATCGACTCGGAGAGAGCATCCAAAAACCCCGCGCCCGTTCGCATCATCGACTGTGACAGACCGACAGAACCGCCCCCTGGAGACATTTCGCGGCGAAGAACAAGACTTATGAATCTGCGCTCATCCGCCCGGCCCCAGAAGAAGCGGTGCAGTCAACAGCGCCGAGCGCGCGACGGGCATCACCAGCCGGGGCGAGGATCCCGGGCCTCACAATCCGCCGCCCGTCGCTGCCCAGACAAGCCCTCCGCCGGCGCCGCGCGCTCGCGGACGTCCACTCGCGCCGATCAACCTCCCCCTCTTCGCCTGCGCGGCGCCGAAGCCAACGAGACTGGCGATTCGCCCCAACTTGTCCTCGACGCCCCATCGGCATATTCGTCCCTTCCAGGCGCCGATTGGACCGGCGCTCCCGAACTGCGGCCCGTGCATCCGCAGACAGTCGCATTCTGCGCTGAAGGCCAGAAGTCCGCTCTCAGAGCCAGATCGCCGACCCGCCAAAGCCTGCAGCGCCAGCCGAGAGGCGCCTCAATCATGCCCCGCCCAACGCATCCCGGACGCACCGGGAGACGGACGGTCGGCACCGCAGTGGCAGATGCGCCCCTGTTCCGAAATTGCCATACACGTACCCGGAGGAATGTTCCATGCAGAAGAACCACAACGTAATCATTGCCACCCTGTGTGCCCTCGCGCTCACCGGCTGCGCCAAGGGCAGCGCAGGCCACCCACACAGGAACACAACGGCAGCGGCCTCCGCCACGCCCGCGCCCTCCGGCCCACCCGCGACCGCTTCGGCCCGCACCGCGGCACCGCTCCCCTTCAGGCTCGGCGGCGTGACATTCGACGGCAGGAGCCGAGCCCGGATCACCAGCGCCTTGGAGGCGGCCGGCTTCGCGGCCGAGAACGTCAACGCCCAGCACTGGTGCGACACGTTCCATGCGCCGGCGAGAATCACGGGCGCCGGCCAAACCGTCGTGTGTTATACCTACCACGATCGGTGGGCAAGCACCGACCTTCACTACCCGACGCATTTCATGTCATTTTCACAGCACCCGAAGGGCCCCGGAATCGTTGCGCTCATGCACGTCCTTGAACACCAGTACGGCAAGCCGGATATCGCAAATGGAAACCTGAGCGTCGGACCGATCGACGTAGAATGGTCCTCGCTGTTCGACGGACGCGGGCAAATCAAGCTGACGCGCGGATGGCCGGACCAGGAGGTCGTCCTGTCGTTCCGCAATCTGCCGAACTACAAACGCGTCAACGCGCAGTTTCAGCAGCAGCAGGCGGCGCAGCAGGAACAACGGGCGCGCAACGCGCTGGGGAATTGAGCTCGCAATAAACTCGATTTGAGGGTGGGCGCGGCCTTGCCGCGCTCACCGCGGCTCGGCCGGGCACAGGGACGTGTGCCGGCATCGGCTCATCCGGACCGCGCTCGGCCGATCGGCGTCAGCCGTCATTCACGCACCGGGAGCGCTCCATCCAGGTTGCGTGAGCTTTCGCAGTCAGCCACTGCGTCATGCGCCGCATGGCCTGCCGCCGGACTGACTCGAGCGGATGCTCGTGGATCTGCACGTGCACGGAGTGCATCTCGGGGTCGTGAATGTCCTGCGAGCCCAGGAAGCAGGTTATGGGGCACGACGCGAATTCACCCGGATGGCGCAGATGCAGCGTGTCGTGCATGGCCATCCACTGGTAGGCCAGGGCGCCGATCCAGCTGCGCACACCGTCGCCGTCGCGGCCGCGGAACGGCTGCGTTTCGAGCCAGCCGATGAGCGCCTCCGCAGGCATCGGCCGCGCCAGCCCGAACCCTTGTCCGAAACGGCAACCGAGCAGACTCGCCGCCTCGACGATGCCCGCATCCTCGAGGCCCTCGGCCACGACGTCGCGCCCCAGGTCCTGACCGATCTGCACGACGGTCCGGAACAGGCTCAGCACCTTGATCGGATCGCGGCCCACGTCCTTGATGATGTTCTGATCGACTTTGATCCAGTCGAACGGCAGGTCCGCCAGGCGCTTGAGGTTGCTGAAGCCCGAGCCGAGATCATCCATCGCGATCTTCACGCCCGTGGCGGCAAGGCGGGTGATGGCCTCATCGACGGCGCTGACCTCCAGTGCCTGATTCTCGAGCAGTTCGAGAGTAAGGTGCTGCGGCGCGACCCGCGCGCAGCGCAGCGCCTCCTCGACCCACTGGGCGCAGTCCGGATGTATCAGCGAACTCGGCGCGAGGTTGATCGACAGCCCGATGTCCATGTTTGCGTCGCGCCAGCGGCGCAGGTGGGCCAGACCCTGCGCCAGCCCCTGGCGGAAGAGTGAATCGAGGTCCGTCTCCCCCAATGCGGGCAGGAACTGTCCGGGAGACAGAATGGCGCCCTCCGGCGTGCGCAGCCGTGCCAGAGCCTCGACCTTGATCAGCGCGCCACTGCTCAGATCCACCACGGGCTGGACGAACATCTCCACGCCGCCGCTGTAGAGCAGCGATCGCATTTTCGCCGCCTCACCCGTGTCGATCGCATGCCAGCGGCTCTGGGAGGCGCGGGTCATGTGGTCCCAGCGGTTCTGCAGCGAGAGCCGCCAGGTGCGCATCCAGCCCGAGCTGAACTGGTGCGGATATGCGCCGAACAGCATGAGCACCGCGTGGACCGCGCCATGCCGGTGCACGGGGATGGTCACCGCGCTGCGGATGCCGAACTCCTGCATCAGCGTCCGCCAGGGCGCCGCGCGACCGTCGGAGCCGAACGCGGAAGTCTCCTGCGGGCAGTCAGTCATCCAGGTCGTCGCCACCAGCCCTCGGCCGCGCGCATCGCGCGGATCGAGCACCGGATACAGATCGCGCGCGCGATGCGCTTCGATGAAAGCATCCGAGCCGTCGCCGGCCGCACGCTCGATGACCAGGCGGTTCTGTGCGTCCGGCCGGCACACCACGGCCGCGCGAACACCCGGCAGTGCCGCGAGCTCATGCAATTCGGTCCGCATCCAGTCCGCCGCCAGCGCTCTGCCGTCCATCGGCCGGGCGAGCAGCATCTGGTACTCATCGAGAATGGACTGCATGGCATGCAGCTGGCACTCGATGTCCAATTGCAGCCGGGCTTCGGCGGCCCGCAGGGTGCGGTAGCGCGTACGCGCGGTCAGCAGGGCGGCATCCAGATGCGTGCGCAACAAGTCACGATACAGACCCAAGGCGCGCGTCATCCAGGCGCCAGAGATGCCAATGAGGGCGTGCACGGCGCCGAGCCGGTGGGCGGTCTGCTCTATCTGCTGCGCCGTCGTGCGCGCATCGAGCAGGAAGCGCAGATGCGCCGCCTGCTTGCGCGCCAGCGCCTGCAACTCCTCCTCCGAGAGGCACTCGAGAATGGCCGCCGTGTCCGGATGCGCGTGGAGCTCACGGTAGAACGATGCGGAAAACTGACCCGCTACGATCTCCAGATGCGGCGCCAGGGCTCGCATGAGCTCCTGCGCATCCGCGCCGAAGGTGTCAAAGGCGGATTCGGATATCTGCTCCGCGTGCGCTGCAACACCGAGCCGCCACCATTGAGTTCGGTCATGCTTGGTCTGCTTGGCCTGAAACATCGCCGCATCCGCCTGGCGGAGCAGCAGCTCGGCTTCGTCGCCGTCGGCCGGATACATCGCAACGCCCATCGTCATATCGATCGATGCGACTCCGCCCGCGCCTAACTCGAAGGGCGCCTCGACCGCCCGATGCAGCCGCTCGAGCGCCGCGCCGAGCTGCGCCATCGCCTGTGCGGGCTCGAGATCCTCGAAGACCACCACGAACTCATCACCACCGAGGCGCGCGATGAAGTCCGAGTCCCGCAATCCGGCCAGCAAGCCGCGCGACAACGCGCGCAGCAACTCATCGCCTGCGTCGTGCCCCAGCCGGTCGTTGACGGGCTTGAAGTCATCCAAGTCGAGGATGCCGACCGCCACGGACGAGCCGCGCCGGCGCGCACGCGCGATCGCCTGCGGCAGGTATTCCTCCAGAGCGAGACGGTTCGGCAGTCCCGTGAGGCTGTCGGTCCGGGCGATGCGTGCGTCACGCTCTTGACGGGTCCGGATGCGCTTCTTCAGGTCGAGCTCATCGAGGCCATGACCGAGCAGCGCCCCGATCCGCGTGCAGACCTCGATCGTGGGCTCATCGAAGCATCCGCGCCGTGGGGAGGCAAGCGCAAGAATCGCCCAGACGCGCCTCGCCCGTACGATCGGAATGGCGAGGACGCTCGACCAATGGTGTTCGGCGAAGCCCGCGTGCCACGGCTGCAGCGTCGGATCGGCAAACGTGTCGTTGCAGATGGCCAGCTGCCGGCGCTTCCAGGCCTTGACCACGACGGACGCGGTCTGCGCGTCGGTCAGTACCGGAAGGGCGCTGCGCACCTGCTCGGCCCCTTCACCGGCCAGAGCCAGGACCTCGAACACTCCGGACGCCTCCGGCCGGCCGATCCATGCGGTATGAAACGGCGTGTCCTGCGCGAGCTTGGCGCAGAGGCTCGCGAGCATCTCCCGTTCCTCGCGACTCTGGATCAGCACATCGCCGCAATGCAGCAGCGCCCGGTAGAGCGCCTGCAGATCGAGCAGCTGCTGGCGTTTCGTCAGCAGATCGAAAGCGCGCGCGCCAAGACGGTCCGTCAGCAGGTTCACGGTTTGCAGGAGGTGATCCTTCGTCGCCGAGTTCTGTTCGCGCTCGAGCGGCGTGACGGTTCCACCTGTCTCGAGGATGCGGATCTCGCGCGCCAGAGACCGATCCACCTCCATGATGTGGTGCACCAGCCACTGCGCTAGAAATGCCAGCAGATCGAGGACAACGTCCGCTGCGACGTCCGCGGCGTGATCGCGCACCAGAGTCTGGGCCCGCCGCAGGAACTCGCAGAACGTCCCGTGCGCCTGCATATGCATCGTGCCGTGCTCGGCATTCACCCCCCACCGCCGCATCAGCTTCTCCTCTTCGCTGAAGTGATAGTGGGTGTAATCCACCAATTCGCCGAGGAGCGCTATGACGTGCCTGGGCGAGGCCTCCTGTGCCTGGGCGGAGGCGATGCGATTGAAAATGTCGAGCAGGTACTGATGCTGCTCGTCCACCATGGCGATGCCGGTGGCCATGGAATCAGTCCACTGTAGCGGCTGTGCCGACTGAGGCATGGAGAATTTTTCTTTGCGTGCAAGCCAGGGTGGGCCGACGCCAAACTCCGTATCTGGCCCATGGAATTCTACCCTGACCGGCCGCGCGACGACGCCTCAAAAGCTCGACGCATTTGGCATTTGCTTAACAGCAAAGCGGAAAAAATGCCTGGTCCCGTGGCGGGCACGCTGCGTTCGGTGAAAGGCCGCCGGCCCTTACTTCGACAGAGGCGCTCGGCCGCTTGCATCGGCGGCGCTTTTTGTGACCGCAGCGCTCTGCGGCGGAGGCCGGGGGCCCCTGCGGCTGGCCGCGATTCGCCTCGGCATCGCCGTCCCGGACCGCGGGCGAGCCAGAGGGACACCGGGGGCAGCCCGCTAACCCCCGCGCCAAGCCCCCTCGAACTCCCGTCGCAGATCCTCTTCCCGCCCGAGGTAGCGCGGTGAAAAATGAAACGGCACCGCCGCTCTGACCCCGGCCGCCCGCGCCATCTGCCCGGCGGCGCGCGCCGTGAGGTGTGCCTTGCGCGCAGCCTGTTCCCGCTCCGCGTCCAGGAACACCGCTTCGATGAACAGCAGATCGGCGCCGTGCAGAAAGGCGACCAGAGACTCCCGGTTGGCTGGGTTGTCGGCGACATCCGTCACATAACATACCCTTTGTCCTGGAAGAAACTCGAGTACCGAAGCGCGGAGCTTCCCGAGAGGAATCATCTGCTCGTGCGCGCCCCCACGCGTCCGCCAGCGCACGCGAATCGGCGTGTCCTCGGGGGCCCCCGCGCGGACCAGCTCCTTCAAGCGCGTGAGCCACGGGCCGGTCGGCAAGCCCAGCTCCTCGAGCCGGTTCTTCCAGATGTTGATGTGTACGCCCTCCTCGAAGGCGAAGGCCAGCGAGGTGATGGCGTGATGCTCGAGCGGCACAGCGCGAATGCGGAAGGACGGGGACTCAAGGAGCACTCCGTCGGAGCAGTCCGTGCCCGGCAGGGCCTCATACTCGAAGCGCCGTCGGCTGCGGAATTGCGCCCGCTCGATGTGCCCGCCCGCACCGAGCTCATGGACAGTGATCACGTAGTCGGTCGCGTAGTTCTCCACGAGATTCCAGGTGTAGGCGGCCAGCTTGTGCCCGACCTGGCTGATGAATTTCTCCGGACCGTACAGCCGCACCGCCGTATCGCGCCCGAGACAGACGCGCAGCAGGTGGTCGAAGCCGGCAAAGTGATCCATATGGGTGTGCGAGACGAACACGTCGCTCACCCGCAGCAGCTTGCGGGTCGGCAGGCCCGTGACGTCACCGATATCGAACAGAATCGCGCGGCGCTCGAACTTCAGGTCGATCAGCACCCCCGGGTCGCCGAACGTCCGGTTGACGAGCATGGCGTCAAATATGGGCCGCATCGGGACAGAGAATACCATTGGAGCGCCTCGGCAGATCGAGCCTGGACAGGCGATGTCGAGCGGCTTTCGGGGCGGCGCGCCGAGCCCGATCTATCGAAGCGGCGAACAAGGCCGGTGAGCGGCCACAAGCACAATCGCCCGGCGTGCGGATTGCGCCCCCCGAGGCGCGTCGCCGATGCCGGCATATGCCAGACGCTCACATCGTCATCCCTTCCACAATGCAGACAGCCCATTCCCTCAACCGGCGTTGCTCATCCGGCAACCTGAGGAAAGCCGCCGAGGCAACGCAGGTGTGGTCAGCCTCGGCTGTGACGCTCAGGTCCAGGACATGACTCGGGCGATCGAATTCCGCGGCGAGGACCGCCCACCGCAAACTGGCCGGCATCCGGCAAGCCAGGCGCATGCACAGCCATTACACGCGACTCTTGTAGAATCAGGCGGCACCCTAGATCCCACTGAGAAGCTCACCTGGATGCCGCCGGAGACTGTCGCGGTTTGCACGGTGCCATTTGACGCCACTCTCTCCGGCGCCATTCCCGAGTCGCATCACGGCCGCATAGGCGGGTCACCCCTCGAGAGTCGTTCAGGCGGCGCATCGCGCGTTGCGTACGGGGACGCTGATCTGCTGTTCTGATAGCCTGAGCAGCACTGTTGGAGACGACGATTGATCCTCACGACCGCAAGATTGCGCCTTGAGCCGTGGGTGGACGGGCACCTCGAGGGGCTGCAGGCCATGAACGGCGACCCGGCGGTGATGCGCTACATCACCGGGCGGGCGTACCGCGCTGAGGAGACTTTGGCGGAAATTCGCAAGGTGCAAGGATACTGGCGGAAGTTCGGGTATTCCTGGTGGAGTTTCTTCGAGACCGGCACCGGGCAGATCGTCGGGGCGGGATGCATCCAGCATCTGGCGGGAGACCCGAATAACCCCCTTGAGATCGGCTGGCGCATTCGGAGGGACAAGTGGCGGCAAGGTCTCGCCTTTGAGGCTGCCATCGCGATGGCCGCGTTTGCCTTTGGCACCCTCGGAGCGCCGGTCCTGTGTGCGATCTGTCATCCGCAGAATACCGTGTCAGAGAGTCTGATGAAGAAGCTCGGGATGCACTTTCAGGCCCGCCGCAGCCTGCACGACATGCCGGTTCTCGTCTACGAGATCTCCCGCGACGCCTGGGCGGCCCGCGCCGCAGAGTCGCCCTCGACTGTCTTGAATTTGCGGACGTAGAGGCGACCGGCGAGGCTCTCGGCAAAGGCAGATCACCCGACCGGCATCGGGTGATCCATGCACCGATAGCCCGAATATGCGGCGCAATAGCTGATCCGTGCGCTACACGACCGCGATGGTTCGGTGAGTAGATCGGATCTGTGCCGAGCGGGCGTGTGCGGGTCATCTGCCCGCAAGGCAATGTCTGACGGCGCTCGCCAAGGCCGGTGAATCGGCGTCCCCGCGCCCATAAAAGCCCGGGCGCCACACCCGGGATTGCCTGTCCGCCGCGGCATTCGTCAGTTCTACGTATAGTCGCCCCGCCGGGAAAGGACCAGATTGCCGCCGATGGCCGTCGAGGGGAGAACCTCATGAGGTATTCCATCCTGGTCAATGGCAACCGCCGCAGCGTCGAGGGTGCGGCGGACACCCCTTTACTGTGGGTACTGCGCGATGAGCTGCACCTCGTGGGAACCAAGTTCGGCTGCGGCATCGGGCTCTGCGGCGCCTGCACCGTGCACTTGAACGGCGCCCCGACACGCGCGTGCGTGACCCCGATTTCGGGCATAGGTGAGGCCTCGATCGTCACCATCGAGGGCATCGGCGAGAGCGAGTGGGGCCGAAAGGTCAAGGAGGCGTGGCTCGCACTCGATGTCATGCAATGCGGATACTGCCAGGCGGGACAGGTGATGGCGGCGACGGCGCTGTTGGTCCGCAACCCCACGCCCTCGGACGGGGACATCGATGAAGCGATGAGCAGCATCATCTGTCGCTGCTGTACCTACACGCGCATTCGTGCGGCGATCAAGCGTGCGGCCGGCCTGCAAGCCCCTGAAACTCTTGAGGGTGAGTTATGAGCGCCAGGCACGTTGCAGGCACGCCCTCGGGAACGGATGCGCCGGGCTTACGTATCTCTCGCCGCACGTTCCTCGCCACCGGGCTCGCCGCCGGGGGCGGCCTCCTGCTGACCTTGAAATTCGCCGGCAGGACGTTCGCTGACGATGCGGGGGTTGCCGCATACATCAGCATCGCTCCGGACGGCATCGTCACAATCGTTGCGAAGAACCCCGAGATCGGCCAGGGGATGAAGACGACGCTGCCGATGTTGATCGCGGATGAATTAGGCGTCGAATGGAAGAACGTACGCGTCAGGCAGGCGATGCTCGACCCGATCTACCCGGGACAGTTCGCCGGAGGCAGCCTCGGCACGCCGCTCAACTGGATTCCGATGCAGCGCGTCGGTGCCGCGGGCCGCCAGCTGCTGCTCGCCGCCGCCGCGCACACCTGGGGCGTCCCGGTCTCCCAATGCGAGGCGAGCGCGGGCGTGGTCCGGCATCGCTCGAGCGGCCGCACGCTGACCTATGGCGCATTGGCGGGCAAGGCTGCGGCGTTGCCGGCACCGGACCTGGATTCCGTCACGCTCAAGAGGCCCAGCGAATACACCATCATCGGCAAGTTCACCGGCGGAGTCGACAGTCCGGCCATCCTAGAGGGCGCAGCCGTGTTTGGCATCGACGTCACGGTTGCGGAGATGAGCTATGCCGTTTATGAGAAGTCGCCGGTCTTCGGCGGCCGAGTCGTCCGCGCCAATATCGAGGAAATCAAGAAGCTGCCGGGCATTCGCGATGCATTCATCGTGCGCGGCATCGACGCCGAGGCGCCGATCAAGATGGGACTGGTCGACGGCGTGGCGATCGTCGCGGACAAATGGTGGGATGCGGACCAGGCACGCAGAAAACTGCGCATCGACTGGTCGCATCAGGCCGTCTCGGACCAGAGCACGCAAGCGTTCGAGCGTCGGGCCGCGCAACTCGCGCAGTCGGCGCCCCGCTCGATCATCCGCCGCGATGGGGATGTCGATGCCGCGCTCGCCCGCGCCCCCAAGGTCCTGGAGGCGTCCTACGCCTATCCGTTCCTCGCCCACGCGACCCTCGAGCCGCAGAACTGCACCGCCCACGTCACGGACGGCGGCGCGGAGATATGGGCGCCCACCCAGGACCCGCGCGCGGGCGCGACGCTGGTCGCGCGGACCTTAGGGATCGATGCCGGCAAAATCCGCGTGCATATGATGCGCGCGGGCGGCGCATTCGGCCGGCGGGCGTACAACGATTACATGGTCGAGGCCGCCATGATCTCCAAACGTGCCGGCCGTGCGATCAAGCTGCTCTGGGACCGCACGCAGGACATCCAGCACGATGCCTACAGGCCGGGGGGATTTCATTACTTCAAGGCGGGGCTCGACGCAGCGGGCCGCCCGGTCGCCTTTCGCGATCATTTCGTCACCTTCGGTCACGATGGGCGCCTCGCCGCCACCGCCGAGCTGCCGCGCGATCATTTTCCAGCCGGCTACATCCCGAATCTGGAGTACGGACAGACGTTGATCGAGCTGAACGCTCCCACCGGCTGGATGCGCAACCCCGGCGGTAACGCCCTGGCGTTCGCCTTCGAATCCTTCCTCGATGAGCTGGCGCACGCCGGTGGCCGCGACCCGCTCGCGCTGCGGCTCGATCTGTACGGTCCACCGCGGGTGTTCGCGCCCCCGCCAGCACGCCGCGGGATGAAGATTCCGCCCTTCGACACCGGACGGGTCCGTGGGGTGCTCGAGCTCGTGGCCCAAAAATCCGATTGGCACCGACGCACCGCGCTGCCCGCCGGCACGGGAATGGGGCTGGCCTTCTACTACAGTCACTTCGGTTATGTCGCCGAGGTCGTCAAGGCAGGCCTCAGCCGGGAGGGAACGCCAAAAGTGCACAAGATCTGGGCAGCAGTGGATATCGGCCGGCAGATCATCAACCCAGCGGGCGCGTACAATCAGGCGCAGGGCGCGATCCTCGACGGACTGGGACAGGCCCTGCACATGGCGGTCACATTCGAGAACGGACGCGTGGTGCAGCGTAATTTCGACACGTATCACCTGCTGCGCATAAACGAATCGCCACCTGTCGAAGTGCATTTCCTGCGCAGCGACAACGATCCCACTGGTCTTGGAGAGCCGCCGCTGCCGCCGGTGCTGCCGGCGCTGTGCAACGCGCTGTTCGCCGCAACCGGCAAACGCATCCGTACACTGCCCATCGATGCTCGAATGCTGCGCGCCGGGGAGACCTGAGCGCCGGCGGCGTCACGCCCCGCCGCTGCGTTCGTAAGCTCTGGACAGGCCGGCAGCGGGGCCGTGCTCGGAAAGAAATGCAGGCGGCCCGTCGCCACGCGGAGACGCTGACTCTCGCAGGCAACCGCCATGTACCCTTTGACGCCGTCGGGTGCCCGCACGCATGATGGACGGACCGACACGGCGAGTGCGGAACATCGAGGTGAACGCCCCACGACGCACATCTGTCCTCTGCACCGGGAATGAATCGGTAAGAGCGGGTAACCATGGAGAGATTCCAACCACTGAAACGCAGCTGTCCAGTCGTGCACCGCCAAGCCCGAGATCTGAAGCAGCAGATCGCACCGGGCCAGGCCGCCGCGCTGGCCATCAGTGAACGCGCCAGCACGCCCGACGCCCATGAGGGGGGAGCGCCCTCGACAACCAACATGTCACGAGGATTCCGCAGGCAATCTTGCAGCCGCATTCGTCAGGACGGAGGACTCACGAGACCGATTCGTGCCGCGGGCCGATGATCCTCGGCTGATTCTCGGCGCGCAATCCGACCGCGCCGACGGGGTGAAATTGCACGCGCGCTCGGCCCTGCGCACGGTTCGCGAGCGGATAGCCTCGGTTCCCGCAGGACTGCGCTCCGTCTGCGGCTCTGAGGGCTACTCGCGTCTGCGGCTTCACCGAAAGGCTGAACGCACCCTCAGCAGGCGACATGGACGGATATCGCATGCGGCGTATGCACTGGTCGCGCTGCTGCTCTACCCGAGCGCCGCCCTCGCCTCTGCGCTCGGGGCAGTCAATCACGCACGAGCCGCGTACTGCGGCCTCTCGCTTGCCTCTCACCCTAGGCTCAGCGAGAGCCGCAGGTTGAATGAGGTTGCGCGGCGTCTCGCGCACGGCGAGTCACTCGCCGGCGCGGAGCGTCGCGCCGGCTATCTCGCGACGCGCTCTCTGTGGATTCGGATAACCGGCGCCACGGACGAGGCGGCTGTGGAGCGGATCGTGAAACAGCAATTCTGCGCTCAGCTCGCCGATCCGAGGCTGCGGCGAATCGGCATCTACCGGCGCGGCCCGCACGAGCTGTGGATCGTGGTCGCCCAGCCGCTGCGTATCCCGGCCGCGCAGGACGCCGCCGCTGTTGGGCGCCGCGTTCTTCAGCTGACCAACCAAGCGCGCGCACACGGGCGCACCTGTGGCTCGAGACGTTTCCCGCCGGCACCGCCCCTATCGCTCGCACCAGCCCTCACGCGCGCCGCCCGCGCGCATTCGCGGGACATGGCCGCGCACGAGTTCTTCAGTCACATCGGAAGCGACGGCAGCACTCCCGGCGAGCGCATAACGCGCGCCGGTTACCGCTGGAGCAGAGTTGGCGAGAATATCGCAAGCGGTGTCGGGACACCGCGCAAAGTCGTGGCCGACTGGCTCGCGAGCCCTGAACACTGTGCCAACATCATGAACACGCGATTCCGGCAGATGGGCGTTGCCTTTGCCGTTAACAGCGAGAGCGCGGGCATGATCTATTGGACCGAAGAGTTCGCAGCGCCGCGTTAGGGCCGGGTGTCTCTCCGCTGCGCCCTTGGGAGACTCGGTGAAGACTGTCCCCAGAGCCAGCTGCATCTGTTCTTTCGAGGCAAGAATCGAATCAAATGGGACGGCGCTCGGTCGTGCCGAGAAGCGGGCGGAAAATTGAACAGCCGCGGCGTTCCCGTCGGCCGTTGCGTCGCACGTGCGGGAATTGCCCACGGTTATGCCCCGATTCCGGTGCCACCGACGTGCATCCTGAGGTCGATCTTAGCGGCGCAAGTCCAAGTGCACGGGCCGCCGCGGTCAGGTGCCGGCCGAAGGATTTGAACCCTCGAGCAACGGTTTACAAACCAGATCTCGGCTGCTCGATGGGCTTACAAATCAACAACTCGCAGCGCTTGGCAGCCCCGACCCCAGCCTCATCTCGGCACAATTACGGCACACTCAATCTCGACGCGGCACATTCTCGGCACAGGAGTTTGCGCATCGGGCATAGGTTAATGCGACTCCCGACTTCTCCTGCTAATATATTACCGAGAATACTCGTTGAGGTGTGCAGAGGAGCATATGGCAGAGCATTCCGCGACACTCTCGTCGGATGGCCTGGATCATCTGCTGAGCGGCAGCGCGGCGGAGAAGCGTTCGCTGGCCAAGTGGTATGCGGCTGCCAAGCTTGCGCTGGCGCGCAATCGCCCGCTGACCACGGCGACCACTCCCCCTCCCGGACGCCACCACGCCGCGGAGCTCGCGACCGCCGAGCTTGACGCCCTGCATAGCGTCGGCGCCTTCAAGGACGATGTGGTCGTCGGCGCCGATAACGATCCACTCATAGGCAGCCAAGCGCAATATATGGCGCTGCTCGAGGAAAGCCTGTCAGCCGCCGAGGCCGCCAAGCTCCTGCGCGTGGACGTGAGCCGAGTGCGCCAGAGGCTGCGGGAGCGGTCTCTCTTTGGCCTCGAATACGAGGGAACCTGGCGCCTGCCGCGCTTCCAGTTTGAGCGCCGCCTCGTCATCCCGGGTCTCGCGCAAGTACTGAAGGCGCTCCCGGCGGATCTCTTCCCATTGGATGTGGTCGATTGGTTCCTGCTACCCGATCCGGAACTGCAGTCCGACAGCGATGCATCTCCGCTGAGTCCTCGCGAATGGCTGCTGTCAGGCCGGGCCGTCGAGCCTGTGGCGAAGCTCGCCCGTGACCTGACGCGCGCCTGAGGCCGGTGAGCAAGTTCCCGGACCCGCCCGGCGTCGAGGCGCTACGCCAGATTGGGGCCGAGACTCTCGAGCTGCCTGCCGGCACACCTTTGGCGCGCATCTACTTTTCCGCCGGCCCGTATCCTTCGCATTGGAACCGCTTCCGTCACGTCGGCCCGACCGCAGCGCGCTGGGACCATCATCTACCAAGCGCAAACGATGAACCGACGGAGCAAGACCGAGCCGTGCTGTACTGCGCGCCCGAGGTGGACACCTGCGCGGCGGAAGTCTTCCAGGCGACTCGTCGGATTGACCGGATCCGCAACGCGCCTGCACTCGCAGTCTTTGCCCTGCAAGTACCGGTCACCTTGCTTGACCTGCGCGGCGCTTTCGCCACAAGGCTCGGCGCTTCTACCGCAATCCACTCCGGGCCGCGCTCCCGTGCGCGCGCCTGGGCGCGGCAGTTGTACGAGGCTTATCCAGATGCTCAAGGCTTCCAATACGGCTCATCAATGAACGGGCACGCCCCCGCGATAGTGCTCAACGAGCGCGCGAAGCGAACGTTGCCCGAGGAGCCGCAATTTCACCGCGCCCTCAATGACGACATGCTGGTCGATGTGCTCCAACGAATCGCCTTACGACTCTCGTACGGGTTGCGGTAGCTGTAGCCTTGAACCAATTGATCGCGCAGAGCGGCGGTTGCCCCCCGTGACGAAACTGCACTGCGCAATGAGAATTCACCCAGCAACCGACCGAGATGACCGCATCCAGGCTGTAGGGCGTGATCTGTCAACGCACGCGGCAGCGAGCCTCTGTCTCAACTACCAAGAAATCCTTGGAAGTTGGCCCCGCATTGCCCGGCAGCAGAATTACCGATCTCAGGTCCTTTCAACGGGATTCAATTGGTGCCGGCTGAGGGATTTGAACCCCCGACCAACGGTTTACAAATTTGGTCGGGCACGGATATCCCCAAATCGGCCATTCGTAGTAGTTTGTTTCTATTGATATTTCCATAAACCCGCCGCAGGGCGCCCGTTGCACTTGTCACGACAAAGCACTACTGAGCATCACTGATTCCCACAAAACTCCCGCAAGCCAATGGCTCTTTGGCCAAGGCGACCCGAGAGAGCTGCTCGAGAGGCTTCTCGAACGGATGCACCGTAGCTGCGGTGCGCGCGGTCAACACGGGTCGAAAACTGCACAGTTGTGGCGGACGAATTGCCTGAGCAGCAAGTCGCGGCACTGCGGGAATCCAGGGTGCCGGGCGGCGCGCTGACCTCGATGCCGGGCTCAAAGATGGGAAGCCATGATCTTTCCGGCGCCACACCCGGATCTGGCTTGGATGGTTGATGAGGCCTCCGTTACGGCCGGCTTGAATATCGCAACCGGATAAATTAGCTTTTAAGCTCAAGTATTTTATTTGAAATATTCAATCTGGCAGCATTGTGTGGAATATTTTGGACGCTATAATTGACCCTATAGTGCAATCTAGGCGTAAATTCTCATTCAAGGCGGTCTTGGCCAAGCTGCCTCGTGGCGAGCCGCTGAGCACGGCTGCGCTCCGGGAGTATGGGGTCAGCGAATTCCGTGCCTCGGACCTCGCACGCAGCGGATGGCTCACCCACCTTGGCCGCGGCGTCTACATGCTGCCCGGCGACACGCTCTCCCGAGACGGCTGCCTGGCATTCCTCACTCACCGCGTCGCCGGCTTTCATGTCGGCGGCAAGACGGCCCTCGACTGGCGCGGGGTCCGCCAGAACGTGAGTTTCAGAGAGGTATTGACGTTATGGGGAGACGAGCCCAAGCGGCTACCTGCCTGGTTCACCGAGCGCTTCCCCAGCCGGTATCAGGCGACGCGCCTGTTCGATGACCAGCTCCCTAAGGAATTCGGATTGCAATCCCTCCCGACCGGACGTCCCGACGTAGTCGTCTCCGTACCTGAGCGCGCGCTTCTCGAACTCCTGAGCGATGTGGGGAAAGCTCAACCGCTCGAAGAAGCGCGGCAGCTCGTCGAGCTGCTCCATACCCTGCGTGAAAAGGTACTGGACCCACTGCTCGCACACACCACCAGAATCAAAGTCGTCCGCCTGGCCGAACTCCTGGGGAGAGAGTTGGATCTCCCATGGGCGAAGACCGCAAAACGCCATAGCCAGCGTATCGGCGGAGGGAAGCGCTGGGTGGCCGTCACCAAATCCGGCGAGCGCCTGGACCTGAGACGCCCGTGAATCAGCAATACGTCGACACCGTGCGTCTATTGCTGGCTGTGGCCCCGGTAGTGTTCCGCTCGCCACGCTTTGCGCTCAAGGGCGGCACGGCCCTGAATTTGTTTGCGCATGACATGCCGCGCCTCTCCGTCGACATTGACGTCGTGTTCACCGACCACACCCTGAATCGCGAAGACGCGCTGCGAGCAATTGCGGCCGATCTCAGAGCCGCCAAGTCTGCGATCTCTGCGCTGGGCTATCGCGCTCACCTCCCCACCGCGAAGGGAGGGGAAAACGTCAAACTGTTCATCGAGGGAAACGGACAGCAGATCAAGGTGGAAGTCAATTTCGTCCTTCGCGGGACCGTACTGCCGGTCATCCAGCGTCCTCTGGTGCCGAAGGCGCAAGAGCTCTTCACGACCGATATCACCCTGCCCGTCCTCGACCTTCCCGAGCTCTACGGCGGCAAGCTCGTCGCCGCGATGGATCGGCAGCACCCCCGGGACATGTTTGACGTCTTGCAGATGTTGAAACACTCCATATGGCACTCGTCTTTCGTCGATTGCTTCGTCGCATATCTTGCAGGCCACAATCGCCCGGTCCATGAGGTGCTCTTTCCGAACCGATTACCGCTCGAGCCCGCCTTCACGAACGAATTCGCCGGCCTGACCACAGATGAGGTCGCCCTGGCGATGCTCGAGCAAACCCAATCTCGCCTGGTCGCAGAGCTTCCACGCGCTCTGACGTCGCGTCATCGCGAATTCCTATTGTCGCTGGTGAGTGCCGAACCGGCGTGGGAGCTCATGCCCTTCCCCAACCTGCAGCACCTGCCCGCGCCGCAGTGGAAGTTGATCAACCTACGCAAGCTCAAAAAGAGCAATCCCGGTCGCTTCTCCGCGCAACGTGAGGAGCTGGCATCACGATTTGCGAATCTGCCGAAGCCCGCCGAATCGGTGGTGCCCTAAGCGAAGATCGTCATTGGGATCCGAGACAATGATGCCCGCGATAGAGTAGTCGGAACGGAAGCTGCCGCGACGGGTGCTCCCGTTCGGCGGCAAGCGCATGGTGCGCCATTACGCGCACCTCGCCGCCGACCATTCTGCCACCTACGCCGGAAATGTCGAAATACATGGCACATTTACGGCACAGTCGGGTGGATATCCGATGGTCGCCACCCAAGAGCGTGCGTAGTTTGTTGAATTTATTGATGTAAATTGGTGCCGGCTGAGGGATTTGAACCGCCGACCAACGGTTTACAAATTTGGACGGGCAACAGAATCCCAAAATTAGCCATTTGTAATGCTTTGTTTTTATTGACATTTCCATAAACCCGTCGCAGGGCGTCTGTTGCGTTTGTCACGACAAAGCACTACTGAGCGCCACCGATAGACACAAAGTTCCCACAGACTAACGGTTCTTTTGGCCGACGGAACCCGAGGGGAATCGCCCCTCTCGCAACTCTGCGTGGCGTCCCCATGCAGCCGGTAGGCTACGCCACTGCCGCGGCGAAGGCAGCGAACAAATCACCCGGCAGCGGATGCCGCAGGCGCCACGTAATGGCCATCGGTTGCTCGGATTCGTGCTTCACGTAAGTCGCCGACCCCAGAAAGTAAAACGCCCGATCACTGCTGCGCTCGCGTGCGAACAGCATGACGTGAGTACCGGCGGTCGCGTGATTCCGGTAGCGACGGCCGGTGTCACTATCGGCTCGGGTCGTCGACTGACTTTCCCAGTGAATGAGTTCAGCGCTGATCGCGTAGTCTCGATAGCGCGTGGTCGGCGAGAACTGCCCACTCGTCTTGTCCAGCGTGAAGGCGAGAAGATCGGACCGGGCTTCTGCGGCCCAATACACTCCCGTCTGCCAGGGCGCCACTTTGGCGCCGCTCCCCACGTCAAACCCTGCGAGGATTTCGACTCGCGTGTACCGCGCGTGCACCATCAGCGGGACCGACGGATCGGTCGACAACGGTATGGCAACGTGCTCGATTCTGGCGGCGAGGATCTCGAGGAGCTCCAGCAGCTCCGCACGTACCCGCGCATGGCTCCAGAGGAGTCGCGCGCCCTCAGCCAGCGAGGTCGATTTTGACACCGACCCACTGACGAGCGACCCCACCAGCATCCTGAGCAGTCGTTGCTCGTATTGCGGCAGTCGATCAGGTTCCGGTGGCCGGTTGGACCGTAGGAAGCGCCGATAAACGTCCAACCGACTCCGATCGTCGACGTGCAGCAGCCGTCCGCAGGCGCGGCGCAGTGCTTGCTCAAACGGACCGTCCGTTCGTTCGTCGAGACCTGCATCCTCGCGAAGGTCCGACCAGCTCTTGCCGCCGCCGTAGACTTCCTCGAGCTCGAGACCGGTTTCCTCGAGGTATCGCGACAGTGTGCAGTCCACCCCGTGAGCCGACAGCTGGCGCAGAGCCTCCACGCGTTCGGTCCAACGGGTGGGTACCGCCGTACGAATATTCTCCAGCACGATCTCCGTGGTGAAGCGATCGAACTCCATGTGACAGCCCGCCGGCAGGAAGGGGAAACCTGCCTCGACCTGCTGCGCCAGAGACTTACGCGTTCCGCCGAGCAGCCCTCGGTACCGTCGGTCGAAGCGGAACTCCCTGCGGTGGTGCCCGACGAAATCAAGCACAGTACAGGCCGACTTCCCGATGCTGCGTCGCAACCCGCGGCCAAGCTGCTGCAGGAACAGCGTAGGGCTGTCCGTCGGGCGCAGCATGAGCAACGTATCGACCGCCGGCACATCCACACCTTCGTTGAAGAGATCTACCGAGAAGACGACGTTCACCCGTCGGGCAGCCAAATCGGTGAGTGCCGCCCGCCGCTCAGACTCAGGCGTATCGGACCAGACTGCTCTCGAGGGAACGCCGGCCGCGCCGAATACCCGCGCCATAAAGCGGGCGTGCTCGATGCCGACGCAAAAGCCGAGCGCCCGCATCCTGCCGAGGTCGTCCACGCGCTTCTCGAGTTCCTGGAGAACAAACCGGGCCCACGCATCGTTCGCGGTCAAGATATTCGAGAGGCCCTCGGCATCATAGCCACGGCCACGCCGCCAGGGAATCTCGCGCAAATCCGTGTTGTCGTGAATACCGTAGTAGACAAAGGGCACGAGGCGCTGCTGACTGATGGCATCCCAGAGGCGCAGCTCCGCGGCTATCCGTCCTTCGAACCAGTTCAGAATCGGCAGGCCGTCGCTTCGCTCCGGCGTCGCGGTCAGCCCGAGCAGCTCGACCGGCCGCACATGGTCCAGCAACGCCTGGTAAGACCGAGCAGCTGCATGATGGAACTCATCGACGATGACGATATCGAAGTGCGCCGGATCAAGATGCGCGAGGCCTGTGGTGTTCAGACTTTGAATCGATGCGAAGACATGCTCGAATCGTTCGGGTCGAGAGCCGCCCACCCAGAGCTCCCCGAACGACGGGTCGCGAAGTGCCTGCCGAAAGGTCGCCCGGCTCTGCAGCAGAATCTCCTCCCGGTGTGCGACGAACAGCAGGCGCGCCCGGGACAGCGCCTCCCGCAGACCCGCGTAGTCGAGCGCCGCCATGACCGTCTTGCCCGTGCCGGTCGCTGCGACCAGGAGATTGCGGTGATGCCCCTCGTTCCGAGAGAGCGTGACTTGCTCGAGCAGTCTTTCCTGGAAAGGTTCGGGGCGCAGTTCGGTCGGTGGCAGCACCGTCGCCTGCGAGACTGCCCTCTCGTCGGATCGAGCGCGGAATTCCTCGCGATCGAACGGCCGGAACTCTGGATTGTGCCAGTAGCCTTCGAAAACCGCGGCCACCTTGTCGATCACGTCCCGATTGCGCGCGGCCGAGAGGCGAACATTCCACTCCAGCCCGCTGACCTGTGCCGCGTGTGTCAGATTGGAGGACCCGATATAGGCCGTGGAGAACCCCGACTCTCGATGCAAGAGCCAGGCCTTGGCATGCAGGCGCGTCCCGCTTAAATCGTACGACACCCGGACATCGGCACCACTGTCCTTCAGGTCTTCGAGTGCGCGCAACTCCGTTGTGCTCGTGTAAGTCGTGGTGAGCACCCTCATCTTGCGTCCTGCAGCGCAATGATCGCGCAGCGCCGGCATGAGTGGTGCGATGCCGCTGCGGCGAATGAAGGCCATGACCACGTCAATCCGGTCGGCTGAGTGAATTTCTGCGAGTAACGGGTGACCGACGCGCGGCTCTCCTGGGGCGTTCGTCAGCAACGTCGTATCGAGGAGCGGGATCAGCGGCTCGGGAATCAATTCAGGTCGGCCGTCCGGAAGGCGGCCAACGACGCTATGCAGAAGTTGACCCAGTTCCGTCGGACGCTCGGCTGCCAGATCTTCGGCTGCGGGCAGGGATCGGATAACTGCGTCGACCAAGCGTCGCGCCAGATCGATACCGGTCTTCGACCGCTCGTCCTCGCTTATGGTGGAGATCGCCCGCTCGACAAGCCGGGCCAAGTGCAGGGCGATGCGATCGGCCGCCTCGGCGGCCCGCAACGGCCCTCGGACGGCCGCCAGGCGGTCTTCGAGACCGCTGAGATGGGTCTCGAGTGCCTCTGTGATGAGGACTTCGTAAAGACCCCGCCTCAGCGCCGACATTCAGACCTGACTCCATCTGGCGCCAGAGACCGGGTCATCAGAGCCACTTCACCTGCCGAAGGCCGATGCGTTGCGGGAACCGCTCGACGACGTCCTGGGCTGATTTGGACCGGAATGTTCAACTTGTCCGTATCCTATTTGGACAGGTCCATATTATTGGACGCCAGTCGATAACAGGCCGCCCGTCGCACACCGTGGCGAGCGAGCTTGCTCTCGGAGACCCTCTGCGCCCCCAGTACTGGTCGACCAGCGCGAGCCTAAGCGTAGTAGGGTAAACAGGGAAAACCTTAAATAAACAACCTATTGATTTACCTGACTTTACTTCCCCATTGCCCGATTCCCCAGCCATTGGCCTTAAATAAGCCTTAGGCCCAAAACGGCAGGTAACGGGCAAACTTCCGCGACCCGCCGACGCTTTCGTCTGGCTTGATCAGCCCGGCCTCGATAGTCGCTGCAATCACCTGCGAGGCGACCGCCGCCTTGCCCTCCTCGAGATGGAATCGCTCGCGCAGCGACTGGTTCGTCATGCGCTCGGACATTACCCACTTCAACGCGCAATGCTGGTAGCAAAGCGCGCACGCGGGCGTCGCGATCCATCTCATCGAATGGCCGCGGTCCGTAGATCGTCACCGACGTACGCCGGAAGCCCGTGCGGAAATCCGGGGCTGGCAACTGATACACCTCGGCTGCCTGCACCACGCGATCGATGCCGCTGCTCTTCTCCTCGCAGATGCCCGTCCTGCGCATCAAGTCCGCCAGCCGCTCGTTGCGGGACTGATAGCCGTCGATGAAGCGCTCGAGGGGGACGAGCGGCTCGCCTGGATTCGAGATTTCCACACGGTTGTTGTAGATCTCGATCATGACCGAGGCCCCGCTCACCAGAAAATCCTGGTGGATGAGGGCGTTTGCAACCAACTCTCGAATAACGACATCCGGAACCAGTTTCACCTCCCTGCGAAGCGCATCTTCGATGACCTCGTTCTGAGGCAGCTGCGCCATTACAAACCGGACCAAGTCCTGAAAACCCACTGCATAACCGCGTGTGAACGTCTGGTCGATCCGAGTATCCAGCTTCGAAGTACCGGTGTACACGACGACGCGTGGCGCCTTGCGAGCCACGTCCGGAAAATCTCCGAGCCGTCTTGCGAGCGCAAGTGCGCCGAGGCGACGAATGGTAAACGCCGCGCCCACTTGATCCACCAGTCGCTCATGCACCAGCCGCTCGATGACGGCGTTGCGATCGGTTGGGTACGGCAGCTTGAGCAGCTCAAAGAAACTCTGCGTATCGAGCAGTTCCACAACCTGCTGGCCATCGAGACCTGCTCGCGACGGTTCCTCGAGCCAATCGGGTTGCCCTTCCGCGAAGATTCGCCGTAATTGATCCTCGCTCATCGGGACCAGGGCTTCGCCAGCTCGCATCAGGTATTTGCCGTCGAGGTGATAGGCTGTACCACGCGGGCGGGACGGAATGCGGAAAATCACAACGCGGCCATCCGGATGTGCGACTGACTCAACGTCGACTCGGAAGCCGACAGCCTCAAACAGCTTCTCCGCCGTGGCCACAGCATCTGCAAATGCCTTCGTACCCACCACCTTGCGCGGCGGCGCGTCCGCCACACCCAGCAGCAGCACACCACCGCCCTCATTAGCGAGCGCGATGCAGTACTCGCTCAGTTTGCGCGTATCGAACTGATTCTTGGCTTCCTTGAACTCCAAATACTGGTGCTCCGAGGGGGCCTGGCGCCAGAGATCGATCTGTTCGACGGATGTGGTCATGAGAACGGTGTCCAGAGGGTTGTCTTCCGGTTCAGCGCCAATTTCAGCGTATCGCAGAGCTCGTCGAGCTCTTCCAGCAAGCCGCGGCTGCGGATTTTCTTCATAGACCGTACCAAGTCGGCGATCAAGTGCTCCAGCCAGAAGCCTGCAATCGTGACGCGATGGAATCCGCGGACGGCCTCGCTTCCACGCAGTGCCGCTTCAGCGTCGGGGAACGGGTAGCCGTATTTCAGCAGCAGACCGACTTCACGCTCCGTGAGTTCCACCGTACACAAGTCATCGGCCTGGAGGCCCTGTTCATCGGTCATCGTCGGCTCCGTTTCCAGCAGCCCCGGTGCCCAGGATCTTGACGTTCATCCGCTCAAGAACGGCCTTAGCGTCTTCGGCAGCCAAGTGCACATAGCGGCTGACGACGTTGGACTTCCAACCGCCGATGACCTTCAGCTGGTGCTCCGTCGCGCCCTCCCGGGCGAGGTAGGTGGCAGCGGAGTGGCGAAGGTCATGAAAGCGGAAGTCCCGCACGCTGGCAGCGGCGCACGCGGCTTTGAATGGCGTGTGATAGTCGTAGCGGCTACCGGGCGCGGCACCAAGAAATACAGGGTCGTCATCGAGCCGGCGGTCCTTGCCATGCTCCTTCAGTAATCGCAGGGCCTCGCCGTGGACCCATATCACCCGCGGCTGAGTGTTCTTGGTCTTGCGCAGGAGGACTCGGCCGTCCGTCAGATCTACATCGCGCCAGGTCAGGCCCATGAGCTCACCTGCGCGAGCCGCGGTGGACAACGCCAGGACGGCGAGGGCGTGGAGTTGCGGGTCCTTTGCCGTCTCGGCCAGCAACCGTTGGCGCTCGTCTTCGGATAGGTAGCGCACGCGCCCGGGACTGGCGGGGAGCTTCGCAACCCCCTCCATGGGGTTATGCGTGATCCAGTGCCATTCCCGACGTGCGACACTGAACATGCGTCCGAGGGGCACGAGATAGTTGTTGACGGTATTGGGCTTGCGCTTGAATTCGCGCGCCCGCTCGCCCGCCTTCAGCGATGAGCGCTTCGCACCTGGACGGGCACGCCGGTACGGTTCCGCGGCCAGCTTGTCACGATATTGTGCGATCAGCGCGGGCGTGATGTCACAAAGCTTGAAGCGCCCGAGCTTCTCCCGCCACCAAGGCAATGTGGACGTGTGCATGCGGCCATCTCGCAGCTTTGGAACCTCGCGCTCGAGGTAGCGGTCGATCGCCTCGGCAAGCGTTCGGCGTCGCGCTTCGGCCGAACGAAAGTGGCGCCCCTCGATCATCTCGGCCTCGACCGTCTTCGCCCAGCGCTCGGCCTGCCGCTTCGAGGAAAGGCTCGCCGTACGGGACGGATATCCCGCCATGCGAACCTGGACGTGGAAAGCGCGTGTGCCATCGCCCTTGGCGCGCTCCCGGATCGTCGCCATCGTCCACCCTCGTGTCGCGGCGCACATGGGCGTGCGCCTCGATACGACTATAGCTCAGAAGTTGCCAAGCGACTGTGCCAGGACTGTGCCAGGACCAATCAGAACGTTCTCCGCGACCTCTACTTTATTGATATTATTAACGTAATTGGTGCCGGCTGAGGGATTTGAACCCCCGACCAACGGTTTACAAATTTGGTCGGGCAGGAAAGTCCCAAAATTGGCCATTCGTAATGCTTTGTTTCTATTGACATTTCCATAACCCCGCTGCAGGGCGTCCGTTGCATTTATCACGACAAGGCACTACAGAGCACTACTGATTCCCACAAAAATCCCACATACCAACAGTTCTCTTTCATCTTCGCCACTCCCCTTGCCCCCTAGAGGCGCACGACCAACTGTTCATATTCCCGGCGCGGTCACCGCAGAATCCTCGATCGGGCTCTCGCGGCGATCGACGGCGTCACGACCAAGCGACTGTACGAAAACGTCAAGCGCAACGCCAAGCCGTCTCCAGAGGATTTCCTGTTCCAGCTCACCCCCGACGAGGCCGAGGCTTTAAGGTCGCAAATTGCCACCTTAAAGAGCGGCCGCGGAAAGCATCGCAAATACCTGCCGTACGCCCTCACCGAACACGGCGCCATCATGGCCGCCACCGTCCTAAACAGCCCACGCGCCGTCGAGATGAGTATCTACGTCGTGCGCGCGTTCCTGAAGCTGCGCGAGATCCTCGCCTCGAACAAGAATCTCGCCCGCCGTCTCGATGAGCTCGAAGCGCGCATCGAGAAGAAGCTCGCCACACACGATGAGGCCATCGCCGCCATGCTCTCGGCAATCCTCCAGCTCATGAACTCGCCGCAACCAAAGCGACGCGGCATAGGGTTTACCGCAGACATCGGTGAAGACGACTAACAACTACACCGGCAGCGCATTTTCCAATCACAGCTTAAAACGGGACCACTTCGTACTTATCAATCTCATATGCCGTATTAAATATTCCCTGAACATCATCCCTTACGCCCTCGACTGCAAGCGTACAAGGGAATGCGTTTGAGGCAACAGTTACCACTTTACCTTCTTCCGAGACAAACCTCACCCCTGACTCAGCCCTTACATCCTCGTCCTTTACTACCAACTTCTTTACCGCCACAGGCACGAACGGATTTCGCCCCATGTCAATGGTGACATCCTGATCCTTCGGTTCATTTGGCACCATCGCAAACGTAAGGACCCCCACCTCTGAGCGCTCAGCGATGTCATGCATCACCGAATACACTTCTAACCACGTCCCATCCACTCGCCAAAATGTCAGCACAGTCGGCAGCGCCGGATCAGCGACGTGCAGTTGCATCGCCACCTTGTAAAACGGAACCAGCAATGCCGACTTCAGTGATTGAGTCCCGTCCCATTTAAAGGCGAATCTGCGCATCTCAATTGCACCAGCTTTTCTCAACACATGCCTCCGACGGCACGCGGGGGTAATGGAGAGTCTCAGGCGGTTTGTCACCGTTTGCGGGAATATCAATACGGGGCCCCACTAGTGTCCCAACGTTGCATGGTTGCGGCCGCGTAAGACATTGAGCATGAAGGAGTATTTCTTCATTTTATCTGGTCTCGATTTGGATGGCGAATGCGGCAAAGTGGCACGGATTTCCCATCCGC
>JAJYUL010000036.1 GCA_021792555.1 Pseudomonadota bacterium
TGGAGATGGTCATGCCCGGGGACAACATCAAGATGACCGTGGACCTGATTGCGCCGATCGCGATGGAAGAGGGCCTGCGCTTCGCCATCCGCGAGGGCGGCCGCACCGTCGGCGCCGGCGTCGTCGCGAAGATCCTCAAGTAAGGGCGTCGTCATGGCCAACCAGAACATCCGTATCAGGCTCAAGGCGTTCGACCATCGGTTGATCGACAGTTCGGCCCGGGAAATCACCGACACGGCCAAGCGCACCGGCGCGACCGTGCGTGGCCCGGTGCCGCTGCCGACCAAGATGGAGCGCTTCACCGTGCTGGTCTCCCCGCACTCGGACAAGGACGCGCGCGACCAGTTCGAGCTGCGCACGCACAAGCGTCTGATGGACATCCTGAACCCGACCGACAAGACCGTCGATGCGCTGATGAAGCTCGAGCTGCCGGCCGGCGTGGATGTGCAGATCAAGTTGAACTGATCGCGGGGGGCGCGTATACTTCGCGCCCCTTTCGCATCGGGCGAGGTTGGGGCATCGGCTCCAAGACCACTCGAGATCGGCGGATTCTCCGCCTCGCGGCCCCTTCCGGGCCGTGGCATCTCAAGTCGTCTCGCCTCGTTCGGGCAGTCCGGCGCTGCTGACCGCTCTGGCAATCGTTTCAGAGCGGAGGTGTGGGACGGGGAAAAACGCGCGTAGAGCGCTATAGAGAGGCTAGTCAATGGCAATCGGAGTCGTCGGCCGCAAGGCGGGCATGACGCGGGTCTTCACGGAAAGCGGCGAGACCGTGCCGGTCACCGTGATCGAAGTGCTGCCCAATCGCGTCACCCAGGTGAAGTCCGAAGACAAGGACGGGTATCGCGCCGTGCAGGTGTCCTACGGCACGCGCCGTCCGCAGCTTTATTCGAAGGCGGTCAACGGCCACTACGCCAAGGCGGGAGTCGCGCCGGGCCGCGCGATGGTGGAATTCCGACTTGCCGCTGCGGATAAGGCCGAGCTCGCCCCGGGCGCCGAGATCAAGGTGGACATCTTCACGGCCGGGCAGTCCGTGGACGTCACCGGCACGACCATCGGCAAGGGCTTCGCCGGTACGATGAAGCGGCACAACTTCGGCGGACAGCACGCCACGCACGGCGTGTCCGTGTCGCACCGCGCTCCGGGCTCGATCGGCCAGCGCCAGACGCCGGGCCGCGTGTTCAAGGGCCGGCGCATGTCCGGTCACATGGGCGTGGTGCGCCGCACCACGGAGAATCTCAAGGTCGTGCAGGTCGATCTGGAGCGCAATCTGCTGCTCGTGCGCGGCGCCGTCCCGGGTGCCGAGGGCGGCCAGGTGATCGTGCGGCCGGCGCTGAAGGCGGGCCGCAAGGCGCTGCGCAAGACCATCGCGCCGACCAAGGCCGGTTCGGGCCCCTCGACCAACCCGATGAAGCAGTCGAAGAAGTAAGCCCCCATGAAGCTCAAGATGGTCAATGGAGCCGGTGAGCTCCAGGTGTCCGAGGCCACCTTCGGCCACAAATTCAACGAGGCGCTGGTGCACCAGGTGGTGACCGCGTATCGGGCTGCCGGGCGTGCCGGCACCAAGGCGCAGAAATCCCGCGCCGAGGTCAGCGGCGGCGGCAAGAAGCCCTGGAGCCAGAAGGGCACCGGCCAGGCGCGCGCCGGGTCGAACCGCTCGCCCATTTGGGTCGGCGGCGGCAAGACCTTCGCGGCCAAGCCGCGCAGCTTCGAGCAGAAGGTCAATCGCAAGATGTACCGCGGCGCCATCCGCGCCATGCTCTCGGAGCTGGCGCGTACCGAGCGGCTGGTGGCCACCGAGGCGCTCGCGCTCGATGCCCCGAAGACGCGGCTGCTCGCCGGGCAGCTGAAGTCCTGGGCGCTCGAGAGCGTGCTGATCGTCGTCGAGGCGCTCGACGAGAAGCTGTTCCTGGCGGCGCGCAATCTGCCGCACGTCGAGGTGATCGAGGTCGCCGCGCTGAATCCGCTGTCGCTGGCGCGTCACGAGAAGGTGCTGATGACCGTCGGCGCGGTGAAGATGATCGAGGAGCGGCTGCAGTGAACAAAGAACAGCTCATGAACGTGCTGCTCGCGCCGCATGTGACCGAGAAGACCTCGCGCGCGATGCAGAACCACAACCAGTACACCTTCCGCGTGCGCCGCAATGCGACCAAGGTCGACATCAAAAAGGCCGTCGAGCTGATGTTCGACGTCAAAGTGAGCGGCGTGCAGGTGGTCAACGAGCCCGGCAAGCAGCGCCGCTTCGGCAAGACGCTCGGCCGCACGCAGGACTGGAAGAAGGCGTACGTCAGCCTGGCCGAGGGTCAGGCGATCGACTACGAGGCCCGCTCAAGGGTCTGATCGGAAGCACTGACATGGCGCTCATCAAGTACAAACCCACATCGCCCGGCACGCGGGCGGTCGTCAAGATCGACCGCTCCCATCTGCACAAGGGCGGTCCGTACCTGCCGCTCACCACGGCGCAGGCCAAGACCGGGGCGCGCAACCACTCCGGCCGCATCACCACGCGGCACGTCGGCGGCGGTTCGCGGCAGAAGTACCGCATCATCGATTTCCGGCGCGACAAGGACGGCATCACCGGTGTCGTCGAGCGGCTGGAGTACGATCCGAACCGCACCAGCCACATCGCGCTGGTGAAGTACGCCGACGGCGAGCGTCGCTACATCCTCGCCCCGAAGGGCGTGCAGCCCGGCGACGAAGTGCGCTCCGGCGCCGATTCGCCCATCAAGCCGGGCAATGCGATGCAGCTGCGCCACATTCCGATCGGCACGACGCTGCACAACGTGGAGCTCAAGCCGGGCGCAGGCGGACAGCTCGCGCGCAGCGCCGGCAGCTCGGTGGCGTTCACCGCGCGCGAAGGCAGCTACGCGTATGTCAGATTGAAGTCGGGCGAAACCCGCAAGGTGCACATCGACTGCCGCGCCACCATCGGCGAGGTGGGCAACGACGAGCACAACCTGCGCAACTACGGCAAGGCCGGCGCGAAGCGCTGGCGCGGAATCCGCCCGACGGTGCGCGGACTGGCGATGAACCCGGTCGATCATCCGCACGGCGGCGGCGAGGGCAAGTCCGGCCAGGGCAACCCCCATCCGGTCTCCCCGTGGGGCTGGAACACCAAGGGGTTCAAGACTCGCAACAACAAACGCACCGACAACATGATCGTTCAGCGTCGCAAGAACCGGAAGCGCTAGCGGGAGCACGAGCCAAGATGCCACGTTCACTGAAGAAGGGTCCCTTCGTCGACCTGCACCTCGCGAACAAGGTGCAGACTGCGAGCGCGAAGAACGACCGCAAGCCGATCAAGACCTGGTCGCGCCGCTCCATGGTGGTGCCCGAGATGGTGGGACTCACCATCGCGGTGCACAACGGCCGGCAGCACATTCCGGTGCTGATCAGCGAGAACATGGTCGGCCACAAGCTCGGCGAGTTCGCCCCCACGCGCACCTTCAAGTCGCATTCGGGCGACCGCAAGGTCGAGGCCGGCAAGTAAGCGGGACTCGGAGACACACGATGCAAGTCACCTCCAAGCTGCGCTACGCGCGCATTTCCCCGCAGAAGTGCCGGCTGGTCGCCGACCTGGTGCGGGGCAAGCCGGCCGGCAACGCGCTCGCCACTCTGCAGTACAGCCCGAAGAAGGGTGCGGACCTGGTGCGCAAGGTGCTGGCGGCGGCCGTCGCGAACGCCGAGCACAACCACGGCGCGGACATCGATGAGCTGAAGGTTTCCCTCATCCACGTCGACACCGCTCCGGTGCTGAAGCGTTTCGCCGCCCGCGCCAAGGGCCGCGGCGCGCGCATCGTCAAGCGCAACAGCCACATCACCGTCGCGGTGAGCGACGGCAAGAAGGATTAACGCATGGGTCAGAAGGTCAATCCGCTTGGCATACGGCTCGGCATCACGCGCGAGTGGGCTTCGCGCTGGTTCGCGGGCCGTGAGCAGTTCGCGCAGCAACTGCACACCGATTTCCGCGTCCGCGAGTTTCTGAAGAAGAAGCTCGCCGAGGCTTCGGTGAGCCGCGTGCAGATCGAGCGCGCCGCGAAGAAGGTGAACATCACCATCCAGACCGCGCGGCCCGGCATCGTCATCGGCAAGAAGGGCGAGGACATCGAGAAGCTGCGCGCCGAGACGGCGGCGCTGCTCGGCATGGCCGTCACCGACGTGCGCCTGAACATAGCCGAGATCCGCAAGCCCGAGCTCGATGCGCAGCTCGTGGCCGACAGCATTGCCCAGCAGATCGAGAAGCGCGTGATGTTCCGCCGCGCCATGAAGCGCGCGGTGATGAGCACAATGAGAAGCGGCGCGCTCGGCGTGAAGGTGCGCGTATCGGGCCGCCTCAACGGCGCCGAAATCGCCCGCACCGAGTGGTACCGCGAGGGGCGCATCCCGCTGCATACCTTCCGCGCGGACATCGACTACGGCCTGTCCGAGGCGAAGACGACCTACGGGGTGATCGGCGTGAAGGTGTGGATCTTCAAGGGCGAAGTGTTCGAGAAGACCGAGACGGCCGAGAGCGCGGAGGCGGATGGCGCAGCCGCCGCCAGCCCGCAGGCCGCCGTGCCCGCGGAAGCCCCGGCGCAGGCCTAGGAGCGCTAAGAGATGCTGCAGCCAAAACGCACCAAGTACCGCAAGCAGTTCAAGGGCCGCAACGGCGGCCTGGCGCACCGCGGCAGTGACGTGTCCTTCGGCGACTACGGTCTGAAGGCGACCAGCCGCGCGCGCATGACCGCCCGCGAGATCGAAGCGGCGCGCCGCGCGGTGGCCCGCTACGTCAAGCGCGGCGGCCAGATCTGGATCCGCGTCTTTCCGGACGTGCCGATCAGCAAGAAGCCGCTCGAAGTCCGCATGGGCAGCGGCAAGGGCAACGTGGAGTACTACGTCGCGCGAGTCCAGCCCGGCAAGGTGCTCTTCGAGATGGAGGGTGTCGATGAGGCGACCGCCCGCGAGGCGTTCCGGCTCGCCGGCTCGAAGCTCTCCGTGTCCACCATGTTCGTCAAACGGCAGGTTCGATAAATGGACGCCAAAGAGCTGCGCGCCAAGAATTCCGCCGAGCTCACCGATGAGCTCCTGAAGCTGCGCAAAGAGCAGTTCGCGCTGCGTCTGCAGCGCGCGAGCGGCCAGACGCCGAAGCCGGATCAGTTCGGCAAGGTGCGGCGCAATATCGCACGTGTGAAGACCGTCCTGCGCGAGCAGCGCAAGGCCGGCGGAGAGAAGCGATGAGCGAAGTGCAGAACGACACCCCGGCCGTCGCGGCCGAGGCGCCGAAGGGCCAGCGCACCCTCACCGGGCGCGTGGTCAGCGACAAGATGGTCAAGACCGTGGCCGTCGAGATCGAGCGGCTGATCAAGCACCCGCAGTACGGCAAGTTCGTGCGCCGCACGACGAAGCTGCTGGCGCACGACGAGCACGGCGAGTCGCACGTCGGTGACCTGGTGACGATCGTCCCGTGCCGCCCGCTCTCGAAGCGCAAGTCCTGGCGGCTGCTCGAGGTGGTGAGGAAGGCCTCCGAGATGAAGGGGACCTCGGCATGATCCAGCTGCGCACCATGCTTTCGGCCGCTGACAACAGCGGCGCCCGCACCCTGATGTGCATCAAGGTGCTCGGTGGCACGCGCCGCCGCTACGCCACGGTGGGCGATGTCATCAAGGTCAGCGTCAAAGACGCCATCCCCCGCGGCAAGGTCAAGAAGGGCGAGGTGTACGACGCAGTGGTCGTGCGCACCCGCCGCGGCGTGCGTCGCGCCGACGGATCGCTGATCCGCTTCGACGGCAACGCGGCGGTGCTGCTGACCAACAAGCTCGAGCCGATCGGCACCCGTATCTTCGGGCCCGTGACGCGCGAGCTGCGCACCCAGCAGTTCATGAAGATCATTTCGCTCGCGCCGGAAGTTCTGTAATGAGTAGCAAGATTCGCAAGGGCGACAATGTCGTCGTGTTGAGCGGCCGCGACAAGGGCCGTCGCGGCGCTGTGCTCAAGGTGCTCGGGGACGGCCAGGTGATCGTCGAGGGCATCAACAAGGTCAAGAGGCACACCCGCGCCAATCCGCAGGCCAACAGCCCCGGCGGCATCATCGACAAAGAGATGCCGATGCCGGTCGGCAAGGTGGCGCTGTGGAATCCGGCCGCCAAGAAGGGCGACCGGGTCGGGTTCAAGACGCTCGCCGACGGCAAGAAGGTGCGCTTCTTCAAATCCAACGGAGAGATGATCGACGCCTGAGGCGCCGGTCACGAGAGCAACCAATGGCCAGGCTACAGCAGTACTATCGCGAACAGGTCGTCCCGCGCCTGCAGAAGGATCTCGACATCGTCAACCCGATGCAGGTGCCGCGCATCACCAAGATCACGGTGAACATGGGCGTCGGGGAGGCCGTCGCCGACAAGAAGGTGATGGACGCGGCGGTCGGCGATCTCACCAAGATCAGCGGTCAGAAGCCGCTCGTCACCCGCTCGCGCAAGGCGATCGCCTCGTTCAAGATCCGCGCGGGCCTGCCCATCGGCTGCAAGGTGACGCTGCGTGGGGCTCGGATGTACGAGTTCCTCGACCGCCTGATCAACATCGCGATGCCGCGTATTCGCGACTTCCGTGGTGTGTCGCCGCGCTCGTTCGACGGCCGAGGCAACTACAGCCTCGGCGTGAAGGAGCAGATCATTTTCCCCGAGATCCAATACGACCAGATCGATCAGATCCGGGGCATGGACATCACCATAACGACGACGGCGAAGGACAACCGTCAGGGCCGAGCTCTGCTCGAGGCTTTCAACTTCCCATTCCGGAAGTAAGAGGAACTGGTACGCCTATGGCGAAGACGAGCATGGTCGAGCGCGAGAAGCGTCGCGCCAAGATCGTGAAGAAGTACGCGCACAAGCGGGCTCAGCTGAAGGAGCTGATCCGCAGCCCCAAGACCTCACCGGAGGACAAGGTGGCAGCGCAAGCGAAGCTGCAGAAGCTGCCGCGGGACGCCAGTCCTTCGCGCGGACGTAACCGCTGTGCGATCACGGGCCGCTCACGCGGCGTGTATCGCAAGTTCGGACTGTCGCGCGTCAAGATCCGCGAGGTCGCCAACCGTGGCGAAATCCCGGGTCTGACCAAGGCGAGCTGGTGAGGGGCGCCCTATGAGCATGACCGATCCCATCGCCGATCTGCTGACGCGCATCCGCAATGGCCAGGCCGCAGGCAAGGCCGAGGTGCAGCTGGCGTCCTCCAAGCTCAAGACGGCCATCGTCAAGGTGCTGAAGGACGAGGGTTATATTGCCGATTTCCGTCTCGAGGAAGACGGCGGCAAGCCGACCCTCACCATCGGGCTGAAGTACTACGAAGGCCGCCCGGTGATCGACCGCCTCGAGCGCGTCAGCCGTCCGGGGCTGCGCATCTACCGCGGCAAGGACGAGTTGCCGAAGGTGCTCGGCGGCATGGGCACCGTGATCGTCTCCACTCCGAAGGGCGTCATGACCGACAAGCAGGCGCGCTCGATCGGCCAGGGCGGCGAAGTGCTGTGCATCGTCGCGTGATCGGAGACTGATCCATGTCCAGAATCGCCAAAGCTCCGATTACTCTGCCGCAGGGCGTGACCGTCACGGTCGGCGACGGCGGCGTGACCGTCAAGGGCGCCAAGGGCACCCTCAGCCTGAGCCTCGCGCCGGGCGTGTCGATCGTGCAGACCGAGAAGCGCCTCGAGATCAAGTACAACGATCCGGGCGCCGCCCGCACGCATGCCGGTTCGACCCGCGCGCACCTCGCCAACATGGTGCACGGCGTGACCAAGGGCTACGAGAAGAAGCTCGAGCTGGTCGGCGTCGGCTTCCGCGCCCAGGTGCAGGGCAAGGTGCTGAACCTGACGCTCGGCTTTTCGCATCCGGTGAACTTCCCGATTCCGGAAGGGATCACCATCGAGACGCCGAGCCAGACCGAGATCGTGGTCAAGGGCGCCGACTGCCAGAAGGTCGGTCAGGTGTCGGCGGAGATTCGTGAGATCCGTCCGCCGGAGCCCTACAAGGGCAAGGGCGTGCGGTACGCCAATGAGCAGATTTCCCTGAAAGAGGGGAAGAAGAAATGAGCCTGAGCAAGAAGGACCGGCGGCTGCGCCGCGCCGTCAAGACCCGTGCGCACATCCGCAACCTCGATGTTGCGCGCCTCACGGTGCACCGCACGCCGCGGCACATCTACGCGCAGGTCACCGATGCGGCCGGCGCCAAAGTGATCGCCAGCGCCTCCACCCTGCAGGAGGCGGTGCGCACGGGCCTGAAGGGCACCGGCAACATCGAGGCCGCGAAGGCCGTGGGCCGCGCGATCGCCGAGCGCACGCGCGCCGCCGGTGTCACCCAGGTGGCGTTCGACCGGGCGGGATTTCAATACCACGGGCGCGTCAAAGCGCTCGCCGATGCGGCCCGCGAAGCGGGTCTCGAGTTCTGAGGTCAGGTACATCCTATGGCAAGAACGGAAAAGCCCCAGTCGGCCGATGAGCTCGTCGAGAAGCTGGTCGCGGTCAATCGTACGGCGAAGGTCGTCAAGGGCGGCCGGCAGTTCGGTTTCACCGCGCTCACGGTGGTCGGCGACGGCGCGGGCAGCGTCGGATTCGGTTTCGGCAAGGCGCGCGAGGTGCCGGTGGCCATCTCCAAGGCCATGGCGCAGGCGCGCAAGAGCATGGTGACCGTGGCGCTGAAGAACAACACTCTGTTCTACCCCGTCAAGGGCATTCACGGCGCCACGCGCGTGTTCATGCAGCCGGCGTCCGAAGGTACAGGCGTCATCGCGGGCGGCGGCATGCGCGCCGTGCTGGAGTGCGCCGGCGTGCGCAACGTCCTCGCCAAGAGCTACGGCTCTCGCAATCCAATCAATGTGGTGCGCGCCACGGTCAAGGCGCTCGCCGCAATCCGCTCGCCCGATGACATCGCGGCGAAGCGCGGCAAGACCGTCGAAGAGATCACGGGCTGAAACACATGGGCAAGCAAGCAAAGGCGCTGAAGGTCACGCTCGTCAGGAGCCTGCACGGCCAGCTCGCCAACATCGCCGCATCCGCACGCGGTCTCGGCCTGCGCAAGATCCACCAGTCCGTCGAGGTGGCCGACACGCCCGAGAATCGCGGCATGATCCAGACCGCCGTGCACCTGCTGAAGGTCGAGCAGGGCCGCTGAGAGGAATTCCGAACATGCGACTGAACACACTGAAGCCTTCCCCCGGCGCCAAGCGCCCGCGGCTGCGCGTCGGACGCGGCGCCTCCGCCGGCCAGGGCAAGACCTGCGGCCGCGGCGTGAAGGGCCAGCGCGCGCGCAAGGGCGGCTACCACAAGGTCGGTTTCGAAGGCGGCCAGATGCCCATTCAGCGCCGGTTGCCGAAGGTCGGCTTCCGCTCCGCGCTCGCGGTGACGCGCGCCGAAGTGCGGCTCGATGAGCTCGCCAAGGTCGAGGCAGCCGTGATTGACCTGGAGGCCCTGAAGAAGGCCGACATTGTGCCGGTGACCGCCGAACGCGCTAAGGTCGTGCTCTCGGGCAAGCTCGAGAAGGCCGTGACGCTCAAGGGCATTGCCGTCACACGCGGCGCGCGCGCCGCCATCGAGGCGGCCGGCGGCAAGATCGAGGCGTAACGCGGGGCGAACCCCACCGCACCACCAGACTCATCCGGAAGACACCGTGGCGAACACGCTCAACAATCCAGCTGTCGCGCTCAGCGAAGCGGCCCGTCTCGGGGAGATCCGCTCGCGCGTGTTCTTTCTGATCGGGGCGATGATCGTCTACCGGGTCGGCACCTTCATCCCGGTGCCGGGCATCAACCCGGCGCAGGTGGCCCGCTTCTTCAGCCAGAATTCCGGCACGATCTTCGGCATCGTCAACATGTTCTCGGGCGGTGCGCTGCAGCGCCTGTCCATCTTCGCCATGGGCGTGATGCCGTACATCTCCGCCTCGATCATCATCCAGATGATGTCCATGGTGGTGCCGAGCCTGATCGAGCTGCGCAAGGAGGGGCAGGCCGGGCAGCGCAAGATGACCGACTACACCCGCTACGGCACGGTCGCGCTTGCCATCTTCCAGTCGTTCGCGGCTTCCGGAGCGCTGGTCAAGGGCGGTATGACGGAGGTCGGCGGCTGGCAGTTCATGTTCACGGCCACCGTGACCATGACCACCGGCACGATATTCCTGATGTGGCTCGGCGAGCAGATCACCGAGCGAGGCATCGGCAACGGCATCTCCATGATCATTCTGGCGGGCATCGTCGCGGGCCTGCCGGGCGCAATCAGCTCGGCGGCCGAAGCGGTGAGCTCAGGGGCGATGCAGGGCCCGTTCGCGCTGCTGCTGATCATCGTGGTGGTCGGCACCACCGCATTCGTGGTGTTCATGGAGCGCGCCCAGCGGCGCATCGCGGTGAACTACGCCAAGCGCCAGGTGGGGCGGCGCATGTACGCCGGGCAGAGCAGTCACCTGCCCTTCAAGATCAACATGTCGGGCGTCATTCCGCCGATCTTCGCCTCGAGCATTCTGCTGTTCCCGGCCACCATCGCGAGCTTCCTCGGCACGGGAGCCAAGGGCGGCTTCGCCAGCGTCATGCAGGACGTCGCCGCGGCGCTCGGCTTCGGCCAGCCCCTGTACATGGTGCTGTACGGCGTGCTGATCATCTTTTTCTGCTTCTTTTACACCGCGCTGGTGTTCAACTCGCGCGAGACCGCGGACAACCTGAAGAAGTCCGGGGCGTTCATTCCCGGCATCCGGCCCGGCCAGCAGACCGCCGAGTACATCGACAAGGTGCTCACCCGGCTGACGCTCTGGGGCGCTCTGTACGTGGCGGCCGTGTGCATCCTGCCGGTGTTCCTCGAGGGCCAGCAGGGCGTGTCGTTCCAGTTCGGCGGCACCTCGCTGCTGATCGTCGTCGTGGTGGTCATGGACTTCATGGCGCAGCTGCAGGCGCACCTGATGTCGCACCACTACCCCGGCCTGATGAAGAAGGCGAACCTGCTCGGCTACGGCCGCTCGGGCGGCCAGGGCGGATGAGGGCAGCGCGGATGACGAAACGTTCTTTCCCGGCGCACGGCGCCATTTCAAGCCGCGGACCGCTTCGGTCCGCCTCTACGACTGCGCGGAGCGCATCATGAAAGTCAGACCCTCGGTCAAAAAGATCTGCAAGAACTGCAAGATCGTGCGCCGCCGGCGCGTGGTGTACGTCATCTGCTCGGATCAGCGGCACAAACAGCGCCAGGGATGAGTGCCGGCCCCGGGGCCGCTCGTGCGGCCAGGACGGGGCAAGGCCTCGCAAGTATTTGGAATAGGTCGAATTTTTGTTAAAATACCGCGTTTTCCCCGCGGCTTCGGTACAGCAATATGGCACGCATAGCCGGCATCAACATTCCTTTGAACAAGCACGTCTGGGTGGGGCTGACGCACATCTACGGCGTGGGACGCACCCGCGCGCGCAACGCCTGTGAGGCCGCGGGCATCAATCCGGAAACCCGGGTCAAGGATCTCACCGAGGCCGAGATCAACGCGATCCGCAGCCAGATCGCCAAGTTCGCCGTCGAGGGCGATCTGCGGCGAGAGGTCTCCATGAACATCAAGCGGCTGATGGACCTCGGTTCCTACCGCGGCATCCGGCACCGCCGCGGTCTGCCGGTGAACGGGCAGCGGACCCGCACCAACGCGCGCACCCGCAAGGGGCCGCGCAAGCAGGCCGTGAAGCTGAACGCGCCTCCGGGCAAGGCTTGATTTGAGGAATTTGCAGCATGGCTGAGCAGAAACAGCAGCAGAGCGGCGGCGCCGCCAAGAAGCCCAAGAAGGCGCGCAAGAACGTGCTCGATGCGATCGCGCATGTGCACGCTTCGTTCAACAACACCATCATCACCATCACCGACCGCCAGGGCAACACCCTGTCCTGGGCGACGGCGGGGGGCTGCGGATTCCGCGGCTCACGCAAGAGCACCCCGTTCGCCGCGCAGGTGGCGGCTGAAAAGGCGGGGGTGGCGGCGCAGGAGCACGGCGTGAAGAACGTCGAAGTGCGCGTCGGCGGTCCCGGTCCTGGACGCGAATCCGCGGTCCGCGCCCTGAACGGCTGCGGACTGAAGATCACCAGCATCGCGGACGTCACGCCGATTCCGCACAACGGCTGCCGTCCTCCGAAGAAGCGCAGAGTCTGATCGACTCCGACCCCGGCAAGAGAGAATTCAAGCATGGCGCGTTATCTCGGTCCCAAGTGCAAGCTCGCTCGTCGCGAGGGCACGGATCTGTTCCTGAAAAGCGGTGTCAAGTCCCTCGAGAGCAAATGCAAGCTCAGCGTGCCGCCGGGCGGCATCAAGGGAGAACGCCGCACCCGTCTGTCCGACTACGGTCTGCAGCTGCGCGAGAAGCAGAAGCTGCGCCGCATGTACGGCGTGCTCGAGCGGCAGTTCGGCAACTACTACACCGAGGCGGCCCGCCGCGCCGGGGCGACGGGCGAGAATCTCCTGCGCCTGCTGGAGTGCCGCCTGGACAACGTGGTCTACCGCATGGGCTTCGCCGCCACCCGCGCCGAGGCGCGGCAGCTGGTCAGCCACAAGGGCATCACGGTCAACGGCCGTACGGTGACCATTGCCTCCTACCAGGTCAAGGCGGGCGACACGGTCGAGGTGCGTGAGAAGGCGCGCAAGCAGCTGCGCATTCAGAACGCCATCAACATTGCGCAGCAGGTGGGTCTGCCCGAGTGGGTGGAGGTCAACGACAAGGAGTTCCGCGGCGTGTTCAAGGCGCCGCCGGGCCGTGATGATGTCCTGCCGGATATCAACGAGAACCTGGTCGTGGAGCTCTATTCGAAGTAATCGGTCGCGCGTCGAGGGACGGCAGCGGCCGTCCGGCGTTCGCGCCCACGTTTTTCGCTTTTTGCGCCGGTCATCGGCCGGCAAGGTGAGACTGCTATGCAGGGATCCGTCACAGAATTCTTGAAGCCGCGCGTGGTGAAGGTGCAGCCTGTTGCCCCTCGCCAGGCGCGCGTCACCATCGAGCCGTTCGAGCGCGGCTTCGGGCATACCCTCGGCAACGCGCTGCGGCGCGTGCTGCTCTCCTCGATGCCCGGCAGCGCAATCACCGAGGTCGAGATCGACGGTGTGCTGCACGAGTACACCAGCATCGAGGGCGTGCAGGAGGATGTCGTCGACATCCTGCTGAACCTCAAGTCCGTCGCGATTCGCATGCACACGCGCGACAGCGCCGAGCTGCGTCTGCACAAGAAGGGACCGGGCCCGGTCACCGCCGGGGACATCCAGACTGACCACGACATCGAGGTGGTCAATCCGGAACTGGTGATTGCGAATCTGACCCAGGCGGGCGAGCTCAGCATGACGCTGCGCGTCGAGCGCGGCCGCGGCTACCGCCCGGCGGCGGCCCGCGCGGCCTTCGAGGAGCAGAGCCGTCCGATCGGCCGGCTGCAGCTCGACGCGTCGTTCTCCCCGGTGCGCCGCGTGACCTATTCGGTCGAAGCGGCGCGCGTGGAGCAGCGGACCGATCTCGACAAGCTGGTGATCGACATCGAGACCAACGGCACGATCGACGCGGAGGAGGCGATCCGCCGCGCCGGCAGCATCCTGAAGGATCAGCTGTCGGTGTTCGTCGATCTTCAGGGCGAGGAGGAGACGACCGCCAAGGTCACCGAGATGCAGTTCGACCCGATTCTGCTGCGTCCCGTGGACGAACTCGAGCTCACCGTGCGCAGCGCCAACTGCCTGAAGGCCGAGAACATCCACTACATCGGCGATCTGGTGCAGCGCACCGAAGTGGAGCTGCTGCGCACGCCGAACCTCGGCAAGAAGTCGCTCACCGAGATCAAGGAAGTGCTGCACAGCCACGGCCTGATGCTCGGCATGCGGCTCGACGGCTGGCCGCCGGCCAGCCTCAAGCACGGCGACGAATCTACGATCTAAGGATTTCCTGCAATGCGTCACCACCTGACTGGCCGGCAACTGTCGCGTAACAGCTCGCACCGGCACGCGCTGATGCGCAACATGAGCGTGTCGCTTCTGCGGCACGAAACGATCCGAACCACGCTGCCGAAGGCCAAGGAGCTGCGCCGCGTCGTCGAGCCGCTGATCACGCTGGGCAAGACCGACGGGGACGCCAACCGGCGGCTGGCGTTCGCGCGGCTGCGCGATGCGGCGATCGTCGAGAAGCTCTTCACGGACCTCGGCCCGCGCTTCAAGGCCCGGCCCGGCGGCTATACGCGCATCCTGCGCATGAATCCGCGCCCGGGCGACTCCGCGCCGATGGCGCTGATGCAGCTGGTCGAGGGTCCGGCCGCGGCGGTGAGCGCGGCGCCGGAGCCGAAGAAGGCCCGGCGCAAGAAGGCGGCGCCGCAGGCCGAAGCGGCCGAAGCCGCGCCGGCGGAGGCGGCCGCCCCCGCCGAGGAAGGCAAGAAGGCTCCGCGGCGGCGCAAAGCCAAGACGGCCTGAAGGGCGCGACTCGTGCGGACACCGGGCGGGCGGCGCAAGCGGCCCGCCCGGTGTCGTTTTTGCGGTCGCCACGCCGTTCGGCTACGCTTCAAAGCCACCGACCCGTGGGAGGAGTCTCGCCGTGAGTCTTCTGTCCGAATTCAAAGAATTTGCAATCAAGGGCAGTGTGATCGATCTGGCAGTGGGGTTCGTCATCGGCGGCGCGTTCGGCAAGATCGTGAGCTCGCTGGTGGCGGACGTCATCATGCCGCCGCTCGGCCTGCTCATCGGCCGCGTGAATTTCAGCAGCCTGGCCGTGCCGCTTGAGAGCGGCACCGCCGGCAAGCCGGTGTTGCTGAAGTACGGCCTGTTCGTGCAGGCGATCTTCGAGTTTCTGCTGATCGCAATCGCGCTGTTCGCGGTCATCAAAGTGATCAACCGCCTGCGCCGTCCGGCGCCGGCGGCGCCCGCCGCGCCACCGCCGCCGACGAAGTCCGAGGAGTTGCTGGGGGAGATCCGCGACCTGCTGGCGAAGCGCTAGCACGCGCAGTCACGAGCGGATTTCAGCGCAGGAGGCCGGGTGCGTGACGGTCGTTGCGGCCGTTGCGGCGGGCGAGCGCGGTCGTGCGAAGCGGCTGCACTCAGGAGAATGCGCATGAAGAAGATCGATCCGGCAGCGAAACCCGCGGCGCTCGGCAGCGGCTACCCGGCGCCCTATGACGAGCCCTGTCGTTCCCGACAGCGCTGGCGATTGGGTGACCTCGCGGGGCTCACGCAATTCGGCGTCAACCTCCTGAAGCTTCCGCCGGGCGCATGGTCCAGTCAGCGTCACTGGCACAGCGCCGAGGACGAATTCGTCTACGTGCTGCAGGGCGAGGTCGTTCTCGTCACCGGTCGCGGGGAGGAAGTTCTGCGGGCAGGGGATTGCGCCGGGTTCAAGGCGGGCGAGCCCGACGGCCATCATCTGCAGAATCGTTCCGGCTCGGAGGCGGTCCTGCTCGAGGTCGGCACGCGCAACCCGCAGCACGACGCCGTCGAATACCCGGATATCGACCTGCAGCTGCCGAGCGGCGAGCGGCGCTTCCGTCACAAGGACGGTACGCCCTATCCGCCGCGCACCGGCTGAGTCGATCCGGCTGAGCGTCTCATGGACATGGGCAGGTTCAGCGAGGCGGACCGGGCGGATGCGGCGTGAACAGAACTTCCCGGCTGTTCAAGCTGATGGATGCGCTGCGCGGCCGGCGCCGGCCGGTCAGCGCGGCGCGTCTGGCCGAAGAACTCGCGGTCTCGGTGCGGACCGTCTACCGGGACGTGCAGACGCTCATGGTTCTCGGCGCGCCGATCGAGGGCGCGGCGGGTGTCGGCTACCTGCTGCGCGCCGGATTCTTCCTGCCTCCGCTGATGTTCGGCGAGGAAGAGCTCGAAGCGCTGGTGCTCGGCGCCCGGTGGGTCAAGGGTCAGGGGGATCCGGCGCTCGCACAGGCAGCCGATTCGGCTCTGGCGAAGATCGCCACGGCTTCGCCGCGGGACCTGCGGGATAAGCTTGCCGAGACGGGGCTCTGGGCGCCGAGACTCCCCGCCGCTGCGCCGATGCCGGATCTGCGTGTCATCCGCGAGGCCATACGTCGCGAGCGCAAGCTGAGCATCCTGTACGTGGATGCCGCCGGCGAGCAGACTCAACGCACTATCTGGCCGTTCGTGTTGGCGTTCTTCGAGGGCGCGCGCCTCATCGGTGCCTGGTGCGAGTTGCGCGGGGACTTCCGACACTTCCGGGCCGACCGGGTCGCGCGCCTCGAGATGACGGATTGCCGATATCCGCGCTCCCGGCGTGCGCTCGAGAAGGACTGGCGATGCGCGCAGAGGCTCCCCGAGCCGGCCTGAGCGGCACGAGGCGCCCGAGACGGCTGCTGACAGAACCTGTCGCGGGTGTGGGACAGGATGGGTGCCTCTCGACACCCTTCGGAGCACGACCCATGCGTCTTTACCATCATCCCCTGTCGACAAACGCCCGCCGGGCCGTGATGACCGCCGCGCATCTCGGCATGCCGGTCACTCTGATCACGGTCGATCTCGCCAAGGGCGCGCACCGTCAGCCGCAGTTCCTCAAGCTCAATCCCAACCACAAGGTTCCGGTCCTCGAGGACGACGGCTTCATCTTGTGGGAATCACACGCCATCATGCAGTACCTGTGCGACATCACTCCGCTGCAGACGATCTATCCGTCCGAGAAGCGTGCGCGGGCGGATGTGAACCGCTGGCTCTTCTGGTGTGCGCAGCACTTCGGTCCGGGCATCGAGATCCTCAACTGGGAGCATTGGGTGAAGGGGCTGCTCGGACTGGGCGGACCGGATCCGGGGGAGGTTCAGCGCGGGGAGGCACTGGTTGCGCAGTTCGCGGCGATTCTCGATGCGCATCTCGCCGGCCGCGACTGGATCTGCGGCGACGCCTTGTCGCTCGCGGACCTCTCCATCGCCGCGCCCCTGGCGGACACCGCGCGCGCCCAGCTGCCCGTCACCGGCCTCGCCAATGTGCAGCGCTGGTTTGCCCGCGTGCAGGCCCTGCACGCCTGGGAGAGGACCGAGCCGGCTTGAGCGCCGGGGGGGCGGCGCCCGGCCTGCCGAGCGGGGGGAGCCCCTCCTTACCGCTCGGTGCCTTCCAGAGCGAAGGCGTCCCGGGTCAGGTTCTCACACCCCGTGGCGGTCACCGCCAGGTCGTCCTCGATGCGAATGCCGCCCCAGGGCCGCAGCGCCTCGACCCGCGGCCAGCGGATCAGCCGAGCGCGCGAGTCGCTCTGGGCGGCCGCGAGCAGCGGTTCGATGAAGTAGATTCCGGGCTCCATGGTGACGACGAAGCCCGGCTCGAGGGTGCGGGTCAAACGCAGGTAGGGGTGGCCTTCGGGCCGCTCGATGTCGCCTCCGTCGGGCGAGCGCATGAATCCCCCGGCATCGTGGACCTCGAGTCCGAGCAGGTGGCCGATGCCGTGCGGCAGGAACACCCGTGTCACACCGCTTGCGATCGCCTCCTCGGCGCCGCAGCTGACCAGATCGGCATCCCGCAACAGCTCGGCGGCAAGCCGGTGGGCGAGCAGGTGTATCTCCCGCCAGTCGACGCCCGCCCGGACGTGCGCGCACAGGCTCTGTTGCAAACCATCCATGCGCTGGATGAGGTCGGCAAAGTCGCCCTCGGCGGCCGCATACGTGCGCGTAATGTCGCTTGCATAGCCGCCGAATTCCGCGCCGGCGTCGATCAGCAGCGAGCGGCGCATCTGCGGCGGGTGCTTCTCGAGCACCTGGTAATGCAGCACCGCGCCGTTCTCGTTCAGGGCAATGATCGGGTTGTACGGCAGCTCCTGCTCGCGCTGGCCGCAGGCGGCGAGAAACGCGAGCTCGATCTCGAACTCCGATCCCCCGCCGGCGAAGGCCTGGGCGGCTGCCCGGTGTCCGCGCGCCCCGAGGCGGTTTGCCTCGCGCAGGCAGGCCAGCTCATAGGCGCTCTTGCGCGCCCGGGTGAAGTCCAGGTGACGGATCAGCCGCGGCGGATTGACCGCGCCGACCGCCCAATCGGTCAGCCCTCCGAAGTCCTCGCCCAGATAGGCGGTGCGCGCCAGGCTGCGCGGCAGCGCCGCGCGGGCGGCCGCCAGATCGGCGCACGGGAGGATTTCGAAATGCGCGGTCCAGTAGTCCTGCGGCAGCGGCGCCGGCTTGTACCAGTAATCGGTCGGACGGTGGAACAGCAGCTGCGGCCGGCGCCCCGGCCGGAAATGCACGAAGCAATCGGGCACGTCGGCGAGCGGCGTCCAGACCTTGAACGGGGCGTTCGCCTCGAAAGGGTAGGTCCGGTCGTCCTGGAAAACCGGCAGGAGTGATCCGGAATGCACCAGCAGCGCCTCGAAGCCGCAGGTCTCGAGGGCGGCGGCCGTGCGCTCACACAGCGCCGTGAAGTGCGGGCCGAACAGGGCCGCGAGCGGCTCGGCATGGGTGTCGGGGGCGGCGTCGTTTGCGGACATCGTTGGCACTCGTCAATGAGTATTTGAGGCATTCTAAAGCCGCCGGCGGAACTCCGGGGGCGTGGTCCGGTCCGTCTTCTGGAGAGGCCGCCCCATATCCGGTGGCGCTCGCGCGTTCCCGCCCGTTTCCCGCAGTTCCTTGCGGTAATCCACTGCTGTCGTCATCCGGCGACAGGCCGACGGTTTCAAATCAGATTATTAAGCTATAAAATCCTTGACCGCGCGACCCGTGAAGGACTCGCGGAACGACTATAACTCGTTCAAAAACTGTTCTTTCCTCTGAAGCTCAATTCACCGGGGTACTATCGATGAATACGAAAGTTGTTCTCAGCGCGCTTGCTGCCGCTGTGCTCCTGACCGCCTGCGCCAAGCAGCCGACCGAACAGCAGGCCGCTCCGGCCGCCACGCCGCCGGCCTCCAGCACCGCCGCGCCGTCCTCTTCCGGCACGAGCACCACTGCGCCGTCCAGCAGCACCTCGGGCACCAGCAGCTCGGGCAGCAGCAGCTCCACCACCACGCCGCCGGCCTCGGGCAACGGCAACTCTTCTTCTTCGACCACTCCGCCGAAGAAGAAGTAAGCAGTCGTCCACGGGGCTCGCGCCCCGGCTGACGTCAGCTTCACGCGGCCCGGTCGGCGCGCCAGTGCGCGCCGCCCGGGCCGTGTGTTTTCGGCCGCCGGCGCCCGTCAGCCGTGCGCCGTCCCGTCCTTCTCCTGCACCGCCAGCAGCGGCCGCAGGTACGCCCCGGTGTGGGAGTGCGGATGAGCCGCGAGCTCCTCGGGCGTGCCCCAGGCGAGGATCCGGCCGCCCCCTTCGCCCCCTTCCGGTCCCAGATCGATCAGCCAGTCGGCGCACTTGATCACATCGAGGTTGTGCTCGATGACGACGATCGTATTGCCCTGATCGCGCAGGCGCTGCAGCACCTCGAGCAGCTGCGCCACATCGTGGAAGTGCAGTCCGGTGGTCGGCTCATCGAGAATGTAGAGCGTGCGGCCCGCGGAGTGCTTGGCGAGCTCGCGCGAGAGCTTGACCCGCTGCGCCTCGCCGCCGGAGAGCGTGGCCGCGTTCTGTCCCAGGTGCAGGTAGGACAGTCCGACATCGCGCAGCGTCCCCAGTTTGCCGACGATCGCCGGCACGTTGGTGAAGAAACCCAGCGCCTCCTCGACCGTCATCTGCAGTACTTCGTGGATGTTCTTGCCGCGGTAACGGATCTCGAGCGTCTCGCGGTTGTAGCGCTGGCCGTGGCAGATGTCGCACGGCACGTAGACGTCCGGCAGGAAGTGCATCTCGACGCGGATCAGCCCGTCCCCCTGGCAAGCCTCACAGCGCCCGCCCTTGACGTTGAAGCTGAATCGGCCCGCCTCGTAGCCGCGCGCCCGCGCTTCGGGCACCGCTGCGAACAGCTCGCGCACCGTACCGAAGAGATTGGTGTAGGTCGCGGGATTGGAGCGCGGCGTGCGGCCGATCGGGCTCTGGTCGATGTCGATCACGGCCTCGATCTGCTCCAGGCCGTCGATCCCGGCGCAGGGGGCCGGCGGCTCGCCTCCCCCGGTGAGACGCTGCCGCGCGTAGTTGAACAGCGTATCGATGATCAGCGTCGATTTGCCGGAGCCCGACACGCCCGTGACGCAGGTGAGCAGGCCGAGCGGGATGTCCACGTCCACCCCGCGCAGATTGTTGCCGGTGGCGCCGCGAACGCGGATCTGCCGCTGCGCCGAGCGTGGCACGCGTGGCCGCGGAACCGGAATGCGCCGCCGGCCGCTCAGATACTGGCCGGTGAGAGACGCCTCGTTATGCTCGATCTGCGCCGGGGTGCCGCGCGCGACCACCTGCCCGCCGTGAGCGCCGGCGCCGGGGCCGAGATCGACCACATAGTCGGCCTCGCGGATCGCCTCCTCGTCGTGCTCCACGACGATGACGGTGTTGCCCAGGTCGCGCAGCCGCTTCAGCGTCGAGAGCAGCTTGCGGTTGTCGCGCGGATGCAGTCCGATCGATGGTTCATCGAGGATGTACATCACTCCGGTGAGTCCGGAGCCGACCTGGCTCGCCAGGCGGATGCGCTGCGCCTCGCCGCCGGAGAGGGTTTCGGCGCTGCGATCGAGTGTGAGATAGCGCAAGCCCACGTCGGCGAGGAAGTGCAGTCGGGTGAGCACTTCGCGCACGATCTGCCCGGCGACCTCCCCGCGCCAGCCGGGAAGCTGCAGGACGCTGAGGTACTCGAGCGCCCGCTCGATGCTCAGGCCTGTCAGCTCCGGCAGGTTCTTCTCGCCCACGAATACCCAGCGCGCGGGGCGGTTCAGCCGCGTGCCGCCGCATTCCGGACAGGTGCGCACGCCGCGAAAGCGCGCAAGTTCCGCGCGCACGGCATTCGAGTCGGTTTCCCGATAGCGGCGCTCGAGGTTCGGCAGGATGCCCTCGAAGGGATGGCGCTTGCCTACGGCGCCGCCGGCGGTCCCGTAACGGAATGTGATCACCTCGCTGCCGCTGCCGTGCAGCAGCACCTCCCGCACCTGCGCGGGCAGATCCTGCCACGGTGTTTCGATGTCGAAGTGATAATGCTGCGCGAGCGATTGGATCAGATGGAAGAAATGCGCATTGCGCCGGTCCCAGCCGCGCACCGCGCCGCCCGCGAGCGACAGTTCCGGATGCTGGACTACCCGTCCGGGATCGAAGAACTGCTGGGTGCCGAGGCCGTCGCACGCCGGGCAGGCGCCGAGCGGATTGTTGAAGGAGAACAGCTTCGGCTCAAGCGGCGGCACGCTGTAGCCGCAGATCGGGCAGGCATGGCCGCTCGAGAACAGCCACTCGCCGCCGGGCGGCTCCTCGAGCAGGATCACCCGAGCCAGCCCGCCGGCGAGCGCGAGCGCCGTCTCGAACGACTCGGCCAGGCGTTGTTGCACGTCGGGCTTGACCCGCATGCGGTCGACCACCGCCTCGATGGTGTGTTTGCGCTTCGGGTCGAGCTCGGGCGCGGAGTCGAGCTCGTGAAGGCGCCCGTCGATGCGCGCCCGCACGAAGCCCTGCGCGGTGAGCATGTGCAAGGTCTCCTCGTGCGATCCCTTGCGGTCGCTGATGAGCGGCGCGAGCAGGGCGATCGGGCTGCCGGAGGGCAGCTTGAGCACCTGATCGACCATCTGGCTGACGGTCTGCGCGGTGAGATCCTGGCCGTGCACCGGGCAGCGCGGCACGCCGGCGCGCGCAAACAGCAGCCGAAGGTAATCGTAGATTTCCGTGACCGTGCCGACCGTCGAGCGCGGATTGCGCGTGGTGGCCTTCTGCTCGATGGCGATGGCCGGGGAGAGGCCGGCGATGTGATCGACCTCGGGCTTGTCCATCACGGAGAGGAACTGGCGCGCGTAGGCCGACAGCGACTCGACATAGCGCCGCTGCCCCTCGGCATAGAGCGTATCGAAAGCCAGCGAGGACTTGCCCGAGCCCGACAATCCGGTGAACACGATCAGCCGCTCGCGCGGCAGGTCGAGATCGACGCCCTTGAGGTTGTGGGTGCGTGCCCCGCGGATGCGAATTTCCTGCATGACCGTCCAGTGTACGCGCCTTGCCCCGCGCGCCGCTCACCCGGGCCGGGTGGCGGCATTTCTGCACGGGGGCACGGTCTGCCGTACTTCGCGCCGGGGGCCGGGCCGTCTACAATGCCCTTCTTTTCCGGAGGGCATGCTCATGGCGCGTGGGGTCAACAAGGTCATTCTCATCGGTAATCTGGGCGCCGACCCCGAGACCCGTGCCATGCCCTCGGGCAGCTCGGTCGCGAATCTGCGCATCGCGACCACCGAGTCCTGGCGCGACAAGCAAAGCGGCGAGCAGCAGGAACGCACCGAGTGGCACCGGGTGGCCCTCTTCGGCCGCCTGGCGGAAGTCGCCGGCGAATACCTGCGCAAGGGCTCCCAGGTGTACATCGAGGGCAGTCTGCGCACCCGCAAGTGGCAGGACAAGCAGGGCAACGAGCGTTACACCACCGAAATCGTCGCGAACGACATGCAGATGCTGGGCGGCCGCGGTGGTGCTGGCGGCGGCGGCGGCGGCGGGCCGGCCCCCCGCGAGAGCGCCGACTACGGCGCGCCGGCGGGCGGCGGCGGGGGTTCCGGCGAGGGGACCGATTTCGACGACGACATTCCGTTCTAGCCTCCCGGGCGGCCGGTGCAGCGTGACCGAAGTGAGCGTGCGGCACGCCCGCGAGCCGGGGTGCGCGGCCTCGGCCTGACTGCCGGGCTCCTGGCGGCGGCGCTCGCGATCGCGCCACCGCGAGTCGCGGCGGGGCCGGCGCAAGCGCTCTCCGCCCCCCAGCGGCCCTCCGCGCTCGGCAAGCGGGCTGCAGCGGTGTGCACTGCCGGCGCGGCGGTGCGCCGGCACATCATCCTGATGGGGACCACGCTGGATGACCGGCCGGACTCAGCGGCGCGCCTGACCGCGCTCTGGCGTACCGTACGGCAGTGGGCCGCAGCTCGGCTGCAGGACGGGCAGTCCGCGCACCAGGTTGCGGCCGCGGCCGGGCGCGACTTCAGCCACTGCGCGATGGATCTTGCGGCGCTGCGCCTGGATCCGTCCAGCACGGCCTTTACGGCCGGGATCGAGGACTTCGGCACCGTCTTCATCCTGCGCCGCAGCGCCGGCGGCCGCTACGTGACCGCCATGAGCATCGTCGATCCGGCGAGCTGGGGCGCACGAGCCCCGGGGCAATTCGCGGGCTGGCAGCCGAGTCATGCCACCGAGCGCGCGCAGACGAAACATCAGGGCTGGGGCTGGCGCCCATTGACCGGCCGGTTGTACGGGCTGGCGGATCAGGCAAACGGGGACCGCCGTTTTGCCATCGTGGCCCACTACGCTCAGGCGGCCGGCGCCACGAACGGCTTTCAGGTGTCGATCTGGCGCTGGAACGGCCGCACGGGCAAGCCGCTCCTGGCCGTCGAGCTCGTGCAGACGGCAGATGAGCCGCTGATCGTGCACAGAGGGCGACACCGATGGGTCCTGCACGCGAAGACGTATTTCAAGTCGTTCGACTCCTGCGCAGCATGCGCCGGGCGTCAAGTGGCGATCCCCATCGAGCTGACGCCGCAGGGCGCCCGGCTCGGCGCCGAGCGTCCCCTGGTGCCCGAGCTCGATCTGGCCGACGCATTCGACAACCGGGCCTACCGCTGCCGTCCGCCGGGCGCCCTGGTCGCGCCCGCGGCGCTCCCGCGGCTCAGGGCCCGGCTGCAGCACATGTGCAAGTCGGCACGCCTGCCCAACAATCCTCTGCACCTGGGGATGTTGGACGCCTGGCATCTCACCCGGCACGGTTCGCGGGAGAGGCTGTGTCTGACCACCGACTTGTTGCCGTATGCGCAGGTTTTCTCGATCGTCAGGCGGCACGGCCGGCTGCAGATCGCCGGTTTGCGGCACGAGCCCTCGGGCGAGTGCTCGTACCGGCGTGGTGCCCCGGCCCGCTAGGCTCGCGGGGGCCTCAGCCCGCTGCCCCGGGCGCGGGGGGTGACGCTGTGCAGTCCGGCCCGCCCCGTCCGATCGGTCCGGATCGCCACAACCTGCTGAAAAATAATAAAATAGGCGGCTTACCGCGGGTCCGTCCGCGGCTGCCGTGCGGCCGGGCATCCGAGGCCGTAAAATCCCCGTTCCCGTACCCCAGAGCCCATGCCCCGCCACTACTACATCAAGACCTTCGGCTGCCAGATGAACGAGTACGACTCCGCCCGCATGGCGGACGTGCTGCGCGCGGGAGTGGGCCTCACGCCCACCGATGATCCCGCCGAGGCCGATGTGCTGCTGATGAACACCTGCTCGGTGCGCGAGAAGGCACAGGAGAAGGTCTTCTCGCTGCTCGGGGAGTGGCGGCGCCTGAAGGCGCAGCGCCCCGAGGTGCTGATCGGCGTGGGCGGCTGCGTGGCGAGCCAGGAGGGCGAGGCGATCACCGCACGCGCCCCGTTCGTCGATCTGGTGTTCGGCCCGCAGACGCTGCACCGGCTGCCGGAGATGATCGCCGCGCTGCATCGCACCGGCCGCGCGCAGGTGGACGTGAGCTTCCCGGAAATCGAGAAGTTCGACCGCCTGCCGGCGCCGCGCGTCGAGGGCAGCTCGGCGTTCGTGTCCGTCATGGAGGGCTGCAGCAAGTACTGCAGCTTCTGCATCGTGCCGTACACGCGCGGGGAGGAGGTGAGCCGGCCATTCGATTCAGTGCTCGAGGAAGTGCGCCAGCTCGCCGAGCAGGGCGTGCGCGAGGTGACCCTGCTCGGCCAGAACGTCAATGCCTACGCCGGCATGATGCGCGACGGCGCCGAAGTCGACCTCGCGACCCTGATCCATCACGTCGCCGCGATCCCGGCGATCGAGCGCATCCGCTTCACCACCTCCCATCCGGTCGAGTTCGATGACAGCCTGATCGAGGCGTACGCGCACGTGCCGAAGCTCGCCAATCACCTGCACCTGGCGGTGCAGAGCGGCTCGGACCGGATCCTCGCGCTGATGAAGCGCGGCTACACCGCGCTCGAATTCAAGGACAAGGTACGCAGGCTGCGCGCCGTGCGGCCCGATATCAGCATCTCCTCCGACATCATCGTGGGTTTCCCAGGTGAGACCGAGCGGGACTTCCAGGCGACCCTCGCGCTGGTGCGTGATGCCGGGTTCGATCAGTCCTTCAGTTTCATCTACAGCCGCCGTCCCGGCACGCCGGCCGCCTCGCTCCCGGATGAGACGCCCGAGCCGGTCAAGCTCGAGCGCCTGGCGCGGCTGCAGGGGCAGCTCGATGCGCAGGCCCGCCGGATCAGCGAGAGCATGGTCGGCAGCGTGCAGCGCGTGCTCATCGAGCGGCCCGCCAAGAAGGACGCGCGCGAGCTCGCCGGCCGGACCGAAAACAACCGTTGGATCAACTTCGCGGGACCGCCGGAGCTCATCGGGCGCTTCGCCGACGTCGCGGTCGCCGCGGCCCTGCCGCACAGTCTGCGCGGGCGGTTGTGCCAGTGAACGTGTCGGACGCGCCGCGCGAATTCGCTCTCACGCCGGCCGACAACGCGCGCCTCGCCAACCTGTGCGGGCCGCTCGATGAGAACCTGAGGCTGCTCGAGGCCCGGCTCGACGTGCAGATCCGCCGGCGCGGGGACAGTTTCCAGGTGCTCGGCGCGCGCGCCGACAGCGCCGAGGAGACGCTGCGCGAGCTGTTCGCGCTCGCCAAGAGCGAGGAGGTGACGCCCGAGCGGGTGCACCTGGCCCTGCGCGAGCACGAGTCGGGACGGGCGCCGGGCGGGGAGGGCGAGGAGTCCTCGATCCGCCTGCCGCGCGGCGGCCTGCGCGCGCGCGGACATCATCAGCGCCAGTACCTGGCCAGCATCCGCGCCCATGATCTGACCTTCGGCATCGGCCCGGCCGGCACCGGCAAGACGTATCTGGCGGTCGCCTGCGCCGTCGAGTCGCTGCAGGCCGAGACCATCCGGCGCGTGGTGCTGGTACGGCCCGCGGTGGAGGCCGGCGAGCGGCTCGGGTTTCTGCCCGGCGACCTGACCCAGAAGGTCGATCCCTACCTGCGCCCGATGTACGACGCGCTCTACGAGATGCTCGGCTTCGACCGCGTGTCGCGCTTCATCGAGCGCAACGTGATCGAGGTGGCGCCGCTCGCGTTCATGCGCGGCCGCTCGCTCAACGACTCGTTCATCATCCTCGACGAGGCGCAGAACACCACCGTCGAGCAGATGAAGATGTTCCTGACCCGCATCGGCTTCGGCTCCAAGGCGGTGGTGACCGGGGATGTCACCCAGACCGACCTGCCCGCCGGGCGCCAGTCGGGCCTCAGCCACGTGATCGACGTGCTTCGCGGCGTGGACGGTGTGGCCTTCACGTTCTTCGATGCGCGCGATGTCGTGCGCCATCCGCTGGTACAGCGCATCGTGCAGGCGTACGAGTCGCGTTCGGGCAGCCCCAGCCAGAGGGATCCCTCCTGATGGGGCCCGTTCGTGCACGCAGCACGCGGCGTCCTCTGCGCCTCGATGTGCAGCGGCGGGTGCGCGCCTGGACGCCGCGCAACGCGGACATCGCCCGCTGGGCCGCCAGCGCGCTTGGCCGGCGCGCCGCCGGGCGGGAAATCGGCGTGCGGGTGGTGGGCCCGGCGGAGAGCCGCCGGCTTAACGCGCGCTACCGTGGCAAGGACAAGCCCACCAACGTGCTGTCGTTTCCCGCTGCGCCGCTGCCGGCGGCGGCGCGCGGCTCGGCTCATCCGCTCGGGGATCTGGTCATCTGCGCACAGGTGGTTCGCGCCGAGGCGCTCGCGCACGGCAAGCCGCTGCGCGCGCACTGGGCCCACCTGGTGGTGCACGGCGCGCTGCATCTGATCGGCTACGATCACGAGCGCGAGCCGGACGCCCGGCGCATGGAGCGGCGCGAGATCGCGGTGCTGCGCTCGCTCGGCTTCGTCAATCCCTACCGGAGCGTGCCATGAGCCCGCCGGGCGAGACGCGACAGTGGCTGAAGCGCCTGTGGCGCACGTTTGCCGCCGAGCCGCGCGACCGGCAGGATCTTCTGCAGCTGCTGCGCGAGGCGCGCGAGCGCGGACTGTTCCAGGCAGACGCCCTGGCCATGATCGAGGGAGTGCTCGCGGTGTCCGACCTGCATGCGCGCGACGTGATGGTGCCGCGCGCGCAGATGGTGTGCGTGCAGCGAGACGATCCGGTCAAGCGGATCCTGCCCATCGTGGTCGAGTCCGGGCATTCGCGCTTTCCGGTGCTCGACGAGGACCGCGACGACATCGCGGGCATCCTGCTCGCCAAGGACCTGTTGCGGCTGTGCGGCCATGAGGAGCAGGAGCGGTTCGACATCCGCGAGTACATGCGTCCGGCGGTGTTCGTTCCCGAGTCGAAGCGACTCGACGTGCTGCTCAAGGAGTTCCGCGGCAACCGCCAGCACATGGCCATCGTGGTCGACGAATACGGCGGGGTCGCCGGCCTCATCACCATCGAGGATGTCATCGAGCAGATCGTCGGGGAGATCGACGATGAGTTCGATGTCGAGGACGATCAGAACATCCGCAAAGAGGCGGATCGGCAATATCTGGTGCGCGGCATCACGCGCATCGAGGAGTTCAATGAGTACTTCAACGCGCGGCTGCCCGAGGAGCAGGGGTTTGAGACCGTGGCGGGGCTGCTGATGCGCCGCTTCGGCCGGCTGCCGCGCCGCGGCGAGGCCGTGACCATCGATGGATTCGAGTTCCGCATTACCCGGGCCGACCGGCGCCGCATCGATGCGCTGCGCGTGGTGTTGCCCGCGGGAGCCGCCGCGCCGCGCGAGCCGGAGTCGGCGGTTTGAGTGCCGAGCCGTCCCCGCGGCTCGCGGCGCGCTTGCTGCGCGCCGCACCGGGGCGCATCGCCCTCAGCGCCCCGGCGGCGGGCGTCCTGCGCCACGTCCTTGCGTTCGGTGCCGGCGCGCTGCTCGCCTGCGCCTTTGCGCCGCGGGGCTGGTGGCCGCTCGGGCTGCTCAGCCCGGCGGTGCTGATCGGATTATGGGAGCGCGCCAGCGCGCGCCAGGCGGCGTGGCTGGGGTTCTGGTTCGGTTTCGGGCTGTTCGCCGTCGGCACCTACTGGCTCTATCACGCGATCGGTCTCGCCGCCCCGGTGTGGCTGGCCCTGCTGGCGACGCTCGCGCTGATGGCCTTGATGGCGGGCTACCACGCACTCACCGGTTATCTCGTCGTGCGCGTCTTTCCGGCCGGCCCGGTCCGCTGGTTGCTCGGCGCGCCGGGCGTGTGGCTGATTGTCGAGTGGCTGCGCGGCTGGCTGCTGTCGGGGTTCCCGTGGCTGACCCTCGGCTACACCCAGACCGCCACGGCGCTGGCGAACCTGGCGCCGCTCGCGGGCGTCTACGGCATCAGTCTGGCGCTGCTTTTGAGCGCCGGGGCGCTGGTGGCGCTGCTGCGCGGCTCGCCGCGCGTGCGGATCATCGCCGCGGCCGTCCTGGTGGCCCCATGGCTCGCGGCCGCGGGGTTCGGCACGATCGCCTGGACCCATCCCTCCGGTCGGCCCGTGTCGGTGGCGATCGTGCAGGCGAACATTCCTCAGCAGGAAAAGTGGCAGGACGTGCACGCCGAGCGGATCCTCGAGCGCTACCAGCGCATGACCGAATCGGCTTTCGGCGCGCGTCTGATCGTCTGGCCCGAGTCTGCGCTGCCGGATCTGGTGAACAACCTGTTCCCGTACGTGGCCCACCTGGATCGGGCCGCCCGCGCACACGGCTCGGCGCTCGTGCTCGGCGTGCTGCGCGAGTCGTCCTCGGGGGATTACTACAATTCGATTCTGGCGCTCGGCAAGCGGGCCAGCTGGTACGACAAGAGCCACCTGGTCCCGCTCGTCGAGACGATTCCCCTGCCGCGCTTCGTGCTGCGGTGGCTCGCGCGGATGAACCTGCCGTCCTCGAGCTTCACCGCCGGCGGCACGCATCAGAAGCCCCTGCCGGTCGGCGGCCTCGAGCTCGGGCCCACGGTGTGCTACGAGGTCGCATATGGCGGCTACATGCTGCACATGCTGCCGAAGGCGAACGCCCTGGTGAACGTCACCGACGATGCCTGGTTCGACGACAGCTCCGAGCTCGACCAGCAATTTCAGATGGCGCGGATGCGCTCGCACGAGGAGGGCCGCTACATGATCGTCGCCACCGATGACGGCATTTCGGGCGTCATCGGACCGCGCGGGCAGGTCATCGCGCGGGCGCCGGCCATGCGGCAGGTGGTGCTGCGCTCGGCGGTTATTCCCATGACCGGCATGACACCCTTTGCGCGGGTGGGCAATGCGCTTGCGGTGCTGCTGGCGAGCGCCGCCCTGGCCGCGGCGCTCGCGCTGCGCCAGCTCGGCCGCCGCCGTACAATGACACCGCCCTGAGGCGCGCGACGAGCCGCGCAGGCCCCCATCACCGATGAGCACACAGACACCAGGCAATTGCCCGATGGAAGAGATCTACGATCCGGCGGCCGTCGAACGCGCCGCGCAACAGTACTGGGAAAAACACCGCACGTTCCAGGTGCGCGAGGAGCCGGCGCGGGAGAAATTCTACTGCCTGTCGATGTTCCCGTACCCGTCGGGGCGGCTGCACATGGGGCACGTGCGCAACTACACCATCGGCGATGTGCTCGCCCGCTACATGCGCATGCAGGGGCGCAACGTGCTGCAGCCGATGGGCTGGGACGCGTTCGGCCTGCCGGCCGAGAACGCCGCGATGAGCAATGCCGTGCCGCCGGCGCGCTGGACGCGCCAGAACATCGAGTACATGCGCGGCCAGCTCAAGTCGCTCGGATTCGGCATCGACTGGAGCCGCGAGCTCGCCACCTGCGATCCGAGCTACTACCGCTGGAACCAGTGGCTGTTCCTGCGCATGCTCGAGAAAGGCATCGCGTATCGCAAGACCGGCGTGGTCAACTGGGACCCGGTCGATCAGACCGTGCTCGCCAACGAGCAGGTGATCGAGGGCCGGGGCTGGCGCACCGGGGCGCTCGTCGAGAAGCGCGAAATCCCGATGTACTACCTGAACATCACGCGCTATGCGGATGAGCTGCTCGGGGATCTCGAGCGGCTGCCGGGCTGGCCGGAGCGCGTCAAGCTCATGCAGGCGAACTGGATCGGCCGCAGCGAGGGCTGTGAAGTCGCCTTCCCGTACGGGCCGGACACGCGCGCCGCGCTCGGCGCCGAGGGTGCGCTGAAGGTGTTCACCACCCGGGCCGACACCCTCTACGGCGTCACCTTCATGGCCGTGGCCGCCGAGCATCCGGTGGCGCTCGCGGCGGCGGCCGGCAATCCCGCACTCGCCGCGTTCATCGAGGAGTGCCGGCGCGGCAGTGTCATGGAAGCCGACATGGCCACCCAGGAAAAGAAGGGGATGCGCACCGGACTGCACGTGCTGCATCCTTTTACCGGCCAGCCGATCGAAGTCTGGGTTGCCAACTACGTGCTCATGGGCTACGGCGAGGGCGCCGTGATGGGCGTGCCGGCCCACGATGAGCGCGATTTCGAGTTTGCCAGCCGCAACGGGCTTGCGATCAGGATGGTCGTGCGTTCCGAGAGCGGCGCGTACGAGCGTGTCGAGGCGCCGTGGATCGGGGCCTACGGCGAGCACGGGATCACGGTGAACTCCGCAGAATTCTCCGGCCTGACGTTCCACGCGGCGGTCGATGCCATCGCCGCGGCGCTCGAGCAGCGCGGCCTCGGGCGCAAGCGCGTGCAGTACCGCCTGCGCGACTGGGGCATCTCGCGCCAGCGCTACTGGGGCTGCCCGATCCCGCTCATCCACTGCGAGCACTGCGGCGAGGTGCCTGTTCCGGACGCGCAGCTGCCGGTGCGGCTGCCGGAGGATCTGGTGCCGGACGGCAGCGGCAACCCGCTCGCCAAGTCGCCGGAATTCTACCGCTGCGAGTGTCCGCGCTGCGGTGGCCCCGCGCGCCGCGAGACCGACACCATGGACACGTTCGTCGATTCCTCCTGGTACTACCTGCGCTACGCCTGTGCGGATCAGGCCGGCGCGATGGTCGATGCGCGCACCGATTACTGGCTGCCGGTCGATCAGTACATCGGCGGCATCGAGCACGCGATCCTGCACCTGCTGTACTCGCGCTTCTGGACCAAGGTCATGCGCGATCTCGGCCTGGTGCGCGCCAGCGAGCCGTTCACCAATCTGCTCACCCAGGGCATGGTGCTCAACCACATCTATTCCAGCACCTCGGCCGACGGGCGGCGCCGTTACTACAATCCCGCCGACGTGAGCGCGCGGCGCGACGCGAGCGGCGCGGAGATCTTCGAGGCCAAGGGCGCCGACGGCCAGATCGTCCGGGTCGAGTACGGCGGGCTGGGCAAGATGTCCAAGTCCGAGAACAACGGCGTCGATCCGGAGGGGCTGGTGGCCCGCTACGGAGCCGATACGGCGCGGCTGTTCACCATGTTCGCCGCCCCTCCGGAGCAGACTCTGGAGTGGTCGGATGAAGGCGTGCAGGGCGCCTCGCGGTTCCTGCGCCGTCTGTGGGCTGCCGTGTACGAGCACGTCCGCGGCGGCCCGCCGCAGCGGCTCGACACGGCGGCGCTCGGCGCGGCGCAGCGTGCGCTGCGCCGCGCGACGCATCAGGCGCTTGCCAAGGCGACCGACGACATCGGCCGGCGGCGCAATTTCAACACCGCGATCGCCGCGTGCATGGAGCTGCTGAATGCGGTTGGCCGCTTCGAGGACCGCACGCCGGCCGGGCGCGCAGTGCGGCACGAGGCGCTCGAAGTCATCACCCTGGTGCTCGCCCCGATCGTCCCGCACCTCTGCCATGCGCTGTGGCAGGCGCTCGGGCACGAGCGCGCCGTGGTGGATGAGCGCTGGCCCGCGGTCGACGCGGGCGCGTTGGTGCAGGATACGGTGGAGCTCGTCGTGCAGGTCAACGGCAAGCTGCGCGGGCGTATCCAGGTGGCCTCCGGCGCCGCGGAGGCGGTGGTGCGCGAGACGGCGCTCGGCGATGAGCAGGTGAGCCGCTTCGTCGCCGGCAAGCCGATCCGCAAGGTCATCGTCGTGCCCGGCAAGCTCATCAACATCGTGGTCTGAGCCGCCGTGAAGACCACCATGCGCCGCGTCGTGTCCGCCGCCTGCGTCGCGCTTGCGGCCGCCGCGCTGCTCGCCGGCTGCGGCTTTCACCTGGAGGGACGCACGGTGCTGCCCTCGCTGATGCGCCGCCCGTACATCGAAGCGTCCAATCAGCAGAGCGACTTCGTGCAGAGCCTGCGCCGGGACCTGCTCATCTCGGGCGCGCGGCCGACGAGCGACCGTGCGCGCGCCTCAGCGGTCATTGCGGTGCACGATGAGGTCAAGCGGCGCGTTCTGTCGGTGTCTGCGACCAACCGTCCGACCGAGTACGAGGTCCGCTACACGGTCCGCTTCTCCGTGACCGCCGGCGGCAAGACTCTGCTCGCCTGGCAGACTGTGCGCGCCAGACGTTCGTACACTTTCAGCGAGAATCTGCTGCTCGCCACGGAGCACGAACAGTCCATTCTAACCGGCGCCATGGGCCGCGAGCTCGCCGACATCGTCATGCGCCGCCTGGCCACGCTGTGAGCGCAGCGGTGCTCACGCTCGGCGGCGTCGGGCCTGCGGGCATCGCTGCGCTGCTGGCGCGCTACGGCCTGGTGCTCGAGCCGCTCGATGCGGGCACTGCGATTCCGGGCTCGTTCTGGGGCGAGTGCGAAGCGGGGCTTCGGGCCGGCCGGCTGTACGCGCGGCCCGATACGCCCGTGCATTCCATCCTGCACGAGACCTGTCACTTCATCTGCATGAGCGCCGACCGGCGCGCCGAGCTCGACACCGACGCAGGGGGCGACGACGCGGAGGAGTCCGCGGTCTGTTACCTGCAGGTGCTGCTTGCTGACACGCTGCCCGGAGTCGGCCGCGAGCGGCTCTTCGCCGACATGGATGCCTGGGGCTACAGCTTCCGCTTGGGAGGCGCGCGTGCCTGGTTCGAACGCGATGCCGACGATGCGCGCCTGTGGCTGCGCCGTCACGGCGTGACGGACGAAGCGGACCGTCCCAGCGGCTACTGCCGCTGCTGAGCCGCGGCGGACCCGTCCCGGGCCGCTGCGAGCTGCCCTGAGCACAACCCGTGAGATCCGTCCCGCGGCCGTCTTACGAGCGGCCATGCTTCGGGTCCCGCTCGACCCTGATAGCGGAACGACCAGGGCGGTATAGTAACCCTCGCGCAGCGACGCCCGGAGACCGAAGGATGATCGATCGGCCCAACGTTGGGAGACAGATGATGCGGCGCATCCGGCCGCAGTGCGCGAGGGTTGCGGCCGGGATCGCAGTTCTGTCGATCGTGGCGAGCTCGGTGTGCTCCGCGGCCGACTCTCGGATCGCTGCCGCGCCGATTGCGACGGAGTCGCCCGCCGAAGCGGGCTTCTCGAGCGTCCGCCTGGCACGGCTTAACCGGTGGATCCGCCGCCAGATCGCCGCGCGGCGTGAAGCGGGCGCAGTGGTGCTGATCGCGCGCAACGGAAAGATTGCCGACCTCAAGGCCTACGGCTGGGCGAACCTCGCGACCCACGCGCCGATGCGGGTCAATGATCTGTTTCGGCTGTATTCGATGACCAAGCCGGTGACGGCCGTGGCGCTGCTGACGCTCTACGAGCAGGGCAAGCTTCTGCTCACCGACCCGCTTTCACGCTACATCCCTGCGTTCGCGCATGTGAAGGTGTTCGCCGGGCTCGATGCCCACGGCCGGATGATCCTGGTCAAGCCGAAGCGCCCGATCACCATCGAGGACCTGCTGCGTCACACGGCCGGCTTCACCTACGCCATCTTCGGCAATACACCGGTCGACAAGGCCTATCGGGCCGCGGGGATCGAATACGGCAAGGTGAAGTCGGTCAGGCAGCTCACCGACGATCTGGCCCGGGAGCCGCTCCTTTATCAGCCCGGAAAGCGCTGGGTGTACAGTTTCTCCTACGACGTGATCGCCTACCTGGTCGAGCGCGTGTCCGGAATGTCCTTCTCAGCCTACTGCCGCAAGGTCATCTTCAGACCCTTGGGCATGCGTCACACCGTCTTCGGTGTACCCCGGCGTCTGGCTGCCCGCTTCCCCGTCATCTACACCATGAACGCGGCACAGCAGCTCGTGCCGCTGCCGGCGGCCGAGGACTTCTACCCCCAAATGACCCATCAGCCCTTCGGCGGCGTCGGTCTGTCCTCCACACCCCGCGATTATCTGCGCTTCGCGCAGATGCTGCTCAACGGCGGTGAGCTGCAGGGTGTGCGGATCCTCGCGCCCGCGACCGTGGCGCTGATGGCCTCGAACGCCATTCCGCGCGGCACGCCGAGCTTCGCTCCGGGCATGGGCTACGGATTCGGCGTGTCGGTGCTCGAGGACCCGACGCGCAACGGCAGCCTCGGCAACCGGGGCGATTACGGCTGGGACGGCTACGCGACCACGCGTTTCATCGTCGATCCGCGCAAGCGCCTCATCGCCATGGTATTCGCGCAGCGCCTGCCGGGATCCAACCGCTTCGTCCGGACATTTCAGACGCTCGTCTTTCAAGCGCTCGTCCACTGAGTCGACCTCAAGCCCCGGTTTTCTATTGCGCGCCTGCGCCCGCGGCACGGCCCGTTGTCGCGCGTCAAAGCGGCAGCGAAGCCGTGCGCCACGCTTGCGTGCTCCATCTGTCACCCGCCAGGGTCCCGGCCGCCGCGTCTGGCACCAATAATCGACCGAGCTCTGGCGCTTTCAGGGGTCAGCATGTGGTTGTAGGTTAACGGGCACGCCGACTCGATGATCCCATTGCTTGAGTCTGATACGACCCAACAACTGAATCGAAGCGAGCCGTTGTCTTCATGCAACATATGTCGGCGCCCAACCGCAAGGCCGGCGCCGGCGCTTCGGTTCGGTCCAGGACGACTACGAGGCGTCGCGGAGCGGGGAATGATCCGGCTTCCGAGCCGCGGAGCAGGCGCAAGCTGAATGACGACCCGGGCCGATAAACAAAACCAGACACCGCAGCCGCCTTCGGGCGCTGACAGAGGGGCTACACCATGACCGTCAACCATTCCGTCCGACTCGCTGTGCGGCGCGCGCTCGCAGTGGGTGCAGTGGCTATCATCGGCGCGGGAACGCTGGCCGCCCATGCGAAGCCCGCGCCGACGCCGAAGCCGCAGAGAGCGCAATCCCAGGCGCTCCCCGCCCCGGCTCCGAGCAGCACCATTGCGGTGCCGAGCAAACTGCAGACCATCGTGGTCACCGGCAGCATGATTCCGCGGCCGGAGTCACAGACCGCGGAAGCGGTCACCATCATCAAGGCCGCGACCCTCCGTAACATGGGCATCACGAACGTGGAGCAGGCGGTAGACCAAATCAGCGCGAACGTCCCGGGGACGAATATGGCCGCATCCATCGGCGCGTTCACCGGCGGGGTTTCCCTCGCCAACCTGCGTGGCCTGGGCGCCGGCCGCACCCTGGTGCTCCTGGATGGCCATCGGCTGGCCAACTCGGCCGACACGGCCGACTCGGTCGACCTCAGCGGCATCCCGTTCTCGGCCATCCAGAGCATTCAGGTGCTGCGCGAAGGCGCCTCGGCGCTGTACGGGTCGGACGCCATCGCCGGCGTCATCAACTTCATCACCAAGCGGAACTACGAGGGTGGTGAGATCGACGCCGGCTACAATCAGCCGCAGCAAGCCGGCGGACGATCGGGCTACCTGAATTTCAGCTTCGGACACGGCAACCTCGTGCGCGACGGCTACAACGTCCTGATCACGGGAAGCTACACACAGCAAGGGGAGCTGAAGGCGGCGCAGCGCTCGTTCGCCGCGACCGGGTTCGACCCGGGGCGCGGCCTCATTAATACAAACAATCCGGGAACGTGGCCCGCGCAGGTGCAAGATGCCAACGGCAATCTCTGGCAGGCCGACTATCCGGCCTGCACGGGCAATCCGGAGCTGACGCGATATTTCGGCAACTGCGCTTACCTGTATTCCGCCGCGACCGATCTGATTCCGCAGGAGAAGGAAGCGTCGGGGCTATTTGAATTCACCAAATCGCTGCCCGGAAACAACGATCTGCGCCTGCAGTATTTCTATACCCGCTCCGAAGTGAAAACATGGTCGGGCCCGATGTTCTATGAATTCGAGATGACGCCGCAGGCCGACCCGACTTATTTCCCGACGGCGAGCCAGCTGACGTGCTCCGGGGGTGCCGCCAACTGCACCGCTCCGCCGGATCTCACCGGCCCCATCACCGCGATCTGGACAGACCCGAACAACAATCGCTACATGGGAAATATCAATACGGAGCAACGGGCTCTGCTGACGTTCTACGGTCACAACGACGGTTGGAATTACACGACAAGCCTAAACTACAGTCAGAACAAGGCCGTGGGGACGAGTGACGGCGGAAACCCAAATGAGGCCGTGCTTGCGCCCACCACCGACCCTGTGACCGGCGCGGCGATCCTCAGCAATCTGATCAACCCCTTCGGCCCGCAAAGCGCGGCCGGACAGGCGTTGATCAACAGCTCATACCTCAACGGCGTATACGTAAACGGCTCGATGAAGCGCTGGAGTGTCAGTGGCCACGCCAGTCACCGGCTGGGGGATGCGTTTGACGCCGGCCACAATGCGGTCTTCGCGATCGGCTTCGACGTGAGCGGCGACACCTTCAATACCGCCACGACCCCGTTGGACAACCTGCTGTTCGCCGCAACGGCATTCGCGCCCGATACGGTCAACGGCAGTCGCCAGCAGCAGGCGCTCTTCGTCGAGCTGAACGTGCCGATGTCCTCGCATCTCGATGTCGACGTATCGGATCGCGAGGACCGGTACAGCGACTTCGGCACCACCAACAACGGGAAACTGGCGGTGCGCTATGAGCCGTCCCGTTACGTGACGTTCCGGGCGGCCGCGTCCACCGGCTTCCGCGCGCCCTCGCTGCTGAGTCTGTATGGGCCCGATTTCATGGGCGCCACCGGCGGTACGATGGGCCAGGGAAATCCGATCTGCCAATCGGGCAACTACAACGCGGAGTTCACCAAGACGGTGTGTAACTCCCAGGGGTTGGCATTGTTCGGCGGCAATGCGGACCTGACCCCAGAGACGTCGGAGAATTTCGATGTCGGCGCCATCGTCGAGCCGGTCCACAATCTGGGCATCACGCTGGACTTCTACCGGATCCTTCTCAGGAATGCTATCGGCGGCATTCCGTCCACGGCAATCTACGAGAATCCGACGCAATTCGCGAACCAGTACGTGTTGAACCAGGCCGGGACGCTCTCGACGTCGGTGGCGCTGGGCGCGGAATGCATTCCCTTCAGCGCGCCGACCTGTGGCTACATCCTGCAGACCGCCCAGAATACCGGCGGCATCACGACCGACGGTGTCGATCTGAGCGTCAAATACGCCCAGTACACCCGGTATGGTGTGTTTACGGAGGATCTGGAGGGGACCGCGATCACGGAGTTCCATCTGCAGGAGTACACGGGCGGGCCCGTTCTGAACCTGGTGGGCTGGTACAACCAGGGGAACGAGCCGGTGATGCGCTGGCAGCATGTGCTGCGGGTCAACTGGACGAGCCGAGACGGAAAGTGGGGCGCGGGAATCTCGAACCGCTTCTTCTCCTCCTATATCGATCAGTTTCCCAATGGCGCAGGTGAGCAGAGGATCGTGGGCAGTCAGTCGACCTGGGATGCCTACGCGGCCTACAAGCCGATTCGGCCGATGACCGTGCTGTTCGGCGTGCGCAATCTGCTCAACACGAATCCGCCATTCTCCAACACTCTGGCCAATTTCACGGCAGGATACAACTCGGTGTTTTCGAGCCCCCTGCTGCGGACGTTTTATCTCAACGTGAGGTACAAGTTCCGCTGAGCTCTGTTCGCTCTCGCGCGTGTACCGGGTACCTGCCGTCTCGCGGCGGGTACCCGGACAGGGAGCAACCGGTCTGGCGCGCATCCGGCGCGACATGCGCTGCGGTCACGCTGAGGTTCGATGAGGGCTGATCGACGCCCTCCCTCGATCGGGGCTTGTATTGGAATGTGTGAGGGCGTTACGCCGCTCGAGCGGGCGGAGCGTATGGCGATGATCGGAATTCGGGTGAGACGGCCCCGGGGGTAGCGTATGAAGGCCCGCATCCAGATCCTGTTGATTGCGGCACTCCTGCCTGCGGCGGCGGGGGCGGCGATGGCGCCCGCGCCGGCGGCGCAACGGCATTCCTCGGACCTTCTGTCGTCGGCTCCGACCCGGGTGAACCGCATCGGCCAGATCGTCGTTCCCGTGAGGATCGACGGCAAGGGGCCGTTTCCGTTCCTGGTCGATACGGGAGCCACCGGCTCGATGGTCTCCCCCCGGCTGGTGAAGGCGTTGGGACTGCTCCCGGTCGAGGGCACGCCGGAGCGGGTCGAAGGGGTGACGGGAACGGAGCCTCTGCCCTGGGTGCTCATCAGGCGGCTGCGG
>JAJYUL010000005.1 GCA_021792555.1 Pseudomonadota bacterium
CGACGACAACGGCGAAATTATGTCGAGCTTCCTATCGCGTCACAGCTGCGCAAGCCTGGAAATCGCCTATCCTCAGCGATGCCCGAGACCGGAACTCCGCATAATCGCGAGATCCGCATAGGGGTCGTTATGCAGAGCTCTGCATAACGACCCGTTGCTGCCATTCGCGAAGGTCCGCTTTGGGGAAAGCCGCCGACCGGAATCGTAGCTGCGGCTAATATCTGCGTAGCGCCCTGGGATTGCGTACACTCGCGCCAGTGGAGGCCGGCCTTTTGCCCGGCGGGGAATCCTTGTAAGGCGGATCAAAGGCGGCCATTCTTTGCGGAATGGAAGGGCCGCAACGTGCTGCGGACGGCGGTGCTGTACACGGGCACGGTGTGGCGCGGGTGCGGCGCCGGCGTGCGAATCCTGCCACGGCGCTGAAGCTGCAGGGCGCGGGCGACATCCGTATCTCGCCGGCCGCTGGCCGACCTTCATTGCCCGCGAACTGATCCTGTTCCGCGAGGGCAAGCGCACCAATTCCGGTGGCGCGCCGATGGTGTAGGAATCGTCCCATCTGACCTTGCGGGATATAATCGCGGCGATGCCCTATGCCGCCACGCGCAAACCTTGATGGGCGTTCGTGGAGAACCGCGATGAAAAAGATGGTCTGCGCGGCAGCAGTGCTGGCACTTGCGACATTCACGGTCATGGCTGCGTCGCCGGATGACAAGACGCTTCTGCATATTCCCGGCAGCAGCACGAAGGGGTATACCCGCGCGCAGATCACGAGCTTGTTCGTGGCGCCTGACTGGTGGCCGCAGGATCATCCGACGATGCCGCAAATCGTCGCGCACGGACGCGGCAAGGCATGGCCTTGCGCACGTTGTCATCTGCCGACCGGGCTGGGGCGGCCGGAAGATGCAGCGACGGCTGGGTTGCCGCTCGCTTATATCCTCGAACAGATCAAGGCATTCCGCGATGGCGACCGTGCCAGTGCGATCATGCACGAGGAGTTGAGCCACGTCAGCGATGCCGACGTGAAGCGGGCAGCCGACTATTTCTCCTCGCTGCGTTTCACGCCCTGGACGCGCGTGATCGAGACGGCGCGCGTGCCGAAAACCCACATGGAGTACTACGGACTGGCGCCGACCCAGGGCGCCGGCAACGAAGCGATCGGCAACCGCATCATCATTGTTCCCGCGAACCCGGAACTCACCTGGTTGGGAGACACGCGTTCGGGATACATTGCCTACGTGCCGCCCGGCAGCATCGAGCGTGGCGCGACGATCGCTGCGAAAGGCGAGGGTGCGGCGCCGGCTTGCGAGTCGTGTCATGGCCCCAACTTGCGTGGCGCCGGCGACATTCCACCGCTGGCTGGGCGCATGCCGACCTATATCGTGCATGAGTTGCTCAACTTCCAGGACGGCAAGCGCCGCGGCCCCGCGACGCGGCCGATGCAGCAGGAAGTGTCGAAGTTGACACTCAACGACATGATTGCCGTCGCTGCATACGCTGCTTCGCGCAAACCCTGATTCAGAAGGAGAACCGTGATGAGAATTCCAATGCGCCCGGTGTTGATCACGCAATGAGCTGCTGCCGGTTTTATCGACATCTGCCCCTCTCGTTGCAATCGCCCAATCGGTGCCATCCTGCCCGATGCGAGTGGCCGCTTTTGGAGATTTAGCAGAGACGATGACTGGCAGGTTAGTGGCCGGCTGCGGCGATACTCGATCTGTCTCGCTCGATCCGTCTGGGGGTGATCACCGCGGTCCTTCAAGGGCCGTCAGGACTTTCAATGCTGCGTCTATGCGATCCTCCGGCACGAGCAACACTCCGCCCTTCATCCCGATGCCGACACTCACAACGATTGCCGGAATATCCGCGCTCTCCAATGCGATGCGAGCCAGATCCACTTAGGACTCCAGTGGGTAGGCTCTGATTTGCTTCATGGCGACTGTCCCCGAGTGCCGCTTCGCCAGCGGTTCCACAGGAGAATTTTGGCCGTCTGCTTTCCGGAACGCCAATTCGGGTAGCGAGCGACCGTACATGGCCGACATGTGCTATTTGAGTGAGCTGCCCGCCAAAAGATCAGTCCAGCTACCGAAGCGATGCGAGCGCATTGGGCCAGCATCGCCGTTGGCCAGTGTCGCCATCCTAACCTGCGATAAGCTGTCCGAGCTGGTCGACTCACGCCATCCTCCAAAAGGCACGGCTGAATTTCCGAGGCGGTCCGGGCGTGCAATTCCGACATCAGCACCTATTCCCTTGATACGCTTCCTGGAGGTCTTGGGAAATCCCGATCAATGCGGCCGCGGACCAATGCACGTAGCTCAGCTGAAATCTTCGTCTGGCTAAGCCGCTCGCGTAGTGTCGTCGGGTTCGTCAGGCGATGTTTTGCAAGTTCGCGAGTAAATTCGAGGTCCTTCTCGCGGCCCGCGACGTACTTCGATATGGCTAGATCGTGGATCTCAAGACACAGGCCGGTGATACCAACGGTATTCGGATTGCTGATCCGGATCAGACGATCACGCCAGCCGCGCGGCAGCACCGCCGCGTCCTCACTGACACCCTGAGCATAATAGCCGTAGAGTTCATGAAACGATGAACCCTCGCCGATGCAGCCATCAATCAAGTCCGCGAGTTCGGGGTGATTTTTTGGGAAGACGTCGGCCTCAGCCGAGACTAGCAAGGCCGTTGGTGCGTCGGGAAACTGGCCCAAAACCGACTGACTCCCGATGACAATGACTTCCCGGTCATTCGCTATCGCACCCGCCGCACGAATGATGTGCTCAAGCTCGGAACGCTTCATAAATTCGTCTGCGCTCCTCAGTCGTTAACATCCCGGCAAATGGGGAAGATTGTCTAAGTCGCGCCCCCGCTTCGCTTGGGTCAGTGATGAGCGCAGCGATCTCGCGGTAGGAGCGGGTCAGTATGCGCCGCCACTGCCCGATCCAGAGAGGTGGGTTCTTGCCAAACCGCCTACTCCAGCGCTCAATATTCTCCCGGGGCTTCGCCAGCAGATCAGGGTCTCGCATGATCTTGGCTGCGATAACAGCGTGCATCGCCAAGCTACGAGCCTCGAGCAACCGATGCGTGGAATACGGTGCACTCACCACGGGCGCACGTGGCTCCCATGTCACAACCGCCTTGAATCCAGCCGCCTTGCGCCGAGCGCGCAGACGCCGCATACGCTCGGCGGGCGTCAATGCGGTTCCCGTCGCGGGCCGCCCTCGCTTGGATCGCTTTTCCAGCGCTGGCTTCATGATTTATCGTAACGCGTGACGCTAATTCACGCAAGGGTCCGCGCTGCCTATCCAGTCCGCCGCCAATCAGGCTGCCGCCAGGCAGGGCCAGCGCAGAGTGCATTTCCAGATCGAGGACTAGCGCCATCGCTGACTGGCGTCACCGTTCAGCCCAGCCGGCACAGCGGACGGCGCCTGCAGAAATTAGCGAATCCGGCCCCTGCCCAGGTCCTCCGGCATCACTCCGTCTTCGTATACGGCGAATCCGCCCGCCGAGGAAGTTGTGCAATTAAGTTCCGAATCGAGCCCCCGCTACCAACCTGATTTGGTGTGCGGTCGGGCATTGTGCTCCAGCCAGACCGCGAGATCGTCCTCGTTCAGCGAGCCGTCGGCCACTGCCACGATTGTGGCGACTTCATCGGTCTGCGACGGCTCAAGCTCCAGTCGGTTTAGATATAGAAACGCTCGTGTCGCCAAGAGTGCGGTGCGCTTGTTTCCATCATTGAACGGATGGTTCCTGGCGATCCCCAAGCACAGCGTGGCGGCGAGCCGAAAGATCGATGCTCGAGATTCATATGCAAGCAGATTGCGCGGTCGGTCCAGTGCGCTCTCAAGCAATCCGGCATCGCGAATCCCTGCAAGGCCGCCGAATTCGTAAATAGCCTCGTCGTGAATCGCGATCGCGATCGCTGAGCTGATCCACTTCGGCTCTGTCACCGTTTGGCCAGTTCATGCAGCGCATCGCGATGCCGTCGCATATAATCACGCGTCGACTCGATCGCCGTAACGAAATCCGGGTCATATGGCGTGAGCCGAATGCCATCGGGCGTCCTGATGGCGAAGAGCTCATCCCCCTCCGCCACACCAAGAGACTCAACGACGTCCTTCGTCAGAATGACACCCAGCGAATTGCCCACTTTGCGAACCTTGACCACTGTCGCCATAACGCTCTCTCCCACGATTTAGGCGACGTTATAACATATGTAATACGTGCTGCCAAGCGAAGGCAAGGGTGTCCTTTTGCCTGGCGACGAATCTCGGTCAAACCCCATCAGCGCAGAGAAATTTCAATAAAATCAGCGTCGTTCAAAGTCGAAATCCTGCCCCCGCTACCATTTCTCAGGCTTACGCTTCAGCTGCTCCCCGTAAGCCCAGCGCTCGACCGAAACAGCGGCGCGAACGCACAGCATCCCGCCCCACGGCCCCGCTCCATTCGTCATCTCGTCCTGACGCGAAACAGTTTTCGTCTGTGGACAGTGCCTTCCCGACTCAGCTCTCCGATCCTCGATTCCGTCTCACGTCATTACGTCAGTCACTGATAGGCGGAGTCGACCCGATTTATCCCCAACGACTGCACTCGCCATCGCCTGTGCAGACCTTCCCTAGCCGTCCGCCTTTCGGAAATCCAATTCGGGCGCGCGAATGACCGCCTTTGGCCGATCGCGCTCCGTCCCTGATCTACCCGAAAGCTCGGCTAAACAGTTCATCTAGAGCGGCTACGATTGCATTCCCTTCCTCGGCGAGTGAACCGACACGCTCCCCCAATTGCTCGTTGGCAACCGAAACAATTTCGAGCGGATGTAACACCACCGCGGTTCCTTTGACCTTGAAGCTCGGATTGAGGCGTGGATTGGGAATCTGGCTAAGCTCGGCTTTCCGCACGAGGGGAATGACAACGCGGCGACGATAATCGTCGAATAACCGAGATTGGGCAACGACCACAAATGGAATGCCGTCCTTATGCCGACCTACATTGCGATGGACATCAAATTGCGCCATCAGAGTGTTGAATGATCGTCGGCGAACGACCCATTGCGTTCCGCAAAGCTATTCCACAAAGTGGCTGTAGCGCGCGCCTGCTCGACGATGCCCGATCGGCGTTCCCTCTCCCTGGACAGGAAATCGGCGAGGAGCGACTCCACAACTCCGGAGAGATTACCGGTAACGCCTCTAACCTCCTCAATGAGGTCCTCGCTCAGCGTGAGGTTGACCGGACGCTTACGTACCGTACTGGTGGGGCTACGCATCACTCTGATACCTTCTGGATTGCTAATGCGCATTGTATGCGCATTTCTCAGAGCCCGCAAAAGCAGGCCCGGAAAAGCCGATTCAGCCATATCCTACCCAACGGCCCGTAAGTGGAAGTTCGGCTTGTGGCCTCGGGGGCAGCTCTCGGCCGATCACGCCTGTTCCCGCCTCCGGCTAGGCTTCGGCTGCAAGGCATCAAGCACTCCAAGGGGCTGACATTTAGAGCTCTTTGTAGAACAATAGGTTACGCTGTTCGGAGCAGGGGGCGCCGCCTGCGAATATTAGCGAATCCCGCCCCCGCTACCATTTCTCGAGTTTACGCTTCAGCTGCTCCCCGTAAGCCCAGCGCTCGATGAATCCATGGCACGCGTGCCATTCATCTCGCACGACCGCTCCACTTCGTCACCACATCCCGATGCGTAACGATCTTCATCCTTGGGCAGTGGGTATCACTCCACCCAACCCGTCTCCTCTCTTCATTTCCTGATTCCGGCGCACGTCACTTCCTGACGCGCTGACAGGTGTCTGACGTCAACTATCTTGTCCGCTCGGCGACAACCATCCTGGCCGGTGCAGTGAGGGGTGGATGGGTTCATTGAGCTGATCGCTTCTCCGGCTGCCCGGCCGGCACAGCGGACAGCGCCTGCGGAAATTAGCGAATCTGGCCCCGCCGCCACTTTCCCTTCGGTCATTCACAGCAGGTCGGGTCTGTTGGTCTTGAGCCAGTTTCGAGCCGTTGCGGAAAGCGACTCCGCCTGCGAGAGACATTGACCGCTGACTCCGGGATGAGATCGCCTGTATATTCAGTCAGGTTCCGCTGCTTGCGCAGCTTATCGAGGCGGATGACAGTCTGTGAGTCGATTCCCAGCGTCGTGGGCAGTGTCTGAATTGCCGTTTGGTTGCGTCGGTGATATGTCGAGCAGCACCGTCGAGCAGTCGTTTGATCGTTTCCTTGGCCGGCGTGATCCGCTCAAGACTTATGCCGACCAAGTTCTGCACGCTCATGCTCGCCTCCTATCAGAAAGATCCTCTTGCCCGAAAGGACTTCGAGCACAAAGGGATTTTTCTCCTTCAGCTTCGCACTCCACTCGCGCGTGGAAAATACCTTTGGATTGATTTCTCGCGCGAGGCGCTCTTGCGCCGGGTACAACGCATCGACGACGTTTCCGTAATCCACGGGTCCGATGATCAAAACGTCCACGTCGCTTCCTCGCGTCTCGGCTCCACGCGCGACGGAGCCGAATATCAGCGCCACTTCGATGTGGTCAGTCAGCGGTTCAAGCGCTTCGGCGACTACATCGGCCAGGCCGGAGGTCTTGCGCAGGATCCCAGCAAGCTCCTCGAAAATGGGAGACTGCCTGTTTGCGCTATAGAGAAGTTGATTGCCCCGTCGCTCGCAGTTCAGCAAGCCCGCCTCGGCAAGGCGTTGATTGTGTCCTGTGCGGTGGTGTATGAAGGATGAGTGGACCACGGTTATCTCCGTCGTCCACCGCCCGAAGCCGGCGACGGCGCGGCACCTCTGTGTAGCCGCGCCAAGCGCCGGGCCGAGCGCAGCGAGGCGGCTGTGGATGCACGGAGATAACCCCTTGAAGCATCTGGCCTTCTTCGCCTTCGGCAGCGCCGAGGTGTGGTAGGCGGTCATCGTGATTTCTGGGTAAGGTTGGGTTGCGACACCTTCAACTTTGCCACGAGCACCACGATGACCACCAAGGCCAATATGGCATTGACCGAGCTCGCCGAAAAGGGCGGCGATGCGGATTTTCTGCGCGAGATGATCCAGTACGTCGCGCAGCGGATGATGGACATGGACGTGGAGAGCTTGTGTGCCGCGGCGTACGGGGAGCGCAGCCCCGAGCGGCAGAACAGCCGCAATGGCTTCCGGGAGCGACTCTGGGAGACGCGTGCCGGATCGGTCGATCTGAAGATCCCGAAGCTGCGCAAGGGCAGCTATTTCCCCGGGTTTTTGGAGCCACGCCGCACCGCCGAGAAGGCCCTCGCCGCGGTCATCCAGGGGTCTTATATCCAGGGCGTCTCGACCCGCTCGGTGGACGAGCCGGTCAAGGCGATGGGCATGAGCGGGATCAGCAAGAGCCAGGTCTCGCGGCTGTGCGGGGAGATCGACGAACGGGTGCACGCGTTCCTGGATCGGCCCCTGGAGGGCGATTGGCCATACCTGTGGATCGATGCGACCTACGTGAAGAGTCGGGAGGCCGGGAGGATCGTCTCCAAGGCCGTAATAATCGCCGTAGCCGTGAACACCGAGGGGGTGCGCGAGGTGCTGGGCATGGCGAGCGGTCCGTCGGAAGCGGAGCCGTTCTGGACGGCGTTCCTGCGCTCACTCACGCGCCGTGGGTTGCGGGGGTGAAGCTGGTGATCTCCGATGCTCACGAGGGCCTGAAGGCCGCCGCCGCCAAGGTGCTCTCGGCCACATGGCAGCGGTGCGAGTCCGGGTCCATTCCTTCTGAGAGCCGACACCAATCGAGTCCCTGCACGCTCCTTCAGCGCCGAGGCGTCCGGCGAATGATCTCAAACACTGTGCCGCAACCGCGGCCCGGTATGAATGCGGAGGGGCAATTTTCGCCCCCATCAAACGTCGTTCCGTACAGGTCACCGGCTTTGTCCATGACCAAATTCCCTCCGGGATGCTCACCGTCTCGTCCGCCCTTGAATCTGTAGAGCACCGTCACCTTATGGGTCACCGCGGCAACTTTGAAGACGATTCCGCAACCGCGCCGGCAATTGATCCCTCCACCGGCGGTCGTGCCATACAGGTCCCCATCACTGTCCAGCAGCAAGCCGCCATTAGGCTCCATTCCCCCACGCCCCCCCTTAAAATGATGCAGAATCGTCTCCCTATGGGTTCCCGCGGCGATCTCGAACACCGTCCCGCAGCCCAACGCGTCATCGCCCGCACTACGCCCATTGATGCACCAGCCGCCACCCCACCCCGTGGTCCCATAGAGGTTTCCCTTCCGATCCATCACCAAGCCGCCATTCGGCGCGATGCCGTCACGACCCCCAGTAAACGAATGAAGAATCCTGAACTCATGCTTACCAGCGGTGATTTCAAACACTGTGCCATCACGCCTCCCGGCCCCGAGATTCCAGGTTGCACCGTAGAGATTTCCGGACCGCCCGATGAGCAAACGATGCTCCGGCGTTCCATTTGCGTGATCGCCCGGTGAGAATGTATGCAGAACAATGGCCTTACGAGAACCCGCGGCAATCTCGAAGACGGTGCCGCAGCCATATTTTCCGCTCGGACACAAACCGGTCGACGTCATGCCGTAAATGTCTCCCTTTGCATCCAGAATCACTCCGCCCTGGGGCCAGGACCCACCTGCCCGGGAGGAGGCATGCAAGATGGCTTCGGCGTGATTCCGTGGTGAGACTTCAAAGACGGTTCCGCAGCCGAAGACATAACCTGTAGTGCAATTCCTGCCGCCCATTTCGGTAATGCCATACAGATTTCCATACCTGCCGACAACCACTCCGGCAGCCGGATGAGCGCCGTCGGCACCGCCGGAAAAAGTGTGTAAAACCGTCTCCACATGCATACGCGCTGAAATCTCAAAGACCGTTCCGCAGCGTTTACACGGCCCCTTCCGCAGATGCATTCCGGACGTCGTTCCGTAGAGATCGCCGGCGCGATCCATGACCACGCCGGGCAGCGGATTCGCTCCATCGGCGCCGCCCTTGAATCGGTACAGAATCTTCTCCGTGACGCGCGCTGCGGGATGATTGGTCGCCGCATGCACCGCCTGGGTCAGCTGCGCCGCGCCGAGCATAAAGAGCAGACAGCAGAGCAAACCATGTTTCCAGCGCATCATTTCATCCTACGATTGCGCAGCTGCTGAAAGAGCCGCCCCTATTTCAGGCAGGATCGGCCACCATCCGCCCGCCTACTATAATGCCAAACGGGTCTAGACGGCAGCGCACCTGTCGACGCATCAATCCCCTTGCTCGGACAGTCACTCGAGAGATTGAGACTTCTTGCTCTCCTTGCTTGGGACGGGCCCCGATGCTCAGTGGTGCCAAGGACTGTCACCCAGTCGCTGAACCCGATGGAGCATGTCGGCCGAAACGTTCGCGTCACAGGACACGCCCCCTGCGACACTGCCGTATCGGCCGCGCCGCCCTCTGGGAGCACGCATTTTCATCCGAGTTCAGCAGTGCGACGCAGCGGATCAGATCAGACTGAGCACCCCCGAGACGCATTTTTTGCACATGGCGGCTGTAATTTGGGCGAATTTCCAAGCCGCCGTCAGCTGCGGAAGGCACGCTGCGGAACGCCCGGCAATTCAAGGACTTGCTGCTGCCGCGGCGTGAGGTCGGCCTCGAACGTCTGAACCACGAACCTGCATCCGTGAGGGTGTGTCGCTGCGCGTGAGCGAAGAGCTGCAGGATCTGCTCGGTCGTCGGTCGTGCGCAGCGGCGCACTTGCGGATAGATCGGCAAGGCCTTCAAGCGCTGGCGCTGCATCGCGCGGCGCAGCTCTCGCTCGATCAGCGCCTGCGCGAGGAGCGCGAAGAAGTACATGGTGAAGAACGCCGCGATGCGGCCTGGGTTTTCCGGGAACACCGGTGCGAATTCGTGGACGGTGTTCAGTTGTTCGAATCGCTTCTCGATGGTGGGTTGACCCTTGTGCGCCAGGACCTGCTCTGCGGTGCGGTATTTGTCATTGCACATGAGAGGGTGCATTCCGTCGGAACTTTCGTCGTAGCTGACGATGGCCTGGTCAATGCTCCACTGGAGGTTGTAATGTCGGCGGGTAATGCGCTGGGATGACGAACGCGCTTCGAATGATCCGCACCGGCCACAGCGGATTCCGGCCAGCAGAAAATGGGAATTCAAATATACATATGAGACGGGAAGTCAGCGGGGAATGAAACGCGACCTGCAACGCCAAGACGTATCTCAGTTCGGCATTCAAAAGCGTCGATCCGTCCGCCACCTGCAGCCGCCTCGCAGTAAATGAGATCCCTCTGGATCACCGCTGGCCGCAGTGCGGGATCTCGCGGGCGATGCAGCCCTGCAGGCACAGATTCACGGCGCGAGGACGAATGGGCACCACTGCACTGCGGAGTTCGCGATGCAACCGGTCATGCCTTCGTCTCCGTCCCGGTCGAATCCGGTCAGACTGTCCGAGTAGTCGTAGCCGTGAGTCCAAATGCCCACTTTGGAGTCCGGCTCGGGCAGAACGGCAGTCGCAATGTCGAGGAGGACGTTGCCGGTCGTCTTCAGAACGGGAACCACGTAGGCCACGAATCCATCGCGGTAAGGTTCCGCGCGCAGAGCCTGCGGAAGGGTCGGTCCGGTCACGCCAAAGCTGCTCCGGCTTTTGCGGCTACTCTCGACACGCGGAACGCTGGCGCAAGCCGAGAGGCAGGCGAGCAGCAGAACGCCCGAGAAAAGCGCGGCAAGGTTTCGTCTCGGCCTCATCCATCTGCTCCCGCGCACCCGTTCGCCGAGCGCGCCGCGCCGTCAGCCCGTAGCGGTACGCGCTAGTGCGAGCCGGATCCGATCATCCTAGCGAAAACGCTAGCCAGACAATTGACGGAAATCCTCGCAACGGAAAGGGAGATTACGCTCATCCACTCGGCTCGGAAAGCGACGCGGTTTACCCGGGAAGCAAATCGTCCATGCGCTGACGCGCAGAGCGCAACCCTCCGATGACCCGTGTGCCGGCAGCCCGGGACAGGCGACGCGATGCTCTGCGTCTGGATGAGGCGATACAAGACGTCGTGCATCGGCCAGCGGCGCCCGCAGCGCGAAGGTCAGGCGAAGCTCTAACAGTTGGAAGCCGGCCTCTCGACAAGCGCTATCCGGCGCAGGCCCTGCCGGACAAGTCCAAAGCCGGCGCGGCGTGCGCGAGGTTGCCAACGAGGCGCGTCCTGACGGCCCTCCGGCGGGTGCGCCGACTGACGCCGCTCTCAGGACCCCTGTATTCGTAACGCAGTTGTCGCAATGGCCTCGGAGTGACGCCATTGCGGTGAGGCGAACTCGCGCAACCACCGCTTCTGTTCGGGTACCGAGGCATGCATGTGCGGGCGGGGCGGAACGGCCCGCAGATCAACTGAAGTACGCTGGCCGCAGAGATTCACCCACTCAATCCCTCTCAGAGGAGGCCACGCAGCCGTTGAGCGAGCGGGCGCCCTTGAATCTCAGGAAGAAGGTGGCGGAGGGTCGCGCGGCCCGCAACGGACAGGCGGGCGAACGCGATAGTGACGTCGGCTCTTCGGCAACGCCCCGGCGTCCGTGGCGGCCAAGCCTGAACTCGGATGAGAGTGCGCCGAGCACCCTCGACGCCGTCACCCGGAATCCATAGAGCTTCACCGCCCCTGGCCTGCCGGCCAGGGGCGGTGAAGAGACAAGACGGTTCGTCAGTAGCGACGCGAACCGGCGCCGCGGCCGCCGCCGCCAGAGCGCTCCCGCTCCTGGGCCTCATTCACCCGCAGAGCCCGTCCCTCGAACTCGGTGCCGTTCAGCGCCTGCATGGCACGCGACGCGTCGGCATTCGACATTTCTACAAAGCCGAAACCGCGCGGACGACCGGTGTCGCGATCCGAGATCAAAGAGACCTTCTCGACTGTCCCGTGCTGCGAAAACAGCGCATGGACGGACTCGTCGGTCGCCGTGAAGGGGAGATTTCCAACGTATAACTTGGTCACTAGAGAATACTCACGATAGAAACGAGGTGAAGGGCAGATACAACTGCCTCTTGGTTCGCGAAGCTTTGCGAGGGTGGCAGACAAGGCCCGAATCACGCCGGACGGCGCTGGAGGCCAAGACAGTCAAGCCGAAAAGATACGAGCCGAGCGATACGATACACGAGTTCACGCACGGGCGCCGAACTTTCGCATCCCGTACGAAAATGCGCTCTGTCTTGCCTGCAGATCACCTGCCGCAAGGCGCCCTAGCGGCCTGCCATGGCGAGTCTGGCGATCACGGAGCGCTTCGGCAGGCCGGCGAGGGTCGCGGGCGGCCTGCCCGCGCAGCGGCCCGCCCCCCGCCCTCCTCGATGCGTCCGGCGGGGGCCGCGCCTCGAGACGCAATCATCAGGTCAGCCTCTCGGCCGCACCATGCGACGGCGCCGGGAATGGCCATTGCCGGCCAACCTGCCTCTCCTACAGGCGCGCGCCTTGCCGCGAAGCCGCGCCTGAGGCCGCGCTGCTCGCAATCCGAACAGCCCTCCTCTGCCTGCGCGCGCATGCGTCATCTGTCCTCGGCGGGCGGCTTCACATCGCCGCAATCCGCCTTGACGTACCTCATCTCGGATTCAACCCGCACCGTATGCTTCTCACCCGTCACGCTCTCGCTGGTGGCATCAGTGCGCGTCGTAACCCGATCGCTCGTGATCTCGGCGGACCCCGTGCCAGTCGTCGTGACTTCGCGGTCCTTACAGGTGAATGCGAAGGACGTGCGATTCCCATTGCGCACGACTTTCGACGTCCGGCAGCGTCCTTCCTTGCTGATGATGGGCGCCTCGCTCTTGGCCATCGCCGGGGTCATGCAAATCTCATAGGCGCCGTTGGCAGCCCATCTGGCGCCGTGCTGCTTCATCATGCCCTCCATCCGCGCACGCTGCTCTGGAGGCATGTTTTCCATCGCCTGCTGCATCTGCCGGCTGGCCTGCGAGAGCTGCGCCGAGATGTCACGTCCATCAACGACCTGTCTGATCACGCGAACTTCCCACAAGCCGGGTTTGAGCCCCGGCCCCGCAACCTGTCCATACAGTATGCTCGGCGCGAGGAAGCAGGCAATGAGGATTCTCTTTCGCATGGCGAACTCCCAGGGGGCGGCGCGGCTTGCGCCGGCGGCCGATGCGTTGCCACGCTACCCCGGCGCCGGATGATTGCCATACGTAATACTCGCGCCGGCCACGGTCGGCAGAGAGCGCAAGCCCGAAGCGGTATCGAGGCCGGGACCGCGACCGCGCGTGTGTCTCCACGCACGGCGTTGAGCGCGTGCGCAGGACCTTCCACGGACGCGCGAGGAAGCCCTCCAGCCGCCCCGGGGAGCGTTCGAGCCGCGCCCAGGCCGTCTCAAGTACGTGAGCGCTGCGCAGCGCGGGTTTCGATTTCCTCTGGCCGACTGCACTCGGCGGGCTGTGTGCCCTCAGGCGGGACGCCTGAGGGCATCGACCCGGACGAGCGGATTGCAGATCTCGAGGCGCTTCCGCACGCCAGCCCCTCGGACCGCCTCACCACACGGTGACAACGACTCGCCGTTCATGCGGGCTCGTCCGATGTTCCCAGAGATAGATCCCCTGCCACGCGCCGAGCTGCAGCTTCCCGTCGGCCACCGGTATCACCAGGGAACTCTGCGTGAGCATGACGCGAATATGCGCCGGCATGTCGTCGGGCCCCTCCGCGTCGTGCTCATACCGCGGATCACCGTCGGGGGCGAGGCGTCTCATGAAAGCCTCCAGGTCACGGCGAACGCTTGGATCCCAGTTTTCCCCCGGGAGCAGCGACGCGCTCGTGTGCGGCACAAACACACTGCACAGCCCCTCGAGCACGCCACTGCCCTGCACCACGGCGGCAAGATCCCGGGTGATTTCGCAGAATTCCCGGCCGCGGGTGCGTACCGTGAGCTCCCGTCGATGCATTTCGGCGCGTCCTCCACTTTGTACCGGCTCAACTATACCGCTGCACTGCCCCGTGCCGGCGAACCATCCCGGATGCCGCGATTCTGCCGCGGCTCATGTTGATTCAGCCCACCGCTTCGGGGAATTCAAAAAACCGTCCGATGGACCCCTGCCGCGGAAATCCCGGCGCCGAGGGCTGCCGCAGTCCCCCTGGCGCAAACCGGGCGCATCCGGCAATGTCACGCTCGCCCGCTCGCCGCGGGTGACGTGCGCAAAAGCCCCCCTCAATGCGCTACACTGGCTGCGGGGGAGAACGGGTATCTGCGGTCAGGGATCAGGTGTGGCGGAGACTCACCGGGTGCCCTGCCGCAGTCGGAGTCTATCGGACGAGTTCACCGCCGCCTCTGCTGGCGCGCGGCCTGAGAGCGTCCCGATTGCGCTTGAGTTCTCATGACCATAACGAACGTCTTCGATTACTCCTTCACCTTCCCTTCTGGTCAACGCGAGCCCGCGCCATCGTCCCCGGTGCGCCGCATCGTCATCGTCGGCGGCGGAACGGCCGGTTGGATGACCGCGCTGATCTTCGCCCATTCCCTCATCCCCAAGGGCGTGCAGATCACGCTCCTTGAGTCCCCAACGGTGCCGATCATCGGAGTCGGCGAGGGCTCCACGCCCTTGCTGCGGGGATTTTTCGACATGCTGGGCGTCGCAGAGGCCGAGTGGATGCCCGCGTGCCACGCCACGTACAAATGCGGAATCAGCTTCCACGGCTGGTCGACCAAGCCCGGCTTCGAGCACTACTTCCATCCGTTCCCCTCGATGCTCGACATCATGACCATGACGCAGTTCGTCCACAACGTGGAGGCACGCGTCAGGGGAGCGAACCTCTACGCCCATCCGGACCGCTTTTTCCTCTCAGCACGGCTCGTTGCCTCAGGACGCTCCCCCAAGGCGCGGGAGGATTTTCCGTTCGACGTCCTGCACGGATACCACTTCGATGCGACGCTTCTCGGGCAGTTCCTGCACAAGAAGGCGCTCGAGCGGGGTGTCCGCTACAAGAGCTGTCACGTGACGCATGCCACGGTGAACGAAGATGGCGCCATCGGCTCCGTCCACACCCGTGAGGGCGAAACGATTACCGCGGATCTGTACGTGGATTGCACGGGATTTTCCGGCCTGCTGCTGCAGAAGGCATTGAAAGTTCCCTTCCTCAGCTTCGCGGACAATCTGTTCAACGATGCGGCGGTGGCGATGCCCTCGCCCATAGAGGATGCCATCCCGAGCCAGACCGTCTCCACTGCGCTGAAGCACGGCTGGGCCTGGAAGATTCCGCTCACCAGCCGGTTCGGCAACGGCTACGTGTACAGCAGCCGATTCTGCACCGCAGACGCCGCGGAAACCGAATTGCGGCAGCATCTGGGGCTGCTCGACTCGGCCGTCGCGGCGCGGCACCTGAAGATGAAGGTGGGCCGTGTCGCCACGCCCTGGCACGCGAATTGCCTCGCGATCGGACTCGCCCAGGGCTTCGTCGAGCCGCTCGAGGCCACGGCGCTCATGGTGATCCAGTATATGGCGATGAATTTCGTTCCCGTGCTCGAGCGGGGTGAGCTCAACGAGGAGGCGCGCGCGCGCTTCAATGCGCTCGTGAACCGGAATTTCGACGGCATCCGCGACTACATCTGCACGCACTACAAGACCAATTCCCGAACCGACACCGAATACTGGCGCACCAACGCCGCGAACACGAACCTGTCGGACAATCTGAAGAAGATCTTCTCCGCCTGGACCGCGGGCAAGAGCATCGTGCCCGGACTCAGGGCGCAGGAATTCGGCCAGGGCTACCCGGTGATGTCCTGGTTCGCGATCCTCTCCGGCATGGGAATTTTCCCGGATCCGCGCAGCCTGCGCCCCCCGAACGCGCAGGAGGCGCGCTACAGCCTGAGCGAAATCGACGATCTGCTCAATCGCTGCATCGGAAACTACTTCGAGCACAAGCAGGCGCTGCGCGAGACTCCGCCGGCGAAGCCGCCGCTCACCTTGCAGCTGTACTTCTGGTAGCGCCGATCGAGCCGGGCGCTGTGCGCGGCTAGCCCGTCCGGCCGTTCTCTGCGGCGGTCCGCTGCACTCCCGGAGCATCTCCCCGACGGACATCGATACCCCACCTCTCCTCGCATGGGGCGCCGCGCCACGCGTTGCCAGACGCTGCGTTTCCTGTTATTTTAATGTTCCTCAAACTGTCGCTCACCGGCATGCGCGAATCCGTATTCAGGGCGATTGCCGATCCGCACAGACGCACGATACTGCGCCTTCTGAAGGCCGGATCCATGACGGCAGGAGAGATAGCGCAGGCCTTCGCCATCACGAAGGGCTCACTCTCGTATCATTTCAACATCCTCACCGAGGCCGGTCTCATCCGCCGTGAGCGCAGGGGCAAGGAAATGGTCTATTCCCTAAATGCCTCGGTACTGGAAGAGCTCTCGAGCGCCCTGCTCGACTTGCTCGACAACCCGGTGCGCCGCACCCGAGGCACTCGCATATGAAGCCGATTCGCCGGCACGCCGCCGCCATCCTGCTCGCACTCACCGGACTCATCGTAGCAGTCATTGTTTATCCGGATCTGCCGGCCCAGGTGCCGGTGCACTGGTCCGCGACGGGCGTCGTCGATCAGCGCATGCCCAAGGATATAGGGGCGTTCATACAGCCTCTCTCTGCGCTCGCAATCGTCGGACTGATGATAGCCTGCGAGCCGCGGGACTGGCGCGAGCCGCAAGCCGGTGCGGTGCATTCGATATACCCGGCGATGGTGGCAGTGGTCTCGGGGTTCATGCTGTACATGACCGTTGTGCTGTTGCTCGCCGGAGTCGGGGCACACCTGGACATTCCCACCGACGTCACTGTCGGCATCGGCATTCTGATGGCTGCGCTCGGCAACAGTCTCGGCAAGGTGCCGCGGAACCGCCTGATCGGAATCCGATTCCCGTGGACGCTCGCGAGCGGTGAAGTCTGGTCGAGAACACACCGGTTGGCCGGTTGGCTGTTCGCGCTGGGAGGGTCGCTCACAGCAGCGTTCGCGGTGATCACCCGGAGCCCTTCGAGCCCATTATTCGGCGCAGGCGTGCTGATCGCCGCCGCGGTGGTGGCGAGCGTGTATTCGTTCGCGCTATCGCGGCGCCTACCGCGCGGCGGCCCCACCGGTGAGTGAGCGCGCCGTTGTCTGCCGGGTGGCGGCAGGCGGGCCTGCGGATCGAGAGGCAATCCTGCTCACACACGGAACTCGACGCACTGATCGCCTCACTCGAGCGATGCGATCGTCGCAGCGGGCACCCAGGAGCAGTGCCACCCCGCGGCGAGCGGTCCGCCGTCTGCGGGAGGGCTGACAGCAGGCCGCGCAGCTTCGCCCGGCCCGCTGCTCGACAGCACCCGGGCCGGCCGGTGTAAGCTTCTGCGCAGCAATGCAGTTCCAGTCGAACACCCCAGCTGCCGATCCTCATGCCGAGGCCGTTCGCGCGCTGCGGGCCGGGCGGCTGGCTGAGGCATTGGCTCACGCCGAGCGGGCAGTGGCGGGCTCGACCGCCTGCTCGCCGGCCCATGGCCTGCTCGCCGCGATTCTTCTGCGGCTCGGTCGCCCGGCCGAGGCGGATGCCGTGATCGAGAGCGCGCTGCGGCACGCACACGGCGTTGGGCAGGCCTATGATGCCCTCGGCCAGGTGTCGCTCGCCCTCGGGCGCCACGAGCGCGCCAATGCCCTTTTCCGCCGCGCCGTGCAACTCGATCCGAGTGCGCCCGCGCACTGGTTCAACCTCGCTTCGAGTGAACGGGCCTTCGGCAGACTCGCGCAGGCGGAGGCCGCATGCGACCAGGCGATCGCGCTCGATGAGCGCGAGTACCGCAGCTACCTCCTGCGCGCCGAACTGCGCGTCCAGACGCCCGCCGCCAACCACATCGGGCAGTTGCGCAGCCAGCTCGCCCGCCCGGGCCTCGATGCGCACGCACGCGTGCTGCTCGGGTATGCCCTCGGCAAGGAGCTCGATGATCTCGGGCGGTACGATGAGGCGTTCGGTGCATTTTCGCTCGCGGCGCTCGAGCGGCGCCGCCTGCTCGCCTACGACGTAGCGGTCGACGAGCACAAACTGCGCCGCATCATCGAGGCCTTTCCATGCGACCCGCAGCACACGGCGGGAGGCGCAGTCGACTCGAGCCGCTTCGTCTTCATCGTCGGTCTGCCGCGCTCAGGGACGACGCTGCTCGAGCGGATCCTGACCGGCCTGCCCGCAGTGCGCTCGAACGGTGAAACCGATCACTTTGCGCGCACACTGCTCAGCGCCTCCCCGGCGCAGCCGGCCGCGGCTGACGGACCTGCCCAGGACCTGTTCGCGCGGGCGGCAGCCGCCGACTGGAACGCCGTTGCCGCCGGCTACATACGGCGCGCCGACCCGCACGACAGCGGCGAGGTGGTCCTCGAGAAACAGCCGATGAACTACCTCTATCTCGGCGCGATCCATCGCGCCCTGCCCCGGGCGCGGCTCGTGCTCGTCAGCCGCTCGCCGCTCGACATCTGCTTCGCGATGTACCGCACGCTGTTCGGCGAGGCGTATCAGTTCAGCTATGACTTCGACGACCTCGCTCGCTACTACGCCGCGTACTCGCGGCTGATCGCCCACTGGCGCGCGGCCTTCGGCGAGTCACTCTTCGAGGTCCGCTATGAGGATCTGGTGAGCGATCCGTCCCGAGTGGGTGAGAGGCTCGCACGCTGGTGCGGCCTTAAGTGGCGCGACGGCGCGGTCGAGATCGAGCGCAATGAGGCGCTCTGCCTCACCCAGAGCGCCGCACAGGTGCGCCGCCCCATCTACCGCTCCTCCACCGGACGCTGGCGCCACTATCGCGCGCACCTCGAGCCGCTGATCGATGCATTGCGCCGCGAGGGCGTGAGCCTGGCGGAGCTCGATTGACGCAGGAGCGCGCGCCGATCTTCTGACGAATGTACGACGCCCGCGGCACCACCCACGGCTACATGGCGCGGCCGCCGTAAGTCTCGCGCTGCAGCGCATCGAGGAACGCCCTGAGCTCGGCCACGCGCTTGCTGCCGATGCGGCGCGCCGCAGGGGTGATGAGCCGCGGCGGGATCACGGTGAGAAATCCGCGCAACATCTTGACTGCCGGGGCAAAACTCGGCGCCTTCGCGCCTGTCAGCGAGAGCATGCGCGCCGCGCCGATATCGCCCAGAAAATCCAACGAGTCCGCATCGTGCAGCACGATCGCCGTCGGGTCATGGCCCGGATTGCTGTAATACATGTGTCCGCGTTCTGCCTGCTGCACGATCGCGATCTTCTGCATCGGGAAGCCCACGCTCTTGAGGATCGCCGGACTCTGCAGCGCGGCGCATGCGCCGTGCTCCATCTTCCTGTCCGCGCAGGGGCGGAACGCGGCCATGTCGTGCAGAAACGCCGCAGCGAACAGCGCATCTTTGTCGATCTTGAGGTGATCGTCCCGGGCAATCCTTAGGGCGAGCAGGTAATCGCGCTCGGAATGCTGCCAGCCCCAGGCCGGATGCAGAAAGTGCCGGCGCGCGAGTTCGTAGATCTTGACTTTCCACGGCGCATTCAGCGCAATGCCGCTCGCTGTGACCGTTGGCGCCGCAGCGGCCACGCACGGTCGCGCCAAGACGAGCGCGAGCAGCACAACTGCAAACCCCATCGCGGCGCGGATTTTCGGCGCAGTGGAACTGATCATGGACCGACTCCCCTGGGTGGAGGCGCGAGCGGATCACCCGCGCGGCTAGGGCTGCAAACCGCAGCGTTTACCGAGCCCCTTTGCCCAAAATAGACGATTACGCGCGTAAACACCAACGGCGCTCGCGAGGCGCGCGATGAAACCGTCCCGCACCGCGATTTGGCGGCCGGTCGGACTGTGGCATAGACTGGCATTGGGGGGTGTTGCGCGCAGCGCCCCGAGCCCGGCCGGAATTGGCAGTACGCACACAGGCCGGGCGGCATCGGTACAGATCACGCGCCGGTTGCGTGACGGACGGAGGAGACGGCATGAAGAACTTGCCCATGGCCCGCGCCCTCCGGACGGCGCGAACCGCATGCCCGGCCGCCGCCTGCGCGATCGCGCTGTTGCTGGCGCTGGGTGCAGCGGCCGGCGCTCCGGCCGCATCGGCCGCCCAAGCCGCAACCGTGCGCAGACAGACGATTCTCGTTCTGCCCTTCGACCTGTACGACTTCTCGCTCGATCGCAGAGCGCAGACCGTCGTGCCGCTGCATCATTGGGCGGCCGCACTGGCCGGCCAGATGGCCGGCAAACTGCGCCACGACAGCGCGCTGCGCGTTCTCAGCGACAGCACATCGATCGCGGCGCTGCGCAAAGTGAGGATAAATTATTCCCACCCCACGGCGTGCCGGCGCTGCATGATTTCGGTGGCCCGGCATGCCGGCGCACGCCTGGTGGTGATCGGCCAGGTGCACAAGCTGAGCAATCTGATCACGTATTTCAATGTTGAAATCGTCGATGTTCACACGGGCCGGGTCGTGCACGAGATCAATATGCGCGCAGACGGTGCGGACACCAACAGCATGTGGAGGCACATCGCGCAGAACCTGGCCGACAGCGTCGATCGCGCCATCGCGCACACTCACTGAGGCGCACTCAGGCAACGAGCGATCGGGAGTGCGCAGTCCAGTCGTGATCCTGCGGCGCACCGTTGCCAACGGCCCGCGCACGATCGGATTGCAGAGGGCCTTCTGGCCACGCTTCATGATGGCCGCACATGCCACGGTTGGCCGAAGCAAACCCGCGCCCTTGCGGCGGCTGGAGCCTCGGCGCACACGTGATGTTTCACCCCAGGCTCGCGCATCGATGCCCGTGAGGCGCGCTTGGCCGCCTGAGCGGACATGCGCACACGGTCACTCCTCGAGTCGATGCCCGTGACCCACGGCAGACACCGTTCCTGGCAACGTTTCCGCACACGCGCAGCGCCCCCACTTCGCTCCCGAGGCGCCCCTTCACGCGTTTGCCTGCGTCAATCCGTCGGCACGCGCCCTACCGGCGCATAGCCGAGCGCGACCATGTTGCGCCGCAATCGCGGCGCACAGCGGGGCTGCTCGCCGGCCGGCAGGTATTGCAGAACGAATTCGCAGGAGTCGCGTTTGAGAAAGTACGCGTCGTCGATTCGACGCTTGCACAGCGCATGCCCGTGCGCGCAGACCAGGATCGTGATGACCCAGACTTCCATGGCAAAAGTATACGCCAGCCTCTGGTCCCCGTGAGTCGGGAACAAAGTTACACCGAACTCACAGGGACACGGTCAAGTCCGCGCTCGGCGCAACAGGTGCAGGCGATGCCGCGCACGCGCCCCGGCCTCCCCGGAAGCGCGGGGAAGCGCTTGGGGAGCGCGTGCGCGGGATGTCAGGCAGCCGGTTGAGCCTGCGACCCGATCCACAGGAACGCGAAGGGAATCAGGTAAATGAGCACGTTGCCGAGCACGTTGCCGCGGACACCGGTGCCCGCCGAAGTGTACGGCCCGCCGAAGGCCTCCGCGCTCGTCCAGACTGCCAGCGAATAGGCCATGCCGAACGGGATGATCACACGCAGCCAGCGGCCGCTGAGCAGGCCGACGGCAATCACGGTCTCAACGAGCCCGACGACTGTGGCGACGAGCACCGGCCCGATCGCAATCACAACCATGGCGACGAAGCCCAGCCAGACCGCGACCCAGTGCGGCTGGCCCGGAATGACCGAGGTGATCTGGCTGCGAAAGTGCAGCAGGAACGCCGGCAGCCACTTCAAGGCCGCATCGAACAGCCACAGCGCGCCGAAGCACAGCCGCGCGCGATTCCATAGCGTGCTGCCCTGCACGGAGGCGCCTTGCGCCTGCCCGTTGAGCGACGGCACGCAGGCGAGGACGAAGAGGAAGGTGATCGCATAGGCAACGAACACCCCGGGGTCCGTCTGGCCCCCGCTGTAGGGAAAGCCGAAGCCGTTCAATACGACCCAGCACACCAGGCTGTAGACGATGCCGAACTTTGCGGCGAACGCGAGCTTCGTGCGCGTCAGCAGCGCAAGAGCGAGCAGCAACGCAATCACCACCATGCACACGGCCACCACCTCGGGTCCGAGTGCCTCGATGCCCCGGTCGATCCCCGTGAGCAGCGGCCGGATCCCGGCCGGCACGTGCGCGGCGGCCTTGGCGAGCGCATGGAGGAAATTTGCCCGCGCATTCGCGGCGGCGAGCCAGCCTTGCGCCTGGAATGCCGCATTCATCAGCCACACCACACCGAACACTCCGGTCAGAATGCGCAGCGCCGAGGCTTGCGCGACAGGGAAATGAACCGCCGCTTTCATAGTTTTCTCCACAGAGTTACGCCGAGCGAGTCCCGCTCAGCACCACACCGGACACTCTCGGCTGCAGCGACGCGAGTCGCCGACTTGCCGGATTCAACCCGTCATGCCGCGAGCAGCCCCCCGGGCGGCATCGTTCACCGTCCCATCGTGCTCCCGGGCGTTACCCTGCGGACTGCAGCAGCGCAACCACGGCTCCGGTCCGCCCCCTTCATGATGCACGCCTCGACATCACCCAGCGGCGCCTTCGCTGCGGGCGCCTTCGCGAAACGTCAGTGAGCCCAGAACCCATGGCCACCGCCCGGCCCAACCCCGTCGAACGGCACACCCGAGGCCCAATATGCCACGGACATCGGCCAAGCGCGGCAGTTCCCTCTGCAGTGCACATCGCCGCGGTCCTTCCGACCGAGGGATGCGCGCACCGGCGGCGCAAATGCCTCAAGCTCCGAACGCGCCGGCCGACGCACCGCCCGGCGCAGCGAGAGGAATCGAGAGATTCACGGTCGTGCCGTTTCCGGGCGTGGAGATGACATCGAGCGAGCCTCGGACCATGGCCGCGCGCTCGCGCATGCCGAGCAACCCCAATGCATTGGCGCGGCTGGGGGCGGCGGTGTCGAATCCGCAGCCGTCATCGGCGACGCGCAGCCGCAGCAGATGCTCCCGCAGGGTCAGTTCGGCCTCGACATGCGACGCCTCGGCATGCCGCGCGACGTTCGTCAGGGCCTCCTGCAGAATACGGAACACGACCGTGGCGTGCGGCTCGCCAACCCCGATCTCCGGCGGATCGATCCGCAGATGCACCTCGGCCGAATGTCGCTCCCTGAAGGCCCGCACCAGCCATTCGGCGGCCGCTGCGAGACCCAGCACATCGAGCACCGTAGGGCGCAGGTCCTGCGCGACGCGGCGGGCCGACTCGATCGTCTGGTCGATGAGCCCGCGCATGACCCGCGTCTTCTGCGCGACCGCAGCGCCCATCTCGAGGCAGTACGTCTCGAGGTCGGCCAACTGGAATTTCAGCATGATGAGCGCCTGCCCGAGCTCATCGTGCAGTTCGCGCGCCACTCGCGCCCGCTCGTTCTCCCGCGCGGCGATGCCAAGCGCCGCGGCCTTGCGCAGCTCGTCGCGGGCGCGCTGCAGCGTCTCGTTCGCGCGCTCGAGTTCGCGAGTGCGCTCGCGGACACGCACCTCGAGGGAGTCGGCGAGCCGGTTCAGCTCCCGGCTGCGCCGCTCGGCCAGCTGCCGCTGCTCGCGCTCGGCCGCGTGCGATTCGGCGAGGCGCCGATGCAGCCTGCCGGCTTCAAAAATCAGCACCGCGAGCAGAACACTCGAGGCCACGAGCCCGTAGATACGCCCCGTGTACCAGCCGAACGAGAATCGCCCGGCGTTGAATACCGCAGCCTGGGCGATATCGCAGGACCACACGACGATGACCACGAGCAGCCACAGGTACAGCCCCGAGAAGCGCGCGCGCCGCCACAGCAGCGGCAGCGCCGCGAGCGTGGCGAGCCAGGTTATCCACGCCACGGCGTATTTGGCCGGACGGTCCTGATCGCCGCTCATCAGCTTGGGCAGAAAATGCGCGCCGGCCGTCGAGATCACGAGCATCAGCGCTGCGAGCCCGAGTGCCCCGAGCACCGCGGCAGCCACGGACCAGCGGGCATGGCGCAGCGGCCCCGTGGCCGCCTCGCGCTGTGCGCGCCGCGCAAAGGCGATCACCGCCGCCGCAAACCCGAGGTGCCAGAAGAAATACAGCCACGCCGTGGTCTGCCCGCCGGCCCACAGCAATCCGGTGCGCGTGAACAGCCCCGGGAAGCTCAGCTCGTGCATCAGCGCCATGAGAGCGCTGAAGAGGTAGCCGCCAGCGAGAATGAGCAGCGCCCCGGAGCGGGCGATGCCGAACTGCCCGAGCAGGATGACGCAGGTCATCAGATCGCACATCGCGAGCGCCGATTCGTAGATCGGCAGGAACAGCTCGACGCGGCCGGTCGAGAGGTTCGCGAACGGCGCGAGCGCGACGAACAGAATGAGCGAGGCGGTGATGGCGACCGTCGCGAAGCGGCGCTCGGACTGGCTGGGCGGTTCTGTGATGAGGGAGATCATGGAGCGCGCCGTGCACGCCCCGGGCGGGGCGCCTGCGGCATGCCGATCACTTGAGCTTCTCCCCCAGGCCGTCGAACACGCCGACGTCCGTCGGTACGCCGGCGCGCACGCTCGCTCCGACCGTACAGAACTCCTCGAACTGGCCGAGGATGCGATCCAGATGCTGCAGGCTCCGGGCGCTCGCCCCCAGCCGGATCTCGACATCGATGTGCAGGACCCGCAGCCGTCCGGCCTCGTTGCGCCCGACCTGCCCGCGCACCGAGGTCGTGATGCCGCCGGGATCGTTCTTGAATTTGGTGAGCGCGAAATACAGGCTCGAGCTCATGCAGCTGCCGACCGCCGCGAGCAGCAGCTGCACGGGCGAGGGTCCGAGGCCCGTCCCGAGCGGCGGCGCCTCATCCGAGACGACGTGCGCCACGTCCGGCGCGAAGGCGATCTCGAACTGATAGTCCCGGGCCTGACGGAGCGTGACGCTCGGCGAGCGATCTTCGGACATTGCGGGTTCCTCCTGCGGCGAGGCCCCGGGGCGACACGCCGGCGGCGACACAATGCGCGCGCATCATACCACCCGAGCGGCGCCGCCGGCGTGTCCGCCGCATCCCGCTCAATCCGGCAGCGTCACCTCCCCGTCGACGCTGAAGTGGCCGGTCACCTGCGGCGCGCCGGTGCCGGGCTGTCCGCCGCCGACCGAGAGCGTATAGCGGCCCGGGGCGACGATGATGCGCCCGCGCTCGGTGACCATGCTGAGTGCTCGGCGCATGAGCTCGAAGTGCACGATGCGGCTCTGCCCGGGCGCAAGGTGAACCCGCGTAAAGCCGCGCAGCGCGCGCAGCGGCGCCCCCGGCACGGGCGGGAACTGCAGATACAACTGCACCACCTCATCGCCCGCGCGCCTTCCGGTGTTGGTCACCCTGACCGCCACCGGAAGCGGCTGCCCGGCATCGATGTGCGGGTGTGGCAGGGCGAGATCGCTGAAGCGGAACGTGGTGTAACTCAGCCCGTAACCGAACGGCCAGAGCGGCTTGCCCTTGAAGTACCGATAGGTGCGCCCGCGCATGGAATAGTTCAGGAAGTTCGGCAGCTGGTGGACGCTCCTGTAGAACGTCAGCGGCAGCCGTCCGGAGGGATCATTGCGCCCGCTCAGGGTCGCCGCGATCGCCGCGCCGCCCTCCTCGCCGCCGTACCAGGCCTCGAGGATGGCCGCGGCGTGACGCTTCTCCCACGGCACCGCGAGCGCGCTGCCGTTTATGAGCACGACGATCAGCGGCTTGCCGGACCGGGCAACCTCGCGCACCAGCGCCTCCTCGGGCCGCGGCAGCCGCAACCGGGTGCGGTCGCCGCCGCGGAAGCCCGGTTCGTGCACGGGCATCTGCTCGCCTTCCAGGCGGCTGGTGAGGCCCACCACCGCGATCACCACGTCCGCACGCCTCGCGGCAGCGAGCGCCGCAGGATCCGGACGGTTATCGAGCGGCTCCCAGATGAGCGCGGCACGCGGCGCCGCGCCGCCGATGTGGCCGTAGACCATCCGCACCCGCACGCGGCGGCCTTTGTGCAGGTAGACCCGCCCCACGTCGGTACCGGGACTGTAGGACTGGATCAGATGCTCATCGCCCAGGGTGAGGCTGGCGAAGCCGTTGGTGCGCACCCCGACCTGATAGTAGCCGGAGCGCTGCGGGGTGAAGTATCCGCTCCACTGAGCGCCGGCGAGGGTCGCGGGGGCGATGCCGGCGGGCAGATCCCGCGCATCGAGATCGATCCGCGGCGCAGTGCCCGCCAGGGTGTGCGGGTGCGCACCGCCAATCCGGTACGCCACCCTCAGGCCGGGCTTGCCGCCCGGCCTCCGGAACAGCGCCGCCGGCACGACGGCGCCGCCGTTCGAGAGGAACTGCGTCCCCGGAACGTAGGTGATCTTTGCGTGGGCAAACTGCGCGCGCAATCCCTCGAGCACCGTCACGACGTGCGTGGGCATGCCGCTGTAGTTGCCGAGCATCACGGCGGTCTGGTCGGCCAGCGGCCCGACGAGCGCGATGCGGCGCACCGAGCGCCTCAGCGGCAGCACCCCGTCGTTCTTCAGCAGCACCATCGACTCCTCGGCGAGCCGCAGAGCGAGCCGCCGGTGGGCGGGGCTGTTCAGCTGATCGGGATTGATGTGATCGTACGGCACCATCGAGGGCGGATCGAACAGCCCGAGACGGATGCGGGCGGTGAACAGACGCACCAGCGCGCGGTTCACGGCATGCACGGACAGATACCCCTCCTGCACGGCCTTGAGGAACGGCAGGTAATCCGCATCGCCGTGCGGCGTGCCGAAATCGGCGCATTCGTTGTCCATGCCGCGCTCCACCGCGATTGCGGTGGAGCGCGCTTGAGTGGGCCGGTAGTGATGGCCGGTGAAGATGTCGTGAACGGCATCGCAGTCGGACACGACATAACCGTGAAAATGCCACGCGCCGCGCAGGGTCTTCTGCAGCAGGAACCGGTTGGCGCACGCCGGCTGGCCGTTGACCGCCACGTAGGCGCACATGACCGATCCGGCATGCCCCTCGACCACGGCGGCGCGGAACGCCGGCAGGTAGGTGTCCTCCAGGTCGTGCAGGCTGATGTCGTTGTCCTGGAAATGCCGCGTCGGCTCCGGTCCGCTGTAGGCGTCGAAATGCTTCGGGGTTGCGATCGCGCGGTAGTAGCGCGGATTCGAGCCCTGCATGCCACGCACATAGGCAACCGCCAGAGTGGCGGTGAGGAACGGATCCTCGCCGTAAGTCTCCTGACAGCGCCCCCAGCGCGGATCGCGGCAGATGTTGATGTTCGGCGCCCAGAAATCCAGCCCGTGCATCATACCGGTGCCATGGTGGTGCGCGGCCGCCTCGGCATAGCGGATGCGCCCCTCGATGCTGATCGCCTTCGCCATGGCGCGTATGCCCGCGGCATCGAAGGTCGCCGCAAGCCCTATCGGCTCGGGGAATTCCGTGGTTCCCCGGCCGATCGCCCCGTGCAGCCCCTCGCTCCACCAGTTGTAGGCGGGCACCCCGAGCCGCGGAACGGCCCGCGCGCCGTTGACGAGCTGGGACACCTTCTCGCGCAGACTCATGCGCCGCACCAGGGCCATGGCGCGCTGGCGCACCGGCAGGTTGGGGTTGAGCCAGGGCGCGCGGTGCACCGGCTCGGCTGCCGCGCCGGTGATCACCATCGCGCCCAACACCAGCGCCGCGCCGGCGCGCCAAGTGGCGGTTTTCATGATCGCTCGGACCCCTCTGGCCTTGTGTGCGAATGCGCGCCAGCCGGTATGGTAGCGCTATCTTATGAATGCTGGTATTGTCCGAGTTTATCCCGGTCTGTCAAGCGCGCCGGCCGGGCATACCAAAACATGCGCGACGGGGACCGACATGCGATCGCGATTGAGGCTCCTGCTGTTCTTGACGCTCTCGAGCGCCCCGGCACTCTGCGCGGCGCACGCAGCGGGCGCGCCCGGGCCGCTCGTCGCGCGCATCGATGTCACCCGCACCGCCCGCCCGGTGAGCCGTTATGAATACGGCATGTTCATCGAGAACCTCGGCCAGCTCGTCTACCGGAGCCTGTGGTCCGAGATGCTCGATGACCGCAAGTTCTACTTCCCGATCCACCCCCGGCGGGCGATGCGGCCGGCCAAGCCGGTGAGCGGATTTGCGCGGGTGTTCCTCCTGCGCAAGTGGCGCCCGGTCGGGGCGAGCGCGGCGGTCACCATGGACCGGCGCCATCCGTTCGTCGGCGCGCACAGCCCGCGTGTCGCGCTCGCAGGCGAAACGCCGCGCGGCATCCGCCAGAGCGGCATCGCACTCGTGGCGGGCAAGCGCTACACCGGCTACATCTACTTGCGCGGAACGCCCGGCGCGCAGGTACGGGTCACGCTGCGCTGGGGTGCGGGCGCCGCGGCGAAGCGCAGCGTCAGCGTCGGCCCGCTCGGTGCGCGTTACCGCCGCTTTGCCTTCTCGTTCACCGCCGGGGCCGCCAGCACCCACGCCGAGTTCGAGGTCACCGGCACGGGCAGCGGCAGCTACCACATCGGCACCGTGTCGCTCATGCCGGCCGACAACATCGAGGGGTTCCGCAGGGACACCATCGACCTGCTGCGCCGGCTGCACTCGGGCTTCTGGCGCCTGCCCGGCGGCAATTTCGTTTCCGACTTCAACTGGTATGCCTCGATCGGCAACCGCGACCGGCGCGCGCCGTACCTCGATCATGCCTGGAATGCGGTGCAGTCGAACGACGTCGGGCTCGATGAGTTCATGACGCTGTGCAGGCTGCTCGGCGTGGCGCCCTACGTGACGGTCAACGCCGGCTTCGGCGATGCGCATTCGGCCGCTGCGGAGGTGCGCTACCTGAACGGTCCGGTCACGACGCGCCTCGGGGCGCTGCGCGCGCGCAACGGCCACCCGCGCCCGTACAACGTGAAGTTCTGGAACATCGGCAACGAGCCCTATGGACCCTGGGAGCTCGGCCACACCTCGCTGCAGGACTACATCTGGAAGAACAACGAATTCGCCCGCGCGATGCGCCGCGCCGATCCCTCGATCGTGCTGCTCGCCTCCGGGGCGATGCCCGATGAGATGACCATCGAGGGCATCGCGCGCCAGCTCGGCTACAAAAGCGATCAGATCGGACTGTGTTCGGCGGCGGACTGGACGTGCGCATACCTGAAGCACGCCTGGGGCTATTTCAACGGCATCACCGAGCACTGGTATGCGCGCGCCGGGATGCGCTTCGATCTGGCCCGCGCACGCGCCGGTGTGCGCATCGATCATATGGAACCCGGCTACGTGCCGGCGCATCAGAGCGTGCTGCAGTGGGTGCGCGCCCCCTCCGATCGGGTGCGGCTGAAGGCCGAGGAGTGGCGCGCCTATGAGCGGCGCTTCCCGGCCATGCAGCGCAAGGGCATCTTCATGTCGATGGACGAGTACGCCTACACCGGCGCGCCCGCCGACCTGAAGCTCGCCCTCGCCTACGCCATGGTCTTCAACGAGATGCTGCGGCACACGGACTTCCTGCGCATGGCGGCCTTCACCATGGGAGTCTCGACGATCGACTACACGCGCACCGCGGCCGTGCTCAACACCACCGGCCTGCTCTTCAAGCTCTATCGCGATCACTTCGGGCCCGGGCTGCTGCCGGTGCCGGTGGGCGGCAACTCCCCGCAGCCGCGGCCGCATCAGCAGCTGGTTCCGGGCATCAGGCCGCAGAGTGCCGGCAGCCCGACGTACCCGCTCGATGTCGAGGCCGCACTGAGTCCGCATCGCACACACCTGGTGGTCGCGGTGGTCAACGCCACCGACACGGTCCGGCCCTTGATGCTGCGCGTGCACGGCGCCGGGCTCGCCGCAGGCGGGCGCTGCTGGGAGATGACCGGCCCGCGCCTCTCAGCGGCGAACCGGGTCGGACACCGGCCCGAGGTACACGTGCGCGCGCGCGGCGTGGAAGATGCGCGCGGCGCGCTGCAGGTGCCGCCGATCAGCATCGACATCTACCGATTTCGGCTCACGCGGGTTGCGCCTTGAGACGATACGCATCGAAGCGCCTCGGCGCGCTGCTCATCGCCCCGCTGTGCCTCACCGGCCTCTGTCACGCCGCAACCGCGGCGCCGCAGGTCCGCGTGGCAGACGGCCAGCTGCTCGGGCTGCGCGCAGGGGGCGTAGAGGCTTTCCTCGGCGTGCCCTACGCCGCCCCGCCGATCGGCGTGAACCGCTGGCGCTCGCCCCAGCCGCTGCAGCCTTGGCACGGGGTGCGTCGGGCGCAGCGCTTCGGGCCGAGCTGCCTGCAGAGGCTCGCCCCGCACGGCTTCGGGCCATGGTCGCCGGAGTACGGGGTGCACGGGCCGGTGAGCGAGAACTGTCTGTATCTGAACATCTGGGCGCCGGTGCACCCGAGGCACCCGCTGCCGGTGATGGTGTGGATCCCGGGCGGGGCGTTCGTCTCCGGCTCCGGCTCGGTGCCGATCTACGACGGCCGGCACCTCGCGGCCCACGGCATCGTCGTGGTCACCCTCAACTACCGGCTCGGGGTATTCGGCTTTTTCACCGACCCGGCGCTCGCGGTCGAAGCGCGCCGCCTGCATGAGCCGCCCGGCAACTGGGGCCTGCAGGACATGATCGCCGCGCTGCGCTGGGTGCGCCGCAACATCGCCGCGTTCGGCGGCAACCCGCGCGCCGTCACCGTTGCCGGCCAGTCCGCCGGCGCGATCGCCGTCCAGGAGCTCCTCACCTCGCCGCTCGCTACGGGACTGTTCGAGCGGGCGATCGCCGAGAGCGGTCTGCCCAACTCGCGTCTGCCCGACTCTCCGCGACACATGCCCTCGCTCGCCGCCGCGGAGCGCGCCGGAGCGCGCTTCGCCCGCGCCAAGGGCGCTCGGACGCTTGCCGCCTTGCGGGCGCTGCCGCCCGAGGCCCTCGCCACTTCGGTCGCGCCGATGTCGAGTCCGCTGGTCATGCCGAGCGTGGATGGGGTGCTGCTGCCTGAGGCGCCCGAGCGGTTGCTCGCGGCCGGCCGCTTTGCGCACACGCCGGTGCTGCTCGGCATGAACGCCGATGAGAACACCGGATTTCGCGCCAATCCCGCGAGGTTGAGCCGCGCGGCCTGGCGCGATCAGCTGCACGGGATCTTCGGTCCCCTGGCGTGGCGCTTCGAGCGGCTGTTCCGGGCTCGGGGGGCGCGCGCCCGGGCACGCGCGCTGCGCGTCGTGCGGCGCGATCTCGGGCTCGCTGCGCTTTATCAATGGAGCCGCCTGCGCCTTGCGCACTCGCACGCGCCGGTGTACGCGTATCTGTGGACCCACGTGGAGCCGGGGCCGCACTCGAAGCGCTGGCGCGTATTCCATTCCTCGGAGATTCCCTACGTGTTCGAGACGCTGGCGGCCGCTGCACAGCGGCACTTCACGCCCCTCGACCGGACGATCTCGGTGCGGATGTCGCGCTACTGGGTCGATTTCATCAAGAGCGGCGATCCGAACGGTCCGGGCCTGCCCCACTGGCCGCGTCTCACGCGGCGCACCCTGTGCATCATGCGTCTCGGCGCGCGCGCCGCGCCCCAACCCATTCTGCCGCCCCGCAAGCTGCGGGCGATGCAGGCGTTCATCGCCGCGGGCGGCGAGCCCGAACTGTACTGATTCGCGCCGGCGCGGCTCTGCGGCCGCGCCGGCGCTCCGTGGCAAGGCTGCAGGCGCTTACTTGATCAGACCCTCGGCCCGCATCGCGGCCTGCACCGCCGGGCGGGCGGCCGTGCGCTCCTGGAAGGCGATCAGGTTCGGGAACTGTCCCAGGTCGACCTTCACCATCCGCGCCCAGTTCGTCACCGTGAACAGATACGCATCGGCCACGGAAAACCGCTCGCCGAACAGGTACGGGCGGCCCTGCAGGCGCTGCTCGATCAGCCCGTAGCGGCGCTGCAGATACGCGGTGCGCTCGGCGCGCGTCTCGGCCGGCGTGGCAGGATTGAACAGCGGCGAGTAGGACTTGTGCAGCTCAGAGTTGATATAGCCGAGCATCTCCTGCAGGCGATAGCGCTCGAAGCTTCCGGGCGCAGGTGCGAGGCCCGACTCGGGCTTCTGGTCGGCGAGGTACTGCACGATCACCCCGCCCTCGGTGAGCAGCTCCCCGTTGTCGAGCTGCAGCGCCGGCACATAGCCCTTGGGGTTGACCGCGAGGAAGTCGCCTTCCTTCTGCATGGCCTTGCTCTTGAGATCCACCTTCTGCAACTCGAGGGCGATGCCGGCCTCGCGGGCCACGATGTGCGGGGAAAGCGAGCAGGCGCCGCTCGCGTAGAACAGTTTCATGCCAATCTCCTATTGAAAATGGCTCCAGGCGGTGGCCGCCCGGCCACCGTACTTACGAATTTATATCAGATTACTTTATGTAAGTGATAAAAGGCACTATCCTTTGGACCAGGAACACGCATGTGACTGAAAATCTCCACAACCGCTCCGCCGCAGCCGCTTCGAATCGATGCCCGATGGGCGCCTGCATGACGCTGCTCGGCGGGGCCTGGGCGCCGAACGTGATCTGGCAGCTGAGCGGCGGGCCGCGCCGCTTCGGCGAGCTGCACAGGGACATCCCGGGCATCTCCCCGAAGATGCTGAGCGCACGGCTGCGCGAGTTGGAGGCCAAACGGGTCGTGCTCCGCAAAGTCTCACCGACCTCCCCGCCCACGGTCGCCTACGCGCTGACGGCGCTCGGCCGGCAGCTCGTGCCGGTCATCGACGCCATGGTGCGCCTCGGCGGGCGGCTGCTGCGCTCTGCAAGCGCACGGCCGGCGCGCAGGCGCCAGCGTTGAGCGCTCAGCCGGGCGGCCGAGTATCTGCGCGGCCGAGCGGCCGCTGCATCAGCACCGTATCGACCCAGCGCCCGAGCTTGTATCCAACCGAACGAAAGGTGCCCACCATCTCAAACCCGCACCGGCGGTGCAGCGCGATCGAGCCGGTGTTGGCGCTGTCGCCGATCACGGCGATCATCTGCCGCCATGGCCCGCGCTCGCAGCGCTCGATCAGCTTCTCGAGCAGCGCGCGCCCGATGCCGCGGCCGCACCAGGCCTCGGCCACGTACACCGAGTCCTCCAGCGTGTACCGGTAGCCCGGCCGCGACCGGTACATCCCCGCGTACGCGTATCCGGTGATCTCGCCGCCCGCTTCGGCGATCAGATACGGCTGGCCGGCCGCGCGGATCACAGCGTAGCGCGAGTGCATCTCGTGCGCCTCGGGCGGCGTCTCTTCGAACGATGCGAGCCCCGTACGGACGTAACCGGCATAGATGCGCGCCACGTACGCCATATCCGCGGCGGTGGCATCACGCAGGATCAGGTTTGCGGGGGGTGCCTCGGGCATCGCGGTCATCATCGCCTCCCGAGGAGGACTTTGCGCGGCGCCCCATTATGCGCCGGGGGCGCGGACCGTTGAAGCGGGCAGCGCCCGGGCCCCTCACGCGAGCTCAGGAAGAACGGCGGGAACTGGCGCGCCGTGGACCTCGATCCCGGCGAGCAGCCCCGGGTGCGCAGTGCCGCTCGGGGCGATAACCGTCGGTGAGAGTCTTGAGAAAGGCGATGACCTCGCCGATCTGCGCCCGCGTCAGCGCGGGCGGCTCTCCCGGGCGGCGGTTGAGGGGCGCATCGACCGTATCGACGTTGCTGCGGTATTGAGGCGGCAGGTCGTTGAACTTCACGACCTGCCCTGCGGCACTGCGCGGATAGAACCGCCCCGGATGCCGATCCCGGTTGACGTACCACTCGAGCACCTGGCGCAGCGAATGGAACACCCCGTTGTGAAAGAACACGCGGCGCGTCGCCACATTGCGCAGCGAGGGGGTAAGGAACATGCCGCAGTACTGGCGCTGCCCGCGCATGTCCATGCGGTACGGACCGCAAAGTCCCAGATCGTAATAATCCGGGTTGCGGTTCGCCGGGATCGCCGGATTGCGGGGCACCCCGAGCGCCTCGTACTGGAAGTCGGTGAACAGCGGCGGCAGGCCGTCGCGGCTCGCCCGATCGATATGACAGGCCGCGCAGTTGCCCTTGCGCGGATCGTTGAACAGCTCATAACCGCGCAGCTCGGCCCTCGTGAAGCGCGCTCTGCCCTCGAGCCAGGCGTCGAATTTACTGGAAAACGGATGAAAGCTCGGATCCTCCCGCTCGAAGCGGCCGATCGCGAACATCGCCTCGGCGACGGTCAGGTGCGGGTTGTCGAACACGCTCGGCCCGAACAGCCGGATGAAATCGCCCGCATACGGCCCGGCGCGCAGTTTGGCGGCCACTTGCGCCACCGTCCCGCCGTCCATCTCCGCCGGGTTGAACAGCGGCCCGTTCACCTGCTGCTCGAGCGTGTTGACCCGCCCGTCCCAGAACAGCCCCCCCTGGGGCACGAGATTCGCGCCTGCGGCGAACGGCCGGCTCGCGCTCTTGCGCAGCCGCGGCCGGCCGGCCGCGAGCCGCACCTGCCGCGCGAGCGGCACCGGCACGTCCGTGCCGTTCTGCAGATCGGGACCGATGGTAAAAGGCGGCTGCCGGTACAGATAGCGCAGCGAGGGCACCGCGCGCACCCCCGGAGTGCGCAACCGCGGGCCACCGAGCATCACCGGCGCCGCCCCCGGGGGTCCGTAGGCGTGCGCCGGACTATGGCAACTCGCGCACGACATGCGCCGGGAGGCCGACAGGCGCGTGTCGTAGAACAGTTCGCGCCCGAGGCGCGCCACGGCCGACAGCGGCCGCGCCGCAGGAAGGCGCAGCCTCACCGGATGGGGATTGAACCCGGCCGCGAGCGGCCGCTCGGCGCGCGGCGCGGCGCAGCGCCGCGCCGGCTGGGCTGCGGCAAGCAGCGGCAGCAGCGCCGCGAGCGCCCCTGCCAGCGCCCCGTGCGGGCGCTGCATGCGCTCAGGTGCCCGCCGCCCGGCGCGCACCGGCGCTGCTCAGCGGCTCGCCGGTGCGCGCAGCCAGAAACAGGCTCGGCGCCGGCCGCCGGCGCACGAAGTCGAACATGCCCATGATGCTGCCGGCGGTGGCATCGAACGATCCGTCCCCGAGCCGCTCGCCGTGCAGCCAGTTGTCCTCGATGAAGCGCACCACCGAGGCCTGCGAGATGCGCGTGTGGCTCACGTAATTGACCCGCGCGTAGGGGGAGATGACCAGGAACGGGATGCGCGTGCCCGGGCCGCAGCGGCCGTTGACCGGCTTGCCCGCAATGCCTGCAAGCGGTCTGCCGCGGCCGCACACCCCAGGGCCATCGAGCCGGTCTGCGCTCTTGTCGTATGAAGGGTTGGTCGGCGTGGCGAAGGCATGATCGTACCAGCCGTCCGAGTCATCCCAGGTGATGATCACCGCGGTGCTGCGCCACCCGGGCTGACGCTCGAGGAAATTGATCACCTTGACGATCCAGGCCTGCTCATCGAGCGGATCGGAGTAGCCGGCATGGCCGTCCTGATAGGCGGTGGCCTTCAGGAAGGACACGGCCGGGAAGTTGCCCTCCCGCACCGCCGCGTAGAAGTCGGCGAGTCCGTACTCGTGGTTGGCCGGATCGCGTGTGCCGTCCGCATCCCACGTGTGGCCGACTGCCCGCACGGAGGCCGGCCGGGCGTGGGTGGGATTGGCGGTCGCCCTGAAGTACTGGAACCAGTTGTGGTGCGCAATGTAATCGCGCACCGTCTGCCCGACCACGCTCGAGTAGGTGCTGCGCCGGCAGCCGGTGGTCCCGTTGGCGTCCCGGCGCGCCAGATCGAACCCGCCCATGAACCCGCCCCAGGTCACTGCCCCGGCGGTAAGCAGCTCGCCGATGTTGCGCCCGAGCATGCGCACCTGATTGGCGCGGCTGGAGCACACATCGTAGGCCGGATCGACGTCGCTGATCAGCGCCTTGCCGCCGGCTCCGTCGGCGATGTAATAGCGATGCGTCGTGCTGGCGACCAGGCGCACCCCGTCAGTCTGCCCCGAGACCACCTCGAGCGCCCCGGGCGTCGAGGGGCCATAGGTGTCCGTGTAGGCGTTGTCGCTCATTGCAAAGTGCTGCGCATAGTTCCACAGCGCCGTCACCGTGTTGCCGTCGAAGTAGCCCATCACCTGCCCCGGGGTGCCGAACGCGCCCGCGCCGCCGGGGGTGCCGCGGCCGGTGTGCAGCGGAAACAGATCGGCCGCCCCGCCGTCGTAGGCGAGCTGCTCGGCCGTGTAGCCGTGGTTCTGATCGGCGGTGGCGGCCTGCGAGCGATCCAGGCGGAACGGATTGGTGGCGCCGCTGCCGTTGCGGGGATTGAGGTTCGGGTTGTGGGTGAGCAGCCGTCCGGTGAGCAGATTGTTCACCGCGGGGGTGCCCGGCAGAGCGCTGAAGCGCGGCTCGCCCGGCGGGTTCGCCGCGCGGGGATAGGTCCCGAAATAGTGATCGAACGAGACGTTCTCATCGAAGATCACCACCAGATGCTTGATCGGCGTGGCCGTCGGCTCGCGCGCCGCGGGCAGATCCCGGGCGAGGGCCGGTGCGCCCGCGCCGAGCGCGAGCGTGGCGCCGCCGAGCAGCGCCGGGAGCAGATTCACCATGGAGCGCATGAGCAATGACCTGAAGTGTGGCGGACGGTTGGGGCAGCTCGCGGCCGCCGCGCCCCGAAGCTCGAGGTCGCGCGTGTGAGCATAGCGCTCCATTGTGACGGATAGGTGATTCACGGCAAGCGCTGAGGAGGGGCCGAGCCGCCCCCGTCGGGGCGCTGCTCGCAGGGTCCGAGCCAGATGACGCGCCCCTCGCCAGCGCCTATGATGGCTCGAGCCGTGCTCCCGCGGCGACGCCACCGTACCCCGTGACGTTCAGCGCCTTCACCGCCGCCCATCACGCCAGCATCCGCCTCGGCGTGTTTCTGGGCGTATTCGCGCTGATGGCATTGTGGGAAGTGCTCGCGCCACGCCGCCACGCCCGCGCCCCGACGGGCGCGCGCTGGATGAACAACCTCGCGCTGATCGCTCTCGATACGCTTCTGGTGCGGCTGCTCCTGCCCGCCGCGGCGCTCGCAGCGGCGCTGTTCGCAGCGGCGCATGGCTGGGGGATCCTGCATCGGATTACCCTTGCGCCGGCGCTGGCCACTCTGATTGCCATCGTGGCGCTCGATCTGACCATCTACCTGCAGCATGTGATGCTGCACGCCCTGCCGGCGCTGTGGCGTGTGCACCGCGTGCACCATGCCGATCTGGACTTCGATGTCACCACGGGCGTACGCTTCCATCCGCTCGAGATCCTGCTGTCGCTCGCGGTGAAGTGCGCCGCCATCGTCGTGATCGGCGCCGGTCCCGCGGCAGTCGTACTGTTCGAAGTGCTGCTCAATGCGAGCTCGCTGTTCACCCACGGCAACGTACGGCTGGCGCGCCCCGCCGACCGGCTGCTGCGGCTGCTGATCGTCACGCCCGAGATGCACCGCGTACATCACTCGATCGAGGAAGACGAAACGAACAGCAATTTCGGCTTCAACCTATCGTGGTGGGACCGGCTGTTCGGCACCTACCGCGCCACCGCCTGCCTCGCGCAACCGGACATGACGATCGGCATCCGCACGTTCCGCGAACCGCGCGTGTGCACGAGACTGCCGGCGCTGCTGGCCATGCCGTTCATGGGCGAGGTGAGCGGCTACGCGCTCAATCGCCGCCCCTGGCGGCCCCGCCCATGACGCGCAGCGGCGCGCTGCGGCTCGCGCTCACCGTCGCGCTCGGCGCCATCGCCGTCTGGGCTTTCATGCATCGCGGCGCGCTCAATACCGAGGCGCTCGGCGCTGCGGTGCGCCGGGCCGGCCCCTGGGGGCCGCTCGCGTTCATGGCCATCTATGCCGTGGCGACGGTCGCCCTGCTGCCCGGTACGGTGATGACGCTGGCCGGCGGCGCGCTGTTCGGCCCCGCAGCCGGCACGTTCTACAATCTCACCGGAGCGACGCTGGGTGCGACCGGAGCTTTCCTGGTGTCGCGCTATCTGGCCGCCGACTGGGTGCGCTCACGTCTCGGGGCGCGCGCCGAGCAGTTGATCGCCGGGGTCGAGCGCGAGGACTGGCGGTTCGTGGCGTTCGTGCGCCTGGTACCGCTCGTTCCGTTCAATCTGCTCAACTACGCCCTCGGCGTGACGCGCGTGCGCGTGAGCCGATACATGCTCGCCTCGTACATCACCATGCTTCCGGGCACGTTCGCTTACACGTACCTCGGCTACGCCGGCCGCGCCGCGCTCGCCGGCAACACGGACATGATCGAAAAAGGACTGCTCGCGCTCGCGCTGCTTGCCTGTGCCGCGCTGCTGCCGCGCATCGTACGCAAGATACGCGAGGCGCGGCGGAACGAGAACACACCCTGACTCGGCGCCCCAGCGGCGCCGAGGCGCCACCACTCATGCCCGCGCCGAACCCAGCACGCGCGCGCCTTGCGCCCGAGCGAGGGCGGCATGCGAGTCCAGTACATCGACCGACCGGCATTCGACCTCCTGGGCCCTGCCGAGCCCGCCGATCGGCGCAATGGCGTTCGTTCTGTCCGGAACATGCGGCGCGGGGCGAGCATCCCGCCCCGCGCCGCCTCCTCACCCGGCCCCAATCGCGCGAGGGGGCACGCGAGCGGCGCCAGGCTATGACCTGCTGACTCGGACGCGAGCCTTCGTCTCACCGCTCGCCGTACACGACCCACATTGCCCGCGCCACGTGCGCGCGGACCCTGCACTCGAGCGGCGACGGCCACATCGTGTCTCCTCCGGCATCCCGCAGGCTCCCTCGCCCACCCTGGGGTGCCGCTCTTGCCCGGAGCCTTCCCTGCGCCCCGGGTCCGGCTGCCTTGATCGCTCGCAGCCGGACCCGGAGCCACTGACCTCGACCTACCGAGCGGCGCTCAGTCGAAGTTCGCTTTGACGCCGACGAAGTACTCTCTGCCGAGAATGTCGTAGGTCGCCGCATCCGTCAGCAACGGCGCTCCCGCCACGTAGGGCTCCTGTTTGTTGAACAGGTTCGTGATGCCCGCCGTCACCTGCAGCTTCGAATCGATCTGATAATGACCATTCAAATCGAAGTAGCTGTACGCGGGGACGCCGGCATCACCGCTGTTCACCCCGTCCATCAGATCAGTCATGGAGGAGATGAAGCGCCAGTGCAGCGCCACCCCGAGCGGCCCGTTCGCGTAGCCGAGCATCGTGTTCGCCTTCCACGCCGGATGGGAAAGATCCGAAATGCTGGCACCGTCCGCCGCGATCGCCGAGTACGTGTCGGCAATCGAGCCGGCCAGGTTCACGCTCGGCGCGCCCAGTCCCACCACCCGCAGCGACCGCAGGTACGACACGTAGGTCTGCAGCAGCACCCTGCCGGCTCGCTGCGGCAGTCCGAGCGCATGCAGCGGGAAGCCCCAATGCGCCTGGATATCGACACCGTCGGTGGTATACGAGCCGATATTCTGCTCGAAGGTCGTCAGGGTCGCGAGCGCGCCGCTGCCCTGCGCGCGCGTGATCTGCTGGCAGTAGAAGTTGCTATTTGAATAGCTCGGATTGGCGCCATTCGCATTGAAGCAGTTCTGCAGCACCAGATCGCCCGTCACGGCTCCCACCGCACCGTTGATCTTGATGTGATAGTAATCGACCGATGCACCAAGATCGCGGGCGAGCGCACCGTGGAAGTGCGGCGTCAACACGAAGCCGAGGGTGTAGGTATCGGCCACCTCGGGCTTCAGGTGAATGTTGCCCGCGTACACACCGTTCGCGGACGCCTCGCCATACGAGTACGTAGACAACAGCCCGGCCGGCACACCCTGCGCCTCGCAGAGCGCTGCGACCTGCGCCGCATTGGGTCCTGTGCGATATGTGCTGTTGTAATCGCACGGGTCACCCGAGATCGGCACCTGCGCCTGAACCGACGGATTGTAGAGGTCCTGCAGACTGGGAGCGCGGAACGCGCGCTGGAAGCCGCCACGGAAGGCCACGGTATCATTGACCTGCCAGTGCAGGTCGGCCATCCAGGTATTGGCGCCGCCGAACAGGTTGTACTGCGAGTGCCGTCCGGCCACATCCAGCGAAACGTCCTTGGCAAAGGGCTTGTTGCGCAACACCGGCACGCGCAGCTCGGCGTACACCTCGCGGACGGTCTGCGTGCCGCTCGTCGAGGAGACCAGATCGTAGGACGGAGAGATGATCTGCTGCGGCAGGTTGGGAGCGTAGGCCGGCAGCGTATTGACCGCCGGATTGATGAGGGGAGAGGCCTGATAGTCGAAGGTGTCGCCGCGGTAATCGGCGCCCAGCGCGAACTTCAGATTCCCCTCGGGCAGCTTCCACAGCGTGCCGGTGAGGTCGCCCTCGAAGTATTTCTGGGTCAGCACGTTGACGTTCGTCGCGGTACCGTTGACGTATTCGAGGCAGCCCTTGCTCATCGGATGGTTGCCCAACGGATTCCACGCATAGCCGATGCAGCTGTTGCCACCGCCCCCGAGGTAGTTCGCCGTGCCATACATGATGGTCTCGAGCGCCGGGAGATTGATGGTGTTCTGCTCGTAGTTGGTGAAATTCGTCTGCCCATACGACCCGAACACGTTCCAGACGAGGCTGGTCGAGCCGATTCCGCCCTTCAGACCGGCGGTGAGCTGGTAGTCGTTGTAGTCGAAGCGCTCGATACGCGGCCCCAGCGCCGTTGCCCACTGCTCGACCACCAGCGGTCCCGCGCTCGGCGATGTCTGCGCCCCGATCAGCGTCTGCAGCGTCGCATTGTTCTGCACGAACGGGTTGTTCAACGGGACCAGAAGAGGCTTCGGATTGCCGTTGAAGAACGCGCCGCCCTGCAGGTCCTGGGCCGTCGAGTGCATGAAATTGATCTGCCCGTAGGCCTGCAGTTCGTTGTTGATCTTATAGGTGACGTGCGAGAAGAGATTGTAGCGACGCATCGGCACCTGCGCCGCAAAATAGGGCCCGAGCTGCGCCACGATCTGCTGGCAGTTCGGGCTTATTGCCAGCCCGAGAGTCTTGCCCGTCGGCCGGTAATTCTGCACACAGTTCGGTGCATCGCCGGTGGTAAAGATCGTGCCGTCGTTGTTGACGCCGAAGAAGCCCGGGTACGTCCCCGTGCCGCTCAGAGGCGTCGTGCCCGGATATTGCGCGAGCACTGCATTGACCGCCGAGACCGGCACGCCACCCAGCGCGAATCGTCCTTCAGGCGGGAACGGGACGGTGCGTGCGAACTGCGGGCTGTTGAAAAACGACAGCTGGTTGCCCGTGACCGATCCGCGTTCGTTGTATTCCAGGTCAACGACGGCATTTCCCTTGTGATGCGCGAAGTTTCCGCCCATCAGCACACTGAAGCTGTCCTCAGTGCCATAGCCTGCGGTGGCCCCGCCGTGCTGGTAAGAGAGCTGCACGCCGCTGAAATGCCGGCGCAGGCGAAAGTTGACCACGCCCGCGATGGCGTCGGAGCCATACACCGCGGAGGCGCCGCCGGTAATCACATCCACGCTCTTGATCAGCGCCATGGGTATGACGTTCAAGTCCACCGACCCCGCAGGACTGGTGGGCACCAGGCGCTGGCCGTCGAGCAAGACCAGGGTGCGCTCGGCGCCGAGTCCGCGCAGGTCGGCATAGGATTGACCGCCCTGGAAGCCGGTGGCGCCCTGCACGTCGCCGACTTCCGTCTGCCCCTGGCCGGCGGCGAACTGCGGCATCTGGCCGAGGGCGGTATCGAGCGACACCTGTCCGACGGCGGCGATCTGCTGCGCCCCGACCGTCACCAGGGGGCTCGATGAGGTGTCGCTGCGGCTTGCGATCAGGCTGCCGGTCACGACCACTTCGGCGAGTGAGCCGCCGGGGCCAGCAGAGGCGGCGGCGGCGGCACCCGGCTGCGGCAGGTTCTGCGGCGCCGGATCGGCGGCGGGCGGATCGCCCGCCGGCGGGTCGTCCGCGGCCAGCGTGCCGTTCGGCGGCGGATCAGTGCTGAGCTCGGCGGTGCGCGCGCCGCGCTTGAGGATCATCAGCGCCCCGGAGGGAGAGCGCTTCACGATGAGCTGTGTGCCAGAGAGCAGCCGGCTCAGGGCGTCCTGGGCCGTGAAATCCCCGACCAGGGACGCTGCATGGGATCCGGCGACGACGGACTGGGTGAAAATCACGTCCTTGCCGCAGATCTGCGCGTAGGTCTGCAGCGCCTCGGACAGCGGCTGGTGATTGATCTCGAAGTGAAACAGCCGGCCGTGGGCGGCGGCGGCCGTGGCCATGAGGCCCGCCACCGTGGCGAACACGGCGCGGGCGAACGGCCGCTGTGCGGCGCCGGGACGATGGGCGCCCTCGAGCGCCGCTCGCCGCTTGCCGCGCGCGGCGGCAGACGAAGAATCCGATTTGAACATGTGATCCCCCCAAATGGATTGCGAATCGCAAACCGGCCCGTTGGTTTTTGGGCCTTCTTGGAGGTAGACGTCGCAGCGCGGAGAATCCTCCTGGCGGCCGGCACATTGGCGCAAAAGCAACAGCGAGCCGTGCGGCTCGGGCGCTATTGGGCCGCGGCGCCCGGTCCTTGCAAGTGCGGCGGTCGATAGGTCAGCACCACCGAGCCGTTCGGCAGGTCACGCGCCTGCACGGGCAGGTAGCTCACGATCGTGCTGACGAAACCGTCGACGTCGCCCTCCTGATAGACGCCGCTGATGCGCGTGTTGGCGGTGCGGGCATCTCCGGCCACGATCGGTTCGGGAATATATCGGTTGATGCGCGTGAGGACCTGCGCCAGGCGCTCGTTCTTGAACACCAGCTGCCCGCGCTGCCAGGCGGTCACGCGCCGCACGTTCACGCGCGCCACGTGCGGCGGGGCGTGCTCGGCGAGCACCAGCTGCTCGCCCGGATCGAGCGCGATGCGCTGCCAATCCGGCGGAATGCCGGTCACCGCCACATCGACCATGCGGGGATTGACGCCGGGGGCGCCCACCGGGACGAACGGTCTGACCGAGGCATTGGCCGGCAGGATCACCACATGCCCCTTCAGCAGCGTCACCCGCATCTGCGAGCCGATGAGATTGACGTCGAAGGCCGTTCCGGTCGCCACGACCTTGTGGCCGTCCGCGGTGACCGTGAAGGGCCTCTGGGGATTGTGCGCCACATCGAAACGCGCCTGACCACGCAAGAGAACCAGGCTGCGTGCATCGGCCGTATAGCGCACGGTGACTTCGCTGCTCGCATCCAGCGTCACCCGGGATCCGTCGGACAGACGCACCGAGCGCTGCTCGCCCGGACCGGTGGTGTAGACCGTCGGGCGGTACTGCCACCACAGCACCCCGGCGAGCAGACCGACCAGCACCGTGGCGGCGGCGGCGAGGCGCACCGGCGGGCGGCGCAGCTTGGCGCGCAGCCAATTGGCGCGCAGCGCGTTGTAGGCATGCACCAGCGCGGCGCGGCGCAGGCGGATCACGCTCGGGGAAGTCGCCTGCTCGCCGAGGAACATCCAGGGGTTCTGGACCGCCCGCCAGGCCTGCTCATTGATCGGATCCTCGGCGAGCCAGGCCGAGAAGCCCGCGCGGAACAGATCCGGCGACTCGGCCAGGCGGATGCGCCAGGCGGCCGCCTGCTCGAGATTGGTCTGAGCAATGGGTTCGGGACGGGCGCTCACTGTCCACCACACCGCGTCGCCAGATGGAGCATCGCGCGCATCACATGCTTCTCGACGGTGCTCTGCGCGATGCCATAAAGCGCAGCGATGTCCTTCTGCTTCATGTTTTCCAGGCGAAACAAAATGAACACGTTGCGAGTCAGCTCATTCAGTTCGCCAAGAGCTTGCAAAACCTGGGCCAGGCTCGCCTCCCCGAGCATGACCCGCTCGGGCGAGCGCTCATCGATCAGCCCCTCGGGCGCGCCGTCCTCGCCGTCCTCCACGGGCGCGCCCATCACGCCGGCGCGGCGTGCGGCGCGCCGCCGCAGATCCTTCAGCAGATTGGCCGCGACCTTGAACACGTAGCTCTCGGGCCGCTGGATGGCCTCGGTCTCGCCCGCGCGGATGACGCGCAGCAGCACTTCCTGAGTCAGATCCTCGGCGTTGTCCCGATCCCGCACCCGGCGCAGGAAGTAGCTGCGCAGCGGCGCGGAGAACCTCGCGGCCAGTTCGTTGCCGGCGATGAGCTCGGCTTTCTCGGGCGGTAGGCTCATGTGTCGCAGATCCGCGGCCGTTTCGTACCGTTACGCTAGCACAGCAGACCCGATCAGCGCAGCCAAGTGAACGACAGCAGCGCCAGGGTGACGACGATCGCCCCGCCGATGCGGATGGCGATCTGCGCAAAGGGCATCAGCTCCATGCGCTCGGCGGCGGTGAGGATCGCCACCCCCCCGGTGCCGCCCTGACCGGCATGCGTGGCGTTCACGATCGCGGCCTCGATCGGATACAGCCTCACCTTGCGCCCCACCCAGAACCCCACCCCCACCAGCGTCACCACCGTGGCCGCGATCGTCACGAGATTCGCCGGCGCGAGCGCCGAGAGCAGACTCTGCCAAGGCGTCCAGGCCACCCCCACCATGAACAGCAGCGGATAGGTGCCCACCCGGGCGAACATCTGAAACACCGCATCGGCGCCGAGCTCGAGCCGCCTGGTGACCGCCCAGCCGAGCTTCATGGCGACCGCCAGCACCAGCATCACCACCGGCGCCGGCAGCCCCCAGGCCTCGAAGGCCATCTTGCCGAGCAGGTACAAGGTCACCGCCGTGATCGCCCCGGCCGCGATGCTCATCACATCCAGGTGCGGCGGGGTCTCCTCCTTGCGCAGAAACTCATCATCCAGCGCCCCCGGCTGCAGCCGCCCCCCGCCGGTGAGACCCGGGCGGCGCTTGCCGAGCCAGTTCAGCCCGCCGGCTATCAGGATCGCGAACAGGCTGCCGATCATCACCGTCGGCAGGATCAGCGCGAACTGGCTGCCGAAGCTCTGGTGGATCACGTGCGCATAGCCGATCGACAGCGGCGCCGCTCCGTCGCCCACCCCGCCGGCCATCACGGGCAGCACCACGTAGAACAACGCGTGCGAGGCCCCCAGCCCGAGCGCAGCGCCGACTGCGGTGCCGACAGCCACCGCTGCGACCGTGCCGGCGGCGAGCGGCGCGAAGATCCGCACGAACCCGCGGATCAGAACGCTCCGGTCCATCGCAAAGACGCTGCCGACGATCACCGCGGCGATGTAGAGAAAGAGATAGTTCGACGCCTTGGTGAAGTGCGAGACCGCGCTCACCATGCTGTCCGGCAGGATGTGGTAGTACACCAGCACCGAGGGCAGGAACGTCGCGACGATCACCCCGCCGCCGACCATGCGCAGCCCCGGGATGCTGTTGCCGATCTGCCCGCACACGAACGACAGCAGCACCGTCACGCCGATCATCATCGGCAGCTCGGTGTCGACCTTGCCTATCGCCACGAAGTACCACAGCGCCAGCGCCAGCAGCACGCCCACGGGCAGCGGCACCACGCCGAGCCGCCGGTCCATCGTCCGCTGCAGGATTTGGGCCCAGCGCGGCGGAGTGTCGTTCATGTCGTGTACCTCGTCGATCGATGAGCCGGCCCCGCCCCCCGGGGCGACCCTGGGACAATTTGCATGCCCCTTACTTGAGCACAGACGTCCGGGGAGCGGAAATCCTCCAGGCCGGCACGCGATTCGCCTCAGGCGTTGGTGTTCTTCGCCGCGAACAGCCGGTCCGCCACGAAGGGATTGGTGCGCCGTTCGGCGCCGAAGCTCGACATCGGCCCATGCCCCGGCACGAACCGCACGTCATCCCCGAGCGGAAAGAGCCGCTCGCGGATCGAGCGGATGAGCGCGGCATGGTCCCCGCGCGGGAAGTCGGTCCGGCCGATCGACCCGGCGAACAGCACATCGCCCACCCAGGCGCAGCGCGAGGCGCGGTGGAAGAACACCACGTGACCCGGGGTGTGGCCGGGGCAGTGCAGCACCTCGAGGCTCTCATCGCCCACGCTCACCGTATCGCCGTCCTCGAGCCAGCGGTCCGGCTCGAACGGCTCGGCGGGCGGAAAGCCGAACTGCGCCGCCGCCGCCGGCAGCGCCTCGATCCAGAAGCGGTCGGCGCGCTGGGGACCCTCGACGGGCAGGTGACGCTCGCGGGCGAGAATTGCCGTGGCCGCGCAGTGATCAACGTGTGCGTGGGTCAGCAGAATCTTCGTCAGCGTCAGGCCCCGCCGCTCGACCTCTTCCAGCACCCGGGGCAGATCTCCGCCCGGATCGACGATCGCCGCGCGCCCGTGCGCATCCCACAGCAGCGAGCAGTTCTGCTGAAAGGCGGTGACGGGGATGACCACGAACTGCATCGCCGCGCTCACGCGATGAGCTGCGCCAGACGCGCGCCCGCCGCCTCCGGCGCCGCATCACTCGCGCTGAGCGCGCAGCTGCGCCCGCGGCGCGGCGCGTACAGCTCCGGCAGCGTGACTTTGAACAGTCCCACCGTGAGCGCATCGGTCGCAGCCCCAAGGTGCATCAGCCCCGAATCGGCGCACACGAAGCACGCCGTCGCCTCGATCAGCGCGGCCACCTGCCGGGTGCGGCGCGAGGAAAACCCCGGCAGCTCCGCAAGCGATGCGTGCCCCGACGGGGGCCGGATCTCGATGAAGCGCGCAGCGGGCAGCCGTGTGCGCACCTCGGCGATCATCCGGCGCCACCAGTCGACGGGGAAGCGCTTGGCGCCCGTCGCATGAGTGGCCACCGCGATCACCGGCCCGCCCGTCTGCTCGCCGAGCAGCCGCTGCAGCGCCTCGCGCCCCTGAGCGCGCTCGGCGTCCGTCAGACGCACGCTGAGGGTGACCTCATCGGCGCGCGAGGACCTCGGATCGAGATTGAACAGCGCGCGGCGCGCCAGATAGACCGGGTAGGCGCCCATGTGGCGCGGGGCGCCCTCGAACGGAATGTTCACATCCACTCCCTGGTGCCTGCGCGGCGCCGCGAAGCCGATCTTCAACCGGCCGGCGAGCCGGCGCGTCAGGAAACGGGCCGTCCAGGAGTTTGGACACGGATCGATGATGATGTCGTAGCGGGTGCGGCGCACCCCGAGCAACGTGCGCAGGTAGCGCAGCGGATGGCGCACGCCCCGGAACGGCAGGGCGTGCACGCGGTACACGCCGGGAAATTCCTGAAAGACCTCCTGCGCGGCCGGACAGGCCGTGAGAATCTCGATCCGCGCATTCGGCAGCGCGCTCTGCAGCTCCTCGACCAGCGGCGTCAGCAGCAGCGTGTTGCCGAGGCGAGTATTGGGGCGGCAGATGAGAATGCGCGGGCCGCTGAGCGCCTCGGAGCGGACAGCCGGCGCCGCGGCGACGGGAGAGGTTTCGGCCGGAAGCATCGGCGCATTGTCGCCGATGTGCCGAACCTAGAACAGAGCTCTCCGCGCCGCCTCCCGGCGCTAATGCACGCTGTAGCCGCGCGCCTGCAGACAGGCCGTGAACGCGCGGCGGTAGCCGTCGCGCATCTGCGGTGAGGCCTGCGCGTCCTGCTGCGCGCTGAGAGGATTGAACCCGCTTTGCGCGACCGCCCAGGTATTGCATTCGTAGCGGTCGTTGGCGGCCTGTTGCGGACTCTGCCCCTTCAGCGGCGTCACGCGCAGACTGAGCACGCCGCGTCCGCTCGAGACGGGCGGCAGCGCTGAGGCCTGCGGCGGTGGCGGCGCAGCGCTGGCCGCATCGGCGACCGGCGGCGGATCGGTGACGACGTAGCCGTCGTAGTAGGGATTCCAGGCGTAATAGACGTGATTGATGTAGTAGTACGGCACACCGCCGAAGCTCAGCGTCATGGCACCGAAGGGAATACTCGCCATGAACCACGGATAGTTCCAGCCGTAATCGACCGGCGGCCAGTACAGCCCGCCCCAGTCCCCGCCGAGCCAGATCGCGCCGCGCCAGTCGCGATGATCCCAATCACGGCCGCCCCAGCCGGCATGCCAGTGCTCACCCGCCCATCCATCGCCGCGCCAGTCTCCGTGCCAATCGCCGCGGTGATCGCCCTGCCAGCCGCCGTGTCCGCCACCGTGCCAGCCGCCGCGCCAATTGCCGCGGTCCGCCGAACCTGCGTGCCAGGTGGCCTGCGGACCGTGCCCGCCCCAGTGAGCGCCGCGGGCCGGCCCGCCGGCATGCCAGTGCGCTCCGCCGAAATGCCCGCCGCGCGGGCCGTGGCCCGCGGCGAAGTGACCGCTGAAGGCATGCCCGTGAGGCGGGTCGGCATAAGCGGCGCCCGGCGCGAGCAGCAGCGCCATCAGGGCCGCGAGGCTCGCCCAGACGCACCGGGCCGCCGCGCGGCCGATGACCGTGCGCCGTTGTCCCTGGAATGCAAGATGGCGGGTGACACCCGTTGCGTGACGCATCCCGGCCGGGCTCTGAGTGGACATGGTCTTCTCCTGCGTGCCGCCCTCGCCCCGGCCCGCAGGCCGGGACGCTGCGATGCTTTTCATTAGACCACCGGAACCCTGCCCCGTTCAAACCGGCGCGCCCCCGAGCGCGCGCGTGCCTCGGCAGGCCGGCCCGCGGCGCGCTAGGCCTGCGGAGCGCCCGGGATGGGCGCGTCCTCGGGCCCGAGCGACTGCGGCGCAGCCGCCGCATCGGATTGAGAGTCCGCGTCCGTCTCCTCCCCGGCTTCGGCCAGCGCCTCGGAATCGGCCTCCTCCGCCTGCGGCGCCGGTTCGCCCGCCCGTGCCGAGAGGACCGTCACAGGCGGCGCCTCGGCATGCCGCCGCTGCAACATCAGGGTGTTCTCGAGCTGCAGCGCGATGCCGTCGGGGAGAATCTGGATGGTCTTGGTCGAGCTGCGCGGCATCGGCACGCGCATGGTCAGGCAGTAATTGACGATCGCCGCAGCGATGATCGGCAGCGTGTAGGTGCGCTGCACGAGCGCCTCCTGGCGCGGCGGACGGACCGACAGCACGATGCTGCGCGCGCTGTCATCTTCGCCGTCGTGCATCGTCACCTCGACCAACGCCGCGTCGGTAGGCCAGCGGCCGTGCTTGATTTCAAGCTCGATCAGCGCGTCGACGACGGTGTCGAAGGGCAACAGGAGACGCCGGGACTCGTGGATGAGCGTGTTGGCCATGGTGTTCCTGGTACCGTGTTCTTATGGCATCCCGGCCCGCCCCCGTCGGCGGGCGGGCGATCGGGGCGAGTATATCCGGAAAATCACCCGCCGCCACGCCACCGAGGCGGCCGCACGCGCAAGCTGCCCCCGCACAAGCCGCCGCCCGGCCGGCTCGAGGCGGCGCCCGAGGCCGGCGTGTCAACGCCCCGGCCTCGCGAGCGTTGCAACAGGCAGCGGCACGTGCCTGCAGCCGCACAGACAACAAGCCTGGAGAACATCCGATGAACATGCCCACTCGCCTGCTCGCAGCCGCGGCCGCCGTGGCCATGCTGACCGTCCTCAGCTGCGCCCCGGCCCGCGCCGACACGGCCTGGCAGGCGCATCATCCGCGCCGCGAGCAGATCAACAACCGCCTGCTGCGACAGCAACTGCGCATCCGCCGAGAGGTCCGCGAGGGCGAGCTAACGCCCGCGCAGGCAGCCCGCTTGCGCCGCGCCGACTGGCGCACGCGCATACTGGAGCGGCGCATGGCGCGCCGCAACGGTGGTTACATCACCCGCCGTCAGCAGTTACGGCTGAACCGCAGAGAGAACCACATCAGCAGGCGTATCGGCCGGTAGTGGCCGCGCGGCTCAGGCCGCCGGCCACACTGTGCCGGCGGCCTCGCCAAAGCCGATACGCGCGAATCCCGCACGCTCGCACCACGCGCGCAGAATCACCCGGTCGCCGTCGGCGAGAAAGCGGCGCTGCTCGCCGCTCTTGAGCGTCAGCGGCCGGCTGCCTCCGGCGGTCAGTTCCAGCAGCGAGCCGGCCTGCTGCGGCGCCGGGCCGGATTGCGTGCCCGTGCCGAGCAGGTCGCCCGGCGCGAGGTTGCAGCCGTTGACCGTGTGGTGCGCCACCATCTGCGCGATCGACCAGTAGCTGTCGCGAAAATCGGCCTGCGCGAGCCGCTCGGGCGCGAGCGCGCGCTCGCGCATAAGCGCCGTCTCGAGCGCCACCTCCAGCGCGATCTCGATGGCCCCGGCGGCCCGCAGCGCGGCGCAATCCAGATACGGCAGCGGCGCCGGATCGTGCTCCGCTCGGCGCCACGGGGCGCGGTACGGCGCGAGCGCCTCGAGCGTGACGACCCAGGGTGAGACGGTGGTGGCGAAGTTCTTGGCGAGAAACGGGCCGAGCGGCTGGTATTCCCACGCCTGGACATCGCGCGCCGACCAGTCGTTGAGCAGGCACAGACCGAACACGTGCTCCTCGGCGCGCTCGATGGGTATGGGCTCCCCGAGCGCATTGCCCGGGCCGATCAGCACGCCGAGCTCGAGCTCGTAATCCAACCGCTCGCTGGGCGCGAGCCGCGGCGAGTCCGCGCCGCGGGGCATCAGCTGTCCGTGCGGCCGGCGCACGCGCTGCCCGCTCACGCCGATCGAGGAGGCCCGTCCGTGATAGGCGATGGGCACCCACTTGTAGTTCGGCAACAGCGGCTGATCGGGGCGGAACAGTCGCCCGACCGCCGTGGCGTGATGGATCGAGGTGTAAAAGTCGGTGTAATCACCGATGCGCGCCGGCAAGGCAAACTCCGCCTGCGCCTGCGGCACGAGGGCCGCGGCGAGCGCACGGGCGTGCGGCGAATCCGCACGCAGCAGCCGCGAGAGCCCCCGACGCAATGCCTGCCAGGCCTGCGGACCGAGCGCCATCAGCGCATTCAGCGCCGGGGCGGCGCAGGCGGCGAGCGCCTCGGCCGCGGCGCCCTCGCGCGGCGCGGCCGGCCCGAGCGCGGTCAGATCGAGGATCGCCTCCCCGATCCCCACGCCGCAGCGCAGCGGCTCGCGGCTGCCGGCGCGGCGAAACACCGCGAACGGCAGGTTCTGAAGCGGAAAATCACACCCCGGCCGGTTGGCCGACTCCACCCAGCTCGCGAGCTGCGGATCATGGGTCTCATCGATCTGGCGCATGGCGGTCAGCGCGGCTCGCGCGCCTGCGCGTTGAAATGCCGGCCGAGGCCCTGCCAACAGCGCGCGTAGTCGCGCTGGCGCTGCGGCAGCGCGAGCGCGCGCGGCGAGGGGCGAATCAGCGTACGCGTCTCGAACATGAAGGCCATGGTATCGCCGATGCGCTGCGGAGTCTGTGTGTCGGCGCGGCTCGCGCGCTCGAAGGTCTGCGCATCCGGACCGTGGCCGGTCATGCAGTTGTGCAGCGATGCCCCGCCCGGCTCGAAGCCGTGCGCCTTGGCGTCGTAGACCCCGTGAATCAGCCCCATGAACTCGCTCGCGATGTTGCGATGGAACCAGGGCGGACGGAACGTGTCCTGCATCACCAGCCAGCGCGGCGGGAAGATCACGAAATCGATCGCATCGACTCCGGGGGTATCGCTGAGCGATTGCAGCACCAGGAAGATCGAGGGATCGGGGTGATCGTAGCTGATCGACCCGATGGTGTTGAAGCGGCGCAGATCGTACTTGTACGGCGCGTGATTGCCGTGCCAGGCCACCACATCGAGCGGCGAGTGATCGAGCTCGGCGCTCCAGAGCGCCCCGCCGAACTTCGCCACCAGCTCCATCGGACCGTCGCGGTCCTCGTACCAGGCGACCGGGGTGAGGAAGTCCCGCGGGTTGGCGAGCCCGTTCGAGCCGATCGGCCCGAGGTCGGGCAGCTTAAACGGCGCGCCGAAGTTCTCGCAGAGATAGCCGCGCGCCTCGGCATCGAGCAGCTCGACGCGAAAGCGCACCCCGCGCGGCACCACCACGATCTCCTGCGGCTCGACATCGAGCCGCCCGAGCTCGCTCGCCACGCGCAGCCGCCCGAGCTGCGGCACGATCAGCAGCTCGCCGTCGGCATCGTAGAAGAACCGCTCGCGCATCGAGCGGTTGGCCCGGTACCAGTGGATCGCGCAGCCGCTGTGCGCATCGCTCGAGCCGGCCCCTCCGGCGGTGAGCAGCCCGTCGATGAAATCGGTCGGCTCCTGCGGCACGGGCAGCGCGCTCCAGCGCAGCGGGTCCGGCGGCGCAGGCAGCCCGGCGAACTGTCCGAGCAGCCCCGGGTGCTCGAGGGCGCGGAACTCCCCCTGCACGGCCGCCGGGCGGATGCGGTACAGCCAGGTGTGCCGGTTCGCATGCCGGGGCGCGGTGAAGGCGGTGCCGGAGAGCTGCTCGGCGTACAGGCCGTACGGGCAGCGCTGGGGCGAGTTGCGGCCCTGCGGCAGGGCGCCGGGCAGCGCCTCGGTGGCGAAGTGATTGCCGAAGCCGGTGAGATACTCGAGCGCTCGATCGGTCCCGGCGGCGAGTGCGGATGCAGATCGCATGGCGGACTCCCGGTATGCTTTAGGCTATGATGACACAATTGGTTGCGCTCGCAACCTTATGGGAGATCCCCCGGTGACCGCCCGTTCCATGGCCGAGCCAACGCTCGAGCTTGGCGCCTTCGTGCCCTTCCGCCTGAACCGCCTCGCCGCCGGGGTCAGCCAGCACCTCGCCGCGGTCTATCAGTCGCGCTTCGGCCTGGACATTCCGCAGTGGCGGGTCATGGCCACGGTCGGCTCCCAGCACGGCTGCACCGCGCAGTACATCGCCGCCAGCACGCGCATGCACAAGACCCGCGTCAGCCGGGCCATCGCCGAACTCGAGGGCCGCCAGCTCATCGAGCGCGCGTCCAGCGAGCAGGACCGGCGCGAGCGCGAGGTCCGCCTCACCAAGGCAGGCCGGCGCATGTACACGGAGCTGGTGCCGCTCGCGCTCGAGCGGGAGGCGCACTTGCTCGCGTGCCTCTCCGGCGAGCAGCTCGCCGGCTTTCTCGCCGGCATGGAAACGCTCGAGCGCTATCTGCAGCTGGAGGACTGATGACGATGCCGCGCCTGATCCGCGCCGCAGCACTGCTTGCGGCCCTGCTCTGCCTCCTGCCCCCGGCCGTCGCGCATCCCGCCGCCCCGCGTGTGCAGATCGCCAGCTCCTCGATGCTGGTCCTCGACGCGACCGTCCATGCGCACGACATCGTGCTGCGCGTTGCGCGCACGGCCGATCACACGCCCATCGAGGGAGCCGGCAACGTCACTGCGCAAATCGGCGGCCGCCCGGTGCCGCTCGTGGCCCACGGCGACACCTACGTGCTCTCGACCCACGGCTTGAAAAGCGGCGCGCAGTCCCTGCAGGTCGTGGTCGCGCACGACGGCATCCATGAGCTGCTGAGCGGCACCGTCACGCTGCCGAAGCACCCGGACCGCCTGGCGGTGCTCGAGCGCCACGGTTACGGGGCCTGGTGGGTGCTCAACATCGTCGTGCTGCTGCTGGCGGCGCGCCTGATCATGCGCCGCAAGAAGCCTGCGGCCAAAGCCCCTTGAGCGGCCGCGGCGGCCGGCCCGCCAGCGCGGTCAGTGGATGACCCGCGCGCACAGATCGAGCAGCGGCGCCGGCAGGATGCCGAGCACGAGCACTGCGGCGGCGTTGACGCCGAGGGCAAAGCGCACGCCGAAGGAGCGCACCGTGTCCGGCAGCGACTCGGGCGCCTCGTCGAAATACATCAGCTTCACCACCCGCAGGTAGTAGAACGCGCCGACCACCGACATCACCACGGCGGTCACCACCAGCCACAGGTGCTGGGTCTCCCACAGGGCCTGAATGATGCGCAGCTTGGCCCAGAACCCGACGAAGGGCGGCACGCCCGCGGTGGAGAACATCAGCATGGCCATGGCGAGCGCGAGCAGCGGATCGCGCCGGTACAGACCCTTGTAGTGCTCGAGCTTGTCCGCCTCGAAGCCCTTGCGGCTGGCCAGAATGACCACTCCGAAGAACCCGAGCGCCATCAGCACGTACACCAGCGTGTAGTACAGCGCCGCGCCGTAGCCGTTCACCGTCCCGGCGACGAAGCCGAGCAGAATGAACCCGACGTGGGAGATCGTCGAGTACGCCAGCATGCGCTTGATGTTGGTCTGCGCGATGGCGACCACGTTGCCGACCACGAGCGTCAGCACCGCCAGCGGAGCGAGCATCGCCGTCCAGTCGACCGTGACGCCCGCCAGGCCGTGCGCCAGCAGGCGCAGGGCGAGCGCGAAGTACCCTAGCTTCGGCGCCGTGCCGATGAACAGCGTCACGCTGGTCGGCGCCCCGTCGTACACATCGGGCAGCCACATGTGAAACGGCACCGCCCCGAGCTTGAAGGCGACGGCCACCACGATGAACGTCAGGCCGAGGATCACCCCGAGATTGTGCGGCGCGCTGAGCGCCACGGCGATGCCGTCGAGGTTGAGCGTGCCGGTGAGCCCGTAGACGATGGACATGCCGTAAAGGAGCATCCCCGAGGCGATGGCGCCGAGCACGAAGTACTTCATGGCCGCCTCGGCGGCGACGCCCGACTCACGGTCGAAGGCGACCATCGCGTACACCGAGAGCGCGAGCAGCTCGACGCCGAGATACACCGTCAGCAGGCTGTTGGCCGAGATCAGCACGAAGATCCCGAGCAGCGCCGAGAGCGAGAGCACGTAGTACTCGCCCTTGAGGATGTCGCGGTTCTGAAGATAGGCGCGCGAGTAAAGCAGCGCCACCGCCACCGCCAGGAAGCCGGCGAGCTTCAGGACGTACGCGAGCGGGTCGGCGACGTAGGTGCCGTCGAACAGCACCACGCGGTGCGCGACATCGGCGTAGGCGACGGTGAGCGCCGCGCCGACCACGAGCACCAGCAGCGTCAACGTTCCGGTCGCCCCGGGGCGCTTCGCGCCGACGAACGCCTCGAACAGCAGCACGATGCAGATCGCCGCGGTCAGGTAGATCTCCGGAACGGCGGCGGCAATGGAATGCAGGTTCATCATCGTGTCGGGCATCGGGTCTACACCGGAATCTTGGTGGCAGCGGCCTGGCTGACCAGGTGCTGGATCGAGGGTTCCATGATCTTCAGCAGCGGCTCGGGCCACACGCCAAGCGCCAGCACGGCAAGCGCCAGGACGCCGAGGATCAGGAATTCCCGCCCATTGACATCGCTCAGCTTGGCCACGTGATCATTGGCCACCGGACCGAACACCACGCGCTTGACCAGCCACAGCGTGTACCCGGCCCCGAGGATGAGCGTCACGGCCGCGAGCGCCGAGTACCAGAAGCTCGCCTTGAAGCTCGCCAGGATCACCAGGAACTCCCCGACGAACCCGGAGGTGCCGGGCAGCCCGGTATTGGCGAGCGCGAACAGCACCATGAACCCGGCGAACACCGGCATGGTGTTGATGACCCCGCCGTAATCGGCGATCTGCCGCGTGTGCATGCGGTCATAGAGCACCCCGACGCACAGGAACAGCGCCCCGGAGATCAGTCCGTGGGAGATCATCTGCACCATCGCGCCGTCCATGCCCATCGCGGCGCCCTGCGTGGCGCCGGTGCTCCTGACGATGGCGTACACCAGGAACGCGCCGAGGGTGACGAAGCCCATGTGCGCGATCGAGGAATAGGCGATCAGCTTCTTCATGTCCTGCTGTACGAGCGCGACGAAGCCGATGTAGATCACCGCGATCAGCGAGAGCGTGATCACCAGCGTGTCGAGCTCGCGGCAGGCATCCGGGACGATCGGCAGACTGAAGCGCAGAAAGCCGTACCCGCCCATCTTCAGCATGATGGCCGCGAGGATCACCGAGCCGCCGGTCGGCGCCTCGACGTGCGCATCCGGCAGCCAGGTGTGCACCGGCCACATCGGCACCTTCACCGCGAAGGCGAGCAGGAATGCCGCGAAGATCCAGCGCTGCTCGGTGAGCGTCAGCGGCAGCGCCTGGAAGGCGGCGATCGAATAGCTGCCGGCCTTGACGTACATGTAGATCAGCGCCGCGAGCATGAACACCGAGCCGAGGAAGGTGTACAGGAAGAACTTGATGGTCGCGTACACGCGCCGCGGGCCGCCCCAGATGCCGATGATGAGGAACATCGGGATCAGCATCGCTTCCCAGAAGAAGTAAAAGAGCAGCGCATCGGTGGCCGAGAACACCCCGATCATCAGCCCTTCCATGATCAGGAAGGCCGCGTAGTACTGCGCCGGGCGCTTGGTGATCACCTGCCAGCCGGCGATCAGCACCGGAATGGTCATCAGCGCCGTCAGCACCACGAGCGGCATCGAGATGCCATCGACGCCGAGCGCGTAATAGGCGTGGAAGCGCGGGATCCACGCGGCCTTCTCCACGAACTGGAATGCCGCGGTGTGCGTGTTGAAGTCCCGCACCAGCGGCACGCACAGCGCCAGTGCCACGAGCGAGGCGACGAGCGACAGCCAGCGGCCGGCGACGATATTGCGCTCCCCGAGCAGCAGCACCACGATGCCGGCCGCGATGGGCAGCCAGATCAGCAGGGACAGCAGGTGGTCGTGCATTCTTGTGCTTTCTCCGAAATGCTCTGCGTGGGCTTACGCGTGGACCAGGAACCAGCCGAGCAGCGCCGCCAGGCCGATCACGATCCAAAAGGCGTACGAGTAGAGATAACCGCTCTGCACGCGCCGCACCACGCCGCCGAGCCAGCCCACCGACGCCGCGGTGCCGTTGACCACGGCCCCGTCGATCAGCCCCTGGTCGCCGGCTTTCCACAGCCCGATACCGATCCCGCGGCTGACTCGCGCGATGACTTGCTCGTTGAACCAGTCGAAGTAGAACTTCTGATCGAGGATGCGCTTCAGCCACGCGAACTTCACGGCCGCCGCGTCGGCCAGATCCGGCCGCTTCAACACGAACAGCCAGGCCGTGAACAGCCCCGCCACCGCCAGCCAGAACGGCGCGGTCAGGAACGCATGCAGCGCAAGCTGCAGCGGGCCATGGTAATCCGCCGCCATGCGGCCGAGGACGTTGTGCGCGGGCAGAACCTCGATCGCACTGCCGAAGTAGTTGCCGTAGAGAATCTTGCCCACCGTGAAATAGCCGATGAGCAGCGCCGGGATGGCGAGGGCGATCAGCGGAACCGTCACGACCCAGGGGCTCTCGTGCGGCTCGTGCACGCCGTGTCCGCCATGCTCGCCGTGCCCATCGTGTCCGTGCTCATGCCCCTCGCCGGCGTGCACCTTGCGGAAGCGCTCCTCGCCGTGGAAAGTCATGAACAGCAGCCGGAACGTGTACAGCGAGGTGATGTAGGCCCCGAGCAGCACGCACCAGTACGCGTACGTCGAGCCCCAGCGGTGGCTCATGCCCACCGCCTCGATGATGGCGTCCTTGGAGTAAAAGCCTGAGAAGAACGGCGTCGCCACGAGTGCGAGCCCGCCGACCCAGCAGGTGATCGCCGTGATGGGCATGTACTTGGCAAGCCCGCCCATCTTGCGCATGTCCTGCTCGTGGTGCATGCCGATGATGACCGAGCCGGCCGCGAGGAACAGCAGCGCCTTGAAGAACGCGTGCGTCATCAGATGGAAGATCGCCGCGCTGTAGGCCGATGCACCGAGCGCGGCGGTCATGTAGCCGAGCTGCGAGAGCGTCGAGTAGGCGATCACCCGCTTGATGTCGTTGTTCACCACCCCGAGGATGCCCATGAAGAACGCGGTCGTCGCCCCGATCACCAGTACGAACGACAGCGCCGCGCTCGAGTGCTCGAACAGCGGCGACATGCGCGCCACCATGAAGATGCCGGCGGTGACCATGGTGGCCGCGTGGATCAGCGCCGAGATCGGCGTCGGGCCCTCCATCGAGTCGGGCAGCCACACGTGCAGCGGCACCTGCGCGCTCTTGCCCATCGCGCCGATGAACAGCGCCACGCAGATCAGGGTGAGCGCGTTGACCCCGCCGAACACCGGCAGAGTCTGCTGCGCCAGGTGGGGCGCGGCGGCGAACGCCGTGGTGTAGGACAGCGAGTGGGTGTAGGAGAACAGCGCCGCGATACCGATGATGAAGCCGAAATCGCCCACGCGGTTGACGATGAAGGCCTTGAAGTTCGCGAAGATCGCGCTCGGGCGCGTGTACCAGAAGCCGATCAGCAGGTAGGACACCATGCCGACCGCTTCCCAGCCGAAGAATAGCTGCATGAAGTTGTTCGACATCACGAGCATGAGCATCGCGAAGGTGAACAGCGAGATGTAGCTGAAGAAGCGGGTATAGCCCGGATCGTCGCTCATGTAGCCGATGGTGTACACGTGCACGCACAGCGACACGAACGTCACCACCGACATCATCAGCACGCTCAGCCGGTCGATGAGGAAGCCGACCTGGATGCGCACGCCGTCGCTGACCAGCCAGGTGTACACCGGACCGTTGAACGTCCCGACGCCGTCCCAGTACATCTGCTTCAGCACGTACAGCGACAGCCCGCAGGCGATCGCAACGCCCGCGATGGTGATGGTATGCGATGCGGCGCGGCCGATGCGGTGGCCGGCAAGACCCGCGATCACGGCCGCGATGAGCGGCGCGAGGGGGATAGCGATCAGCAGATGCGGATTCATGCGGCCTCAGCCCTTGAGAGTGTTCAGATCTTCGACATTGATGCTGCGCCGCTCACGGAACAGCACCACGAGGATCGCCAGTCCGATGGCCGACTCGGCCGCCGCCACGGTGAGCACGAAAAACACGAACACCTGGCCGGTCAGATCGCCGAGCATGCGCGAGAAGGCGATGAAGTTGAAGTTGGCCGCGAGCAGCAGCAACTCCACGCACATCAGCAGCAGGATGACGTTCTTGCGGTTGAGGAAGATCCCGGCAACCGCGAGCGCGAACAGAATCCCTGAGAGCGTGAGCATGTCTGCGAGCGTGATCATGAGCGCTTCTCCGCGGAGACCTTCACCACCCGCAGACGGTCCTCGGCGCGCACCGCCACCTGGCGCGAGATGTCCTGCACCTTCAGCCCCGGACGGCGGCGCAGGGTGAGCGCGATGGCGGCCACGATCGCCACCACCAGCAGCACGGCGGCGAGCTCGAACGGATAGGCATAATGCGTGTACAGCACCCGGCCGAGTTCGAGCGTGTTGCTGTAGTTCGCCGGCTCGCTGACGAAGCCGCGGCCGACATCGACGCCGCCGAGCCCGTTGCGCCAGATCACCCCGGTGATCTCGGCAATCACCGCGAGGGCCGTGATCCAGCCGAGCCAGGCGAAGCGGGTGAAGCCCTGCCTGATCTCCGCCAGGTTGATGTCGAGCATCATCACCACGAACAGGAACAGCACCATCACCGCCCCGACGTACACCAGCACCAGCACGATGGCGAGGAACTCCGCCTCGACCAGCAGCCAGATGGCCGCGGAGTTGACGAAGCAGAACACCAGAAACAGCACCGAGTAGACCGGATTGCGCGCGGTGATCACCCCGAGCGCGCCGGCCACCAGCAGCGTGGCGAAGATGTAGAAGAGAATTTCGACTAGCACGGCCTCGACCTCACCGGTAGGGCGCATCGGCCGCTTTGTCGGCGGCGATCAGAGTCTCGTAGCGCTCGCCCACGGCGAGCAGCTTGTCCTTGCTCATGACGTTCTCGCCACGGTTCTCCATGTGGTACTCGTGAATGCGCGTCAGCACGATCGCATCGACCGGACAGGCCTCCTCGCAGAAGCCGCAGTAGATGCACTTGAACAGATCGATGTCGTAGCGGGTGGTGCGCCGCGTGCCGTCCGCCGACACGTCCGAGTCGATGGTGATGCACGTCGCCGGACAGGTCGTCTCGCACAGCTTGCAGGCGATGCAGCGCTCCTCGCCGTTCGCGTAGCGGCGCAGCGCATGCAGGCCGCGGAAACGCGGGGACTGCGGCGCCTTCTCCTCGGGGTAGTTCAGCGTGTACTTGCGCGTAAAGAAGGTGCGCGCGGTGACGGACATCCCCTTCAGGAGTTCCGGCAGCAGAAAAGTCTTCAGCGGATTGGCCATTGCCTCCTCCTTCAGTGGAACCAGGGCCTGGCCCACGGTCCGATGTGGATTGCCGCCATGATCATCTCGACTCCGATCCACACCAGCGTGACGGGAATCAGCGCCTTCCAGCCGAGCCGCATGATCTGGTCGTAGCGGTAGCGCGGGAAAGTCGCGCGGAACCACAGGAACAGGAACAGGAACACGAACACCTTCAGGCCCAGCCAGAAGAAGCTCGGGTCACCGAGGAAGGTATGGCCGATCCCCGGATAGCCGGCAAACGGCGAGAGCCAGCCGCCGAAGAAGAACACGGCGGTCAGCGTCGAGATGAGGATCATGTTGGCGTATTCGGCGAGGAAGAACAGCGCGAACGCGATGCCCGAATACTCCACGTGAAAGCCCGCCACGATCTCCGACTCGCCCTCGGCGACGTCGAACGGCGCACGGTTGGTCTCGGCGACGCCGGCGATCAGGTAAACGACGAACAGCGGGAACAGCCAGAACCAGTTCCACGCGAGGAACCCGCCCTGCTGGTGCTGCACGATCTGGCCGAGGTTCATGCTGCCGGCGGCCATCAGCACCCCGACCAGCGCGAAGCCCATGGCGATCTCGTAGGCCACCATCTGCGCCGCCGAGCGCATCGCTCCGAGCAGTGCGTACTTGGAGTTGGCCGACCAGCCTGCGAGGATGATGCCGTACACGCCCATCGAGGACAGCGCGAGCAGGTACAGCAGTCCCGCGTTCGCCTTCGAGACCACCAGCTGCGGGGAGAGCGGAATCACCGCCCAGGCCGCGATCGCCGGGATCAGCGCAAGCGCCGGCGCGATGCGGAAGAGGAACTTGCTCGCGGCACTCGGCACCACCACTTCCTTGGTGAGCAGCTTGAACACGTCCGCGAATGGCTGGCCGAGCCCGGGCAGCATCCCGAAGATGCGCACGCGGTTCGGCCCGCGCCGCAGCTGCATCCAGCCGATGACCTTGCGCTCCCAGAGCGTGAGGAAGGCCACGCACAGGATGACCCCGATGGTGATGATCAGGATCCACACGACGGTGCGGACGATCTGCGGGAGCGAGGCCCACAGGGCGAGCAGGTGAGTGATTTGCGTGTGCATCGTCAGTAGGTCACCGCAGAAGTGCGGCCCTCGAGCGTGTTTTGCAGCGAGGTGGCGCGGCGCACCAGCGCGTCGATCTGATACATCGGCACATCCACCACGCGCGCCGCCTCGCTGCCCGGGGCGACCGCGTGGGCCGCGGTGTAGGCCGGGGCGGCGTAGGCGGTGCCCGCGCCGCACAGGCCCGCGAGCTCCTCACGGATCTGCTCGCTCGAGAGATAGTCGAACTTCTCAAGGTCGAGCAGATTGCCGAGCACGCGCAGGATCTTCCAGCCCGGACGGGCCTCCCCGACCGGCTGCGCGGCGCCCGTCTGGCTCTGCCAGAGCCCCTCGAGGTTCACGTAGGTGCCGGAGGTCTCGGCGAACGTACCGGCCGGCAGCAGCACGTGCGCGACGCGCCGCAGCGTCTCGCTCGCGAAGGGCGTCACCGCCACCACGAACTTCGCCTGCCCCAGGGTGCGCTCGGCGCCGCTGTCCGGCGCATCGAGCCAGGGCTCGGTGCCGACCAGCAGGTAGCCCGAGAGCGGCTGCGCCAGCATCTGCGCGGCCGCCAGTCCGCTCTTGGCGGCCGGCTTGCCGCCGGCCACGCGGTGCGGCACCGCGCCGGCAAGGTATGCGCCGGCGGCGTTGGCCCCTTCGGCGAGCACGCCTAAGGAAGCGCCCGTCGTCTGCGCGATCGCCGCGGCGAGCGCGCGAAGGTCCGCGAAGCGCGGATGTCTCAGCGCCAGGGCGCCCAGCCACACCGCGCGCTTCTCGCCGTGCGCGAGCGCCGCGGCCGCGGCGCGGTGGGTCTGCCCGATCGTGGCCGCCTGCACGGCCTGCGCCAGATGCGCCGGGGCGGACTTGCCGGCCGCCTCGAGCGCCGCGCCGAGCACGGCCGCCAGATCGCCGGCCAGCGCGGCGGGGGCCGATTCGAGAGCGGCGGCGAGCGGGAAGTGATAACGGAAGGCCGCCGGATTGACGAACGCGACCTGCGCGCCGCGCAGCGCGGCCTTGCGCACCCGGTGCGCCAGGATCGGCACCTCGCGGCGCAGGTTCGCCCCGACGACGAGCAGCGCATCGAGCGCATCGATGTCGGCGATGCGCATGCCGAGGCTCGGATAGAGCGGGTCGTTGTGCTGATCGCGCACGTCGCGCTGGCGCAGGCGGCTGTCGATGTTGGCGCTGCCGAGCCCGCGCGCGATGCGCCCGGCGAGATAGAGCTCCTCGAGCGTGCTCGAGGGACTTGCCAGCACGCCGAGCGAGCCGGCCTCGGCGCGCAGACCCTCGGCGGCCTTCGCGAGCGCGCTCTCCCAATCGGTCTCGACCCACGCGCCGTTCTCGCGCACCATCGGCCGCTCGAGTCGCTCGGGGCTGTAGATTCCCTCGTAGCTGAAGCGGTCGCGGTCGGCGAGCCAGATCTCGTTGATCGCCTCGTTCTGCCGCGGCACCACGCGCATCAGCCGCCCGCGCAGCACGTGGCCGTAGAGATTGCTGCCCACCCCGTCGTGCGGGGAGACGAGCGGCACGGCGGTCATCTCCCAGGCGCGCGCGCTGAAGCGGTAGGGCTTGGAAACCAGCGCCCCGACCGGGCACAGATCGATGACGTTGCCCGAGAGCTCGTGATTGACGGTGCTCTCGATGTAGCGGCGCACCTTCATCTGCTCGCCGCGCCCGACCATGCCGAGTTCCTGGATGCCGGCGATCTCCTCGGTGAAGCGGATGCAGCGCGTGCAGTGGATGCAGCGCGTCATGTCGGTGGCGATCAGCGGACCGAGATTCTCATCCGGCACCGAGCGCTTGCGTTCGCTGAAGCGCGAGTAGTCCCGCCCGAAGCCGAGGGACAGATCCTGCAGCTCGCACTCCCCGCCCTGGTCGCAGATCGGACAGTCGAGCGGGTGGTTGATCAGCAGGAACTCCATGACCGCACGCTGTGCGGCGATCGCCTTCGGCGAGCGGGTGAAGACCTTCATGCCCTCCATGACGGGCGTCGCGCAGGCCGGCAGCGGCTTCGGCGCCTTCTCGACCTCCACCAGGCACATGCGGCAGTTGGCCGCCACGGCCAGCTTCTCGTGGTAGCAGAAGCGCGGCACGTACTCGCCGTTGGCGTCGGTGACCTGGATGATCATCGCGCCCTTGCGGGCCTTGACGGGCTTTCCGTTGATCTCGATGTTGACGAATTCTTCTGCCATGTTATGCCGCCCGCTCGCCGAGCTGATCCGCGACCATGCTGCGCCCGCCGTGATCGACCATGTACTCGAACTCGTGGCGGTAGTGCTTCAGGAAGCTCTGCACCGGCCAGGCCGCCGCGTCGCCGAGCGCGCAGATGGTGTGCCCCTCGATGCGGTTGGCCACATCGACGAGCAGATTGAGGTCCTCGCGCCGCGCCTGGCCGGCGAGGATGCGCTTGATGATGCGGTTCATCCAGCCCGTGCCCTCGCGGCAGGGCGTGCACTGGCCGCAGGACTCGGCCATGTAGAAGCGCGAGATGCGCTCGAGCACGCGCACCATGCAGGTGGTCTCGTCCATCACGATCACCGCCGCGGAGCCGATCGCCGAGCCCGCCGCGCGCAGCGAGTCGTAGTCCATGTTGGTCTTGAGCATGACCTCCCCCGGCACCACCGGCACCGAGGAGCCGCCCGGGATCACGGCCTTGAGCTTGCGCCCGCCGCGCACGCCGCCGGCGAGCTCAAGCAGCTCGGCGAATGGCACGCCGAGCGGCAGCTCGAAGTTGCCCGGCCGTGCCACGTGGCCGGAGACCGAGAAGATCACGGTGCCGCCGGAGTTGGCCGGCCCGAGATCGGCGAACCACTTCGGGCCCTTGCGCAGGATGGTGGGCACCGAGGCGTAGCTCTGGGTGTTGTTGATGGTGGTCGGCTTGCCGTACAGGCCGAAGTTCGCCGGAAACGGCGGCTTGAAGCGCGGCCGGCCCGGCTTGCCCTCGAGCGACTCGAGCAGTCCGGTCTCCTCGCCGCAGATGTACGCGCCCGCGCCGACGAAGGTGTACAGGTCGAAGTCCACGCCGCTGCCGCGGATGTTCTTGCCGAGCAGCCCCGCCTCGTAGGCTTCCTTCAGCGCCGCCTCGAAGCGTGGCACCGGCTCGCCGAGGAACTCGCCGCGGATGTAGTTGTAGCCGACGCTGGAGTTGGTGGCGTAGCCCGAGATCGCCATGCCCTCGATCACCGCATGCGGGTTGTAGCGCAGGATGTCGCGGTCGTGGCAGGTTCCCGGCTCGCTCTCATCCGAGTTGCACACCATGTACTTCTGCCCCGGGGAGTTGCGCGGCATGAAGCTCCACTTGGTGCCGGTCGGGAAGCCCGCCCCGCCGCGGCCGCGCAGGCCCGAGGCCTTCACCGCCTCGATGATCTGCTCCCGCGGGGGCTTTTCGGTGAGGATCCTCTCCCACGCCTGGTACCCGCCGATCTTGCGGTAGGTCTCCAGTGTCCACGAACGCTCGAGCGCGAGCGGCTCGAACACCACCAGATTCATCTTGTCGGGACTGATGGGCATGGGACTACTTCAACTCATCGAGGATCTGATCGAGCTTCTCGGGAGTGAGATGCTCGTGAAAGACGTGATCGACCATCATCATCGGGGCGCCGGTGCAGGCCGCGAGGCACTCGTGCTCTTCCTTCAGGAAGATCCGACCGTCGGGCGTGCTCTCATCGAGCTTGATGCCGAGCTTGCGCTCGGCATGCTCGATGAGCTTGTCCGCTCCGTTGAGCATGCAGGAGATGTTCGTGCAGATGCTCACGTGATGGCGACCGCACGGGTGGGTCTCGAGCATCGAGTAGAAGCTCGCCACCTCGTACACCTGGATCGGCGGCAGGTGCAGATACGCAGCCACCGCGTCCATCAGCGCCTTGGTCAGGTGACCCTGGTTCTGCTCCTGCGCGGCGCGCAGCGCTGCGATGCACGCCGAGCGCTGGCGCCCCGGCGGGAACTTCGCGACCCAGTGATCAATCTCCCGGCGGGTCTGCTCCGAGAGCAGCCCGATGTCGCCGGCGGCCGGCGTCGTGTGCGTGTCGTTGCTCAACGGTCGATTTCCCCGAAGACGATGTCCTGCGTGCCGATCACCGCGACCACGTCCGCCAGCATGTGCCCGCGCACCATTTCCTCCAGGGACGCGAGGTGCGCGAATCCCGGCGCGCGGCACTTGAGGCGATAGGGCTTGTTGGCGCCGTCGGACACCAGATAGATGCCGAACTCGCCTTTCGGCGCCTCCACCGCGGCGTAGGTCTCCCCGGCGGGCACGTCGTAGCCTTCGGTGAAGAATTTGAAGTGATGAATGAGCGATTCCATGTCGCCCTTCATGTGCTCGCGGCTCGGCGGGCGCACCTTGCGGTCGTCGGCCATGACCGGACCGGGATTCTTGCGCAGCCACTCGATGCACTGGCGGATGATGCGGGTCGACTGGCGCAGCTCCTCGATGCGCACCAGATAGCGGTCGTAGCAGTCGCCGTTGGTGCCGACCGGGATGTCGAAATCCATCCGCTCGTACACCTCATAGGGCTGCTTCTTGCGCAGGTCCCACACCACCCCCGAGCCGCGCAGCATGGGACCGGAGAACCCGAGCTGCAGCGCCCGCTCCGGCGGCACGACCCCGATGTTCACGGTGCGCTGCTTCCAGATGCGGTTGTCGGTGAGCAGCGTCTCGTAGTCGGCGATCGCGACCGGGAAGCGCTCGGCGAACGCGTCGATGAAATCGAGCATGGAGCCCGAGCGCGTCTCGTTCAGGCGGTCGACTTCCTTGCGCGAACGCCACTTGGACGGCTGGTACTTCGGCATGCTCTGCGGCAGGTCGCGATACACCCCGCCAGGCCGGTAATAGGTGGCGTGCATGCGGGTGCCGGAGACCGCCTCGTACACGTCCATCAGCTCCTCGCGCTCCTTGAAGCACAGCAGGAACACCGTCATCGCGCCGATGTCGAGCGCGTGCGCGCCGAGCCACATCAGATGGTTGAGGATGCGCGTGATCTCATCGAACAGCACGCGGATGTACTGCGCGCGCTCGGGCGGCTTGATGCCGAGCAGCTTCTCGATGGCGAGCACGTAGGCGTGCTCGTTGCACATCATGGACACGTAATCGAGCCGGTCCATGTAGCCGATGGAATGGTTGAAATGCTTCGACTCGGCCAGCTTCTCCGTCGCCCGATGCAGCAGACCAATGTGCGGATCGGCCTTCTGGATCACCTCGCCGTCCATCTCGAGCACCAGGCGCAGCACCCCGTGCGCAGCCGGGTGCTGGGGGCCGAAATTCATCGTGTAATTGCGGATCTCCGCGAGCGGAAGATCGTTGGTCGACTGGGCCATCAGCGGGGCAACTCCGGAGCCTTCAACGCCGGCTCGTAGCGGTTGTCGTGCCGGATCACCTTGGGCGCGAGCACCCGCGGCACGATGCTCACCGGTTCGTACACCACGCGCTTTTTCTCCGGGTCGTAGCGTGTTTCCACGTTGCCGATCAGCGGGAAGTCCTTGCGGAACGGGTGGCCTATGAAACCGTAGTCGGTGAGGATGCGGCGCAGATCCGGGTGGCCGCGGAACATGATGCCGAACAGGTCGAACGCCTCGCGCTCGAACCAGTTGGCGCTCGCCCACACCTCGACCACCGAATCGACGATCGGATCGGCCGTGTCCGGGCAGGTGACACGCAGTCGCAGCCGGGTGTTGTGGGTGATCGAGAGCAGCTGATAGACGACCGCGAAGCGCCCGGGCATGCCCGGATCGCTCGGCGCGCTCGCCTCACGGCCGCGGCTGAAGCCGGTGCGGGTCGCCGCCGAGGTGACCCACTCCTCGCGTCCGTAGTGCAGATAATCGACGCCGGCGACGTCCATCAGCATCTCGAACCTGAGTTCCGGCGTGTCGCGCAGCGCGCGGCACACGGTCAGCAGCTGGGCAGGCTCGGCCTCGTAGGCCAGATCCTGCGCGAGCGAGGGCAGGCGGCGCACGCCGCTCACCCGCTCCTCGATGGTGCGGGCCAGCGCTTCGATGGCAGCGCCGCTCGCGGCCGGCTGGTCGGTGGACTGTTCCATGATGTGCGCTCTACCTGGCGATGGTGCTGGTGCGGACGATCTTCTTCTGCAGCTGGATGATGCCGTACACCAGCGCCTCGGCCGTCGGCGGACAGCCGGGCACGTAGACATCCACGGGAACGATGCGGTCGCAGCCGCGCACAACCGCATAAGAATAGTGGTAGTAGCCGCCGCCGTTGGCGCACGAGCCCATCGAGATGACCCAGCGCGGCTCGGCCATCTGGTCGTACACCTTGCGCAGCGCCGGGGCCATCTTGTTGACCAGGGTGCCGGCGACGATCATCACGTCGGACTGGCGCGGACTCGGACGGAAGACCACGCCGAAGCGGTCGAGATCGTAGCGTGATGCGCCCGCGTGCATCATCTCCACCGCGCAGCAGGCCAGGCCGAAGGTCATCGGCCACAGCGAGCCGGTGCGCGCCCAATTGAGCAGATTGTCGACCTGGGTCGTGAGGAAGCCGCGCTGCGCGAAGCCCTCTTGCTCTTGCGTCAATCCCACTCGAGCGCCCCTTTCTTCCATTCGTAGATGAAGCCCACGGTCAGGATGCCGAGGAACACCACCATGGCGATCAGCCCCGCGACCCCGATGTCCCCGAGCGCCACCGCCCAGGGAAAGAGAAAGACGATCTCGAGGTCGAAGACGATGAACAGAATCGCGACGAGGTAGTAGCGCACGTCGAACTTCATGCGGCTGTCCTCGAAGGCCTCGAAGCCGCACTCGTAAGCGGAGAGCTTGTCGCGATCGGCCGGCTCGCGCGCGAAGAAGCGGCCGATGGTGCTGCCGAGTGTCAGCAGCACCAGTGCCACCGCTGTCGCAATGGCGAGAAAAATCAGAATCGGCAGGTAATTATTCAGCATGCTTCCATCGCCTGAGCAAACCCACGGAAAAAAGAAGGCCCTCGCGGCGCCTCCCCTCCGAAGCTGCGCATTGTAGCAGCGGACGCAAACAATTTGGTGCCGACGGTCGGATTCGAACCGACACGCCTCGCGGCGCTAGCCCCTCAAGCTAGTGTGTCTACCAATTCCACCACGTCGGCAACATCAATCAATCATCGCTGCGGCGCGTATCCGCGCGCCCGCATCAATGAGTCTGCGGCGGCGTCCCGGCGCCCGCCGGCTTGCCGGCCCCGCCCGCGTTCTGCGGCGCCGGTGCCGCCGGCGCCTTCGGCGCGGCGTGCGTCTGACCGGCCAGATCCAGAATCGTCTTCTGATGCTCGTGCGTGCGCGTGCTGAGATAAGTCAGCGCGACGCTGTTGAGCATGAAGATGGCGGCGAAGATCGCCGTGGCGCGCGAGAGCGCCGTGCTGGCCCCGCGCGCACCGAACACCGTGCCGGATGCGCCCGCGCCGAAGCCCGCGCCCGCATCGGCGCCCTGCCCATGCTGTAGCAGCACCAGGATGACGATGCACACCCCGGCAATCAGCTGAACCACCAATAAAAAATCATGCAGCATAATCAAAAACCGCTCAGTGCGATCCGCACGCAGCGAGAATCGCGAGAAACTCCTCCGCATTGAGCGACGCGCCGCCGATCAGGCCGCCGTCGACATCCGGCTGTGCGAACAGCTCGGCCGCGTTGCTCGCCTTGACGCTGCCGCCATACAGCACGCGGGTCGCCTCAGCTATTTTAGCATCCCGCTCGCCGATGCGCGCGCGAATGAACGCATGCACCGCCTGCGCCTGCTCCGGGGTCGCGGTCCGTCCGGTGCCGATGGCCCACATCGGCTCGTAGGCGACGATGCCCGATTCCAACGCGCTCTCCCCGCAAAGATCGAGCACAACGTCGAGCTGGCGGGCGACGACCTCCTCGGTCCGGCCGTTCTCCCGGTCCCACAGATGCTCGCCGACGCACAGAATCGGCACCAGCGACTTGGCCTGGGCCGCAGCGAACTTGCGCGCGACCAGCTGATCGTCCTCGTGGTAAATCCAGCGCCGCTCGGAATGCCCGACCAGCACGTAGCGGCAGCCCACGTCCGCCAGCATGGCCGCGGAGACTTCCCCCGTGAACGGCCCCTTCGCCTCGGCGCACACGTTCTGCGCGCCCATCTGGATCGGGGTGTCGCGGATCTGGCGGCCGACTTCCTGCAGGTACACGAACGGCGGGAACACCAGGCACTCGGCCACGGCGCGGTCCGGATGCCCGGCGAGCAGATCCTCGATCAGGCGCGCGTTGTCGGCGCGCGTCCCGTGCATCTTCCAGTTTCCGGCTACGATGGGGCGACGCATGCGCGATTCCCGACCTGAACGGGGGCGCGATGATAGCGGCGCGCCTCCCGCAGTGCAACGCGAGCGTCCCCCGGGCTGCTCTAGCGCACGGCGCTGCGCACGACCTCGGCGAGCTCCGCGGCGGCCGCCTTGGCCTTCTCCTCCTCGCGCCCCTCGACCATCACGCGGATCACCGGCTCGGTTCCCGAGGCGCGCAGCACCACCCGACCGGTGGCGCCGAGGCGGGCCTCGACCCGCTGCACCGCCTCGCACACGGCCGGCACCGTGCTCGGATCGAAGCGCTCGGCGACCCGGACGTTGAGCAGCACCTGCGGGAATTTGCGCATCGGGGCGGCCAGCTCCGCCAGCGAGCGGCCGCTCGTGCGCATCACCGCAAGCACCTGCAGGGCGCTTACCAGCCCATCGCCCGTGGTGGTCTGATCGAGGCACAGAATATGTCCGGAAGTCTCCCCGCCGAGCAGCCCGCCGCTCTCGCGCAGCAGCGAGAGCACGTAGCGGTCGCCGACGGCGGCGCGGCGAAAATCGATGCCACGCTCGCGCAGCGCCACCTCGAGCCCGAGATTGCTCATGACGGTACCGACCACCGGCCCGCTGAGCGCACCGGCCTCCTGGCGCGCGCGCGCGATGATGTAAAGAAGCTGATCTCCGTCAACGAGCCGCCCGAGATGGTCGACCAGCACGACCCGGTCGCCGTCCCCGTCGAGCGCCACGCCGAGGTGGGCGCGCACCCCGGGGACGGTGAGCTGCAGCAGCTCCGGGTGCAGCGAGCCGCAGCCGTCGTTGATGTTGCGCCCGTTCGGCGAGCAGCCGATGGGCACGATCTCCGCGCCGAGGTCGGCCAGCACCCGCGGCCCGACCTTGTAGGCCGCACCGTTGGCACAGTCGATGACGATCTTCAGGCCCGCGAGGTCCACCCCCTCGGGCAGCGTCGAGGCGCAGAACTCCTGGTAGTGCGTGCGCGAGCGGTCGACGCGCGTCGCGCGCCCGAGGCTGCGCGAGGAGCGGGTGGTCACCGGCTGATCGAGCTCCGCCTCGATGCGCGCCTCGAGCTCATCGGACAGCTTGCCCCCGTCGCGGTCGAAGAATTTGATGCCGTTGTCGTCGTAGGGATTGTGCGAGGCGCTGATCACGACGCCGAAATCGCACTCGAAACGGCGCGTCATGTAGGCGATGCCGGGCGTCGGCAGCGGCCCGATCAGCATGACGTTCACGCCCGAGGCGACGAAGCCGGCCTCGAGGGCAGACTCGAACATGTAGCCCGAGAGGCGCGTGTCCTTGCCGATGAGCACCGTGCCGCCTTGCGGGGCGAGCACCCGGCCCGCCGCGCTCGCCAGGCGCAGCGCGAAATCCACCGTCATCGGGTCCTCGCCCACCCGGCCCCTGACGCCATCGGTTCCGAAGTATTTCCTGCTCACTCGCTTGGCCTCGCCGCTACAATTTCATCGCGGGGCGCATTATGGGTCATCGGCTCTTCGCCGGGCCAGCGCAGCCGGCCGGGACGTCAGATCACCCGCCGCTGCCGGTCCGCAAGCTGAAGAATCCCGCTGCTCTGTGCCTGCTCAGAGCGAAGCGCTCAGCCGGATCCTCCGACCGCCTCCAGCACCTTCAGCGCATCGACCGTCGCGGCCACATCATGCACCCGCAGAATGCGCGCGCCGTTCTGGGCGGCGATCAGCGCGGCGGCCACGCTGCCGTACACGCGCTCCTCGGAGAGCTTGCCGGTGAGCGTGCCGATCATGGATTTGCGCGACAGGCCGGCGAGAATGGGCAGGCCGCCGATGCGCAGCTCGCCCAGATGGCGCAGCAGCGTCAGATTGTGCTCGAGCGTCTTGCCGAAGCCGAAGCCCGGATCGAGCACGATGCGCTCATCGGCAATGCCCGCGGCGCGGCACGCCTCGACCCGCTCCCTCAGGAACGCGCACACCTCGGCCAGCACATCATCGTAGTGCGGCGCATGCTGCATCGTGCGCGGCTCGCCCTGCATGTGCATCAGGCAGACCGCGCAGCCGGATTCGGCCGCCGCCTCGAGCGCCCCGGGGGCGCGCAGCGCGTACACGTCGTTGATGAGGTCCACGCCCGCCGCGGCCGCGGCGCGCATCAGCTCGGGCTTGCTGGTATCGACAGAGAGGATGGCTTCGGTGCGCGGCCGCAGCCGCTGAAGGAGCGGCAGCACGCGCCGCAGTTCCTCCTCGAGCGGCACGGGCGCTGCGCCCGGCCGGGTCGACTCCCCGCCGAGGTCAATGATCGCGGCCCCTTCGGCCTCGATCGCCAGCGCGCGCGCGAGCGCCGGGTCGGGCTCGAGATAGCGGCCGCCGTCGGAGAAGGAGTCCGGCGTGAGATTCAGCACGCCCATCACCACCGGACGCTCCAGAGCGAGCGTCCGTGCACCGCAGCGCAGCTGCGCGCTCAACCTGCGCCTTCCCGTGACAGGCCTGGGCGCGGCCCCGCCGGGCGCCTCAGCCCGCGGGCGAGCCGAGCGGGGCCCCCGGCAGAGGGCCCGGCGGCATCGGCGGACGGTGCGAAAGCGAGTCGTCCCAGCCGCTCGGGGGCTTCGGCGGACGGCCCGCCATGATGTCCTTGAGCTGATCTTCCTCGATGGTCTCGTACTTGATCAGCGCCTCGGCCATGGCATGCAGCTTCTCGAGCGCGCCGGTGAGGATGTCCCGCGCGCGCGTGTAGTTGCTCTCGATCACCCGGCGCACTTCCTCGTCGATGGCATGCGCGGTGACGTCCGAGACCTGCTTGTGCTGCGTGACGCTGCGGCCGAGGAACACCTCGCCGGTCTCCTCCGAATAGGTGAGCGGCCCGAGCTTGTCGGACAGTCCCCACTTGGTGACCATGTTGCGCGCCAGCTCCGTGGCCCGCTCGATGTCGTTCGATGCGCCCGTGGTGACCGCCTCGGGGCCGAAGATGAGCTCCTCGGCCACGCGCCCACCGAACAGCGTCGCGATGGTGCTCTCCAGGCGCCGCCTGGACATGCTGTAGCGATCCTGCTCGGGCAGGAACTGGGTGAGTCCGAGCGCACGGCCGCGCGGAATGATGGTCACCTTGTAGACCGGATCGTGCTCCGGCACGGACATGCCGACGATCGCGTGACCGGCCTCGTGGTAGGCCGTCATGCGCTTTTCCTCCTCGGTCATGACCATCGAGCGCCGCTCGGCGCCCATCATGATCTTGTCCTTGGCGCGCTCGAACTCCTCCATGCCGACGATGCGCTTGTTGGCGCGCGCGGCGAACAGCGCCGCCTCGTTGACGAGGTTGGCCAGATCCGCGCCCGAGAACCCCGGCGTGCCGCGCGCGATGAGCGCCGGCTTGACGTCATCGCCGAGCGGCACGCGCCGCATGTGCACGCGCAGGATCTGCTCGCGGCCGCGCACGTCGGGCAGCGGCACGACCACCTGCCGGTCGAAGCGGCCGGGACGCAGCAGCGCCGGATCGAGCACGTCCGGCCGGTTGGTCGCGGCGATGACGATGATGCCCTCGTTGCCCTCGAAGCCGTCCATCTCGACGAGCAGCTGGTTCAGCGTCTGCTCGCGCTCGTCGTGACCGCCGCCCAAGCCCGCGCCGCGATGGCGGCCGACCGCGTCGATCTCGTCGATGAAGATGATGCACGGGGCGTGCTTCTTGGCCTGCTCGAACATGTCGCGCACGCGCGATGCGCCGACGCCGACGAACATCTCGACGAAGTCCGAGCCCGAGATGGTGAAGAACGGCACCTTCGCCTCGCCCGCGATGGCGCGCGCGAGCAGCGTCTTGCCGGTGCCGGGCGAGCCGACCATCAGCACGCCCTTGGGGATCTTCCCGCCGAGCTTCTGGAACTTTCCGGGGTCCTTCAGGAAGTCGACGATCTCGCTCACTTCCTGCTTGGCCTCATCGACCCCCGCCACGTCGGCGAAGGTCACGCTCACCTGGTCCTCCCCGAGCAGCCGCGCCCGGCTCTTGCCGAAGGACATCGCCCCGCGCCCGCCGGATGCGCCCTGCATCTGCCTGAGCATGTAGGCGAACACGATGATCAGCAGCAGCACCGGCAGCAGCTGGATCAGGATCTGCTCGAGGATGCCCTCGCCCTTGGGCGGCTTGCCGGAGATGTCGACGTTGTACTTCTCGAGCGTGCCGATGAGCGCCGTGTAATCGGTCTCGGGGTTGAAGGTCTTGAACTGCTTGTGGTCCTTCAGGGACCCGTAGAGCATGGTGCCCTGGAAGGTCACCGAGGAGACCTGGTTGGCCTCCACGTCCTTCAGGAACGTCGAATAGGTCATGGGCTGGGGCTCATTCGTGCTCGGCATGTAGCGGCTGAACACCGCCAGCAGAATCACGACGATGATTACCCAGAGAATGATGTTCTTGGTCAGATCGTTCATCACTTCAGCACGCTACACCAAGCGGAAGTCCTTAGCCAGCAGATAGACCTCGGGGCTGCGCGCGCGCGAGGCGGTCGGCTTGACCAGCCGCACCTTGGCGAACCGGCCTCGCGCCTCGCGCACCAGCGCCTCGAAACCGGCACCCTGGAACACCTTGATCAGGGCGCCACCGCCGCCCTTCAAGACCCGGCCGGCCATATCGAGCGCAAGCTCGGCCAGATACATCGCGCGCGGCTGGTCCACCGAATCGATGCCGCTCATGGCCGGGGCCATGTCCGAGAGCACCCAGTCGACCTGCCGCTCGGGCGCGAGCGCGAGGATACGCTCGAAGACCTCCTGCTCGCGGAAGTCCCCCTGCACGAACTGCACGCCCTCGATCGGCTCCATCGGCAGGATATCCGTGGCAATGATCGTCCCGCCACGGCCGAGGCGCCGTCGCGCATACTGGCTCCAGGCTCCGGGAGCAGCCCCGAGATCGAGGCAGATCAGGCCCGATCTGAGCATTTTCTCGCTCGTATCGAGCTCTTCGAGCTTGAATACCGCCCGTGAGCGCCAGCCCTCGGCCTGCGCCCGCTTCACGTACGGATCGGAAAAATGCTCCTGCAGCCACCGTCCGCTGCTTTTGGACCGCTTCGCCATGTGAGCCTGTACAATTCCCGCGATGTCCCCTGCACTGAATCTCACCGACCGGCAGCGTCGGCACCTGCGCGGCCTCGCGCATGCGCTCAAGCCCGTGGTGCGCCTCGGCAACGCCGGCCTCACCGATGCGGTCGCGCTGGAAACCGACCGGGCCCTCACCGACCACGAGCTGATCAAGGTCAAGGCGCCGGGCGGGGACCGCGAGGCGCGCGATGCGCTGTTCGCGCAACTGGCCGAGCGGACCGGCAGCGCGCTGGTGCAGCGCATCGGCAATGTCGCGGCGCTCTACCGGCCGCGCCCCGATGTGCCGCGCATCGTGATTCCGGGCGAATAGGCCATCACTACAGGCGCACCTCGACGATCTCGAGGGAGCGCACGCCGCCCGGGGCGGCCACATCCACCACGTCCCCCTCGGATTTGCCGACCAGCGCGCGCGCGATCGGGGAGCCCACCGAGATACGCCCGGCGGCAATGTCCGCCTCATCCTCGCCGACCACCTGATACACGAGGCGGTTGCCCTCCTCGTCCTCGAGCTCCACCACCGCCCCGAAGACCACCTTGCCGGTCTGCGGCAGCGTGCTCGGGTCGATGATCTCGGCATTGGCGAGCTTCGACTCGATCTCGCGGATCCGTCCCTCGATGAAGCTCTGCTGCTCGCGCGCCGCGTGGTACTCGGCGTTCTCGGACAGGTCCCCGTGGCTGCGCGCCTCGGCGATCGCCTTGATCACCGCCGGACGCGCCTCGCTCTTCAGACGCTTCAACTCGGCGCGCAGCGCCTCGGCGCCGCGCAGTGTCATGGGGGTACGTTTCATGCGCTTACCGCTTCCTGATGCAGATCCTGCAGGCGGTTGACCTCGACCTCATCGAGATGATCGAGCGCCTCGCAGGTGGCCAGACCCGCCGCGAGCGTCGTGTAGTACGTCACGCGCTTGTGCACCGCCTCGCGGCGGATGGAGTTCGACTCGAGGATGGCGAGCTTGCCCTCAGTGGTGTTGATGATGAGGTCGATCTCGTCATTCTTGATCATATCGACGATGTGCGGCCGGCCCTCGCGTACCTTGTTGACCCGCCGGCACTCCAGGCCCGCAGCCGTGATCGCCCGCGCCGTGCCCTCGGTGGCCACCAGCTCGAAGCCGCGCTCGAGCAACCGCCGCGCGAGCTGCACCGCGCCCGGCTTGTCGCGGTCGCGCACGCTGATGAAGCAGATCCCCTGGCGCGGCAGCGTCACGCCCGAGGCGCTCTGCGCCTTGGCATAGGCTTCCCCGAAGGTCCGCCCCGTGCCCATCACCTCGCCGGTGGATTTCATCTCCGGACCGAGTATGGGGTCGGCCTCGGGGAATTTCACGAACGGGAAGACCGCCTCCTTGACCGAATAGTACTGCGGCGCCGGCCGCTCCCCGACGCCCAAGTCGCTCAATCGCCGGCCGCTCATGACCCGGGCGGCGATCTTCGCCAGCGGCACGCCCGTGGCCTTGGAGACGAACGGCACGGTGCGCGAGGCGCGCGGGTTGACCTCGAGCACGTAGATCACCCCGTTCTGGATGGCGAACTGGATGTTCATCAGGCCGATCACCTTCAGCGCCGCGGCGAGCTTGCGGGTCTGCTCGCGCAGCTGCTCCTGCAGCTGCGCGCTCAGGCTGTTCGGCGGCAGGCAGCAGCCGGAATCCCCCGAGTGCACGCCGGCCTGCTCGACGTGCTCCATGATGCCCCCGATGAGCACCTGCTCCCCGTCGCACACGGCATCGACGTCGACCTCGATCGCCACATCGAGGAAGCGGTCAAGCAGCACCGGGCTGTCGTTGGAGACCTGCACGGCATGATTCATGTAGCCGCGCAGGTCCTCCTCGGTGAACACGATCTCCATCGCGCGCCCGCCGAGCACGTACGAGGGGCGCACCACGAGGGGGAAACCCACCTCCTTCGCCAGCTGCACGGCCTGCTCCTCGGTGCGCGCGGTGGCGTTGGCCGGCTGGCGCAGCCCGAGCTGGTGCACGAGCGCCTGGAAGCGCTCGCGGTCCTCGGCGACGTCGATCGACTCCGGCGAGGTGCCGATGATCGGCGCCCCGGCCTGCTCGAGCGCGCGGGATAGCTTCAGCGGAGTCTGCCCGCCGAACTGCACGATCACGCCCTCGGGCTTCTCCTTGTCGAGGATCTCGAGCACGTCCTCGAGGGTGAGCGGCTCGAAGTACAGCCGGTCCGAGGTGTCGTAATCGGTCGAGACGGTCTCGGGATTGCAGTTGACCATGATGGTCTCGAACCCGTCCTCGCGCAGACTCAACGCGGCGTGCACGCAGCAGTAGTCGAACTCGATGCCCTGGCCGATGCGGTTCGGCCCGCCGCCGAGGATCATGATCTTGCGCCGCGTGGTGGGCTCGGCCTCGCACTCCTCCTCGTAGGTCGAGTACATGTAGGCGGTCGAGGTGGCGAATTCCGCCGCGCAGGTGTCGACGCGCTTGTACACCGGGCGCACGCCGAGATCGTGCCGCTTGTGGCGCACGGCCTGCTCGGGCATCTCGATGAGCTTCGCGAGGCGCGCATCGGAGAAGCCCTTGCGCTTCAGCCCGCGCAGCCGGCCCGCGGTGAGGCCCGCGAAGCCCTCGGCGCTCACCCGGCGCTCCTCCCCGATGAGGTCCTCGATCTGCGCGAGAAACCACGGATCGATGTGGGTCAGCCCGGCAATGCGCTCGAAGGACCAGCCGGCGCGGAACGCATCGGCCACGTAGAGCAGCCGGTTCGGCCCCGGGGCGCGCAGCTCGTGGGTGAGTTTGCCCTCGAGCTCCTCCGCCGACGGCGGCAGCGCCTGCGGCGTGAGCCCGTCGAGCCCGGTCTCCAGGCCCCGCAGCGCCTTGTGCAGCGACTCCTGGAACGTCCGGCCGATCGCCATCACCTCCCCGACGGACTTCATCTGCGTGGTCAGCCGGTCGTTGGCCGCCGGGAACTTCTCGAACGTGAAGCGCGGGATCTTGGTCACGACGTAGTCGATGGCCGGCTCGAACGAGGCCGGCGTCGCCCCGCCGGTGATGTCGTTCTTCAGCTCATCGAGCGTGTAGCCGACAGCGAGCTTGGCGGCGATCTTGGCGATCGGAAAGCCGGTCGCCTTGGAGGCGAGCGCCGAGGAGCGCGACACGCGCGGGTTCATCTCGATCACCAGCAGCCGCCCGTCGCGCGGATTGACCGCGAACTGCACGTTCGAGCCGCCGGTGTCCACGCCAATCTTGCGCAGCACCGCGATCGAGGCATCGCGCATGCGCTGGTATTCCTTGTCGGTGAGCGTGAGGGCCGGCGCGACCGTGATCGAATCGCCGGTGTGCACGCCCATCGGATCGAGGTTCTCGATCGAGCAGATGATGATGCAGTTGTCCTTGCGGTCCCGCACCACCTCCATCTCGAATTCCTTCCAGCCGATCACCGACTCCTCGAGCAGCACCTCGGAGGTCGGGGAGGCATCCAGGCCCCGCGCCACGATCGCCTCGAGCTCCTCGCGGTTGTACGCGATCCCGCCGCCGGAGCCGCCGAGGGTGAATGACGGGCGGATCACGATCGGGTAGCCGATGTCGGTGGCGATCGCGAACGCCTCATCGAGGCTGCGGGCGATCTGCGAATGCGGCGATTCCAGGCCGATCTCGGTCATGGCGTCGCGGAAGCGCTCGCGGTCCTCGGCCATGTCGATCGATTCGCGCTTCGCGCCGATCAGCTCGACGCCGAATTTCTCCAGCACCCCCTCGCGCACCAGATCGAGCGCGGTGTTGAGCGCGGTCTGCCCGCCCATGGTCGGCAGCAGCGCATCGGGGCGCTCCTTCTCGATGATGCGCGCCACGGTGCGCCAGTTGACCGGCTCGATGTAGATCGAGTCGGCCATCTCCGGGTCGGTCATGATCGTGGCGGGGTTGGAGTTGACCAGGATCACCCGGTACCCCTCGCTGCGCAGCGCCTTGCAGGCCTGCGCGCCGGAGTAATCGAACTCACACGCCTGGCCGATCACGATCGGGCCGGCGCCTATGATCAGGATGCTGTTCAGGTCGCTGCGCTTGGGCACGTCATCAGTCTCGAAATCAACGGGAAATCGCCGGTTGCCGCGCCGGACCCTGGGAGGCTGCCGGGCCTGACCCCTGCCCCTGGCGCAGCTGCGCCTGCAGCCGGCGCACCATCAGCTGCACGAAGCGCTCGAACAGCGGCTTCAGGTCATGCGGTCCGGGGCTCGCCTCGGGGTGCCCCTGGAAGCCGAACACCGGCCGGTCGGCGAACGCGAGCCCCTGCAGAGAGCCGTCGAACAGCGAGCGGTGCGTGGCGCGCACGTTCGCCGGCAGCGTGCTCTCATCGACCGCGAAGCCGTGATTCTGGCTGGTGATGAGCACCCGGCCGGTCTCGAGGTCCTGCACCGGGTGGTTCGCGCCGTGGTGGCCGAACTTCATCTTCATGGTGCGCGCGCCGCTGGCCAGCCCGAGGATCTGGTGGCCGAGGCAGATGCCGAAGACCGGCAGGTCGGTCTGCAGAAACTCCCGCGTCGCCTCGATGGCGTAGGTGCACGGCTCCGGATCGCCCGGGCCGTTGGAGAGGAAGATCCCATCGGGCGCGAGCGCGAGGGCCTCCTCGGCGCGCGTCTCGGCCGGCACCACGGTCATGCGGCAGCCGTAGTCGGCCAGCAGCCTGAGAATGTTGCGCTTGATGCCGAAGTCGTAGGCCACGACATGCAGCCGCTGGTGCGAGCGCAGCGTGCGCGCGCTCTCCGGCCAGACGCTGCCGTCATTCCACTGGAAGCTGCGCCGCGTGCTGACCACCTTGGCGAGGTCCATGCCCTTCAGGCCCGGGAACTTGCGCGCCGCGATCACCGCGGCGGAGGCATCGGCCTTCTCCCCGGTCATGATGCACCCGGCCTGCGCGCCCTGCTCGCGCAGGATGCGCGTCAGACGGCGGGTGTCGATGCCGGCGATGGCGACGATGCGGCCGCGCTCGAGAAACGCCCCGAGCGACTCGCTGCCGCGCCAGTTGCTCCAGCGCGCCGGCAGGTCGCGCACCACCAGGCCGGCGGCATAGATCTGAGCGGACTCCAGGTCCTCGGGCGTCGCTCCGGTGTTACCAATGTGCGGGCAAGTGAGCGTGACGATCTGACGGGCGTAGGACGGGTCGGTGAGAATCTCCTGGTACCCCGTCATCGCGGTGTTGAAAACGACTTCGCCCGTGGTGTTGCCTTTGGCACCAATCGACTGGCCGCGGAAGACGGTCCCATCCGCCAGTGCCAGTACTGCCGGTACGCTCACTTCGATGAATCCTCTCTTCTCAGATTGGCTCTCGTTTCAGCCGGCCGGCGAGTCGAGCGCGCCGCGCCACGCAGGACCTTCGGCCCGTGACCTGCAGATATACAAAGCGGGAGGAGTTCGTAGTGAACATCCTCCCGCCTTGCGTGGACTAACCCGCACACGAATCGACTAACCCGCACGCGGATCGGGCGAAATTCTACGGTCCGAGGCTGCGAGTGTCCATGGAAAATTCGCCCGCGCCGGGGCCTGCGGCGAGACGGGAAGACGCCGCACGAATTTACGTAAGCTATTGATTATCAAATAAAATATCACGCATCGAATAGCGGCCCGCGCGCTGCTGCGCGAGCCAGAGCGCAGCGGTCAGCGCCCCGCGGGCAAACAGGCTCCGGTCGCTCGCCCGGTGCCCCAGCACGAGCGTTTCGCCCGCCCCGAGAAAGCGCACATCGTGCTCTCCGACCACATCGCCCCCGCGCAGCACGGCGAAGCCGATCTGCCCCGCACGGCGCGCCCCGGCGCGCTCCCCGCCCGCGCCCGAGAGCGCCTGCTCGCCGGTCAGACCGCGCCCCTCACCGGCCGCCCGCGCCAGGGCGAGCGCGGTCCCGGAGGGGGCGTCGCGCTTCATCCGGTGATGCGTCTCGAGAATCTCGATGTCGAACGCCTCGGGCAGCACTCGCGCGGCCATGCGCACCAGCTCGATGAGCAGCGTGACGCCGAGGCTGGTGTTCGGCGCCACCAGCAGGGGGATGTGCCGCGCCGCATCGGCGAGCTGCGCCTCGAGGTCCTCCGGGAAGCCCGTGGTGCCGATCAGCAGCGGCGTGCCGGCGGCCCGGCAGGCCGCCACGTGCGCCGCCGTCGCCTGCGGCTGGGAGAAATCGATGGCGACATCGGCGAGCGCAAGCGCCGCGGGCAGATCGGCGCTCACCGCGATCCCGAGCCGCGCGGCCCCCGCGAGCTCCCCCGCGTCGCGCCCGAGCGCGGCGCTGCCCGCCGAGGCAACCGCAGCGGTGATGGCAAGGCTGGGGAACTCCCGGGCGGCACGCACCAGGGAATGGCCCATCCGGCCGCTCGCCCCGATGATCGCTGCGCGGGTGGTCATGCGATCGGTTCAGACGCCGAAGAAGCGCCGCACGCCCTCGAAGAATCCCTTCTCCCGGGGCGAATGACGGGTGCCGTCCTCCTTCAGGGACGCCTCGAGCTTGCGGATCAGCTCCCGCTGCTCGCCCGAGAGGTGCACCGGTGTCTCGACCACGACCCGGCAGAACAGGTCCCCGCGCGAGCCGCCGCGCACGGGCTTGACGCCCTTGTCGCGCAGGCGAAAGACGCGCCCGGATTGGGTCTCGGCCGGAATCTTCAGCACCACGTTGCCGTCCAGGGTCGGCACTTCGACCGTGCCGCCGAGCGCGGCGGTCGCGAAGCTCACCGGCACTTCGCACGAGAGGTGCTCCCCGTCGCGCTCGAAGATCGGATGCTCGCGCACGCTCACTTCGACGTACAGATCCCCTGGCGGGCCCCCGTTGCGCCCCGCCTCGCCCTCCCCGGCGAGGCGGATCCGATCGCCCGTATCGACACCGGCCGGAATCTTCACGGAGAGCTTGCGGGTGCGGCGCACACGTCCCTGCCCGAAGCAGCTGTCGCAGGGGTTGCGGATGATGGTGCCGGCGCCGCGGCACTTCGGGCAGGTCTGCTGCAGCTGGAAGAAGCCCTGGGAGATGCGCACCTGGCCGCTGCCGCCGCAGGCGTCGCAGGTCAGCGGGGAGCTGCCCTTGGCCGCCCCGGTGCCGTGGCAGGTCTCGCACTCGACCAGCTTCGGCACCTCGATCTCCACGGTGTGGCCGAAGACGGCCTCGTGCAGGTCGAGCTCGAGTTCGTAGCGCAGATCGGCCCCGCGAAACACCTGCGCATGCCCGCCGCGGCGCGCCGAACCGAAGATATCGCCGAAAACGTCCCCGAAGATGTCAGCGAACGCGTCCGCCGCGCCGGCCCGCCCGCGCGCGCCGGCGGCCGCCGCTTCGACCCCGGCGTGGCCGTACTGGTCGTAGGCTGCGCGCTTCTGGGCATCGGTGAGCACCTCGTAGGCCTCCTTGGCCTCCTTGAAGCGCTCCTCGGCCTCCTGGTCGCCCGGATTGCGGTCCGGGTGATACTTCATGGCGAGACGCCGGTAGGCCTTCTTGATCTCCGCCTCGGTGGCCGTCTTCGGGACGTCGAGTACCTTGTAGTAGTCTTTCTTCATGCGTCTCGCACAGCAATAGCGGGGTTCGCAGCGCGAACCCCGCTCACTATAACGGCTCGGTCAGCTTTTCGGTCAGGAGGCCTTGCGCCCCTTGTCCTTGACCTCCTCGAACTCCGCGTCGACGACGTCCTCCTTGCCGCCGGCACCGCCTGCGGAAGCGCCCGCCGCCTCCGGGCCCGGGCCCGCCGCACCGGCCGCACCGGCGGCCGCACCGGCCTCACCGGCGTAGGCTTTCTGCGCGATGCCGCTCGAGGCCTGCGCGAGCGCCTCGGTCTTCTTCTCGATCACCTCGCGGTCGTCGCCCTTGAGCGCCGTGCGCAGATCGGAGATCGCCGACTCGACGCTGGCGCGCTCGCTCGCCTCGACTTTCTCGCCGAGGTCCTTCAGGCTGCGCTCCACGGCGTGGATCATGGCGTCGGCCTTGTTGCGCGTCTCGACCAGCTCGCGGAAGCGCTTGTCCTCGGCGGCATGCGCCTCGGCGTCGCGCACCATGCGCTTGATCTCGTCCTCGTTGAGGCCGCTTGAGGCCTTGATGACGATCTTCTGCTCGCGCCCGGTCGCCTTGTCCTTGGCCGACACGTTGAGAATGCCGTTGGCGTCGATGTCGAAAGACACCTCGATCTGCGGCATGCCGCGCGGCGCCGGCGGAATGTCCGACAGGTCGAACTTGCCGAGCGACTTGTTGTCGGCCGCCCGCTCGCGCTCGCCCTGCAGCACGTGGATGGTCACTGCGGTCTGACTGTCATCGGCGGTGGAGAACACCTGCGAGGCCTTGGTCGGAATCGTGGTGTTCTTCTCGATGAGCTTGGTCATCACCCCGCCCAAGGTCTCGATGCCGAGCGACAGCGGCGTCACGTCGAGCAGCAGCACGTCCTTGACCTCGCCTGCGAGCACGCCGGCCTGGATCGCAGCGCCGACCGCAACCGCCTCATCGGGGTTGACGTCCTTGCGCGGCTCACGGCCGAAGAAATCCTTCACGTACTTCTGCACGAGCGGCATGCGGGTCTGGCCGCCGACCAGGATGACCTCCGCGATGTCGCCGGCCGAGACACCCGCATCCTTCAGCGCGGTGCGGCACGGCGCAATGGTCTTCTGCACCAGCTCCTCGACCAGCGCTTCGAGTTTGGCGCGGGTGAGCTTGACGGCCAGGTGCTTCGGGCCCGAGGCGTCCGCCGTGATGTACGGCAGATTGATCTCGGTCTGCTGCGTCGAGGACAGCTCGATCTTCGCCTTCTCGGCGGCCTCCTTCAGGCGCTGCATGGCGAGGGGGTCCTTGCGCACGTCGACGCCGGATTCCTTCAGGAACTCCTCGGCGAGGAAATTGATGATGCGCAGGTCGAAGTCCTCGCCGCCGAGGAACGTATCGCCGTTGGTCGAGAGCACCTCGAACTGGTGCTCCCCGTCGATCTCGGCGATCTCGATGATGGAGATGTCGAACGTGCCGCCGCCCAAGTCGTACACCGCGATCTTGCGGTCCCCGCCCTGCTTGTCGAGCCCGTAGGCGAGCGAGGCGGCGGTCGGCTCATTGATGATGCGCTTGACCTCCAGGCCCGCGATGCGCCCGGCGTCCTTGGTCGCCTGGCGCTGCGAGTCGTTAAAGTACGCCGGCACCGTGATCACCGCCTCGGTGACCGGCTCGCCGAGGTAGTCCTCGGCGGTCTTCTTCATCTTCATCAGCACGCGTGCGGAGATCTCCGGCGGGGCCATCTTCTTGCCCTGCACCTCGACCCAGGCATCGCCGTTGTCGGCGCGCGCGATCTTGTAGGGCACCATCTTCGCGTCACGCTGAACGACTTCGTCCTCGAACTTCCGTCCGATGAGCCGCTTGATGGCGAACAGCGTGTTCTGCGGGTTGGTGACCGCCTGACGCTTGGCCGGCTGGCCCACCAGCACCTCGTTGTCCTTGGTGAAGGCGACGATCGAGGGAGTCGTGCGGTCGCCCTCGCTGTTCTCGATCACCCGGGGCTTGCCGCCCTCCATGATGGCCACGCAGGAATTCGTGGTGCCGAGGTCGATGCCGATTACCTTTGCCATGATCTGCTCCGCCGAAAATTCAGTTGCTTAGGGGTTCGCTGGAGTCTTTCTGGGGGTAGGCCTTGCCGATTCAAGGGCTTTGGGGACAATCCCTAGGCCCCGGCCGGGGCCTTGGCCACGATCACGCGGGCCGGGCGCAGCAGCCGGCCGTTGAGCTCGAAGCCGGTCTGCACCACCTGCAGGACGGTATTCGGCTCGGCGCTCGCGGACTCCTGCGCCAGCATGGCCTCGTGCCGGGCCGGGTCGAACGGCTCGCCGAGCGGCCGGATGGGGGTCACGCCGAGCTTCTCGAGGGCCTTGGCGAGCAGCTTCAGCGTGGCCTCCTGGCCCTGCTTGAGGCTGCTGACGTCGGCTTCGACCTGATCGGCGCTGCGCACGGCCAGCTCCAGGCTGTCCTGCACCGGCAGCAGCTCGGCGGCGAACTTCTCCAGTCCGTAGCGGTTGGCCGCCTCGATGTCGCGCTGGGCGCGCTTGCGCACGTTGTCGAGCTCGGCCACCGCGCGCAGGTACTGCTCCCAATGCTCGCGGGCGCGCTGCTCGGCCTGCGCGAGCGCCTGCTGCAGCTGCGCCAGCTCCGTCAGCGGGGCGGCGCCCTCGTCTGCGGCGCCCGATCGCGCCTCGTCCGCCGGGCTCGTGCCGGCCTGCTCAGTGCTCATCGGCAATCCTCTTTCCTGATGTGAACGTGAAGCCAAAACAGCGCCCCGCGGCGCTCGCCGCGCGGCGTTCAGCGCTCGGTGTGGGGATCAGCGCCGCGAATTCAAGGCGGCGCCGAGCAGTTTAGCCGTCATGTCCACGATGGGGATGACCCGCTCGTAGGCCATCCGGGTCGGCCCGATGACCCCGAGCACGCCGAACGCCGAGCCCGGCTGCCCGTACGGGGCGGTGACCACGCTGCAGTCATCGAGAATGCGGTAGCCGGATTCGTGGCCGATGAAGATCTGCACCCCCTCGGCGCGCAGGCTCTGGTCGAGCAGGTGCAGGAAGTCGCGCTTCTCGTTGAACGCCTCGAACAGCCGGCGCAGCCGCTCGACGCTCGAGAGCTCCGCGACGCTCATGAGATTGGTCTCGCCCTTGATGACGTACTCGAGCTCCCCGCCCTGCGCGCCCGTCTCGAACACGTGCTGCGCCATCGAGATGGCATCGAGCATCACCTGGTTCATGTGCGCGCGGGTCTCGCTCAACTGCCGCAGGATCTCCTGGCGCACCTCATCGAGCGAGCGACCGCGGAACTGATCATTGAGGAAGTTCGAGGCGCGCCTGAGCTCATCGGGAGAGTAGTAGCGCTCGAGCTGGATGATGCGGTTCTGCACCTCGCGCTCCCCGTACACCAGCACCACCAGCACGCGGTTCTCCGAGAGCCCCACGAACTCGATCTGGGTGATCGAGGCCTGGGTGGGGCGCGGCAACGTCACCACGCCGGCGAGGCGCGTCAAGCTCGAGAGCAGCTGCGAGACGGTGCTCACCAGGTCCCGGCCGCTCTCGCGCAGCGCCTCGAACTGCCGTTCGATCTCGGCCGCTGCGGCCGCCTCGAGCGGCTGCACGTGCAGCAGCGAGTCGACGAAGAACCGGTAGCCCTTGTCGGTCGGGATCCGTCCGGCGGAGGTGTGCGGGGAGGCGACGAACCCGAGCTCCTCCAGATCGGCCATCACGTTGCGGATGGTCGCCGAGGACAGCTGCAGCCCCGACTCGCGCGACAAGGCGCGCGAGCCGACCGGCTGGCCGTCGCGGATGTAGCTCTCCACCAGCACGCGCAGCAGGTGCTGCGCGCGCTCGTTCAGTTGTTCGTCCCGGCCGTCTTGCGTCATAAGTGTACGACCGCGCGCGATTGCCGCTCTCGCGCAGCCGCTGGTCTCAAACTATAGTCGCGGCACGCGAGCGTCAAGCAACCGGCCCCTCGTCCTGCTAGGATTTTCCGATGACCCCTCCCCGCATTTGCGCGCTGGTCGGCCGATTCTCGGATCCGCGGGTGGCCGAGTCCGCCCAGGCCGTGCTCGCGCATCTGGCCGGCCGGGGCGTGCCGGTGCGGGTGGATGCGGCCGCGGCGCTCGCGGGCAGCCCGGGGGCGATCGGCGTGCCGCTCGCGGAGCTCGGCCGCAGCGCCGATCTGATGATCGCGGTGGGCGGTGACGGCACGCTGCTCTATGCGGCCGGCCTCGTGGCGCGCCACGGAGTGCCGCTCCTCGGCATCAACCGCGGCCGCCTCGGGTTTCTCACCGACGTGATGCCCCAGGACATTCCCGAATGCCTCGATGCGGCGCTGGCCGGACGGCTCGATGCCGACGAGCGCCCGCTGCTGCTGGCGAGACTGCATCAGGCCGACGGGGGCAGCAGCGAGTGCCTCGCCCTGAACGACGTCGTGCTGCAGAAGCTCGCCACGGGACGCATGCTCGATTTCGAGACCCGCGTGGCGGGCCGCTACGTCAATACGCATGCCGGCGACGGCATCGTGGTGGCGAGCGCCACCGGCTCGACCGCCTACGCGCTCTCCTGCGGCGGGCCGATCATCGAGCCGCAGCTCGACATCGTCGTGCTCGCCCCGATCTGTCCGCACACCCTCTCGGACCGCCCCATCGTGGTCTCGGGCCGCTCGGTGGTCGAGATTCGCCTGCTCGAGCGGCCCGACACGCGCGCGCAGGTGACCTGCGACGGCACCATTCTCGGCACGCTCGTGCCGGGCGAGCGCCTGCAGATCCAGCGCGCCGCCGAGCGCATCACGCTGCTGCATCCGCCCGGGCACGAGTACTTCCGCCTGCTGCGCTCGAAGCTGCACTGGGGCCGGGGCGACATCGAGCGCTGAGCGGCCCGCTGCACCGATCCATCCACCATGCTCACCGCCCTCACGATCCGTGATTTCGCCATCATCGATGAACTCGAGCTCACGCTGCGCCCGGGGCTGACGGTGCTCACCGGGGAGACCGGCGCGGGCAAGTCGATCATGGTCGATGCGCTGCAGCTGCTCGCCGGCGGGCGCGCCGGCGCGGAGATGATCCGCCACGGCGCCGAGCGCGCCGAGCTCAGCGCCACCTTCGACGTGCGCGCAGCGCCGCCCGAGCTGCGCGAGTGGCTCGAGCGCCAGGGGCTCGCCGACGAGGAGCTCATCGTGCGCCGCATGCTCGGCGCGGATGGCCGCTCGCGCGCCTGGCTCAACGGTCAGCCGGTGCCGCTGCAGCTGCTGCGCGAGGCGGGCGATCTGCTCATCGACATCCACGGGCAGCACGAATTCCAGTCCCTCACGCGCGCGCCGCGCCAGCGTGAGCTGCTCGATGAGTTCGGCAGTCTCGCCGCGCCCATGGCCGAGGTCACCGAGGCCTGCCGGCGCTGGCGGGCGCTGCACGCGCGCGAGCGGGAACTCGCCGAGGCCGACCGCGACCGCGACGCTCGGCTCGATCTGCTGCGCCACCAGGTCGGGGAGCTCGGCGCGCTCGAGCTCGCAGCCGGGGAGCTCGAGCGGCTGAGCGAGGAGCGTGTGCGCCTCGCTCATCGCGGCCGGCTGGCCGAAGCGGCGCAAGCGGCGCTCGCGCTGCTGTACCAGGATGAGACGCACAACGCCCACAGCGGCATCGGGCGCGCCCTGCAGGCGCTGCGCGCGGCGGTGACGATCGACCCGCAGCTCAGTCCGATCATCGCCCTCGCGCAGGAGGCGGAGGTGAACATCCGCGAGGCGGCCCGCGAGCTCGAACGTTACGCCGAGGGACTCGAGCTCGACACCTCGCGCCAGAACGAGGTCGAGAGCCGGCTCGCGGCCATCGAGGACCTCGCCCGCAAGCACCGCGTGGCGCCGGCGCAGCTGCCGCAGCGCGCCCGGCAGCTCGCCGATGAGCTCGAGCGGTTCGAGCGCGCCGCGGTCGATCTGCGCTCGGTGCGCGCGGAGCTCGGCGAGGCGCTCGCGCAGTACCGCCGGTGCGCCGCGGCGCTCTCGCAGGGCCGCACCCAGGCGGCCGAGGCGCTCGGTGCGGCCGTGACCGCGCACATGCAGTCACTCGGCATGGCCGGTGGCCGCTTCGAAGTGAGCGTCACGGCGAGCGAGGGGGAGCCCGCTCCGCATGGGGCCGATGAGGTCGAATTCCGCGTCAGCGCCAATCCGGGCCAGCCGCTCCGTCCGCTCGCCAAGGTCGCCTCCGGCGGGGAGCTCTCGCGGCTCTCCCTCGCGGTCGAAGTCGCCAGCAGCGCGCGCGAGACGCGTTGCATGGTGTTCGATGAGGTCGATTCGGGCATCGGCGGGGCGGTGGCCGAGATCGTCGGCCGCGAGCTGCGCTCGCTCGGGCAGCGCAGCCAGGTGCTGTGCGTGACGCACCTGCCGCAGGTGGCCTCGCAGGGCCATCAGCACCTGCGCGTCGCGAAGCTCACCGACGGACGGGCCACGCGCACCAGCCTCACCGAGCTGCCCGAGAGCGAGCGCATCGAGGAGCTGGCGCGCATGCTCGGCGGCGTCGATGTCACCAGCACCGCGCGCGAGCATGCGCGCCAGATGCTGCGCAGCGCCGCGGCCGCACCGGCCCCGTCGCAGCGGCCCAAACGCGCCGCGCGGCGCCGCTGAGCCGCTCAGCGCCCGGGCGTACGCCGGTGCGGGCAGGCCTCGCGGCGGCAATGGCCGTAAAGAATGAGCGAGTGATCCCGGATCTCGAAGTGCAGGCGGTGCGCCACCGCGTTCTGCCGCGCCTCAATGCTGTCGTCGACGAACTCTTCGACGTGGCCGCAGTCAAGACACACGATATGATCGTGATGGGCGCCCTGGTTGAGCTCGAAGACGGCCATGCCGTCCTCGAAGTGGTGCCGGGTGACCAGCCCGGCCGCCTCGAACTGCGTGAGCACGCGGTAGACGGTCGCAAGCCCGATGTCCTCGTGCGACTCGAGCAGGCTGCGGTAGATGTCCTCGGCCGACAGATGCCGCGTCTCGCTCCCGGCGAGGATCTCGAGGATCTTCAGGCGCGGCAGCGTCACTTTCAGGCCGGCTTTGCGCAGGTCCTTGCCTTCCACGCGTCTCGAGCCTCCGGGTCTGACCGCCGCGCGCGAGTGCGGCGGCGCTTGCACGATCAGGTATGATCGGCCCAATTATTGCCCATCGGACCTCCATGCGACCAGTTCAGTTCAGTTCGGCCCTGCGCCTCTCGGCGGCCCTCCTCGCCCTCTCGACGCTGCTCGGCGGGTGCGTCTACCGGATGGCCATTCAGCAAGGCAATTATCTCGACGGGCACACCGTGCGGCAGCTGAAGGTGGGCATGACCCGCGTGCAGGTGCGCTATCTGCTCGGCACGCCGATGATCAAGGACGTGTTCGACACCGACCGCTGGGACTACGTCTACTACTTCAAGCGCGGCTACGTGCACCGGCCGATCGAGAGCCGCGTGACGGTGTTCTTCCACGACGGGAAGGTCAGCCACTTCGCGCTCTACAACGTGCCGAAGGGCCAGCCGATCGCCCCGGGGCTGCTGCCCTCGGCGAAGAAATTCCCGGTGGGCTGATCAGCGCCGCGGCCTGAGCCGCGCGCGCCGGCGTTGGCGCGGGTCTGCACCGAGCGGCCGGTACAGCTCGATGCGCTCGGCGTCGGCGGGCACGGCATCGCGGCTGCGCAGCTCACCGAAGATTCCGACCGGCGCCTCATCCCAGGGCACCGGAGCATCGGGCGCGCCGCGCCGCGCCGCGGCAATCACCTCGGCGATGCTCGCCGCACTGTCGATTTCCACCGGCCAGAGAAACTGCCGCTCGGCGGTGGCGTAGGCCACCATGCAGCGCTTCAGCGCCCTGCCGCTCACGGCCCGGCGAGCCCCGCGGCCGGCTGGAAGGCGCGGCTGCGGGCGACGAAGGCATCGACGAGCGAGCCGACCGTCTCGGCGAAGATGCGCTCGAAGAGCACCGCCGAGAGCGTGCTCTTGAACTGGAAGCGCAGCACGAGCTCGACCAGCGTGCCCTCGCCGGCCGGCGCGAGCCGCCACTCGCCCTCGAGCGCGGTGAACGGCCCGTCCACCAGGCGCATGTGCACGCGCCGGTCGGGCTCGAGTGTATTGCGGGTCGTGAACTGCCCGTTGAACGGTCCGCGCCGCACGCCGATGGTGGCGACGATCTCGCTGTCACTGCGCGAGAGCACCCGCGCATGGGTGCACCAGGGCAGAAACTGCGGATAGCTGTCGATGTCGTTGATCAGCGCGAACAGGCGGTTCGGCGGCAGACTGACGAGCGCCGAGCGCTTAACCTCTCGCATGCGCGCTATTGTCCCAGGATCCGGCCCGCACCGACAAGGGCGCGCGCGCAAATCCGCTTCGCGCACCGCCCGCACGCTACAATGCGCGCCCCGACCGACCCGTACCGCCGATGTCCCCCAAGGCCGACCCCTCTTCCTCCCGGCTGATCGCCGAGAACCGCAAGGCGCGCTTCGATTACTTCATCGAGCAGCGCTACGAGGCGGGTCTCGCCCTCGAGGGCTGGGAGGTCAAATCGCTGCGCGCCGGCCGGGCGCAGCTGGCCGAGGCGTACGTGTACCTGCGCAACGGGGAGGCGTTCCTCTTCGGCGCGCACCTGTCCCCGCTGCCCTCGACCTCGAGCCACGTCATCGCCGACCCGGTGCGCACGCGCAAGCTGCTGCTCAATCGCAGCGAGCTCAACGGCCTGATCGGGGCGGTCGAGCGGCGCGGCTACACGCTGGTGCCGCTCGAGCTGTACTGGAAGCACGGCCGCGCCAAGCTCGCCGTTGGACTCGCCAAGGGCAAGAAGCAGCACGACAAGCGCGCGACCGAGAAGGAGCGCGACTGGCAGCGCGACAAGGCGCGCCTGCTGCGCAGAGGATAAGCGCCCCCAGGGCCGCACCGCCCGGGCGTGCGCTCAGGGCAGGTTCAGGCCCTGCAGCAGCGGGGGAGTCGGGGCGGTCGCGGAGATCTTCGCCGTGTGGAAGTCGTAGACCAGATTCACCGTCATCACCGTGTCGGTGTGGCGCACCTTGCCGGGCGGCGGATTGGTGTTGTTCCTCACCTGCACGCCGACCGACAGCGCGAGGCTCTTGCGCATCTGGACCTGCAGGGAGAGGTTGTCGGCGCTCATGGTGTCGCTCGAGCCGGACTCCACCAGCAGCGTATTGAGCAGCTTCGCGTCGTGGCTCAGCCGGTGCTGGAACTGCGCGCCGGCGTGCAGCACCGCATCGTCCACCGCGGCGAGCCGCGTACGCGAGATCACCGCCCCGAGGCCGTTCTGCGCCAGCTGCTCCGGCAGCTCGCGCCGCACGCCCGCGCCGAGCTCGGCGGTGAACTTGTCCGTCCTGGAATGCACGAACACACGTCCGATGCCGCTCGCGGCGCTCGCCTGGTAGGCAAAGCCGCTGAAGAGGTTGCGGTCGAAAAGCACCCCGCCGAACCAGAACGTGCGCTCACTCAGGGCCAGATCGGCGCGCAGATGCGCGTTCGTGTCCTGCTGGGTGGTCAGGCCGTTGGTGCTGGCATAGAGGCCCGCCAGAGCCGCGCTGTAGGTCCAGCGGCCCAGCTCGCGCGCCACGGCGAGCTTCAGATCCCCGCTATTGGTATTGGCATTGCCGCGCGCCATGACGATGCCGAGCTCCCCGTGGGTCGCCCAGGCGGAGGCGGCATGCGCACTGCCGCCGACCAGAACCGCGGCCCACAACGCCGTGCGGCTGCTCACTCGCATCGATCGAACCTCGACTGCGCCGCCTCTGCCCGAGGCCTGCGAGGGGGAGCAAATTACACAAACCGGCAAAGGAATGGAATCGTTTCCACTTCTCGTCCCGACCCGCTCCGGGCGCACCGCGCGGCAACGTGCACGCGGCGGCGCCCTCGGGTATGCTTGGTGCCTCTCTTCTGGGGGCGACCGGTTTCGACGCGGGTTGCGAACCTTCAGAGGCGTACCGAGGCGCAGTGCCCTCGTAAATCACGCTGCAAAACCATAGTTGCCAACGACGACAACTTCGCTCTCGCCGCCTAATCGCGGCTGACCTTCGACCGGTCCGTGCCTGTGCGGCCGACTCGGGGGACGCGTTCACAGGCTCGCGATCCGGCGTGCGACGGGCCGGGTCGTTAAGAGTCACCGTCCGCTGGCGCTTCGTCTTCCCTGCCCCTCGGGTAGCGCGGCGCGAGAACCAAAGAGCGGGCTACGTACGTAGAGCCTGAAGTCTAGTGCTTGCGGACGGGGGTTCGATTCCCCCCGCCTCCACCACATCCATCATCGGGCAGCAGCTCCCGGCCGCACGGCCGGGACCGGCCGCCGGCAGCTCGCCTGCGCGGCGGCGCGAGCGCCAACACCGAAGCCCGAGCCGGCGCTGCACGCCGCCCTGCTCGACACGAATCGCCGCACGAGCGCGCGTGCCTGCGCAGCCGGCTCCGGCACGACACTGCAACGCTGGCGCGATGTGTGGGCGCGATGTTTCTCCGCGACGACAAAATGCGCTAAGCTTCAATCCGATCAGCGTGTTAGATGGAGTACGGGACCTGTCGCCAGACGGCGACAGCGGGCCGGTGTTATACCGCGAGCCATGCACACAACGAAAGCCGCGGCAACGACGTTGGGGCCCAGCGAGAAATTGGTGTCAAGCAAGAGTCGAATCACTCTCACCGCGTTCCTAACGCTCACGTCCCTCGCCTGCGCCCTCGCCCGGGCCGCGACGCCTGCGACCCAAGCGCCCGCCCCGGCGCAGCGTTTCACGTTCGCCGACGTCGAGCGCCTCGCCGCGCTGCGCGCCCGCGAGCCCTATCGGTCCGGCTCGAGTCCCCTGCCCGGGGTGCTGCGGCGGCTCAGCTACGCGCAGTACCATCAGATCCACTTCCGTGCGGCCGATGCGCTCTGGCGCGGCCGCTCGATGTTCGAGGTCGAGTTCTATCACCGCGGCTTCGCCTTCACGCGCCAGGTGAAGATCTACACGGTGTCGGCCTCGGGCGTGCGCGCGGTCGGTTACCGGCAATCGATGTTTGAATTCCCGGGCGCGCTCGCGCGGCTGCGCTTCGGCGCGGACCTCGGCTTTGCCGGCCTGAAGGTGCGCTACCCGCTCGACTCCCCGCAGCACCACCGCACCGTCCTCGCCTTTCTCGGCGCCTCCTACTTCCGCGTGCTCGGCCGCAACCAGGACGAAGGCATCACCGCGCGGGGCCTGGCGATCGACACCGCCACGACCGGCGGGGAGGAGATCCCCTACTTCACGCGCTTCTGGCTGGTCGAGCCGCCGCCGCGCGCGCTCACCATGACGGTCTACGCGCTGCTCGAGAGCCCGAGCGTCACCGGCGCGTACCGCTTCGTGGTGCGTCCCGGCGCCATCACCCAGGTGACGGTGAGCGCGGTGCTCTACCCGCGCCGGCGCATCGCCAAGCTCGGCATTGCTCCGCTCACCTCGATGTTTCTCTACGGGGTGAACTCCGCCCGGGGGCGCTTTGAGAACTGGCGGCCGCAGGTGCACGATAGCGACGGGCTGATGATGCACACCGGCGGCGGGGAGTGGCTGTGGCGCCCGCTGCAAAATCCGCTGCGCCTGCAGGTCAACCGCTTCATGGACGACAATCCGCGCGGCTTCGGGCTCATCCAGCGCGACCGGCGCTTCGCCGATTACGAGGATCCCGAGGCGCGTTACGAGCGGCGGCCGAGCTACTGGGTCGAGCCGCTCGGCCAGTGGGGCCGCGGCGGCGTCGAGCTGGTCGAGATCCCGAGCCGCGAGGACATCGACTACAACATCGACGCCTACTGGGTGCCGAGCGCCCCGGTGCGCGCCGGCCAGCCGCTCGCCTTCTCCTACGTGCTCTCCGCCTACCTGCACTCCGGGGAGCGCTGGCCGCCGGGTGGCAAGGTGGTGGCGACGCGCATCGCGCCGGTGGTGCGGGACGGGCGCCGGGTGAGCGGGCTGCGCCACGTGCTGCTCGACTTCGAGGGCGGCGACCTCACCGGACTGCGCGCCAGCCAGCCGGTGCGCGCCGTGGTGAGCGCCCTCGGCGCGCGCATCTGGCACGTCGCGACGCAGCGCCTGCCGGAGAACGGACACTGGCGGGTGCGCTTCACGCTGCAGCCGACGGGCGGGCGCCCGGTCGACATGCGCTGCTACCTCGAGCTCTACGGCGCGCCGCTCAGCGAGACCTGGACCTATCAGTGGACGCCGGGTTCGTGAACCGCCGCACCGACTGGCTGGCTCAGCTCGCCCGCCGGCGGCGCACGGTGTTCTTCGGGCTGACGCTCCTCACGGCGGCGGCGGCCACCACCATGATGTGGGACATCCTTGCCGCCAACGGCCTGAACAATCTCGATCGCGCCGGGCTCGTCCTCTTCTTCGTCCTGTTTCTGTGGCTGGCGAGCTCCTTCTGGACCGCCGTGGCGGGGTTCATCGTCCGCTGGCGCGGCTCGGACACGGCGCAGCTCGCCGAGCGCTGGCGCGCCGCTGCGCCGCTGCGCGGGCGCACCGCCGTGATCATGCCCATCTACAACGAGGACACCACGCGGGTGGCGGCCGGCCTGGAGGTGATCTGGTCCTCGATCGCCAAGCTCCCCGAGCAGGCCGCGTTCGACCTGTTCATTCTCTCCGACACCCGCAAGCGCGAGATCGGCCTCGCCGAGGAGGCGGCGTGGCGCGAGCTCGTCACGCGGCACAACGCGCGCGGCCGCATCTTCTACCGGCGCCGACCGGAGAACATCGCGCGCAAGGCCGGCAACATCGCCGACTTCGTCAACAACTGGGGCGGCGCCTACGACTACGCCATCGTGCTCGACGCCGACAGCATCATGTCGGGCGAGACCATGCTCGAGCTCGCGCAGCTGATGGACGCCCATCCGCGCGCCGGCATCATCCAGGCGCTGCCGCTGCCGGCGGGCCGCGACACTTTGTTTGCGCGCATCATCCAGTTCGCCGCGCGCCTGAGCAGCCCGATGCTCGCGAGCGGACTGGCCTACTGGCAGCTCGGCGACAGCAACTACTGGGGCCACAACGCCATCCTGCGCCTGAAGGCATTCGCGGCCTACTGCGCCCTGCCACGCCTGCCCGGCGCGGCACCGCTCGGCGGGGAGATCCTCAGCCACGATTTCGTCGAAGCGGCGTTCATGCGCCGCGCGGGCTGCGAGGTCTGGCTGCTGCCGATCGAGCGGGGCAGCTGGGAGGAGATTCCCTCCAACGTCATCGACTACGCGGCGCGCGACCGGCGCTGGGCGCAGGGCAACATCCAGCACCTCGGCCTGCTGCGTGCGCGCGGGCTGTACTGGCTGAGCCGGGTGCATCTGATCGGCGGGGTGCTCTCGTATCTGGCCTCGCCGCTGTGGCTGGCGATGCTGGCGCTGAGCTCCACCGTCGTCATCCTGCAGGCCGTGCACGGCCATCAGTATTTCCTTCCGGGCCACCACGGGCTGTTTCCGAACTGGCCGCACTACCGCGACGGGGAGATCGCCGCGCTGCTGTCGCTCACCGCCGTGGCGCTGTTCGGGCCGAAGGTGCTCGCCGCGCTGCTCGCGATCCGCGACCCGGCGCTGCGGCGCGGCTTCGGCGGCACCTCGCGCATCGGATTGAGTCTGCTGCTCGAGCAGCTCTTCAGCATTCTGCTCGCGCCCGCGATGATGCTGTTTCACACCGCCTTCGTGGTGAGCACTCTGGCGGGCAAGCCGGTCGTCTGGCACGCGCAGGAGCGCGGCGATCGCGGCATCGGCCTCGCCGAGGCGCTGCGCCGGCACGCCGGACACGTGCTGATCGGCCTCACCTGGGGCGCGCTCATCCTGAAGTTCGCTCCGCACTACATCGGCTGGCTGCTGCCGGTGCTCATCGGCATGGTGCTCGCCGTGCCGCTCACCATGCTCACCAGCCGCGTCGCGCCGGCCGCGTGGCTGCGCCGGCACCGGCTGCTCCTGACACCGGAGGAGAGCGCGCCGCCGGCGGAACTCGCCGCGCTCAGCGAATGTCTGACTCACCCGCCGGCCGCCACCGGCAGCCGCTCCGGCCCGCTCAGCGAGGCAGCCGCGGCCCACGAGCTGCTGCGCGATCTGGAGGACCGCGTGCCGCCGCACGCGCCGCTGCCGATGAAGCCGCCGGTGCTGAGCTATGCACTGACCCTGCGCGGTGCGCTGCACGCGCTTACGCGGCGCAAGCGCACACAATGGCGAAAGAGCTGAGGATACTCTGATGCATCGACGCGGATTTCTGCGCGGTGGTGCGGCAAGTCTCGCCGCGATCGCCCCCTGGCCCCTGGAGTTCAAGCACAAGCGCCGGCCGCACGGAGCGCCGAAGGGCATCACGCACTTCGGGGCGCCCCGGCCGTTTTCCTTCGGCTGGCTGAAATCGCTCGCGCACTCGATGTCCCTCACGCTCTACAACGAGCCGGTCGCGCCCCTGCCGCCGGCGATCCGCAAGCTCTCGTGGAGCCAGTGGGAGTCGATCACCTACCGCCCCGAGCGCACGCTGTGGTACGAGGATGACCTGTTCTTCCGCATCCGCTTCGATCACCTGGGCTTCACCATGACCCGCCCGGTGCGCATGTACGCGCTCGATCAGGGCATCGCGCGACGGATTCTGTTCGACCCGAAGCTGTTCGATTACAGCCGCTCGGGACTGAAGCCCGCCGAGATCCCGGCGCACCTCGGCTTCTCCGGCTTCAACGTGCTGTTCCACACCAACTGGCAGGACGACCGGGTGGTGTTCCAGGGCGCCTCGTACTTCCGCGCCGTCGACGGCACCGGACAGTACGGCATGTCGCAGCGGGGCCTGGCGATCGACACCGGCATGCCGCAGCCGGAGGAATTCCCCGACTTCGTCGCCTTCTACCTGGAGAAGCCCGCGCCCGAATCGACGCTGCTCACCGTTTACGCACTGCTCGATTCCCCGAGCGTCTCGGGCGCGTACCGCTTCATCATCGACGTGGCGAGCACGCTCGTGATGGATGTGGACTTCACGCTCTACCCGCGCCGGCAGATCACGCGCCTCGGCATCGCCCCCGGCACCAGCATGTACCTGGTGGGCGAGAACGATCACCGCATGGCCGATGACTGGCGGCCGCAGATCCACGACTCCGACGGCCTGCAGATGCACACCGGCGTCGGGGAGTGGATCTGGCGCCCGCTCACCAACCCGAGCGTGCTGCGGGTCAACTCCTACCTCGACGACAATCCGCGCGGCTTCGGGCTGATGCAGCGCGACCACAAGTTCTCCGACTACCAGGACGACGGCGCCTGGTACAACCGGCGGCCGAGCTGCTGGGTCGCGCCGAAGGGCGCCTGGGGCAAGGGCGCGGTCATGCTGGTGGAGATCCCCACCATCGATGAGACGATGGACAACATCGTGGCGTTCTGGAACCCGGCCGAGGAGATCGTGCCCGGCCGCGAGTACGTCTACGGTTACCGGCTCTACTGGTGCAGCAAGAACCCGTTCAACTCCCATCTGGCGCACGTCGAGGCCACGCGCGACGGCATCGGCGGGGTCGTCGGCCAGAAGCGCACCGAGTTCTCCTGGCGGTTCGTGGTCGATTTCATCGGCGGGGACCTGCCGATGCTCGCCCCCGGCGACAAGGTGATGGCCGTGGTGAGCACCTCGCGCGGCAAGGTGCAGCTGGTCTCGGCACGGCCGCTGCTGCCGATCAAGGGCTGGCGCGCCATGTTCGATCTGGTGCCCGATGAGGCCGGAGAGCCGATCAACCTCAGGCTGTATCTGTCGCTCGGCGGCCAGGCGCTCACCGAGACCTGGATGTATCAGTACACGCCGCCGCCGCTTGACGTGCAGCGCCAGTACATCGAGGCCTGAGCGCGCCCGCCCCTCAGCGCAGCGCCCAGTACAGCGCCGCGCCGATCAGCGCCGCGGCGGCCGCATAGAGCGCGACGGTCAGGTAGCAGCCGCGGATCAGACCGCGGATGGTCTGTTTGATCGCCTGGCGGTCGTTGAGGTTGGGAAACGCCTCGGAGGGCTGCGGCACGCCGAGGAACCGGCACAGCGGGCCCCAGCCGTCGGTGACCCGAAAGACGAGCAGCCGCTCGGGGGGAACCGCGGCCTTCACCTCCTCGATGTACTCCTCGTAGCGTCGCACCGCCTTCGCCCGCTCGCGCATCACGCCCTTCAGCGCGCGGCCCCACACCAGCTTGCGCGACATGTCGCCGAACTTGTGCGCAAAGGGCGTCAGCCACTCGAGAACCTTGAACTGCCAGAGCGTCTCGGTGAAATAGATCGTGTCGACCGTACTGTCGTACCAGGCCTCAGCGCCGCGCGGATGCAGCGTCAGCAGCACTTTGGCATCCGGGTATTGCGCGAGCAGTTCCCGCCACACGCAGCAGCCCGGATTGTCGACCGTGGCGGCGTAGTTGCCGAACACCCTGTCCCACTCGTGGCGCGTGCCGGGCGGGGAGTTGGCCACCTTGCGCCAGAAGTCCAGATGTCCCTTGTTGGCTCTGTTGTGGATCACCTCCCGCATGTGATAGCACGGCAGCCCGAGCCGGTTGAGCGCAACGTAGGTCGACCAGGTGCCGGTGCGGCCGAATCCGGCGCCGATGACCTTCAGCCCCATGGGATGCCCCTTCGAGCGTGAGAGGGAGAGAGCCGCTGAGCGGATCGGCGTCGATCTTGCGTTGCGCACGCGTCAATTGCAATCGCGCGGCGCGTGTCCGCCGCCCGCGCAGTCGCGTAAGATGCGCCCCTTGCACGGGCGGAGCCGGACGACGCATGGCGAGTGACGAGAACCTCCCCGCGACGGATATCTGGTCGCAATGGCTGCTGCACCGGCGCCACGGCGGCGATGCGCGCTACGAGCAGGCCATGCGCGCCATGGTCGAGCGCTACGTCGAGAGAGTGCTCGACGCGGCCCGCCTCGAGGCCGGAGAGAGCATCGCCGACGTCGGCGCCGGCGAGGGGCTGCTCGCGCTGCGGGCGATCGAGCGTGTCGGCGGCGCGCTGCACGCGTGGCTCACCGATGTCTCCGAGCCGATGCTGCGGCACGCCGAGGCGCAGGCGCGCGCTCGCGGCGTCGCGGACCGCTGCACATTCGTGCGCGCCGCCGCCGATCGTCTCGAAGGCGTCGCGGACGAATCGCTCGACGTGGTGATGACCCGCTCGGTGCTCGCGTACGTGTTCGACAAGACCCGCGCCCTGCGCGAGTTTCACCGCGTGCTGCGCCCGGGCGGGCGCATCTCCCTCGCCGAGCCGGTGTTTCAGGACGAGGCGGTCGCGGCGCAGGCGATCCGCACGGTGATCGAGTCGAAGCCGCCCGCCGAAATCAATCCGTTGATGCCCCTGCTGCACCGCTGGAAGGCGGCGCAGTATCCGGACACCGAGGAGAAGATCCGCGCCAGCGCGATCGCCAACTACTCCGAGCGCGATCTGCTGCGTTTTGCGCAGAACGCGGGCTTCACGGACGTGCATCTGGAGTTGCACATCGACACCTACCCCTCGATCGTGCGCTCGTGGGAGGTGTTCGTGAACAGCTCCCCGCACCCGCTCGCCCCGCCGCTCAGTCTCATCATGGCCGAGCAGTTCAGCGCCGAGGAGCGCGAGTTGTTCGAGCGCAGCATGCGCCCGGTCATCGAGGACCCGCGCGCGGTGAGCACCGATCGGATGGTTTATCTCACCGCGCGCAAGCCGCGCGCCTGAGCCGCGCGCGCCGGCGCGCATGTTTCATCGCCGTTACGGCGCACGCTGCGCTCAGCGGCGCGAAAAAAAAGGGTGGCGGGATCGGGGCGACTCAAACATAATGACAGACCCTGAACGTCATATGACGGTCTCGGGGTCCGCCGCGAGGGATCCGGCGGGGCCCGCGTGCCGCCGCCAATCCCGGTGCAGCAGATGCCATTGGCCCGCGACAACCCACCCGCAGACTCACCGAGCGCCCTCAGCGAGTGGTACGCGCAAGTGCGCGGCCGCTCGCTCGCGCTGTGCGCCCCGCTCGCCCCGGAGGACACCGTCGTGCAGTCCATGCCCGATGCGAGCCCTACCAAGTGGCATCTCGCGCACACCACCTGGTTCTTCGAGCGCTTCGTGCTCGGACGCGGCGGGGAGGCAGCGGCGCCCCTGCACCCCGAGTGGCACTTTCTGTTCAACTCCTACTATCAGAGCGCGGGCCCCATGCACTTGCGCACGGCACGCGGACTGCTCTCGCGCCCGACGCTCGAGCAGATCCGCCAATACCGGGCGCAGATCGACGAGGCGGTGCTGGCGCAGCTCGGCACGCGGCTCGATGAGCAGCTCGCCGCCGTGCTCACCCTCGGCCTGCACCACGAGCAGCAGCACCAGGAGCTGATGCTCACCGACATCAAGCACCTCTTCTCGTGCAATCCGCTGCAGCCGGCCTATGTCCTGCCACCGCAGCGGCGCACCGCAACCGCCAGGCCCCTGCGCTTCCTGCCCGGTCGCACGGGGATCGTCGCCACGGGCTTCGAAGGGGCGGGCTTCGCCTACGACAACGAGCTGCCGCGGCACAGCGAACTGCTGCATCCGCACGCCATCGCGGACCGGCCGGTGAGCAACGCCGAGTACGCCGAGTTCATCCGCGACGGCGGCTATCGCGAGCCGCTGCTGTGGATGGCGGAGGGCTGGGCCACGCTCGAGCGCGAAGGCTGGTCGCGCCCGCTGTACTGGGCGGAGGATCTGGCGCACGCATTCACGCTCGGCGGCCCGCGCTCGCTCGACCCGCACGCGCCGGTCTGTCACGTGAGCTTCTTCGAGGCCGATGCGTTTGCCCGCTGGGCCGGTGCGCGGCTGCCGCTCGAGGCCGAGTGGGAGACGCTCGCCGCGCCGCTGGATCCGGCGCGCGGCCACTTCGCCGACGACGGTGTGTTTGATCCGCTTGCCGAGGAGGAAGCATCTGGCGCCGGAGCGCGCCAGATGTTCGGCGATGTGTGGGAGTGGACCGCGAGCCCCTACGTCGGCTATCCGGGCTTCAAGCCTCTGCCCGGGGCGCTCGGGGAGTACAATGGCAAGTTCATGTGCGGCCAGTGGGTGCTGCGCGGGGGCTCGTGCGCAACGCCCCGCGGCCACGTGCGCGCCAGCTACCGCAATTTCTTCTATCCGCGCGATCGCTGGCAGTTCAGCGGCATCCGCCTGGCGCGGGATCTGCCATGAGCACCCTGCCGAGCGAGATCTTCCTGCACGATCTGCACCCGAGCGCGGCGGACATCCGTGGCGATGTGCTCGCGGGGCTGACGCGCCGGCCAAAGCGGCTGCCCTCGAAATACTTCTACGACGCGCGCGGCTCGCAGCTGTTCGAGTGCATCTGCGAGTTGCCCGAGTATTACCTGACGCGCGCCGAGCTGGCGCTGATGCGCCGTCACGCCCCGGCCATCGCCGCGGCCCTCGGCCCGCGCGCGCTGCTGGTCGAATACGGCAGCGGCAGCGCGACCAAGACGCGGCTGCTGCTCGAGCACCTTGCGGATGTCGCGGCCTACGTGCCAGTGGAGATCTCGCGCAGCGCCCTCGCCGCGAGCGTCGCGCAGCTGAGCAGGCAGTTTCCGCTCATCGAGATGCTGCCGGTGTGCGCGGATTTCACTCAGCCGCTCGCACTGCCGGAGCCGGCGCGCGCCCCGCGGCGCACGGTGGTGTATTTCCCCGGCTCCACCATCGGCAACTTCGAGCCCGAAGCGGCGGTGCAGCTGCTCGGCCGGATGCGCCAGACGATCGGTCCGGGTGGCGCTGCGCTGATCGGCGTCGATCTGCTCAAATCGAGCGAGCTCATCGAGGCCGCCTACAACGATGCGGCGGGCGTCACGGCCGAGTTCACACTGAACCTGCTGCAGCGCCTGAACCGCGAACTGCATGCCGACTTCAACCTCGGCGCATTCCGCCACCGCGCGCGCTACCAGCCGCAACGCGAGCGGATCGAGACGCACATCATCAGCCGCACCGAGCAGGATGTGACCGTCGCCGCTCGGCGCTTTCACTTCGCCGCCGGCGAGGCCATGCTGGTCGAGATCAGCTGCAAGTACTCGCCGCAATCCTTTGCGCGCATTGCCGCGCGCGCCGGACTGCGCGTCACGCACGTGTGGAGCGATCCCGAGGCGCTCTTCAGCGTGCTGTGCCTGCGGCCGGCCGGCTGGAGCGCCTAGCCGCGCTCAGCGCCGCCGGTCACCCCCCCAGGTCAAACAGCAGCACTTCGGCATCGGTGTCCGCCTCGAGCACGGCGGTCCTCTCCTCCTGCAGGGCCGCGCCGTCGCCGGCACGCATCTCGACACCGTTCAGAGCCGCGATGCCGCGAGCGACCTGCACCCACACGCCCCGCCCCGCACCGATGGCGTGCTCCACCGTCTCGCCGGGATGCACGTTGCCGATGTACAGGCGCGCATCCTGATGCACGGTGAGCGATCCGTCGGCACCATCGGCAGAGGCCACGAGCCGCAGCCGGCCGCGGCGCTCCTCGAGCGGGAAGGCCCTCTGCTCGTAGCCCGGGGTCAGCCCCTGCTCGCTCGGGATGATCCAGATCTGCAGGAAATGCACCGGCTCGCTCGAGGAGGGATTGAACTCGCTGTGACGGATGCCGGTGCCGGCGCTCATGCGCTGCACTTCGCCCGGGCGGATGCGTGTGCCGTGCCCCAGGCTGTCACGATGCTCGAGCGTGCCCTCGAGCACGTAGGAGATGATCTCCATGTTCTGGTGGCCATGCGTCGGGAAACCCGCCCCGGGCACCACCCTGTCCTCGTTGAGGACGCGCAGGCTGCGAAAGCCCATGTGCTGCGGATCGCGGTAGTCGGCGAACGAGAACGTGTGGCGGCTCTCGAGCCAGCCGGTGCGGCTCGCGCCGCGCGCCAGACGGTCGCGGAAGTAGATCATGGGAACGCCGGAGGATGCATCTCAGACCCAGTAGTCCCCGATGCACCGTCCATCTGCTGCCAGCCCGCCGGTCTCTTCGAGCCAGTCCGCGCGCCGCACCGGGATTTCCACCACGATCCGCGGCTCGGCGAGGCGCAGATTGACGGCCATCCTGCGCCGCCCCTGCGGCCCGGCCGCGAGCGCGCGCCAGTACGCCATGCACCCGCAGGCGGGGCAGAAGTGAAAGCCGAGCGAATCGCCGCGCACATAGACGCTGCTCGCACCCGACACCGTGATGCATTCGCTCTCGAAGCCGTACGCCCACAGCGCCGCGTAACGGCGGCACACGGTGCAGTTGCACGCGGTGGCGCTCTCAGGCCGCCCGTCGCAGACCCAGTGGACGGCCCCGCAATGGCAGGAACCCTCGAGCATGGCGCGAGTATCGCACGGCGCGCGCCAACTGCGCCCGGCAGGGACGCTATGATAGGCGCGCATGAGCGATGACAAACCCCGCTCCGAGGCCTGCGAGCGCAACCGCGAGCCGATCCTGGCGGTGCTGCGGCGGCACTTCGCCGACCGCAGGTGCGTGCTCGAGATCGGCAGCGGCACCGGGCAGCACGCAGTGCACTTCGCCGCGGCGCTCCCCGAGCTCACCTGGCAGACCTCGGATCGGGAGGCGAACCTGCCGGGCATCCGCCGGTGGATCGCCGAGGCGGGGCTCGCCAATCTGCCGCCGCCGCTCGCGCTCGATGTGAGCGGCCGCTGGCCCGAGGCGCGCTTCGATGCGCTGTTCACCGCGAACACCCTGCACATCATGGCCTGGGAGCACGTGCGCGCCCTGTTCGCGGCGCTGCCCTCGGTGCTCGCGGCCGACGCCGTGCTCGCCGTGTACGGTCCTTTCAACTACGACGGCGCGTTCACGAGCCCGAGCAATGCGGCCTTCGACGCCTGGCTCAAGCAGCGCTCGCCCGAGAGCGGCATCCGCGAGTTTGCCGCCGTGGATGCGCTGGCGCGCTCGAGCGGATTTGCGCTCGTGGAGGATTGCCCCATGCCGGCCAACAACCGCACGCTCATCTGGCGGCGCGCGGCGGCGCGTTGAGCCTGACTGCTCAGCCCTCGCGCAGCGCCGCGGCGATGTGCCGCGCGAGACGCTCCGCCGCGCCCGGCGCGAAATCCAGAAACAGCGACGGCTCGGTGAGCTCGAGCTCGAGCACCAGGGGCGCACCGGAGGGATCGCGCAGCAGGTCGACCCGCGCATAGAGCGGCGCCTGCGGCACGCGTCCCGAGGCCACCAGCGCCCCGAGCACCCGCTCGCCGACTGCGAGCTCGGCCGGCTGCGGCGTGCGCGCGGTGATGTGCTCCGGGGCGAACAGCGCGCGGGTCGGATCGGCGTTCGGCCGCAGCAGCGGCCCCTTGCGGATCGCGTGGCTGAAGCGCCCCGCGAAGAAGAGCAGAGCCGTCTCCCCGTCGCGCTCGACGCCCTCGAGATACGGCTGCAGCAGCACGCTGCGGCCGGACTCAAGCAGCCCGGCGGCATGCCGCTGCGCCTCGGCGAGCTGCGCGCGGCCGAGGCGCCGCGCGCCGCGCGAGCCGGCGCCCACGGCCGGCTTGACGACGAATTCCGCGCACGGCTCGCCGGCGAGAAAACGCTCGATCGCCGGCCCGCTCGGCTCGCCCGGCTCGATGAACGAGCTCGGCACGGCGGGCAGCCCGAGGGCGGCGAGGTCGCGCAGGTAGTGCTTGTCGGTGTTCCACAGAACCAGCGGACGCGGATTGTGCAGCCGGGTGAGGGGCGCGATCCGCTCGAGCCAGGCGCGAAACTCCGCGAGCCGGTCGGTGTAGTCCCAGGTCGAGCGCAGCAGCGAAAGGTCATAGTCCGCCCAGCGCACGAGCGGATCGTCCCAGTCGAGGATCTCGGGCAGCAGGCCCTCTTGCTCGAGGGCCGCCACCAGCGAGGGCATGTCCTCATCGAGTCCGCGCGCGGCGCGCGCGCTGATGAGTGCGACGCGGCGCGCACCGCGTGCGGATCCGGCCGGGGAGCTCATCGGGTCTGTCCGTCGAGGGTCACCAGCGCCCCGTAGAGCTCGGGCCGCCGGTCGCGGAACACGAACCAGTTGTCGCGCAGGCGCGCGGTCTGATCGAGGTCGAACTCGGCGGTGAGCACCGCGTCGCCCTCCTCGGGCGCCTCGGCGATTTTGGCGCCCAGCGCATCGGTGATGAACGAGGAGCCGTAGAAGCGGATGTAAAGCCCCTGCGGGTCCTGCAGCGAGCGCTCGAGTCCGTAACGGTTCGCCGCGACGAGCGGGGTGAGATTCGCCGCCGCGTGCCCCTGCTGGGTCCGCTGCCAGTGCGCGCGGGAGTCGACCGGCAGCGCCGGCGGGGGCTCGCTGCCGATGGCGGTGGGATACAAGAGCAGCTCGGCGCCGCCGAGCACCATGGCGCGGGCCGCCTCGGGAAACCATTGATCCCAGCAGATGCCGACCCCGATGCGCGCAAAGCGGGTGCTCCAGACCTTAAAGCCCGTATCCCCGGGGCTGAAGTAGTTCTTCTCCTGATACCCCGGCCCGTTCGGGATGTGCGATTTGCGGTACACCCCGAGCAGGGCGCCGTCGGCATCGAGCACGGCCACGGAATTGAAATACGCCGGCCCGGCGCGCTCGAAGAAGCTGATCGGCAGCACCACCCCGAGCTCGCGCGCCACGGCGCTGAAATGCCGCACCGCGCGGTTCTCGTGCACGGTGCTCGCCAGGCGCAGGTGGCGCGCGTCCTGCTCGATGCAGAAGTACGGGGTCTCGAACAGCTCCGGCAGCTGGATGATCTGCGCCCCGCGGGCTGCGGCCTGGCGCACCAGTTCCTCGGCCGCGGCGATGTTCGCCTCGGCATCCCAGCCGCAGGCCATCTGGATCGCCGCGACGGTGACCGGACGGGCCTGCGCGCGCAGGTGAGCGGGTTGCTCAGCCATGCGCGCCGCGCCCCATCAGCTGGCGCGCCGCGAGCGACTCGTTCACCTGCTCGGTGATGCGCATGGCCGTCTCGAGCGCCATCAGGCCGTCCTCGCCGCTGACCACCGGCGGCTTGCCGGTACGGATCGATTCGAGGAACGCCTCGATCTCCGCCTTGAGCGCATCGCCCTGCTCGAGACTCTGCTCCTCGATGCTCACCGGCAGCGCCCCGGGGGCGGCCGACTCGCGCTTGCGGATGAGCGTGAGGATCTTCTGCTGCAGATCGAGCGAGAGGTACGCATCGTCCTCGAACAGACGCATCTTGCGCTCGGTCTTCAAGCTGACGCGGCTCGCGGTGGCATTCACCACGCAGCCGTTGGCGAAGCGGATGCGGGCATTGGCAATGTCGATGGCATCGGAGAACACCGGGGTGCCCACCGCATCGATGGTCAGCACCGGCGCCCCGACGATGGTCTGCACCAGGTCGATGTCGTGGATCATCAGATCGAGCACCACGTTCACGTCGGTGCCGCGCTCCTTGTACGGGGCAAGCCGGTGGCATTCGACGAAGCGCGGCGCGCGCAGATAGGGCTCCGCGGCGAGGATCGCCGAATTGAACCGCTCGAGGTGCCCGACCTGCAGCACGCGCCCGCGCCGCGCGGCCAGCTCGATCAGCTCGAGTGCCTCGCGCGGCGTCTCGGTGATCGGCTTCTCCACCAGCACGTGCGCCCCGGCGATGAGGAAATCGCGCGCGATCGCGAAATGCGCCGGGGTCGGGGTGACGACGCTCACCGCCTGGACCTTGCCGAGCAATTCACGGTAGTCCGCCAGCGCCCGGGTGCCGACCTCGGCGGCGACCTGCTCGCGCGCCTCGGGGCGCTCATCGACCACCGCCTCGAGGCGGCAGCGCGGGGATTGGGCGTATTTTTGGGCGTGGAAGCGGCCCAGATAGCCGACGCCGATGACGGCTGCCTTGATCTGCTCCATGGCCGCCATTATGACCTGCCGCGGCGCGATGCGCCGGGGATCGCGCGCAGGCGCCTTCGGGCATCCGCCGCCGCCCCGGATCGGCTACACTGGCGGGCATGGTGGACTCGCGCACCGAATCATCGGCGGCCCGCTCGGGGGGGCCGCTGCGTCTGCGGCGTGAGCTGGCGCTGCTCGGCGGCGCGCTCGCGTTCGGCGTGCTCGTCATCCCGCTGCTGATCTGGCTGGCGGGGCACGCCACGCTCGGACCGTACACGCACGGGGACACCGGTCCGGGGTTCGGGCCGCTCACACTGTACGGGGACTACCTCTCGGGGCTGGGACACGGCTGGCTCATGTACTGGGCCGTCGCCGTCGGACCCGTGCTGCTGCTGATCGCTGTCAGGCTGTGGCTCGCGCTTATCCGGCACATGCCCCGGGATTGACAGACTTGCCGGCCCCCGCCGGGTCCCCTAGCCTTACTTAATTCTGTATCCGACTCTGTGCCTCAAGGACTGCCGCGAGCTTTCGTAAGATGACCCAATCCCTGCGTTTCCGTCTCGGCTGGCTGACGGCCATTGCCGCCGCGATCGCCCTCAGCGCCTCGGCCGTGCTGCTGCTGCGCGCGCCGGCGAGCGCCTCCATCCTGCCCCCGGGGGCCGTGGCCCCCACGGCCAATCAGCGCGCCATCGCGCGCAAGGTCGCGCGGATCCTGAACAAGTACCAGTACAGCCATCCGGCCATCAACACGCACTTCTCGCACCTGGTGTTCGACCGTTACCTGCATTTCCTCGATCCGCAGCACGATTACTTCCTCGCGAGCGACGTGCAGGGCTTCTCCGCAGCCTACCGCAACGATTTCGCCCAGCTGATCGAGGCCGGCAAGCTCGATCCGGCGTTCCTCATTTTTCAGCGCTTCAAGCAGCTGAGCCAGGCGCACCTGCGCTATGCGCTCAGCCTGCTCGCCAAGGAGCCGAGCTGGAACACGGATGCAAGCTACCATTTCGACCGCAAGCACGCGCCCTGGCCGACGAGTGAGGCACAGATGGACGCGCTGTGGCGCGAGCGCGTCATGAACGAGGAGCTCTCGCTGCTGCTGGCGCACAAGACCTGGCCGCAGACGGTGGACATTCTGCGCAAGCGCTACCAGGCCGAGCTGCACCGCATCACGCAGATCAGCGCCGAGGATGTGTTCGAGGACGTCATGAACGCCTACGCGCTCACGTACGACCCGCACACGACGTACTTCTCGCCCATGAGCTCCGAGGAGTACCGCATCGAGATGAGCCTGAACTACCAGGGCATCGGCGCCTCGCTGCAGATGGACGGCAACTACGTTACGGTGGTCAACGTCATCCCCGGCGGACCGGCCGCCGTGGCGGGCACGCTGAAGCCGAAGGACCGCATCACCGGCGTCGGTGAAGGCAAGAGCGGGCCGATCACCGACGTGGTCGGCTGGCGCCTGAGCGACGTGGTGCAGCTGATCCGCGGCAAGGCCGGCACTACCGTGCGCCTGCAGATCCTGCCGGCCGCAGAGCACACCGGCGGCAAGGAGGAAGTGCTGAGCTTCGTGCGCAACAAGGTGACGCTCAAGGCGCAGGAGGCGCAGAGCAAGCTCGCGACCGTCACCCAGAACGGCCAGACCTACAAGATCGGCATCATCACGGTGCCGAGCTTCTACGAGGACGTGCAGGCCGAGGACGAGGGCAAGGCCAATTACCGCAGCACCACGCGCGATGTGCTGCGGCTGCTGTTGAAGCTCGAGGCGCAGCACATCAACGGGCTGATCCTCGATCTGCGCGATGACGGCGGCGGCTATCTGCCCGAGGCGCTCGCGCTGACGGGGCTGTTCATCCAGCACGGACCGGTGGTGCAGCTGCGCGACCGCAGCGGCCAGATCGAAGTGCTCGACGATCCGGAGAAGGCGCCGGTCTACAACGGCCCGCTCGCGGTGCTCGTCAACCGCTACAGCGCCTCGGCGTCGGAGATCTTCGCCGGCGCCATTCAGGACTATCACCGCGGCGTGATCATCGGCCAGAACACCTTCGGCAAGGGCACGGTGCAGAACCTCATCCCGCTCGACCGCTGGAGCAGCAAGCCCGTCGATGGGCAGCTCACCGTCACCATCGGCAAGTTCTACCGGGTCACCGGCCAGAGCACCCAGCACCGGGGCGTCATTCCGGACATCCCCCTGCCCTCGCCGATCAATCCGAAGCTCGTCGGCGAGAGTGCCCTGCCGCGCTCGCTGCCCTGGGACACCATCGGCGCGGTGCCCTTCCCGGTGGCGACCGGGCTCGCGGCGGTGCCCTCGATCCCGACGCTGCAGGCCGATGAGCTCGCCCGCGAGCGCAAGGATCCGAACTTCAAGTGGCTGGTCGGGGACATCCACCTGATCGACACCATGCGCGCTGAGAAGTCCGTGTCGCTGAACCTCGCGACGCGGCGGGCCGAACGGCACCAGGAGGACCAGGAGCTGCTCGCGCTCGACAACACGCGGCGCGAGGCGCTCGGGCTGGCGCCGCTGAAGAACTCGCGCGAGATCGGCGGGAAGAACGACAAGATTCCGGATGTGATCCTGGATCAGGCCGAACACGTCATGGCCGACATGATCCGCCTCGACCAGCAGCGCGCCGCCGGGCTGCAGACGGCGCAGGCGGCCAAGCCCGATTGAGACGGATGCTGAGCGGGCCACGCCCGCTCAGCGCAGCAGGACGCTGTGGATGTTCCAGGTGTCCTCGGCGAGGACGTTGGGAATACCCTCGGGCGGGGCTGCGGCGGGATTGCCCGGCGCGCCGCTCAAGGACTCGGCCATCGGGATCGTGTCCTGCGGGTCGCGGTACTGCGCGAGCGGGCGCAGGCTGCGCAGCCGTGCACGGATGTCGCGGCTGAAGCTGCTGTGGGCGCCGAGCAGCGCCTCGGCCCGCTGAATCTGATTCATCAGCGCCAGACACTCCGCGCGGGTGCCGTACTCGTCGATCACCTCGCGGTGCTGGCTCGCCTCGCGGGCGCGCATCACGAGCAGCGGCAGCGCCGTCAGCCGTGCGCACATCATTTCCGCGTAGGCGATGGTCGTGAGGTTGATCAGACGCCGCGCCTGCAGCGAGAGGCCCGGAAACTCCGGCGCGGACTCCGCGGTAATCTGCGCGACCGAGCGGCCCGCCGCCTCGAACGACACGTTCGCGGCGGCCGCCTCGGCCCGCGCCCGGCCGAGGGAGTGCTCGAGCGCGCGCCGCTTAAAGAAGTGCCAGAAGCGGCGCAGCTCGGCGCGCTCGCGCTCGAGCGCCGTGACGCGCTCGCGCGCCTGCGCGGCGAGCTCGCGGACCACCTTCAGGTGCTGCTCGGCGCTCTGGCGCCTGGCGAACTGCCGGCGGTTGTGCTCGGCGAGGTGCTGGCGCCGCTCGCGCTCCTCCTGCTGCGCGGTGAGCTCGGCGGCAAAGCGCTCGAGCAGCTCGTGTCCGCTCTGCCACAGGCGGCGCAGCTGATAGAAGGCGAGCGCCGGATAGGCGGTCTCGTTGACCCCCAGGCGCTGCTCGAGCGCCGCGAGGCTCTCGCGCACCCTGCGCGTCACCCCCTCCTGCTGCTTGATCCTGTCCTTGAGCCGCTCGACCTCCTCCTTCAGGTCGCCGAAGGCCTTCTTCAATTCGGCGCGGTTGCGGAACAGCGCCAGCACCCGATGATCCTCGGGCGCCGTCTGTGCACGCTGGAAGGGCAGCTTGAGAAAGCCGAGTTGTCGAAATGCCTTCATGACTGGTGCGGCGGACGCCGCGACGAGTCACACGGCGATCCCCGCGAAGCGATGGCCGCGCTCCGCGCAATACTCCAACCATTTATTTAACATCATATTGCGCACCCAGCGCTGACGGAGTTCACGCTCCGCAGCGCCGCCTGCCTTTACCGCAGGCTCGGCCGTAAGATCCGCCCACTGCTCCGCCTCGACCAGGCGCGCGTCGTGATAGACACGCAGCCGCAGGTCCGGACAGCGCGCCGGGCCGCCCACCGCGGGCAGCTCGTAGGTGAGCGCGAGGATGCTCGTATAGGCGCACTGCTCGATCACCTCGAGCAGCAGCTCACAGTCCCCCTCGGCGCGTGAGCGGTACGTGCCTTCGAGCGCGCGCAGATCCCCCGCCAGCCAGCCGAGGCGGATGTAATTGCTCTCGTACAGGCTCATGAGCGCGACGAAGCTGCGCGGTCGCGCTCGCCAGGAGACTTGCGTCAGGGCATCGTTCAGCATCACCCCGACTATAGCGGAGGGACGCGCCAGTGCAAGCCGCTTCGGCGCACCGCGGCGGCCGGCGGGTTGTGCAAATTCCGTGCTAAGAATGCCGCTACGCGCGCTTGCGCCGCTCGATGCCCGTGGTGTTGAGAATGCGGCTGGCGATCTCCTCGATCGAGCAGTCCGTGGTGTCGAGCGAGGGGATGCCGTGGCGCGCAACCAGCGCTTCGGCGGCGCGCAGCTCGTAGCGCACCTGCTGCGCCGAGGCGTAGCGGCTCTGCGGGCGCCGCTCGTTGCGGATCTGTTGCAGCCTCTCGGGCCTGATGGTCAGGGCGAAGAGCTTGCCGCGATGCGGCTCGAGCCGCTCCGGCAGCCGCCCGGACTCCAGGTCCTCCTCGGTGAGCGGGTAGTTGGCGGCAAAGATTCCGTACTGCAACGCCAGATACAGACACGTCGGGGTCTTGCCGCAGCGTGACACGCCGATCAGGATCACATCCGCGTGCGCGTAGTCACCGCCCATGCCGTCGTCGTTGGCGAGCGCGAAGTTGGTGGCGTTGATGCGCGCGGAATACAGCGCCAGATCGGCGATGCCGTGCGCGCGCCCGGTGCGGTGCGTCGAGCGCGTGTCGAGCTCCTGCTCGAGCGGGCCGACGAACGCGGCGAAGAAGTCCAGGCACAGCCCGTTGGCGCGGCGCACCACATCGCGCAGATCATCCTGTACGAGCGTGCTGAAAACGATGGGCCGCACGCCATCGTCAAGGGCCGCCCGATCGATGCGCCGTGCGGCTTCTACGGCCTTGTCAAGGGTCGACACAAATGGCAAAGTCACGGCGCGAAACTCGAGACCCTCGAACTGGGTCATGAGACTGTGACCCAGCGTTTCCGCGGTCACTCCCGTCTGGTCAGAGACGAAAAAAACGGTTCGTCGGCCCACGGCGCGAGGCTCGGCAGCGATAATCAGGGCAGGCAGTGTTCCACCGCGCGCGGCGCGGGGCAAGCGGCAGGCGGGGTTTCTAGTGGACGCATACGTCATACCCTTCGAGCGGGTCGGGCAGCACGATATCGAGACCGTCGGCGGCAAGAACGCCTCGCTCGGGGAGATGATCGGGTCGCTCGCGCGGCTCGGGGTCAAGGTACCGGGGGGGTTCGCCACCACGGCGCTCGCCTATCGGGAGTTCCTCAAGCAGGACGGGCTCGATGCGCGCATCCGCGCCGAGCTCGCGGCGCTCGATGTCAACGACGTGGCGCGCCTGGCGGTCTGCGGGGCGCGCATCCGGCAGTGGATTCTGGCCACGCCGTTCCCGCCGGCACTCGAGCAGGCGGTGAAGAACGCGCTGCGCACGATGAGCGGCGGGGCTGAAATCGCCGTCGCCGTGCGCTCCTCGGCCACGGCCGAGGATCTGCCGGAGGCCTCCTTCGCCGGCCAGCAGGAGACATTTCTCAACGTGCGCGGCGAGGCGCAGGTGCTGCGGGCGATGCATGAGGTGTTCGCCTCGCTGTTCAACGACCGGGCGATCGCCTACCGCGTCCACCAGGGCTTCGATCACGGCGCAGTAGCGCTATCAGCCGGCGTGCAGCACATGGTGCGCAGCGACCTCGGTGCAAGCGGTGTCATGTTCACCCTCGACACCGATTCGGGGTTCCGCGACGTCGTGTTCATCACCGCCTCCTACGGACTCGGGGAGACCGTGGTCCAGGGCGCGGTCAATCCGGACGAGTTCTACGTCTATAAGCCCGCGCTGCGCGCCGGCAAGGAGGCCGTGCTGCGGCGCAATCTCGGCGCGAAAGCGATCAAGATGGTCTACGCGCCGGCGCAGGCCGAGGAGCGCGTGCGCACGGTGGAAGTGCCGGCCGCGGATCGCGCCCGCTTCTGCCTGAGCGATGCGGACATCCTCGCCCTCGCCCGCCAAGCGCTGCTCATCGAGACGCACTACGGCAAGCCGATGGACATCGAATGGGGCAAGGACGGCTCGAGCGGCGAGCTGTACATCCTGCAGGCCCGTCCGGAGACGGTGCAAAGCCGCGCCGGGCGCACCATCCAGCGCTATACGCTCAAATCGGCCCGCACCCAGGTGCTCTGCAGCGGCCGCAGCATCGGCCAGCGCATCGGCGCCGGCGCCGCGCGCATCATCCACGACGTGGCGGAAATGGCCCGCGTGCAGAGCGGGGATGTGCTCATCGCCGACATGACCGATCCGGACTGGGAGCCGGTCATGAAGCGCGCCGCGGCGATCGTCACCAACCGCGGCGGGCGCACCTGCCACGCGGCGATCATCGCCCGCGAGCTCGGCATTCCTGCCGTGGTCGGCTGCGGGGATGCGACGCAGCGCATCCGCGACGGGCAGCCGGTCACCGTCTCGTGCGCCGAGGGCGACACCGGGTACGTCTACGACGGGCTGCTCGAGTTCGAGCGCCGGCAGATCGAGCTCGACTCGCTGCCGCCGCTGCCGGTGAAGGTGATGATGAATGTCGGCAATCCGGACCGCGCCTTCGGCTTTGCCGGCATCCCCAACCGGGGGGTGGGGCTGGCGCGCCTGGAGTTCATCATCAACCGCATGATCGGCGTGCATCCGCGCGCGCTGCTCGAATACGAGCGGCTCGACGCGGGCCTGAAGGAGCAGATCGGCGCGCAGATGGCCGGCTACGACGATCCCGTCGGCTTTTACGTGGCGAAGCTCGCCGAGGGCATCGGCCAGATCGCCGCGGCGTTCGCGCCGGAGCCGGTGATCGTGCGCCTGTCGGACTTCAAATCCAACGAGTACGCCAATCTCATCGGCGGCAGCCGCTACGAGCCGCGCGAGGAGAACCCGATGCTCGGCTTCCGCGGCGCCTCGCGCTACGTCGATGAGACCTTCCGGCCGTGCTTCGAGCTCGAGTGTCGCGCGATCAAGCGGGTGCGCGAGCAAATGGGCCTGACCAACGTGCAGGTCATGGTGCCGTTCGTGCGCAGCGTGGAGGAAGGCCGGCGCGTGACCGAACTGCTCGCCGCGAACGGCCTGCAGCGCGGCGAGCACGGACTGAAGGTCATCATGATGTGCGAGCTGCCGACCAACGCGCTGCTCGCCGAGCAGTACCTGGAGCACTTCGACGGCATGTCGATCGGCTCGAACGACCTCACCCAGCTCACCCTCGGGCTTGATCGGGACTCGGCCATCGTGGCGCGGCACTTCGATGAGCGCGACGCGGCGGTGCGCCAGCTGATCTCGATGGCGATCGCCGCCTGCCGCAAGCACGGCAAGTACATCGGCATCTGCGGCCAGGGGCCCTCGGATCACCCCGACCTCGCCCGCTGGCTGCTCGATCAGGGCATCGAGAGCCTCTCGCTCAACCCCGACACGGTGGTCGAGACCTGGCTGTTCCTCGCCGGCGAGTCCGCGCGCTGAGCCGCCCGCGCGCCGCTCAGAGCGGCTCGCCGCCGAAGGCCGGCCGGAACAGCTTCGCGCGATAGTGCGCGAGCTCGCGGATCGACTCGCGGATGTCGGCGAGCGCGAGGTGCGCATCCTGTTTGGTGAGCCCGTCGAGCACGCCGGGCGCCCAGCGGCGCGCGAGCTCCTTCAGCGTGCTCACATCGAGGTTGCGGTAATGAAAGTAGCGCTCGAGCTGCGGCATGAGGCGGGCGAGGAAGCGGCGGTCCTGGCAGATGCTGTTGCCGCACATGGGTGAGACGCCCGCCGGCACCAGCGGCATCAGGAACGAGAGCGTGCGCGACTCGGCCTCCGCGGTGTCGACGCGGCTCGCGCGCACGCGCGCGAGCAGCCCGGAGCGGCCGTGCTGCTTCTGGTTCCACTCGTCCATGCGGGCGAGCACCTGCTCGTCCTGGTGGATGGCCACCACCGGGCCCTCGGCGAGCACGTTGAGCTCCTTGTCGGTGACGATGGTGGCGATCTCGATGATCGCGTCGCTCTCGGGCTTCAGGCCCGTCATTTCAAGATCGATCCAGATCAGATTCTCGTCGCTCGGCATGCTCGGCTCGCACTGGGGGATAATCGGCGGGCCATGAGTGTAGCAACCTTCGATGCGCGCGTGATCGGCGCCTTCGGCCGTCAGGTGCGCGTGCGCGCCGGCGACGGCCGCGAGTATCCGGCGCGGCCCCTCGGCCGCGGGCTCGGCATCGTCTGCGGCGATGCGGTGCGCTGCCGGCACGATGAGCGCCATGGCGAGGTGCACGTGCTCGAAGTGCTCGCGCGGCGCACGGCGCTGTACCGCACCAATGCGCGCGGCGGCGCCGAGGCGGTGCTCGCCAATCTCACCCGGCTGCTGGTGGTGATCGCGCCGCTGCCCGAGCCGGATCTGTTCGTGGCCGACCGCTACCTGGCGGCTGCCGAATCGGCGCTCATCGAGCCGGTGCTGGTGCTCAACAAGGCCGATCTCGGCCTCACCGCGCCGCTCGCCGATGAGCTGCGCGGCTACGCGCTCGCCGGCTACCACTGGCTCGAAGTCTCGGCGGCCGGCCCGACTGGCCTTGAGGCACTCGGGACTGCCTGCCGCGGCCACACGGCCGCGCTGGTCGGTCAGTCGGGGGTCGGCAAATCCTCGCTCGCCGCGCAGCTGATTCCGACCGAGCGGATCGAGGTGGGCGCGCTCGCGCGCGCGGCCGAAGGCCGCCACACGACCACCGCTGCGCGCCTGTACGAGCTGCCTGGCGGCGGAGAGCTCATCGATGCCCCGGGCGTGAGGGACTTCGCGCCGGCCGTCGAGCACCTCGAGCCGCGCAGCCTGGGGTTCGTGGAAGTGGCCCGGCTCGCCCCCGGGTGCCGCTTCCTCGACTGCCAGCACCTGCGCGAGCCGGACTGCGCGGTGCGTGCCGGGGCCGAAAGCGGCCTGATGCATCCGCGCCGCTACGAGAGCTACCGGCGGCTGCGCCGGCTGCAGCAGACGCTCGGCCCCCCACACGAGCGCGCCCGGCGGCGCGGCGGCTGAGGGGCCCGAGCCGCTCAGACGCTCTGGCGGCCGCTCAGCGCGCGCGCCAGCGTGCCTCCGTCGACGTACTCGATCTCCCCACCGATCGGCACCCCGTGCGCGATGCGGCTCGCGGCGAGCCCCCGGCGCATCGCCAGCTCAGCGAGGAAATGCGCCGTCGCCTCGCCCTCGACCGTGGGATTGGTGGCGAGAATCAGCTCGCGCACCGCCCCTTCATCGAGGATCGCCTCGAGCTCGCGCACCCCGAGCTGCTCAGGACCGACGCCATCGAGCGGCGAGAGGTGGCCCATCAGCACGAAATAACGGCCGCGATAGCCCCCCGACTGCTCGATCGCCACCACGTCGGCGGGCGATTCGACCACGCACAGCAGCGCAGGCTCGCGCTGCGGCGAGGCGCAGATCGCGCACAGCTCCTGCTCGGCGAACATGCGGCAGCGCCGGCAGCGCGTGACCGCCTCGAGCGCCGCCTCGAGCGTCTGCGCGAGCCGCTGCGCGCCGGAGCGCCCGTCCTGCAGCAGGTGAAACGCCATGCGCTGGGCGCTCTTCGGGCCGACGCCCGGCAGCGCGCGCAGCGCCTCGATGAGCTCGGCGAGTCGCGGGGGATGCTTCACGGCATCGATCAGAACGGCAGCTTCATTCCCGGCGGCAGCTGCAAACCGGCGGTGACGGAGGCCATCTTCTCCTGCACGCGCGCCTCGACCTTGTGCACCGCATCGTTGATGGCGGCGGCCACGAGGTCCTCGAGCATCTCACGGTCCTCGCCGATCACCGCCGGCTCGATGGCGACGGCGCGCACCTCGTGCTTGCCGGTCATGGTGACCTTGACCATGCCGCCGCCGGCCTCGCCGATGACTTCGAGGCTTGCGATTTCGTCCTGGACTTTCTGCATGTTGGCCTGCATGGCCTGCGCCTGTCGCATCAGCTGGTTGATATTGCCTCGCATGAGGTCGCTCCTCGATGGTGTCGGTGGGCTCGCCGGACCTGCCGGCTCATTTGACGGGGCGGACGGTCTCGGGAATCACTTCGGCACCGAAGCGATCGCGAAAGCCCTGTACGCCCGGATCGGACTCGAATGCCTGGCGCGCCGCATCGGCCTGCTCGTGCGCGGCACGCTGCTGAGCCTGCGCAGGAGTCTCGCCGCTCTGCGGCGCGCTCGCGAACTCCAGGCGAACCGGCTCGCCGAAATGCCTCGAGAGCGCCTGCGCCAGTTTTTCCTCGAGCGAGGCGGTGCGCAGCGAGCGGCTGCGCGGATCGAGCGCCAGCCGCACGCGCGCGCCCTCGCGGCCGAGGAGCACGCAGTGGTTCGCGAGCTGCCGGGCGGCGCCCTGCAGATCGAGCTGCGCAAGGAGTGCGGCCCACTCCCCGCTCGGGGCGGCAGCCGCCGCCGCGCCGGCCTCAGCCGGCGCGCCGCCGGCGCGCCGCTCGGCAGCGCGCGCCGCGCCCGGCTGGCCGACCGCCCCCGCCTGCGGCGCCGTGGCGCCCTCGGCATACGGCCGGAATGCGACCATCCTGAGCAGCGTCATCTCGAAGCCGGTGCGCGGATCGGGCGCTAGCGGCAGGTCGCGCCGGCCGATGATGGCCGTCTGGTAGTACAGCTGCACGTCCTCGGCGCCGAGTGCGCCGGCGAGCCGGTCAATGAGCTCGCCCGCGTAGAGCTCATCGCCCTCGTAATCGCTCACCACCTGCCGCAGCGCGACGCGCGTCAGGAGAGAAGCCAGCTCATCGAGCAGCTGAGCGTAATCCGGCGCCCACTGCTCGAGCGAGCGGGCGAAGCGCAGCAGCTCGGGCGCATCGCCCGCGGCGAGCCGCTCGGCGAGCTGCACCACGTGATCGCGCGCCACGGTGCCGAGCATGGCGCGCGCCTCGGCCTCCCCGGCCCGACCGCCGCCGAAGGCGAGCAGCTGATCGAGCAGCGAGAGCGCATCGCGCATGCTGCCGTCGGCCGCCTGCGCCACGAGCGCCACGCCGGCCGGCTCGAACTCGATGCCCTCGCGCTCGAGCACCTCGCGCAGATGCGCGGCGATCTGCGCCACCGGGATGCGCTTGAGGTTGAACTGCAGACAGCGCGACAGCACCGTCACGGGCAGCTTCTGCGGATCGGTGGTGGCGAGCAGGAACTTCACATGCGGCGGCGGCTCCTCGAGCGTCTTCAGCAGCGCGTTGAAGGAGTGCGTCGAGAGCATGTGCACCTCGTCGATGAGGTACACCTTGTACCGCCCGCGGGTCGGGGCGAACTGCACGTTGTCGAGAATCTCGCGCGTGTCGTCGACCTTGGTGCGCGATGCGGCGTCCACTTCGATCAGATCGACGAAGCGGCCGGCGTCGATCTCGCGGCAGCTCGCGCACTGCCCGCACGGCGTGGCACTCACACCGGCCTCGCAGTTGAGGCACTTGGCGAGGATGCGCGCGATCGTGGTCTTGCCCACCCCGCGGGTGCCGGTGAAGAGGAACGCGTGATGCACCCGTCCGCTCGTGAGAGCATTGACGAGCGCCTGGCGGACGTGGTCCTGCCCCACGAGCTCGGTGAACGCCTTGGGGCGCCATTTGCGCGCCAGCGCGGTGTAGGTCTCGGTCATGGATCCCCAAACCGGAATGGGAGGCGGCCCGCACCAGCGGGTGCTCCGGCACCCGACATCGCCGCTGCCGCTGCTGCCTTCCGGCCCTGACGGGGTTCACGACTGGTCGTCGCGGAGTAGCCGATGCGGGCCACCACAGCCAAATTTACTCATCCCCGCGTGTACGGGCTCGCCCGCCCCGGCGAGGCCTTCGCAGGCCCTCGCCCGGGATGACCGCCGGGAACCCACATGATAGCAGCGCCACGCCTCACGTGCCGGGCTTCGACCCTGCGCCGCCCCGGGGCCGCACGGGGAGCGCAGCGCGCACTTCCGCAGGGCGGGGCCCCAGGTCAGCCCGGCGCTCGCCGCAGCCGCACCGAGGCCCGCCACGCGGCAAAGGTGCCGAGCTGCAGCGCCGTGCCGATGAGCACGGCGAGCGGAAAAGACCACTCCGGCCGGGACATGACGAACGGCAGCAGCCCGACCGCAAGGGCCGGCGGCACGTACACATCGAGCAGCCACAGGATCCCCCCACCGGCGAGAATGCTCAGCATCGCCGCGAGCGGGAGCGGCTCGACCCAGCTCGCGCAGGCCACCCCGACCGTCGCGGTGAGCCCGCAGGCCGCGAGCAGCGCCGCCGGCCGGCCGGCCCAGGGGCAATGGGTCGGATGCGCGAACGTCTCGAAGCCGATCACGGTGAGGGGCGGAAACAGCACGAGCCGCAGGCCGAGACGCTCCCCGGTGAGAATCGCAAGCAGCAGGAAGGCGACGAAGAACGGCACCCACCCGTACTCGGCCGGCGCCCGCTCGACGATGTCGTCATCCGGATCCAGCGAGGCCGGCGCGGGGAGGCTCCAGCCGATCCGGCGCCACGCGAGCGACGCTACCGCGAGCACGGCGGTGCCGAAGAGAATGCTCGGCGGATACAGCCCGCTCCTGATGCCGAGAACGAGCGGCATCAGCCCGGCCGAGAGGGCCGGCGCGAACGGCGAGCGCAGCACGCCGATCACGAGCGCCGACCAGCCCACATCGAGCAGCACGGCGGGGACACCATAGGGCAGATGGCGCGTGATCAGCGTGCCGCCGAGAGCCGCGAGCGTCGTGGTGAGCACGAGCAACACCGGTGAGCGCGCCCAGGCGCCCTCGGGGCGCTTGAATACGTCATGGCTGAGCGCGCCGAGCTCGGGGAACAGCACGTAGAACAAGCCGCTCGCCTGCGCGATGGCGCCGATGAGCCCGATGTAGAGCGCAGTGAGGAGCTCGGCCACCCACGGGCGGTTCACACGCGCGCGCCGCGCTGGGGCGTCCGCGCGAAGACTCTTCTTATCCAGAGGGTCGTCCTGGCCTATGGCGACGATGCTGCCGGCGGCAGCCCGGTTCATTCATGCACGGGGCATGAGCCACCGTCAAGACCGGCGCCGAGGCGCTGCACGGCGGCCCGCCGGCATGACGGCGATGACCCCATCCATCACGAACGGGAAACCGCCGAAGCTGCGCAGCGGCTCGAAGGTGTACTCGGCGGGCCGGTAACGCGCGTGCACCGGACAGTAGTAGTGATAAAGACCCGGCTCGGCGAGCCGCACGACGCCGGTTCCGCCGTGCGCCGGCAGCGGCAGCGGATCGAAGGAGCCGCGCTGCGCCTGCGGCTCCGGCGCCGGCATGAGCACGTGAGCGTCCATGTCGTTGTTGGTGAAGCGCACGGGCGTTGCGGCCTCGCAGACCACTGCCCACGGCTGAAACGTCATGGTGGTATCGGGAATGTTGACATCCGCCCCCGTGAGCGCGACGCCGCCGCCGGCGCGGTCCGTCACCAGCACCACCGCGTAGGCCGGCATCGGGAAGAACGGCGAGTCGCTGCGCGCGGCCACCTGGCCGACCTGCGGGTCGAACCGTGTGGTGAGGTCATCGTAGAGCAGGTACACACCGGGCGTGTGCGGGCGCAGCACGACCGAGCCGCCCGCCTCGACGCGGCGCGCAATGCGCTGCGGTGCCGTCGGCGCACTGACCAGGCGCAGCTCGCGCGCCGCGACCGATTCGACCCGCAGCGTCTCGCCGAGCCGCACGGCGGCGATCATGGGCTGAAAGCCCGTGCCGTGGAATCGCATGCGCCGCGAAGCGGCTGCGGCCGTACTCGCCATGGCGGCCGGAGGCGCCTCGGCCGCAAGCGCAGCGAGGGTGAGCGCGCCGGCGGACATGGCCGACTGCAGCAGGAAGGCGCGGCGATTCATCGGGGCAGGACTCATGGACGTTCTCCGTGCGCGCGTGGGCGGCGCGATGCCCCCCATCGTTGCGCGCGGCAGCCTACGCTCCGGAGCACGCACCAGGGTCAATACGCAACTGCCGCAATCGCCGCATCCTCAAGTCTTGACCCTGGACCTCGCTCCAGGGGCTAGACTGCAGGCACTGGCCACGGCAGAGGACCCCCCCCATGGAAACGCTCGGCATCGGTGCGCTCGCCAAGCGCGCAGGCGTCGGCATCGACACCGTCCGCTATTACGAGCGCAGCGGGCTGCTGGCGCCGAAGACGCGCCTGCGATCGGGCTACCGCCGCTACAGCACCGCGGAACTGGCGCGATTGCGCTTCATCCGGCGCGCCCAGACGCTCGGCTTCTCGCTGAAGGAGATCCGCGAGCTGCTCGCCCTGTCCAGGGACCGGGACGTGGCGCGGGTCAAGCGCGCCGCCCAGGCCAAGCTCGCGGACGTCGAGCAGCGGATCGCGGCGCTTGAGCGCATGCGCGATGGTCTCGCAATGCTGATCGCGGCCTGTCCCGGCCATGGTGACCCGACCGAATGCCCGATCCTGCGGGCTCTCGGCGGCGAGGGCCCGGATGCGCTCGATCTTCCCTGCGCCTCAGCCCCGCATCCCGGCGCTCCGTAAGCGCCGAGGGGGCCGGCGCACGCGCTCCCCGCGCCGCGCCGAAGATCGGATCGATCGGCCGTGGCCGGGCGCAGCGGCCCCTCAGTGCGCGCCCTGCGCGGCGCGCACCAGGAACAGTATGCCGAGCCCGAGAAACAGCAGACTCGCGACGATGCGGATCGCCTTCAGCGGCAAGCGCGCGGCGAGCACCTTGCCGATGAGCACCACCGGGCCGCACGCGAGCACCATGCCCACGGTGCTGCCCGCGACCACCGCCGCGAAGTTGCCGTAGGCCGCTGCGAGCACCGCGGTGGCGATCTGCGTCTTGTCGCCGATCTCCGCGATGGTGAACGTGACGAACGTGGTCCAGAACAGCCCGCCGCGCGCCGGCCCGCCGGCCCCGTCGTGCACGCGCTCGGGTTTGAGCTCCCAGGCCGCCATGACGATGAGGCTGATGCCGACGAGCAGATTGACCACCCGGCCGCTGAGGGCGTGGCCGAGCCGCTCGCCGATGAACGCCGCGAGCGCGGCGCTCACGATCGTGCTGCACAGCATCCCGGCCAGAATCGGCCACGGCCGCCGGTGCCGCGCCGCCAGCATCAGCAGCAGCAGCTGGGTCCGATCGCCCATCTCGGCGACCGCGACCGTCGAGAGGCTGGCGAGAAAGGCCTCCACCTAGGAAACCGCCGCCGCAGGCGGGCGGAAAACTGTGGCGGTGCGGGCAGTGGGCCTGAGCATCACGCGACGATCAGCTTCACGTCGATGTTGCCGCGGGTCGCGTTTGAATAGGGGCAGACCTTGTGCGCCTCGCTCACCAGGCGCTCGGCGAGCTCGCGCGGCACGCCCGGCAGCGAGACTTTCAATTCCACGTTGATGCCGAAGCCCTCTGGAATCTGCCCGATGCCGACGGACGAGTCGATCGAGGTGTCGGCCGGCACGGCGATCTTGTCACGGCCGCCGACGAACTTGATCGCGCCGATGAAGCAGGCGGCGTAGCCCGCCGCGAACATCTGCTCGGGGTTGGTCCCCTCGCCTCCCGGGCCGCCGAGCTCCTTGGGCACGGACAGCTTGACTTTGAGCCGCTCGTCGCTCGAGGCGGCGCTGCCGTCGCGGCCGCCCGTGGCCCTGGCGTGGGCCGTGTACAGCGGGGTCATCGAGGTCATTGCGCCCTCCGGTTCGGCGAGAAGAACAAATTTGCGCAGCGAATCCGCTGCCGAAGATTATAGTGTAGAGGCGCGTTCCCAAGCGATCCTCCTGACCGCGCGGGACGCAGGCACTGCAGATTCGGCCGATCATCCTCGAGGAGCCGTCCAACAACATGAATACTGCACGTCTGCCCGCGCGCCGCCGCCGCGCCCTCGACGAGGCGGGGCGCGTATGAGCCTGCGCCGCATCATCCGCGGCGTGGGGCGCCGATGGCTCATTGCGCTTGCGACCATCCTGCTGTTGTTTCTGCTGTACCTGTGGGCCGGCTATGTGCTCGCGCCGCGCCTGATCCGCTCCGAGGCGATGCGTTGGGCGCGCTCGCGACCGGGCCTGACACTCGCGCTCGGGACCATCAGGGTCGATCCGCTGCACTTCACCGTCTCGGTGCGCAACATCACGCTCACCGAGAAGCAGCGGCCGCTCGCCTCCCTCGGACGGCTGTTTGTGGGCCTGCAGCCTCTCGCACTGCTCGCGGGCACCTACCGCCTCACCGCGCTCGAGTTCGATGCGCCGCGCCTGAATGTGGTGCTCGGCGCCGACGGCAAGCTCAATCTCGCCGCGCTCGCTGCGCCAGCGAGCGGCAAGCCGAGCGCGCCGCCGCCGCAGATCCGCATCGATGATCTGCGCATCGATCAGGGCGAGCTCAGCCTGACCGACCGGGAGCGCTCGCCGGCGGCGCGCGAGACACTCGCTCCCATCACGCTGCGGCTGGTGGATTTCCGCTCGTGGGGACGCTCCGGCGGGCAGTTCGCGTTCCAGGCCGCAAGCGCCGACGGGGCGCGCCTGACCTGGTGGGGCCAGCTGTCGATGGCGCCGCTCGCCTCCTCCGGAGGGCTATCCCTCGCCGGCGTTGCGCTCACCGAGCTTGCCCGCTTCCTGCCGCCCCTGCCGGTGAGACCGCGCGCCGGGGTGCTCGGCCTGAGCGCCGAGTACTCCCTCGCCAAGGGCGCGCACGGATTGACGCTCGGGGTGTCGGATCTGGGCATGACCGCCCGCTCGCTCGCGCTCGGCGGCGGCTCGCTGCTGCAGGGCACGGTGCGCGTCGGCGCAATCGACGCCACGGGCGGGGCGCTGCAGCTGGCACCCGGCACGGCGCACGCCTCGCTCTCGCAGCTCACCTTCAAGCGCATGCAAGTGCTCGGCCGCGCCTCGGCCCGCGGACAGACGGTCAGCCTTGAGAGGCTCTCGCTCGCGCAGACGCGGGTGAATCTACCGGATCACCGGGTCGGCATCGGCACGCTCGCGCTGCGCGGACTGCGGCTGCCGGTGCAGCGCGGCAAGCGCGGCCGGCTCTCGCTGCTGCGCTTGCTCGCGGCCGCCAAGCCCGCGCCGGCCCGCGCCCGCCCGCCCGCGAATCGCGCCGCAGCCGCGAAGTGGCACGTGCGGCTCGGCCGCTTCGAGCTGCGCGACGCTGCGCTGCCCGTGCGGGATCTTGCGGTGAGCCCGGCGGCGCATTTCGAGCTGCGGCTGTTTTCACTCACGGCCCGCGCGCTCAGCACCAACCTCGATCGGCCCGTGCCCTTCACCCTGCACGCCGGGCTCGCCCCGCGCGCGTATCTGGTGCTCGACGGCCGGGTCACACCCGGGCGCGACAGCGCAGCGCTGTGGGTGTCGCTGACGCGTCTGCCACTGCGGCCGTTCGTGCCGTATCTGCCGCTTGCGCGCACCGCCGAAGTGCACTCCGGCACCCTCGGCGCACGGGGCTTCGCCGAGCTCGCGACCGGGCGGCTCGTGCGCCTCAGCGGGCGGGCCGACATGCGCAATCTGCAGCTGATCGAGCGCACCACCGGCGTCGGCCTGTTCGGCTGGCGCGAGTTGCGCGTCGGCGGCATCGCCTACCGGCCCGGGCGCCTGGTGATCGCTCGGGCGCGGCTCGAGGCGCCCGCAGGCCAGATCGTCATCCTGCCGAACCGCACGCTGAATCTCGCCGCACTCGCCCCGCCCGCCAAGCATGCCGGCCAATCGCCCCGCACGGCGCGGGCGCCGAGCGCGCCGGCGCGCCCGAGCGCACCGGCGTTCGCCGCGCTGCTGAAACGCCTGCAGATCGTCAATGGGTCGATCCGCTTCGCGGACGAATCCATCAAGCCGCACTTCCACGCGCCGATCGACGATCTGCACGGCACCATCAGCAACGTGTCGACCTCCAGCCAGGCGATCGCGCGCATCGTGCTCGCCGGACAGGTGATCAACCGGTACTCGCCCGTGTCCGTCAGCGGGGCCTTCAATCCCTACGGGCTCGGCCGCGACACCGACATCCGCGCCGCGTTCGACAACATCCAGCTGCCGATATTCGATCCGTACGCCGACCACTACGCCGGCTATGCCATCGCCAAGGGCATTCTGAGCGCGCGTTTCCGCTACCGCATCGACGATCGCAAGCTCGATGCCGATCATCGCATCGTGATCGATCAACTGCAGTGGGGCGGAGCGAGCACGAGCAAGCAGCGCGTCGGCTGGCCGATCCGCCTCGCCACGGCGCTGCTGAAGAACCGCGACGGGGTGATCCGCATCAACCTGCCGGTCACCGGCTCGCTGAACAATCCGGACTTCCACATTGCCTCGATCGTCTGGATGATGCTGGTGCACCTGCTCGAGAAGGCCGCGCTCGCACCGTTTGACCTCATCGGCAAGCTCTTCGCCGGCGCCGCCCAGGCGCAGTACGTCGCCTTTGAGCCGGGCTCGGCCGCGCTGCCGCACGCAGCGGCCGCAAGCCTCGCGGCGCTCGCGCACGCGCTCGCCGAGCGGCCGGCGCTGCGCGTGGATATCCCGGCCGGACCGGCCGGACGGGACGATGCGCGCGCGATCGAGAACGAGCACATCGATGCGCTCGCGCTTGCGCGCGTGAGCGCAAGCCCTCCGGGCGGCTTCGCCTCGCTGAAGTTGCCCGAGCAACTGCGCGCCCTGGCGAGGCTCTATCGCGCCCGTCTCGGCAAGCGCCCCCGCTACCCGGTGCATCTGCCGGCGCCGCCGGCACTGCCGGGCAAGGCCACCGCGGGCAAGGCAGCCGCCCCCGCCCCGCCGAGCAAACGCGCGGTCCGCGAACGCGGCGAGATCCGCTGGCTGCGCCAGCAGCTGCGCCCGACGGTGCGTCCGGATCCCGGAACACTCGCCGCGCTCGGCCTGGCGCGCGCGGAAAACGTTCAGCAGGCGCTGCTCGCACATGGCGGGTTGAGTGCCCAGCGCATCTTCATCACCACCCAGCAAGCCGGCGAGCCGTGGCACGGCCGCATCCGGCTGAAGCTGCGCCTGCAATGAGCGGATGATCCGGCGCGCCCGCCGGCCCGCACCGCTGCTCGAGAGCCGCTGACCGCGCTAGCGCATGATGCCGTCCGAGGGTGGCGCACCGTCGATGTGCGCCGAACCCTCGCTCAAGGCGCGGCGCGCCGCGTGCGGTCGATGGCAGCCACCAGGTGATAGAACGCCTCGAGCAGCGGCACGGCGAGCTGCTTCTCCCGGGCCTTGCGCACGGCGTAGCCGAAGGTCTCCTCGACCTCGAGCGCACGTCCGGCCTCGAGATCCTGCAGCGCCGACATGCGGTGTCCGGGGGCGCTCGCGGCGAATTGCGCGCCGGCCTTGCGCACCGACTCCACCGCCTGCGCCTGCGAGCCTGAGAGGATGGCCGCAAGCGGCAGGATGGCCCCTTCGTTCGTCAGCTGCACCCCGAGAGCGCGCGCCAGAAGCGCCGCCTCGCGCGCGATCCGCACGAGCACCAGCGCGCTGCCGGGATCGCTCAGGTAGCGCCACGTCGCCGTGCGCGTCGTCACCGCCAGACTCATCAGCGGCAGCCACGCGACGAACTTGCTCCACTCCCAGCTGAGGATCCCCGGCACCGCGCTTGCGCGCACGCCCGCGGCGTCGATGGCCGCCGCCAGCGCCCTCACCCGCCCGCTCTCGCTGCCGTCGAGCTCCCCGAGCAGCAGGTTGACGTTGCGCGTGAAGAGCACCTCACCCGAGGCGAGCAGCTCCCCGCTGGTGTTGGCGAGCGCGCCCAGCGTGCGCTCGGCGCCGAACACCGCGCTCAGCAGCTCGTTCTTCATCAGCCCGTTCTGAACGGAAAAGGCGACTCCGACGGCAACATGCCGCAGCCGCTCGAGCGCCGCCTCGGTCCCCGGGGTCTTGGTCGCGACGATCAGGCAGTCGGCAGCCTCCAGACGCGCCGGATCGGTGAGGACCGTCACGGGCGTGCTGATCTCGGTGAGCCCCTTGATGCGCAGACCCTCCCGCTCGATGCGCCGGGCCCGCTCCCCGCGCGCCAGCACGATCACCGAGTGTCCCGCCCGCGCCAGATGCGCAGCCAGAATGGAGCCCAGAGCGCCCGGCCCGAGAATGACGAACTCTGCCCGGCTCATCGCGCCGGCCCCTGCGCACCGCCGCCCGCGCGGGCGGCCCAGGCAGTCCCGCGCGCCGAGGGTGAGGCGGCGCTCAAGAGACTCGAAACACTCTGCATGATTTCTCCGCTCATCTGTCCGCGCAGCGCCTCAGTTGCGCATCGATTCAGGGCTCGCGCAGGCCGCGGCGCCCAGCGCCGCCCGCACCGCCGCCAGGGCGTGCAGATGCGCGGTGTCGAATACCGGGATGTCGAGGTCGTCCTGGCTCAGCAACAGGCCGATCTCCGTACATCCCAACACGACGCCCTCAGCCCCCTGGTGATGCAGCGAGCCGATGATCGCGCGCAGCGTCTCCCGGGCCGCCGGCGTCACCTGGCCGTGACAGAGCTCTTCGTAGATGATGCGGTGCAGCGCCTTGCGCTCGGCTTCCTGCGGAATCATGGTGTGCAGCCCCTTTTCCTCCAGCCGGCCCCGATAGAAGTCCTGCTCCATGGTGTAGCGGGTGCCGAGCAGCGCCACCGTGGAGAGGCGCTGAGCGCGGATCTGCTCGGCGGTCGGATCGGCGATGTGGATGAAGGTCGCCGTCCCGGCCGCCTCGGCAATGGCCGGGGCCACCTTGTGCATGGTATTGGTGCACAGGAGCACCAGTTCCGCTCCGGCCTGCACGAGCGCGCGCGCGGCGCCGGCGAGCAGCGCCGCGGCATCGTCCCAGCGGTCCTGCGCCTGGCAGGCTTCGATCTCGGCAAAGTCCACCGTATAGAGGATGGATTTTGCATTGTGCTGTCCGCCGAGTAGCCGATGAGTTTCCTCATTGATCACCCGGTAGTAGGTCACCGTCGACTCCCAGCTCATGCCGCCGATGAGGCCAATGATGCGCATCGCGTCTCTCCCTTTCCGTCCTGATCGGATGGTACCCCACCGCAACTGCGAATCCCCAGAGTGAGGCATCAGCCGCCCGAGCCGCTGCGCCGCCCTCGGTGCCTGATCCGCGAGCGCCGCGGCGCGCCCGAGGTGAGGCCGCCCGCGCTCACACAGCGAGTCGGGGTCACTCGCCATCGGGTCATCGATGTGCAGAAGGGAAGGCCCGGCACTCGGATCGGCCTCACGCTGCGCGTTCTGGGGATCGCGCTCGATGCACAGCCTCAAGCCGCGCAACAGAGGCCGGCTGGCGCAACGGTCAAACTCGACATCATGATCGAGGCGGCCCGCAGGCCTCACCGATACCGGTTCGATGGGCGGAGAGGGTGACCGTCAGTTTGACCTCGACTCATCACAATTTGCGCTCGCATCGCCTAATTCCCGCGCAACGACCGTCACGCCCGCACCACGGATCGGGCATTTGCCGGTTGCTTGTCAGAGTTCTCCTCACGCTGTCCGGATGCGTTGCCTTGACGCGCCGAGAGACCTATGCTGCGGCATATGCCTTTGAGCCGCCATCATGAGTGAAGCCGGACGCCACGTGCGACTGTTTCGCAACGGCCGAAATCACGCCGTGCGGATTCCGCGCGAATTCGAGCTGGAAGGGGATGAGGCCATCCTGCGCAAGGAGGGGGATCGCCTGGTCATCGAGCCCGTGCGCAAAGGACGCCTGCTCGCGTTGCTCCGGAGGCTCGAGCCTATCGAGGAGCCCTTCCCGGACGTGGACAATGATCTTCCTCCAGCAGATGACGTGGAGCTGTGAGGGTGACGCTGCGGTACTTGCTGGATACCAACATCGTGTCGGATCTGATACGACATCCGCAGGGCCCAGTTGCGCGCCAGATCGCCGCCAAAGGCGAGGACACGGTATGCACCAGTGTCATCGTGGCTGCCGAGCTTCGGTACGGTGCCGGGAAGGCTGGGTCGAAGAGACTCTCCGAGCGTGTCGATCTCGTCTTATCCGCCTTGGAGGTGCTGCCGCTGGAAACGCCGCCGGGGGACTTGCATTACGGAGAAATCCGCCACCACCTCGCGCAGCACGGTACCCCTATCGGTCCCAATGACCTTCTGATCGCCGCACACGCGCGGGCACTCGATCTCACCGTTATCACCGACAACGAGCGCGAATTCTCGCGCGTCCCGGATCTGCGGGTCGAGAACTGGCTATCTGACTGACACCGCGCGATTGGCGCAGTGAAGAGAGCATCCCTCGCCCAGCGGTGCACAGGTCCATATCGGCAGTTCGGCAACGTCCCTCAAAACTCTGCCGGAGAGGCTGGCCGCAACAAATGACGTGATTCACTGCGTTTCGCACCGCTGGTGCGCACTGCCTGCGTAACCCCGGCGGCAGTGACACGCTGTCCGGTCAGCGCGTCATGCGAATCGATTCTGCCCCAGGCCCATTCGATTTGCCCTGCGTCGCGCCATGTGCCGATTTATCCATGCGCTCGGTGGCGCTCCTGGCGGCCAACGCCCCGTCCGAGTGTTAAAATGTCAATAATTTTTGACATTCCTGCGGGCGTGGCGCATCATCGTCCGAACCCTCAGAGCACACCGGTCCGTCAGCGGCCGGAGAATTCAGGATTCGATGATTCTGCGAGTCGAAGCCCAATCGTTACGCATGCTGAAGGAGCTCGGCATGAGGCTGCGTGCCGAGCGACGGCGGCGTGGGTTGAAGCAGGCCGAACTGGCCCAGGCAGCCTCGGTATCGCGCCCGACGGTCATTGCCGCCGAAGCGGGTCGCGGAGTCTCTTCGCAAAGCCTGGCCGCAATGATGAGCGTGCTGGCGCTCGACTTTGCGCACCTGAGCGCTCCGGCACGTCCAGCCCACAAGGATTTGATCAGACTCGAGCGTGAACGGCAGACCCGACGGCCTGTCCAGCCGGAACCTGCGTTCCCGTCGATTGCGCAGGATGAAGTGGAACCGTACGGCACGCGCATCACGAACAGGGAGGTGACACAAACGGTCGAGCAGCAACCTCACCGGCGCCCGTTACTCAAGGAGCTCATGACGGCGGAGCGTTTGCGCCGTGATCGCCTTGACATGAAAGTTCGGCGTGAGCGAGCTTGACGTTTACGTTTCGGACGAGCACGTCGGGGTGCTTCGCGAGGACGTTGCGACTGGCTTGATCGATTTCGAATATCGGCCGGCAACTCCGCCACAGCTAGCGGTATCGCTCGTGATGCCACCCGGGGAAGCGCCCGAGGAGTATCGTGGCTACAATGGGCTGCCGCCCCCGTTCGAGGTCTCACTTCCTGAGGGAATGCTCCTCGAAGCGATCCGCAACCGCTTCGGAAAGCACATCGATGTCGACAGCGATTTCTCGCTACTACGGCTGATTGGCAGGCATACCCTCGGCCGCGTAACCTTCGGTGGTCCGCTCGAACGGGACAAGGGACTGGACGAAGAAATTCTCCAAGCTGCGCGCTCGGAAGGCGCAGCACGGCGCCTCGCGACGATTTTGCGCAAATCGCCGCAGCTGTTCGGCGTCGCCGGAGTGATGCCGAAGATGTCCGTGCATCCCCACGGCCGAACGCGGCCCGGCACGGTTCTCGGGTACGGTTCCATCGTCAAATTCGACACAGCCAACTCCACCGGTGCCTGCCTGGTGGAGTACGCGTGCCTCAAGGCATGTGCGGCAGCCAACCTCACCGTGCCATCCGTCGAACTGGCACCGGACCTCACCTCGATCATCATCGAGCGCTTTGACATTGATGATACGGGTAGTCGCCTGGGGTTCGAGGACGCCTGTGCCCTCTCCGGCATTCGACGAACGGGCAAGTACAGTGGTTCTATCGAGCACCTGTTTCGAATGATCGAGAATTTTGTTGACCCCGCGCACCAAGCCACAGACCGCCGCGCACTGCTCACCCTGATCGTATTGAACGACGTGCTGCGCAATGGGGATGCGCATTTGAAGAATTTCGGTTTGCTCTACGGCGAGGATTTTGCGCAACCTCGTCTAGCTCCCGTCTATGACGTGCTGACCACACAGACATGGTTACACGGCGATACACCTGCCCTGCCAATCCTCGCATCCGATCCGCCCACCGCACAGTGGCTCGACTCTCAGGGCCTTAGGCAGCTGCAGGAAATCGCCGGACTGGCGGATGCGGACCCGACCGGCTTGCGTGATCAGTGTGCGCAGGTCGCTCGCAACAGCCTCTCGCAGACGCTCGACTCCTGTCCGTCGTGTCCCGAACGCAATGCGCTCGCTCGAGCGCTGAGAATCATCGAGAAGGCTGCGAGCGGGCAGATGCGCCGGCGCGTTCGTCCCGCCGAGGGACGCCAGCGCTCCGGTGCGCGCCGCACCGACCGGGACCCAGGACAATCCTGAGCGAGGTATTGATTCGCGAATTCGCCCTTTCCGAGGGATTCCGCGAACCATCAAGACTGGCGGAGAGGGTGGGATTCGAATGCACTGCTATCGCATTGATTTCTCGGGATTACAGAGCCCCTCGTCAGGCGTCATGCCGTCATTACCTCCGTCACGGCAACAGCGCAACCATCGAACGGATGACACAGGATGGCGTCCTGCGGGGTCTGCGGGGGTAGCCCTCTCCCTACACACACGCATGTGAACTTCATTCCAACTCACACGTGACGGTAGAGAACCTCCGCAAACCCCGCAAACTGTCGATTCGATTTTCAAACTCAACGCCTTACGTTGCGGGGGACGATGCCGCGAAGCCCCGCGAGAACTCCGCTGAGCCCCGCAATCCCTGCAGCGGGGATTTGTCTAGGAACGCTACTGCGGCTCAGCCAACCGAGCTTCCAGACAATGACCGTGTCGTCAATCTTGAGGGCGTTCACCATCAGTCGTGTCTACACCCGGACTGATGGTCCGGACACCGTCAATTCATTGTCGGCGAACACGGTCCCTCAGCCGCCCAGATCACATCAGCCGTGCCATATGGAAAGCCACCGGGAGGGCGACCAACCCACCGTTGTACAGAAGGTGCAGCAGCATGGCTGGACGCACCGAGCGAGAGCGCAACCGTACGTAGGCACACGCCAAGCCGAGCAGCCCGACATCGATAAACCCCGGCCAGTAGTGAATCTTGTCGGCCGCATGCATGATCACGAACAACAGCGTACTGATCAGCGCGGCAGTCATTACGTGGAAACGCTGGGCGAATGCGGCAATGACTGTCCCACGAAATGCGAACTCCTCCACGAACGGCGCCATCCCCAGCATCAGCACGATAAGGACTGCATGCGGCCACCCGTGGCTGCGGCTGAGTTGTTCGGCAGGTCCGGTCAATTTTGCCATATCCGGCGGAACGAGCCGCGCAAGACCCACCGCCACCGCAACCACGGCAAGACTCAAGCCCGCGGCGACGAGATAGCCGTGCACTTCGGCTCGGCGCCAGCCCAGTCCCAGCGCATCACCAACCCTCAGCAGAGGCTTGGCTACGTAGAGCGAGTACCCAATCGCCCATGCCGATGCCAGCACATAGCCCGTAAGGACGGACACTGCGAGGAGCCCAACCCCCGGGGTCGGCATGTGCAGAGGAACCTTCCCGTGTGTCTCAGCCGCCAGGTCCGCTGCCTTGACGCCTATACCGATGCCCCAGATGAGCATCGCCAAGCCGCTTCCCACGAGCGTCGCAAGGAAAAATCCCCCCGCGAGCAATACGCCCTGGCCGGGACCGAACTTTCGCGGTACCCGTGCGCCGACCGCGACCGACCCTGCTTCCATCTTCCGTCAGCGGCCGTCCGTAGTCGGTGCAGGACGGCGTTTCGTCCCGGGCAGAACGCCCTTCAGCGTCCCAATCACCGCGATGAGCAGGGCTATCAAAAGAATTCCCAAGCGGATACCCAGGAGGACGCCTGCATGCGCCTTTCCGAAGGCAATTCCCGCCTGCAGTCCCCCCTGAAAGTCTGCGGTCTTGGCGGTCGATGAGATCACTGTTCCCATGACAATCATGTCCGCAATGGTCAAGATCAGCCACGACACGATGAACCAGATAATGCCGAAAATCACGCGTTTCACGATGTATTACCCTTTGACCAAACGCGTCACTACGCGCAGCTCGCCGCGATCGCAAAACGATGCAGCACTACTATGAGCGTTTGGATTGACCGAGATAATTCCACTACACCATGGGTCATACGTCCTTGGCATGTAAGCCAGGATGTGCTTTCCCGCGCCGCGCCTGCCACCACTGCTGAAATATGAAAAACCCGATAGCAAAAACTGCCGCTTCAATCGAATACTCTCTAACGTTGAACGGACTTTTTAAAGCCATTCCCAGGAAAATCCTGGCCGTAAAAAAACCGGAAAATAGAAAATAGATGTTGGCAACATATTTCATGATTCGCCTCTCTGAAACGGTGGCAGGAAGAATCCTGCCACCGTCACACGATATTAAGTCTAGAATTCCTCAGCCGCAATGTAACTGATGCCACCTAACAGCGCGCCGCCGGCAGCCCCAGGCAAAAATCCGATACCATCGGCCGCAAGTCCAGCCAGACCTCCGGTGATCGCTCCTCCGGCCATGGCCCCACCAAGATCGCTCCATTTAAAGATACCACCGGATACCTGTTCTATTTCTGCGTTTGTTAACACTTGCATGATTGTTTCCCTATAACTCAATGACACCGGCAACCCGCCGGCAAGGTTCACCCGTCCTGCGGCGCGCGCCGTTGGACGACTGATTCGATATTTGCCCTTCCGAGCACGATTACCTTATCGGCGCTCGCGAGGGTCTCCGGCCGATGCGCGAGCACCAGCCGAGTGAGCTTCAGGCGCTTGACGAGCGCGTTGATCTCCCGCTCTCTCGCCACATCGAGGTGGCTCGTCGCCTCATCGAGCACCAGGAACCTCGGTCTCCGATACAGCGCCCGGGCGAGCAGCACCCGCTGCTTCTGGCCTCCGGAGAGACTCGATCCCATGTCGCCCACCAGGGTCTCGTAGCCCATGGGCATGGCGACGATCTCCTCGTGAATGCGCGCCAGGTGAGCGGCCGCCTCGATTCGCTGCGGTGTGGCCTCCGGATCGAATAGGCTGACGTTATCGGCAACGGAGCCGGCAAAGAGCTGATCGTCCTGCATTACCGCGCCCACGAGACTCCGGTAGCGCGCGAGACCGAGCTTCCTGATATCGATGCCGCCGAAGCGGATCTCGCCCTGATTCGGTTCCAGCAGTCCCAGGATCAGCTTCGCCAAAGTCGTCTTACCGGCACCCGAGGGCGCGGCGATCGCCACGCTCTCCCCGGGCTCGATCGTGAGATTGAAATTCTCGATCACCCACGGCTCGCCCTCGGCATAGCGGAACGAGAGATTGCACACCTCAAGGCGGGTCTCCTCGACGGATCCCGCATGCACGCCCTCGAGGTCGTTTTCCGGCGCGCTGAGCGCGATGTCCGCCACCCGCTCGGCGTGCAGCCCCAGCATTCGGAACTCGTTCCACCGATCGATCAGCGCCGCGCCCCGGCGATGAAATTGATCCGCGTAGGCGATGAACGCCACCAGCATGCCGGCGCTGAACTGTCCCTTGAGCACCAGCACCGCCGCCCACCAGATGAGCGCCACCCGAGTGAGGCCAAAGATCAGCCCGTTGCCCGCTCTAAAGCCGATACCCAGCCGTTGCAGGGCAATTTCGCGGTTCATCGTGTCGATCTGCGCGTTCGCGTAGCGCGCCCGGCGCTGATCCTGCTGATTGGCGAGCTTCAGGGCCTGGATGCCGCGGATCGACTCCAGCAGATCGCTCTGCTGGCGCGCCGCATAGACGATCTGATCCTCGGTCGTGCGCCGCAGCGGTCGGAAGAACGCCCAGCGCAGAATCACATAGAGTGCAAAGGCCCCCACCACCAATAACGTCAGCGGCACGCTGTAGAAAGCCATCAGCACCAGCGTCAGCACCGACATCAGCCCGTCCAGCACCGCCCCCACAAATTGCATGGTGAGGGTCTGCTGGATGGTGCGCACCGAGCCGAAGCGCGAGACCACATCGCCGATGTGGCGTTTCTCGAAGAACTCGAGCGGCAGGCGCAGCAGGTGCCCGAACAGGTTGTTCACCCACTGCACGCTCACGAGCGCGCCGATCCAGGTGATGCACCACGAGCGGACGGCCGTCACCGCCACCTGAAACACCGTCAACAGCAAAAACCCCACACCGAGCACGGTGAGCAGTTGATGGTCGGCGCTGGGGAAAACCTGGTCCAGCACCCACTGCATGTAGAACGGAACCGCGAGCACCATGGCCTCGAGGGCGAGCGCCAGCAGGAAGATCTGCGTGAGCGCACGCTTGAAGCCCTGAACTTCACCGGCCAATGCCCGCAGCGAGATCGCCTCCCGTACCTTCTCGCGCTTGAAGCTCGCCGAAGGCCATAGCTCCAACGCGATTCCGGTGAAATGCGTCGACGCTTCAGCGAGCGACACCTCCTGCACGCCCCGGGCGGGGTCGTGGATCACGATCCCTCGGCCGCGGCCCCGACCGCGCACTGCCTTCAGCACCACGAAGTGATTGAGATCCCAGTGCAGGATGCAGGGTGTTCTCAGTTCGGCGAGTTCCGCGACCTCGCGCCGCAGCGGTCGGGTATCGAGCTTCAGCTGCCCAGCAATCTCCATCACGCGCTTGAGCGTGGCCCCCTTCAGCGACATCGATGCCAGACGCCGCAGCCCCGGCAGATCGATCTCGTAGCCGTGGTAGCTCGCCACCATGGCAAGACACGCCAAACCGCACTCCGCCGCCTCGGTCTGCAGGATCACCGGCAGCCGTTTGCCCCCGCCAAAACGCAGCCCCGCAAGCGCGTCCTTCATCACCGACGACGTTGCGCTCACGTGCGCGCCCTCCCCGATACCGCCGCCGGCTCGACCATCATCCGCCGTCCAAACCCGTAGAGTGGCTCCAGGATCCACTCGATCAGCCGCCGCCGATCGAGCAGGATGTCCGCACTCAATGCCATGCCCGGACGCAGCGCGACCGGTTGACCATAGGCATCGACCGACTGCCCATCAATCGCACCAGCACCCGATAAAGCGGTGCCGTGACCTGCTGCCCGACGAGCATCGCCACTTCCTGCGGGGATAAGGCGCTACGCGAGACCTGATCAACTTCGCCGACGTGCAGACCGAACTGCTGGTACGGGAACGCTTGATAGCGCAGCACCACGCGCTGACCCCGACGCACAAATCCAACCGCCGAACTCGGCACCAGCAGCTGCGCCTCAAGCTGCGATCTCGCCGGCACCACGGTCAGCAGTGGCTCGCCGGCCGTCACCGCCTGCCCGGGCTTGATCAGCACCGTCGAGACGATCCCCGCGCGCGGGGCCTGCAGCACCCACTCGCGTTGCGCTTCGTTCTGCGCGAGGGCCTGTTCGAGCTGTGCGAGCTTGTTGCGGGTGGCGTTTTGCTGAGCCGCAAGCGTGAGAGGAACCTGCGCCAGCTGCTGCCGCGCCTGCGCGAGCTGTTGCGCGAGACTCAGCCGCTCGCGCTGCAACGCCTTCACCTGCAGTTCGGCGTTGAAGGCATCGGCCTGCTGTTGCTGCATGTCGTAGACCGACACGATTCCCTGTTTGCGCAGCGGCATGATGCTCTTCAGCAGCCCCTCCATGTTCGCCGCCTCCTGCCGCTGCAGCACCAGTTGCGAGTCGATCTGTGCCAGCTGCGCCCGCAGGCTCGCCACGCTCTGGCGCAGCGTCGCACTCTGGCTCGCCGCGAGCGCTTGCTGCGTCGTGAGATCCTGCTCGAGCCCTTTGCGCTCGGTGTCGAGCTCGGACGTAATGAACGCGAGCGTGTTGCCGAGCGCGGCACTCGCGAGCGGATTATCGAAGCTCGCGAGCCGCTCTCCCGCAACCACCCGCTCGCCCTGGTGGACGTCCACCATCAGCACATCGCCCGCATCGGTCGCGTTCAATGTCACGAGCCCCGTCGCCGGCACCAGTATCCCGCTGACGGTGGCCCGACGGGTGTAGTGCCCGAGATAGAGATACACGCCAGCAGCCACGACAAAAGCGGCGGCCAGCAGGCTCACGGCCCAGAACGCCAGTGGAGTGTTGATCTGGATGCTGCCCAGAGCGGCGCGGCGCTGTGAGTGCAGCGCTTCGCGCCTAAAAAGCCCCTGACTCCCCTCTCGCTCTTCATCCATCCCGACCCGTTCTCCGGTCAGACTCGCATCAAGTGCGATTTTGGCCAGCGCCTAACACCATGCGCCAGCAGGACACAACATTCGGTCCGATTATGTGAACAGGACCACTGTGCGCGCGGCTCATGCCATTCGCGTGACAACGTCCCGCTCCCCAGTGCTCCACAATGACGCGCGGCTGGACCGAGTCCAGCCCAGTGAGCGCGCCACCCGGTGTCGGTGGTGTTGCTTTGGGAGAACTCGTGCCCGGACGTCGGCATCACAGATCTGGACTACTGTTCTTAGAATGCGGCCACCCGCAGGGTACTCGTCGTCCAACCGATGCCCGGTGCGTCTGGGGAACTGCCCGGTACCCATCAGGGCACACGCCCACAGTGCCTCCTGCCTCTCGTGCTCCGGCAATTCTTATGGTGGTGCGAAATCCGAGCCACACAATGAGCGCCTACCTGCCGAAGTCCGGCTGTTCCCGCTCACCTTGCTCATTCTGCCGCCGCACCGTGGTGCGGTCCTGATGTCTCGCCTCCGTGATGGACTGAGGCACACTCCTTCCGGCGTCCTGGTAATCGCGCATCGTGTGCCACGCATCGAGCAACCCATCTCCTGCCCGCTCTCTCTTGCGGCCCGCCGCTTCGGCCTCCTCGGGCCATGCCGTTCGCTCGTGCGCGCCGATGTGCTGCCACCACGTCATCAACGCCCGGTGGGACGGGTTTGGGCGCTCGATGCGCGGGGCACGCTCGTGAACCGCAGGCGCGGCAGGGGGCCGCTCTGCTCTTCCCATTCGCGACTGTTCGTCCGTGACGATGTGCGCCAGATCGGCATCCACGACGTGGATGCCTTCACGCGCCGCCTGCCGCGCCATCCGCTCCCGAAATTCCGCACTCCCCGTGAGCGAGACCGCGCCGCCGAAGCGCACGGCTGCGATCTTGAGCGCGGCGATCTCCGCCGCCTCGTCGTATCGGACCATCTCGACTCGCACGCGCGTCACCGTAAAGACCTCGCGACCCGCCCGGTCACGATATCTTCGGCACCGAGCCCCGGCGTCCCACTCGTAGTGCAGGCCGCAGGCCCGCGCCACCGTGATCTCCGCACTGCGGTAACCTGCGATCAGTCCGCCCGCGCTCGCAACACCCGCGCGCAGGCGCTCGCGTTCGGCCTGCACTTTGCGGTCGCGCTCGCACTTCGCCCGTGCGCGCCGCTCCACGCGCCGTTTGGCCTGAAGCTCGAGGTGCGCGAGCTTGAGGGCCGAGTAGTCCTTCTGCGCGTGCGGCTTCGAGCGGCCGATGCGGGCCTCGCGCTCGTTCTCCGCGATCCATGCTGCGCGCAGCGATTTGTACCCCTCATCGAGCGAAAGACCGCGTTCTCGCGCGTGCGACTCGATGGCCCGGCGCGCACGCCCAATATCCTCCGGCGTGATCTTCTCCGGATGAGCCCCCTCTGCCGCCTGGGCATCCGCGCCCGCGCGCTCGAGCGCCCGCGTTATAAGCGCGCTGTGAGACTTCGCATCCTGTGCTTCCCGCCGCGCCTCGCGTGTCGCCTTCTCAAACTCTGCCGCGCGATGTGTGATGGCCTCAAATTCGCTTCGTTCTTGGCACGCTCGCCGTACTTGGTCCAGGGCCTCGCAGAACACCCGCCGGCGGTTTTCTGGCAACGTGTGGTCGATCGATGACGGGACACCCGCCACTTCGTCGAGATCACGGGAGCGCTCGAGGATCTCGGCCTCGAGGGCATCGATCCGGGCTTGCAGCTTCCCGCGTTCGCGGTGCCGCTCGCGCGCGGCGTCCTGCATCATCGCGCGGTATTCGCGGTGATTGACGTGCCCCCTCGGCGGCAATCCAGCGCGCCTCGCGGTTTCGCGCTCCGCCGCCACCCGTGCCCGCCGCCCCGCCGCGCTCTCGCCCGTCACGACGCGACAGGTCATGTCTTGCACCTTGCGCATCGTCTCGCGATCGAGCTCGATCACGCCCACCCGCGCCGGGATGCGACGCTCGCCGGTCCGGGTCTGAATCACGCGCGCCTCGCGCGCGCGCATGCGGTCCACGAGCACGTGCGCATGAGGATTCGGTCGTACCTCGCCGGTCGGCTCGTCGATGTGGCCCTCATCGAAGTGCAGCGCGCATTGCAGCACTTGGTGTCCGGTCAGTGCCTCATACTCCTGACACCATTTTGTCATCGTGTCCGCCAGCCGATCGCGGTAGGCATCGACGCTCTCCCCGTTCCCGGTATCGCGCAGCGGCAGCACCACGATGCCCGACCAAAACGGGGAGAACGCCTTCGCGCGCTTCGCGCGCTCGGAACACTGCGCAAGGCCCGCCATGTAGCGCTCGTGCAGGCCGGGGTCATTGCGCCCCAGCGCCGACGCGAGCATCTGTCCGCTCGAATCCCGCAGCCGATCCTCCGGTGCCAGAAGGTACCGTGGCTCCCTCCCCTCGCGGCGGTTGTGCCGATCCTCGTGCCGCAGGTTCTTTACGGCCTTGAAATTGACGCTCGTGCCTCTCGCCATGGGTGTTTCTCCGTGATTTGCCACCCCATTCCGCCCTGCGGGCCGCACACTGTCGCATTGCCTCACCAAGAATGTTACCGGCCGTCGTCGTTGCGTCATGTTAAATGCTACCGGTCGATGGCGCCGCACCAGATCCAGATCGGCCAAGGACTCTTGCCCTCTGAGGCGTCGACGTGCCTTGCACACTGCGGCCCACAAGGTGACCGGAAAGCGATCGAGAGGAGGAGTCCAGTAACATGGTTGATGAGGCAATCGGTAACGGAATTACGTGAGGCAATACGGTGCGAGATTTACGTCCGGCGTTGACAGCACACCCACTGCGTGCAGCACGCACTGCAGACCGCACAACCCTCGGTGCGACACCGGGCTTGCCCGCAGCACCTTTCCCCTGTGCCACACATGCGGTGCGCAGCACCCGTCCGCACGACATGCCGTCTGCAAGACCGCAGGAGGACATGGCTCGGCCATGTCCTTAATGCGCATTAAGGACGTAGCGCGGCTACGTCCCCATGCTTACTCCGCTGCGCGGGCCCCTCTCGGCTGCGGCTCGAGGTGTGAAGGCGGGGTCGGCGACAAGTCGCGGGTGCGGGGCGGAGACAAGTCTCGGCCCCGTCAGGAGAAGAACGGAAGGGAATGCCAGGGAGAGGCCCACGCGGGGGAATAAGGGAGAAGGGTCCGCGTTGTGCGGACCGAGATGGAGAACCCGCATGGCCAAGAAATCGAACCCACCTCACGAGATCGACCCGCTGAATGTCGCACTGCTCGCCGCAGTGCGCACAAAACCGCCCGGCAATCTGCCGCCGGCGCGCGTGCTGTACGCGATTCGCAAGCTCGTCACGGAGGGATACACCGACGAGGAAATCGCAGCCGGACTCGCCAGCGCGCACATCACGGTCGCCGCCGCCGACCTCGCCGCAGCCCTCCAATCCGTGCGCGATGCCCGGGCCACGCGAGCGGCGGAGCGCGCGGCACGGAAGAGCGCGCAGCGGAACACGTGCGGGCAGACAGACCCGAGCGCTGCGGGATCGGGCGCGAGCGCGGCGGCTGCCCAGCGGGTCACCGTGCGATTCGGGACGAAGCCCGCCAGCATCCGGCCGCTGCGGGATGCCGGACTGGACTACCTCGATGGCGCATGGAGTGGCACGGTGGCGCCGGACAAGATGGAGGCGCTGCGGCGGTTCGCATCGGAGCACGGCGGCACGCTCGAGACGGCCTGAGCGCGTTTGCGCCCGGCGGCGCAGGAGGGGCCGCCGGGCGCGATGCTTCATCCCGATGCGGGCGCCGCTCGTGCCGCGATCCGATAGCACCGTGTCTTGCTGTGGCTGTCACGCCCCGCATCACTGATCTGCAGGCCGTCCACCACCTGCCCCACGCGTTCCGCCAGGTAGTTGCCGATGCGCAGCGCGTTGAGCCGCCCGGTGCCGTCCGAGCCGATACCGAGCAGCGCTTCTCGCAACGCCTCCTGTTGCGCCGCGGCCCGCATCAACGCCGCGACCGTCACCCCGCGTTCGCCACAGGTTGCCATCCAGGTGGCGAGCAGCACGCGCAATTTCTCGCGCTCGGGGTCCGCGTCCTCCAGCGCGACTTGTGTCTCCATCGGATCGGCACACGCGAGCCAAATGAGCGGAAGGCGTACCAGCCGATCCCACTGGTGGAACCGCGATGGGCGCACCGGCAGCGCCGGTGCTCCCGCGGAGAGATACGCCAGCGGGATCGTCAGGGCCGCTTGCACGAGTCGCGCACGGTGCTCGGCGATGAACGCCGCGATATCGCGCTGGTACGTGCGCTCCTGCGGGCGATCGAGCCCAGTGTCGAGCGCGCAACCCAGGGCCCGTGTCGTCAGGTCACCGACGAGACGCAATCCATTGCCGGTGATGATCATCGTCACCGCCGTCGAGACGCGGGCCATCGTACTGCTGCGGATGATGCGATCCTGATAGCTCTCCGATGTCAGCGCGGCGCAGAGTGCCGCACTGTCGACCGGGCTCACCGCGTTGTCGAGACAGAGCACTGGGTCGCCCGCCAGAAGCACGCCCAGCAGGCGCCGTCCAAGCTCAGCGGCTTCCTGGTCGAGCGGGATCACCGCCGCCTCGCGACCGGTCAGGATACGCGCGATGATGTGCGCCAGGGCCGTCTTGCCGCTCGATGCCTGCTTCGCGGTGACGGCCAGAACGGGTGCAATGTCGAGCGCGCGGCGGACGGTGGCGGTAATGATCGTCGCGAGCATCGCACTTGCGGACGGGGACTGTGCGCCCCCGACGAATGCGCATTCCGAGAGCAGATCAGCGAGCGCGCGCAGCGCCTCGCGCGCCTCTTGCACGCTCGGCGTGGGGTTGATCGCAGGATACTCGAGCCCGCCAAAATCCATGTACAGGCCGCTTCGGGCATCGTACCCCTCGCAATCGAGGAGCGACCCATCGGTGCGCAGCGTTGGCGCCGTGACGATGCCCCGCAGCACCGGCAGGCGCCACTCCCCCGAGAGCGCGAGCAACTCGCGCGCAACCGGAACCGGCGGGTCAATCACCCTCAGTTCCCCCCGTTTGTCGAGCGTTTCCCAATCCGCTATGCGAGCCAGCGCGTGGCTCAACCAGTGCTGCGTGACCGCCGTGATGATGAGACTCCCGGCCGCTCGACGCACACCGCCGGAGTCAGTGTCGGCATCGATCCGGGCAATCCGCACCAGCCGCTCACCCTGGCGATATACCCCGCCGACGGCGATCAACGCGGACTCGGCCGCGCGCACCGCCGCCGGGCGCTGCCCCGTCTCGACCCGGATCACTGGCCGAGTGAAAGGGATGATCGTGCCGTCTCCACCCGCATCAGACCTCCCGCCGCGCTCCGGGGTACGACCCCCGAGCGTGGTCCCGTCGAGGCTCATTGCCCCTCCCTCGCGGCGAGCCATTGCTCGAGCGTCGAGCGGCGAATGCCGCTCGCGCGCGGCCCGAGCTTCAGCAGCGGTGGGAATTTGCCCTGGCGAATGAGGCGATGGATCTGTGCACGGCTGACGCCCACAATGGACGGCAGCGCGTGCGTGCGAATCACCGGATCGACCGGTGTGTGAATATGTTCCGACATGGAAATACCTGCGCATCATGCAAATGGGCCGGTGTTTCACGGCCCGCACGCTTGGCGCGACGCGCGCGCCTAGCGTCCCGCGCGTCCTATGCGCAGGCCCGCAGGGAGCGGGTGGTCAGGCGAGGCAGGAGGGTCACGGCAAGCGCGCCGCGACGCAATCGAATCGCTGCCTCACGGCGGTCATTCTGACGTTCGGCACTCACGTGCAGTAGCGCGGCGATCAGTGACACAATGCGAGAAGCGATCCGCAAAGACCCCTTGATCCGGCCCCGCCGTATCGCGCGCCGTACGTCTTGCACCCACTGTTCGCACCGCAGCGTGAGCCGCCGGGCAGCACCAGTGCCGAACGCGAACCGCTGGATGCCCACAACAGCGATGATACCGGCGGCCGTGATCATGCCGACCAGTGGCACAGAAGCGGCTTGCACGCCCGCGGTAACCGCTGACACCGCCATCACGGTGAGTAACGCCGCCCAGCGCCCGGAGTTCGCCTTCATATTCCGCACGAGCGCGGCCCACCCCTCCCTCCCCGTCCAGCGACGCGGGCGAAGTGCGGTCTCGCAGTGGTGCGGTGTGAAGCGCATCGGAGATCTGTATCACGTATCGGCGCGTGGGACAACTGTACTTGTCCGAAGCGCATCCAGCCGGTCCGCCCACCATTGCATCATCTCGCGCCGTTCGGACAGGCGCGTTGCACGGTTGTACACGCCGCGGACCGTCGAATCGATGTGGGCCAACTGCAACTCGATCAGATCGGGCGCGAAGCCGCTCTCATTCAGCTGCGTGCTCGCCATCGCCCGAAAGCCGTGCGGCACGATGCGATCCGCTCCGTAGCCCAGGCGCTTCAGCGCCTGTCCGAGCGTCGCATCGGAAATCGCCTTGCCGCGCACGAGTCCGGGGAACAACAGACCGTTGGGATCACCGCCGGTGAGTGCACGCAAATCTGTGAGCAGCGTCACAGCCTGCCGGGACAAGGGCACCAGATGCTCGCCGGGGTTCTTGCGGCGCATCTTCATGCGCTCACCAGGAACGCGCCAGAGCGGCCCTACCTCGGGACTGCCCTGCAAGTCAAACTCGCCCCACCGGGCGTTGCGCAACTCCCCGGGGCGCGTGAACACCAACGGCAGAATCTTGAGCGCAAATTCCGTAGACGGATCGCCTCGGTAACCCTCGATCGCTCGCATCAGCTCGCCGATCTCCTCGGGCTTCGTCAGCGTCGCGTACTTCTCCGAATGCACCGGCGCAAGCAGACCCCGCAGGTCCGCGGCCACGTCCCGTTCGCAGAGACCACGTACGACGCCGTAGCGCAGCACACGCCCAATCTGCGCTCGCACCCGATGCGCGGTGTCACCCCGCCCGCTCGCCTCGATCTCAGGGAGCACCGGCCGGATCTCGGCGGGTAGCACGTTCGAGGCCGGCAGACTCCCGAGTGCGGGCAGCCAGTGCGTCAAGATCTGCCGTTCACGCCGCGCCGTACGCGGCTCCCAGGGTTGCTTCCCCGCCCACTCCTCGGCCAGCGCGCGCAGGGAGCTCACCTCTCCACCCCGGCCGCGGCGCCGATCGCTCATCGGGTCGCGGCCCGCCCTGAGCTGCGCGCGGGCTCCGGCGGCCAGCTCTCGGGCGCGCTCGAGCGTCACCTCGTCCGCGAGGCTCCCGTACCGGCCCAGGGCCAGCACCTGCTGGACCCGCTTCCCGTCGCGCGAACGCATCGCGCGGTACTGCTGCCGCCAGAGCTTGCTGCCGGCGGGCGTGACTTCGAGGTATAGACCCCGGCCATCGAAGCACTTGTAGGGCTTCGGCGCGGGCTTGAGCGCGCGGATCGCGCGATCGGTGAGCTTCCCTGCGGGCACTGGTGGGGGCTCCTGCGGGGCCGTTGCGGGGGTTCCAAGCGGCACACCCCGCATACCGTCACAGAGGCGTGCCGTCACCGCCAATCATACCGTCAGAAGGAAGGATTCACCAATAGCGCGGGATGTCGCACAGTGTCCCGCAATGCTCTCAAATTATTGTTTTTCTTATATTTCGTGTCGCCACGCGACACCCGGAAACACTGAACTGGCGGAGAGGGTGACCGCCACAAATACCGAGATTCCTAGGCTAAACGCACTGGTAATGCGTAGCCAGTGCGTAATTCCTGATTGCCACGGTCAACCATCGAACCGATGACGATTACGACTATCGT
>JAJYUL010000037.1 GCA_021792555.1 Pseudomonadota bacterium
CGCAGCGCGGGGAGGGCGCGCACGCGCTCCTTTACATCGACCTCGATCAGTTCAAGGTGGTCAACGACACCTGCGGCCATCAGGCGGGCGATCGGCTGCTGCGCGACATCACCGGTCTGCTGCAGTCGCGCGTGCGCGCCGCCGACACCATCGCGCGCCTCGGCGGGGATGAGTTCGGCGTGCTGCTCGAGAACTGCACCGTCGAGCAGTCCACGCGCATCGCCGACGGGGTGCGCCAGGCGATCCGTGACTACCGCTTCACCTGGGGCGCGACCACCTTGTCGGTGGGCGCGAGCGTCGGCATCGTGCAGATCAGCTCCGACACCGAGAGCGTGGCGAACCTGATGAGCGCGGCCGACATCGCCTGCTATGCGGCGAAGGACGAGGGGCGCAACCGTATTCATCTGTACGAGGCCGATGGCCTGAGCCATCCGCGCCACCGCGAAATGCACTGGGTGGCGCGCGTGACGCGCGCGGTGGAGGAGGACCGGCTCGAGCTGTATTACCAGCCCATCCGGCCGGTCACGCAGCGCGATGCCGCCTCGTTCAACGAGCTGCTGGTGCGGCTGCGTGACGATGACGGGCGGCTGGTGCCGCCCGGGGAGTTCATCCCCGCGGCCGAGCGCTACAACATCATGTCGGTGATCGACCGCTGGGTGGTGACGCGCGCGATCGGGTTTCTCAGCGAGTGGCGCGCGAGCGGCAAGCCGCTGCCGCTGCTCGCGATCAACCTCTCCGGCACCTCGCTCAACGACCAGTCGTTCATCGACTTCGTCATGCACACGGTGGAGGAGTCCGAGCTCGCCGGCGCGCTGTGCTTTGAGATCACCGAGACCGCCGCGGTCACCAATCTCTCGAACGTCGCGTTCGTGATGCGCGAGCTCAAGACCCGCGGCTGCAAGTTCTCGCTCGATGATTTCGGCACGGGACTGTCCTCGTTCATGTACCTGAAGAGCCTGCCGGTGGATTTCCTCAAGATCGACGGGCAGTTCGTGCGCCGCATCGCCGATGACCCGGTCGACCGCAGCATGGTCGAGGCGGTCTGCAAGGTCGGGCGCACGCTCGGCATCGAGACTGTGGCCGAGTGCGTGGAGGTGCAGCCGGTGCTCGATGAGCTCGGCCGCATCGGGGTGGATTACGCCCAGGGCTTCTTCGTCGCCAATCCCCTGCCGATTGCGCAGCTGCAGCCCTGAGGCTCTGCCCGACTCCTCGCCGGCAGGCCGCATGGGCGTCGTGGGATTCAGGAGGTATCTCGAGCGACGCGCGGCGGGCGAAGACCCGCGCGGTCCGCGCGCAAGCCGGTCTCTGCCGAGGTTGCGGTCCGCCTCGGCGCGGCCTTCGGGGATGGCCCTGAGGTGTGGCTGCGCATGCAGGCCGCCTACGACGCCTGGCACGCCTCGCGCAAGGTCGACGTCAGCAGAGTTCCGCGCCTCGCGGCCTAGTCCCCATCGAACCGAGGCCGGGCCCGTCTCGCAACGACCGGCGTGCTACCGTGCTGGCTGCTCGCCTGGGCCGAAGCTCCGCGTTGCTCATCGCATGCGCCTCGAATTGCCCCCGTCCTTCGTGCACCGCCCTTGCGGGCGGCGCATCTTGGCAATCCCATGTGCCGACACCGGGTTGCGAAAAAAAGCTCGCGACGCAACCTCACTGAGGCATCGGAGCCGATGATTTTGATTCATCTTGCGCCGAGTCGTGCGCCAATCCAGCCACCGAAGCGGTTCGGCCTTGCCGAGCGCTGCTGCGCAAGCCCTGGCGCAGTCTGCAGTCTGGGAACAGAGGGCAGTCAATGTTACTGAATGAGTGGGTAGATTTACTCAGCCATTCAGTCAATCCGGGCGGTATCGGCCCCGATACGCAAGATGGTCGATAACCTATTGATCATCAAATGCATGGGTTCAGGTGGCCCGCGGCTCAGGCTGGACCCGCCAGCGCTGCCCTCATCGTCCTGAGCGACGCTCAGGCGTTGCCGAGCCCCCGTGCACGCCGTGATCCCGCTGCGCTCCCCAATGTGATTCGCCGGTGCGCCGAGGGCTGCTCAAGAGGCCCATCTCTCTCACGGGGCTTTGGGGGGATGCGCCAGAGGCGATGGAGTCGGATTCGCCCTTCGCGCATGGAGCCGCCCCGTGGACGCTCGGCGTTGCGAGCCGCTCTCCATCACGCCGCGCGGTGCGAGACCGAACGCATGATCCGTGTGTGCGTCGCCGCTGGCCAATACGGTTCCGCGAGCGAGTGGATCCGCAGTGCCATGCGGATCTCGATGCCGGCGCCGGGAGGCCCTGGAGTCGGGCATTTCCCACAGAGCCCCGTGAGCGGCGGGCGGGTCTGGGTCGGGATCGATGGGGCGCTGTGCCAACGCCTGAGGCGGCGGCGCGCCAGCCAGTCGTCGCGTCGCCGATGAATGGCCTTGGGATTCCGGTCGTGGCGCGGGACTTCGCGGCGCATGGTCCGACCCGGCGGCCTCGTTGGCCAACAGGCGGATCGAGGAGGGTCTGACGCTCACCGCTGTGCCCGAGCGCCGATCCGAGCCGCTGCCGTTGGCTCGGATCTAACTGGCCGGCCGCGCGCAGCGCCGGCGGGTTGCTCCCCGCTTGCCGCGAGCGAATGGCCACGCCCGCGCAATGCGATCCGCAGGCGCATACGTATTCAGCCGGCCTCCGCCGCGCGGCCACCCAGAATCATCACACTTTTCACGGCGATCCGGGCATACTCGCCGCACACGCTTCGATCCACCGCGGCCCGGATCCGGGTCCGCCGGCGGGTTGCGCGCCGCCGACCGGCGCCCGAGGCACGGGCTTTCAGCCGAAGATTCTCTGGGGGATCGTGAATGAGTAAAGGCAATACCGGGCTCGTGGTCGCGCTCACTTTCGTGGCGACGCTCGGCGGGCTGCTGTTCGGGTACGACACGGCGGTGATCTCCGGGGCGGTGAGCGCCATCGATCACTACTTCATCGATCCGCAGCACCTCGCGCAGACCGCCGCGAGCAGCCTCTCGGGCTGGACCATCGCGAGCGCGCTGCTCGGCTGCGTCATCGGCTCGGCGGTGGCCGGCTGGGTCTCCACCCGCTTCGGGCGCAAGGGCGGGCTGATCGTGGCCGCCCTGATGTTCCTCGTCGGCTCGATCGGCTCGGCAGTGCCCGAGCTCGGCCTGGGGGTGATCGGCCAGATGGGTCCGGCCGCGCTCACCCCGTTCATCTGCTACCGCATCCTCGGCGGCATCGGCGTCGGCATCGCCTCGATGATCTCCCCGCTCTACATCGCGGAGATCGCCCCGAGCGAGATCCGCGGGCGGCTCGTGTCCTTCAATCAGCTCGCCATCGTGATCGGCATTCTGCTGGTGTACTTCGTCAACTGGTTCATCCAGTCGCTCGGCACCCCGCAGTGGTACTTCGACACCGCCTGGCGGCTGATGTTCGCCTCCGAGGCGATCCCGGCGCTGCTGTTCCTCGCGCTGCTCGCCTTCGTCCCGGACACCCCGCGCTGGTTCGTGATGCGCGGGCGCACGGAGGAGGCGCTGACGCAGCTGACGCGCGTCAACGGCCCGGAGCGCGCCCGCTCGATCCTCGCCGACATCGAGCGCTCGCTGCACGTGCGCAGCGAGCGGCTGCTCGCCTTCGGCGCACCGGTGCTGCTGATCGGCATCCTGCTGTCGGTGTTCCAGCAGCTGGTCGGCATCAACGCGGTGCTGTACTACGCGCCGCTGATGTTCAAGAACATGGGCGCCTCGACCAACTCCGCCTTCCTGCAGACGGTGGTGGTCGGTGCGGCGAACCTGCTGTTCACCTTCGTCGCGATCGCCACGGTCGACCGTCTCGGGCGCAAGCCGCTGCTCGTGATCGGCTCGCTCGCGATGGCCGCGGCGATGTTCCTGCTCGGCGGGCTGTTCGATGCGAGCGCGGTGGGGCTGTGGGCGCTGGTGGCGGTGGTGGCCTACATCGCGGGGTTCGCGCTCTCCTGGGGTCCGGTGGTGTGGGTGCTGCTCTCGGAGATGTTCCCCAACTCCATCAAGAGCAAGGCGATGGCGATCGCGGTCGCGGCGCAGTGGATCGCGAACCTGTTCGTGTCCTGGTCGTTCAAGGTGCTCGACGGCAGCGGCTGGCTCAACCACCACTTCCACCACGGTTTCGCCTACTGGATCTACGGGGCGATGAGCGTGCTGTCGGCGATCTTCGTGGTGCGCTACGTGCCTGAGACCAAGGGCCGTACGCTGGAGTCGATCCAGGAGCTCTGGCACGCGCACCGCCGCGACAACGCGGCCGCGGTCGCCTCCGCCGGGGAGTGATCCTGCGCTCGGGCGGCGCCCGCGCGGCGCCGCCCGAGCTCGCGTTGTCTTGCCGCGGCGCGACGCGGCGCACCAACTCCTTGAATGAGTTCCAACACTTCCGTTGCCCTGCGGCAACGGAACGGTCGGTGCGCGCCATCGTCTGCGCCCGCCGACAGCAGGCGTATAGTCCCGCAGCGGTAATCCACTTCAAACGGGGGTAACTGCGATGACCATCCGAATCGACAGCGTGGAAAATCGCTGCGTTACGACCTCCACCATCGGCTACATGTGTCTGGCATTGACGCTGTGGATGGCGTCGATGACCACTGCCGGGTGGTATGAGCACATGTACGCTCACGGCACGGCGCTGCTGCTGCCAATGGCCGCGGGGCTTGCGTTGATGGGGATCCTCGCGCATCTGCGCGCGCGCAGTCTGGATGCCGTCGTGTTCTTCGGCGGGGCGCTCCTGCTCTGGAGCGCGCATGCGGCCGGCATGAGTGCCGGGGAGCCGGCGAGCTACACCGGCTGGTACTGGGCGGTGTGGGCCGCATTCTTCGGCTACGTGTGGCTGGGCTCGTTCCACGCCTCGCTGCCGCGCCAGCTGTTCCTGCTCGGGCTCACCCTGCTGCTGCTCGCCGGCGCGCTGCACCAGTGGACGGGGCTCGCGGTGTTCCGCGCGATCGGCGGGTACATCGGGCTGATCACGGCGCTGCTCGCGGGGCTGGTGTCGGCGAGCGGGTTCATCGCCTACGGCAAGGAGACGCACAGCCCGAACGATGATCATCATCCGGCCGGCCAGCCGCACGCGGCCTGAACGGCCGGGCTGCGAGATGGACCGAGCGCACGGCGCGCCGCCTGCGGCGGCGCGCCGGCGCCCGCTCAGCGGCGCGCGCTCTGGCGGCGGCGCCTGAGGTCGATGCGCTCGACGCCGATGTTGATCACCTGCAGCATGGTCGCGGAGGCCGTCGCCGCATCGCCGGCCTCGATGGCATCGACCACCGCGGCGTGGGCGTTCACGGTCGTCTCGTGATCGGACGGGTCGTCGATGGGGGAGCTGTGCATGAACGAGGCGACGAGCGCCGTCTCGATGACGCCCGCCACCGAGCGCATCATGGGATTGCCGGTCGCATCGCCGATCACGAGGTGAAAATCCAGATCCGCCTCGGCGAAGCTCTGGCGGTTATGCTCGCCGCGGCCCATCTCCCGCACGCACTCGCGCAGGCGCGCCACGTGCGCGCTCGAGCGGCGCTCGGCGGCGAGCGCCGCGGCGGCCGGCTCGATGGCGCGGCGCACCTCGACGAGGCAGTGCATGAAGCCGTCGTCAAACCCGAGCCGCACGCGCCAGGCGAGCACGTCGGCGTCGAAGTAGTTCCAGTACACCCGCTCGCGCACCCGTGTGCCCACCCGGGTCTTCGACACCACGAACCCTTTGGCCGCGAGCGTCTTCATCACCTCGCGGATCACGGTGCGCGAGACCTGAAAGCGCTCGATGAGCTGCGGCTCGGGCGGCATGTTGCCGCCGGGCGGGTACTGACCCTGCAGCAGCTCCATGCCGAGCGTGGCGGCGATCTGATCGTGGCTGGAGCGGGCCCGCTCGAGCGCGAGGCGGCTCAGCCGCGGCAGCGGATGCGCCATGGGAGATCCGAGGGCGGGCGAGGCGGAGCGCTCATGGGTACGTGACCCCCGTCACGCAGGAAGGAGTGCGGTGTGCGGCCGTATAATACGGCCTTCTCTCCGAGGCGGACAAGCAAGGTGCGGCCATGAGCGAGCAGGTGCAGATGATGCGGCGGGATGCGGTCTGCGAGGTGCGGCTGAACCGACCTGACAAGCGCAACGCGCTGACGCTGCAGATGTACGGCGCGCTCGCCAGGGCGCTCGAGGACGCCGAGCGCGATCCGGCCGTGCGGGTGGTGCTGCTCTCGGGGGCCGGGGCCTGCTTCACCGCGGGCAACGATCTGAAGGACTTTCTCGCCGGGCCGTCGTTCGACGACCCACAGCATCCGACCGTGAGATTCGTGCGCATGCTGCCGGTGTTCAGCAAGCCGCTCGTCTGCGCGGTGCACGGTCCGACGGTCGGCATCGGCGTGACGATGCTCCTGCACTGCGATCTGGTGCTCGCCGCCGAGCGCAGCACGCGCCTGATCCTGCCGTTCGTCGAGCTGGGACTCGTGCCCGAGGCGGCGAGCTCGCTGCTGCTGCCGCGCCTGGTCGGGCCGCAGCGGGCCGCGGAGCTGCTGTTGCTCGGCGAGCCGCTCGATGCCCCCACGGCGCACGCCTGCGGCCTCGTCAATCGCGTCGTCGATGATGAGGGGCTGATGGACGAGGCACGTTCCGTGGCGGATGCCCTGGCGGCGAAGCCGCCGGAGGCGATGCGCCGGGCCAAGCGGCTGCTGCGGCTCGACCCCCACGGTGAGATCGGCAAGCGCATGGACGCGGAGGTGGCCGAGTTCACCGCGTGTCTCGCAGGGCAGGAGTTCGCCTCCGCCGCGCGCGCGTTTTTCGAGAAGCGCCGCTAGCGGCTCAGCCGGCGATCCAGGCCACGGTCGCGAGCCCCGCGAAGGTCATCAGCAGCGAGGCGCTGACGTGCACGGCGATCTCCGTGAGCGCCCAGCCCGTGCTTCCGTCCTGCAGGCCCGCGACGACCTCGGCGGAGAAGGTCGAGAAGGTGGTCAGTCCGCCGCAGAACCCGGTGATGATCGCGAGCCGCCACTCGGCCGGGACGGCCGGGTAGCGGGCGAAGAAGGCGATCGCGCAGCCGATGACGTAGGCGCCGATAATGTTGGCCGCGAGCGTGCCGGGCGGGAGCGAGGGGAAGAGGCTGTTCAGCCGGTTGCCGAGCCACCAGCGCAGCAGCGCCCCGAGCGCCGCCCCGAGTGCGATGGCCACGATCGATTTCCACATGCCCGCTCTTGCCTCCGCGCGCCGCTGCCGCCGGCCGCCCGCTCACCTGGGATGAAGGCGGGTATGTTCAGGGTTTCCCCACCGCGATGGCAAGTCCCCGTGTGCCGGGGACGGCCCGCTCAGGGCTGGAAGTAGTAGCTCGCCTTCAGGTAGTAGGTGCGCTGCTGCGCCAGCAGCGGCCGCTCGCCGCTTTCCTGGTAGCCCTCGGAGCTGCCCGCGTAGAACACCGTCCAGGGGTTCACCTGGTAGCCGATCAGCCACTGCGTGGCCAGATTGCGCGTGCGGATGGGCGTGCCGGCCGGATAGAGCGCGATGTCGTTGCGCACGTCCTGGGCCTGCGCGATGGTGTTGATGAACAGATGCGTCGTGAAATACCACGCCACGCGCACGTCGTAGAGATTGGCGGTGTAGAGCGGCGCGCCGGCCACATCGAGCCGCTGGTAATCGTCCACGAGATTGATCTTCAGGTGCCGGCCGGGGGTGATGCTGAGCGTGGTGTCGAGCGAGAGCAGCGCGCCCTTGCGCACCCCGATGTAATCGACTCCATCGCCCTCGATGACATCGACCTCGGCGTTCAGCCAGTCGGTCGGCTGCGCGGTGGCGTCGATTTCGAACTGCTTGAGCGCGAAGGTGCGCCCGCGATAGGTCTGATCCTCGCCCGTGGCGTACAGGATGATGTGGGTCTGCGCCTGTGCGTGCACGAACGCGTACAGCCTGACCTTGCGGTCGAGCGGCGCGTTGCCGGCGATGGCGTCGGTCCAGTTCGACACCACGCCGAAGCCGCCGTTCTGCCACCAGTCCCGGTCGGGCGCGTAGAAGTCGTACTCCCCGTTGAACGCCACCTGGTTGTAGCCGACCTGCGGCAGATAGCCCAGATCGGCGCGGAAGTCCGCGCCGATGTGCGTGACGTTGAGGTCGAAGTTGTAGTTGTGGCGGTTGCGGGCGAAGTCCACCAGCCACGCCCCGCCGCCGATGCGCCCGGGATGAATGTTGAGGGTCTGCGCGACCGCGGTCGGATAGGTCGTGTTGGACGCGCCGAGGAGCGCCGTGAGGGTGTCGCTCGGGTCGATCTGCCAGCTGGCGTCCGTCGCGTACATGGCGCTATCGTAGCCGCTGCCGGCGCGGTCGGTGGCGATGAGGCCGAAGGCCGAGGCGCCGTGATCGTGGCGGTAGCGCACCATCGCATCGTGCGTGGGGAAGGCGAAGCTGCCGAGCGTGGAGGACTGGGTGCCGGGCAGCAGGATGTTCGTCGCCGAGTCGTCCGCGACCAGCGCGCCGACGGCGTTCGAGCCGACCTGGCCGACGAGCTTGCTCGCCCAGCGCGGATCGACGATCTGCAGCGTGTCGACGAGCGCCCCGGAGGGGGAGAACGAGTCGGAGCTCAAGCGCAAGTTCGGGGTGTTGAACACCTGGGTGCCCTGCTCGAAGAACGGGCGGTTCTCGGCGTAATCGAGCGCGAACCGGCGGTTGACGCTCAGCTGCAGCACATCGGGGGCGACCTGCGAGAAGTTCGGGTTGATCGTGGCCGACCATTCGAGGTCGGGGCGGATCACCCAGCGCGCATCGAGGCTCGCCTTGAGCTTCGGGGAGCCGGGGGCGAGCGCGGCCGCGGCAGCGCGGCGCCGGTCGGTGCGGATCAGGGTGAGGGCCGGAATGAGCTGCACATTGGCCGCGCGGGCCGTCACCGCGGTCGCGGTGCGCACCCGCTCGAGCGAGCAGAGCGTGCAGTTGCTGTTGTAATCGATGCGGCGGCTGAGCAGCTGGTGGCGCAGGCTGCGCGGGTAGTTGCGGAAGAACAGCATCCCCCAGTGCTGCGGCCGGCGGCTGTGCGGGAACTTGATGGCGGCGAAGGGGATGCGCATCACCACCCGGTAGCCGTGCGCGGTGCGCCGGGCGTGGCACTGCCAGACGGCGTTCCATGAGGAGTATTCGTTGTTCTGCAGGCGAAAGGCGTCCCACTCGACCCCGCCGGCGGTGCAGAAGAACTCGTACGCCCACTGCGTGTCGTCGAAGGGGCTGAGGAACACCCCGACGAAGTCCTCCGCATCGCTCGAGATGTCGTCGTGCTCGCGGTAGCGCACCCGGATCTGCCGAGGGTCGGGATCCAGCGCCCGGAAGCGCAGCCACAGCGCGCGTGCGCTGTAGCCGACTGCCACAGCGGTGGCGACCGGCGCCGGCGCGTTGTGCTCGGGGTCGATCTCGTAGGGGATCGAGAACTGCGCCGCGTGGCGCCAGGCGGCGCCGGTGGGCCGGCCGGCGCGGGTGAGCCAGGGCGTGAGATCCGGCAGCACGGGCGCATGCGCCGCGGGCCCTGGGGCGGCTGCGGCGGGGGGAAGGACAGCGCGCAGTGCGAGCGCACAGGTGATCAAGGTGAGCGCAACGATGCGGTTCAAGGGGTCCCCCGGGAGTGGATGCGCGGGAGAACACCGCGTGGCGCGGAAAGTTGCAACGGCCTGCGATGAGACGATCGTTCTTTGCGGTGGGAGCACGGCGCGCCCGGCTGCCCCGGGGCGCGCGGCTTATCCGTGCTTGAACTTCACGACATTGAAGGTGACCTTCGGCTCAGGGCAGATCGGCACGCGCGGGGGGTTGAGGTCGATCGCCTGGCCGGTCGTCTCGGTCACGAGCCAGCACTGGTTGAAGGCCGAGCAATAGCAGTAGCGCACGCTGAGCTTGCCCGCGTTCAGGAAGAACAGCGAGTGAAACGCCTTCCACTGCGCGAGATTGGCGCGGCCTGCGGCGAAGTGCAGAAACGTCTGGCGCTGCCCGGCGCGCAGCACGAGGCCCTGATCGGAAGCGCCGTGAAAGTGATTGGGAAGCTGCGCGATCTGGCAGCAGTTGCGCAGCAGCTCGGTGGCGGAGCGCTGCGGCTGGCCCTTCCAGAGCACCTGGAAGAATTCGACTTTCGCCGGCCCGATCCCGGAGTTCGAGAGCCGCAGAGCGAGACTGCGCGGCGGGCCCTGTGAGTCGCTCTCGAGCACCTGCACGAACGGCCAGGACGTCGCCGCCACCAGGCGCCGGTTGGTGCGCATGGTGTCGTAGCCCACCCAGAGGGAGACCGCTGCGATGACGACCGCCCCGATGGCGAGCGCGCTTTCGGCCCAGTGCCGCTCGAGCAGGGAAGGGAGCTTGGTGTCCGCCATGATTCCTCTCCGTCCAACAAGAAACGGCCGCCGGGCGCGCGCGCCCGGCGGCCGGAGCATCCCGAGCGGTCAGAGGGCCTTCTCGCCCTCGGCGATCGCCGCATTCAGCCGCCGCTCGCCGGCGCGCGCCTTGCCGTCGAGGTAGTCGAACACTTTGTACTCCGCCGCCGTCGGGCGCACGTACGCCTGGTTCACTTCGGCCGCAAGGTACGCCAGGTGGCTCCTCACCTTCGTCTCGAAGAGCAGCGTGCCCTCGCTCGAGCGGGTCTTCATCTGCACCATGCTCGCGATCGCCGCATCGAGCGCGGCGCGCGCGTGCTCGAGCGCGTTCACGTTTGACGGGACCTTCGCGATGGCCGCCTGCACGCGCGTGCGCACTGCGATCGCGCGGTTGATCGCCCCATCGAGCGTGTTGAGCGCAGCGTGGATGCGCAGCCCGAGCGCGAGCCGGGCTTCAAGCGCGCCGGCGCCCGGGTGCAGCCGCGGATCGAGCTTCACCTCGAGGGGCGCACGCAGCATCTGCCCGTTGTAATCGAGCACCGCGGTGTAGCGGCCCGGCAGCACGGTCGGGCCGATCAGCGTGTCGGGCAGCCCGCCGGCGGCCGCGGGCGTCCAGAACCCGGTGACCTCGGTCGCATCCGGATAGCGCAGATCCCACTGGAAGCGGTCATTGCCCGGGGTGATGGCGGTGGCCTTCGCCTCGGCCGCCGCTTTGACCTCGGCCGGCGTGCGGTTGTCGCGCGCCGCGGCGCTCAACTTCGGCGCCGGGCGCTTCAGGTGCAGCGCGAAGGTGCGGATCACGTGGCCCTCGGCATCGAGGAAGCTCAGGTGCACCGGCACCTGGCCGTGGTAGTCCGCCGGGATGTGGAAGAACACCGTCGCGCCGAACGGCGGGTTGGTGCCGGCCGTGCCGATGCGCTTGGCGTAGGCGCTCTGGCCGTAGGCGTGGCTGAGCCAGGCGGTCTCGGGGGCATAGAGCGCGAGCTGCTCAGGCCCGGGGGCGGGGTGCTGCGTGAGCTGCTCGAGCAGCGCCAGGTTGTCGAGAATCCACAGCGAGCGGCCGTGGGTGGCGATGGCGACCTCGCCCTGGCGGGTGTCGATGGCGATGCCGCGCACCTGCACGCGGGGCAGGTTGAGCGTGAGCGGCTCCCAGTGCGCCCCGCCGTTGAGGCTCACGTACACCGTGTTCTTGGTGCCGGCGAGGAGCAGGCTCGGGTCCTTCGGATCCTGCGCGAGCGACAGCACGTACTCGCGCGCGGGCAGGCCGGAGGTGATCTGCCGCCAGTGCGCGCCGTAATCGGTGGTCTCGAACACATAGGGATGGAAGTCATCCCACATGTAGCGCGAGGCGCTGAGGTAGGCGGTGCCCGGGGCGCTCGCCGAGGGCACGATGGCGTTGATCTCGGTCCACTCGCGCAGCTGCGGCGGCGTGACGAGCTGCCAGTGCGCGCCGCCATCGCGGCTGACGTGCACCAGCCCGTCGGCCGAGCCCGCCCAGAGGACCTGGCCGTCGAGCGGCGAGACGGCGAGCGCCGAGATGTCCGGGAAGATCTCGGCACCGGAGGCATCGAGGTTGATCGGCCCTCCGGTCGGGCCTTCGGTGGACTTCACGTTGCGGGTCAGGTCCGGGCTGATCCGCTTCCAGGTGCGCCCGAGGTCATGGCTCTCGAGCACGTACTGCGAGGCGAGCAGCAGCGTGTGCGGATCGGTGGGCGAGAAGAAGATCGGGTGCGTCCAGCCGAAGCGGTACTTCATCTGCCGCGAGGGCGCGCCCTCCTGATAGTCCGGCCAGGGGCTGACGTCGTTGAACTGCCCGACGGCGCGGTCGTAGCAGACCATGATGCTGAAGTAGCCGCTGCCGCAGGTGACCATCGGGTTTAAGGGGTCTGGGGCGACGAAGGTCGCCTCGTTGTAGGCCACCCCGTGCCAGGCCGCCAGCGGAATCATCCCATCGGGCGTTGCGCTCGGGCCCTCGAAGGAGCCCTCGTCCTGCTGCGCGCCGTAGAGATTGAACGGGAACTGGTTATCGAGGGCCACGTGGTAGAACTGGCCGGTCGGCTGATTGTGCTCGGTGCTCCAGGTCTTGCCGCCGTCGGTCGAGACCGTCGCCCCGCCGTCGTTGCCCTCGAGCAGGATCTGCGGGTTGCGCGGGTTGATCCACACGATGTGGTTGTCCCCGTGCGGGGTGTGCAGCATCGAGAAGTGCTCCCCGCCGTCGTGCGAGACCCACAGCGCGTCCACCTCCGGCACGTACACCGTGTTGGGATCGGTGGGGTCGGCGTAGATCGTCATGTAGTAGAAGGCGCGCTGGCGCAGGCTCCAGCTGCGGTTCACGCGCCGCCAGTGCGCGCCGGCGTCATCGGAGCGGAACACCCCGCCGTGCTTGGCCTGCACGATGCTGTAGAGCACCTCCGGGTCGCTCGCCGCCACCGTGATGCCGATGCGCCCGAGCACCCCGGTCGGAAAGCCCGGGTTGCGCGAGATCTCCCGCCAGTGCGCCCCGCCGTCGACGCTCTTGTACAGGCCGCTGCCGGGGCCCCCGTCATTGAGCTTCCAGGGCGTGCGGTAGGCCTGCCACATCGCCGCGTAGAGCACCTTCGGGTTGCGCGGGTCCATGACGAGGTCGATCGCGCCGGTGCGCCCGTTGACGTAGAGCACCTTGTGCCAGGTCTTCCCGCCGTCGGTGGACTTGAACACGCCGCGCTCGCTGTTCGGCTTGAACACGTGGCCCATGGCCGCCGCGTACACGATGTCGGGGTTCGACGGGTCGACGATGATGGCGCTGATGGTATGGGTGTCGGTGAGCCCGGCGCGCTGCCAGGTCTTGCCGGCATCGCTCGAGCGGAACACCCCGTCCCCGGTGATCACATCGCCGCGGATGTCGCTCTCGCCGGTGCCGACGTAGAGGATCTTCGGGTCGGAGGGGGCGACCGCGATCGCCCCGATGCTCTCGCTCGAACCGGGCAGGGTGCGGTCCGTGATGTTGACCCAGCGGTTGCCGTAGTCGGTGCTGCGCCATACCCCGCCGTCGACGGCGCCCATGTAAAAGAGATCCGGATCCTGCGGGACCCCGGCCACGGCGACCACGCGTCCGCCGATCCAGGGGCCGACGTTGCGCCAGCGCAGCGCCGCGTACGGCGCGTTCGGCGCGCTGGCCGGCGCGGGTGCGGCAGCAGCGAGCGATACGGTGAGCAGGGCGCCGAGCGCGGCGAGCGCCGCGGCGCTCGCCCGGGCGATGCGCGGGACAGTGGGCATGATTCGATTCCTCCCCGCGGGACGGCGCGCCGTTCCGCTTTTGTTATCGGTTTCGACGGACCCGCACGATAGCCTAGAGGATCGCCCCCGGGGTGACAATTCGGCTGGGCGAGCGGGGACCTCGGCGCACCGCGGCCGGCCCCGACCTGCGGGCGGCGTGTCAAGCATGCTAGATTAGGTCTACCGGGCGAGATGCCGAGGCCAGCGAGGAGGCGCCGTGAATGCCAGTGACGAGAGCCTGATGACCTCACCGAATGCCGCGCAGCGGCCGCCACCGGCCGAGCCGGTGCCCGAAGCGGCGGACGGCAGCTCGCTCGAGGGGCGGATGCTCGGGCGGCTGCTGGCGAGGCTCGGCAATCCCGAGCTCGAATTCCTGCTGTGGACGGGCGAGCGCATCGCGCCGGCGGGGACCGATCCGCTCTGCCGCGTGCGCATTCCGAGCCGCGCGGTGCTGCTGTCCATTCTTTCCGATCCGCAGGTGCGCTTCCCCGACGCCTACAGCGACGGGCGCATCGAGATCGAGGGCGACCTGGTGCGGCTGCTCGAGACGGTGTACCGGGCCAGTGCGCGCGCCCCGGCGCCGATGGGCTTCAGCCGGCTGCTCGCGCATCTGCGCCGCCCGCACGTCAATACGCTCGCGGGCTCGCGCGCGAACATCCATCACCACTACGACATCGGCAACCCGTTCTACCAGCTCTGGCTCGGGCAGACCATGGCGTACACGTGCGCCTATTACCCGACCGCCGACACCACGCTCGATGCGGCGCAGACGGCCAAGATGGACCATGTGTGCCGCAAGATGCGCCTGCGTGCCGGGGAGCGGGTCGTCGAGGCCGGCTGCGGCTGGGGCACGCTCGCGCTGCACATGGCGCGCCACTATGGCGTGAAGGTGCGCGCGTTCAATATTTCCCGCGAGCAGGTCGCCTATGCGCGCGAGCGGGCCGAGCGCGAGGGGCTCGCCGGGCAGGTCGAGTACGTGCAGGATGACTATCGGAACATCTCCGGCCGCTACGATGCGTTCGTCTCGGTCGGCATGCTCGAGCACGTGGGCGTCGAGAACTACGAGGAGCTCGGCGCCGTGGTGGCCCGCTCCCTCGGGGACAACGGCCGCGGCCTCATCCACTCCATCGGGCGCAACTACCCCGCGCCGCTGCAGCCGTGGATCGAGAAGCGCATCTTCCCCGGCGCCCATCCGCCCTCCCTCGGACAGATGATGCGCATCTTCGAGCCGTGGGATCTGTCGATTCTCGACGTGGAGAACCTGCGCCTGCACTACGCGCAGACGCTGCGGCACTGGCTCGAGCTGTTCGAGGCCGCGAGCGCCGAGGTCGAGCGGATGTTCGACGCGAAGTTCGTGCGCATGTGGCGGATGTATCTGGCCGGCTCGATCGCCGGGTTCACCACCGGCACGCTGCAGCTGTTCCAGGTGGTGTTCGCCACGCGCGCCAACAACGACGTGCCGATGACGCGCGCACACCTGTATACGCGCTGAGGGGCCGATGCGCAGTTGCGAGGTGCTGATCGTCGGCGGGGGCCCTGCCGGCTCGAGCGCGGCCTGGCGCCTCGCGCGCGCCGGCTGCGACGTGCTGGTGCTCGATCAGGCGAGCTTCCCGCGCCTGAAGCTGTGCGCAGGGTGGATCACCCCGGAGGTCGTGCGCGACCTCGAGATCGACATCGGCGCCTATCCGCACCGCTTCCTGACCTTCGAGCGCATGCACCTGCACGTCAAGGGGCTGCATCTGCCCATCCGCTGCGTGCAGCACTCGATCCGGCGCGTGGAGTTCGATGCGTGGCTGCTCGAGCGCTCCGGCGCGCCCGTCGTGCAGCACAGCGTGCGCGAGATCCGCGCGGAGCAGGGCGGCTACCTCATCGACGATGCGTTCCGCGCCCGCTACCTGATCGGAGCCGGCGGCACCCGCTGCCCGGTGTACCGGACGCTGTTCCGCGCTCTCAACCCCCGCGCCACGGAGCTGCAGACCGTCACGCTCGAGCACGAAATCGAGTACGACTGGCGCGATCCGGACTGCCATCTGTGGTTCTTCGAGCACGGGCTGCCGGGCTACGCCTGGTACGTGCCGAAGCAGAACGGCTGGCTCAACGTCGGCATCGGCGGCATGGCCGAGCGCATCAAGCGCTCCGGGGTGAGCATTCACGAGCACTGGGCGCGTCTGACGCACAAGCTCGACCGCAATCTCGCGCGCGGCGCGCACTACGAGCCGAGCGGGTACAGCTACTACCTGCGCGGCCGGGTGGATGTGGTGCGCCGCGGCAACGCGTTCATCGCGGGCGATGCCGCCGGGCTCGCCACGCGCGACATGGCCGAGGGGATCGGCCCTGCGGTGCGCAGCGGGCTCGCGGCCGCCGAGTCGATCCTGACCGGCGCGCCGTACCGGCTCGAGACGGTCACCGGATCGAGTCTCGGCGGCGGCTGGCCGAGCCGGCTGTTCGACTGGGCCATGACCCGCGGCGCGGGACGCGCCGCGCCGGCCCTGGCCTGAGCGGGCGCGCGCCACCGGCCGCGCCGCGCGGGCAACGAGGTGGCGCATCCATGAGCGAGCGGCGCGGCAGCGGGACGGGGGCCTGCCCGTGCGGCTAGGGCTCTCGGGCCTGTGGCTCCTCTTCGCGGCGTGGCTCATCCTGCGCGCCGCCCGCCAGCGCGATGCGCTCGAGGCGCTCGAGCCGATTGACCCGCCGCGCGCGGCGCCGAAGATCGCGGTCATCGTCCCGGCGCGCGATGAGGCGGCCAACATCCGCCGCTGCGTGCAGTCGCTGTGCGATCAGCGCTACCCGGCTGAGCGCCTTTCCATTCTCGTCGTCGATGACGACTCGCGCGATGCCACCGCTGCGATCGTCGCGGAGCTTGCCGCCGCGGACGGCCGGATCCGGCTGTTGCGCACCGCCGCCCTGCCGGCGGGGTGGAAGGGCAAGGTGCACGCCTGCTGCACCGGCGCGGCGGGGGCGCCGGGCGATGCCGAGTGGCTGTGCTTTCTCGATGCGGACGTGACGGCCGGACCCGAGGCGCTCGCGAGCGCGTGGGCGGCGGCCGAAGCCCGCCGGCTCGATCTGCTCTCGCTCGCCCCGCGGCACGAGCTCGGCACGTTTGCCGAGCGGCTGATGCTGCCCTGCGCGCTCTACGTGCTCGCCTTCACCCAGGACCTGCGGCGCATTCAATCGCCCGAGAGCGGCGAGGCGGTGGCCACGGGCCAGTTCATGCTGCTGCGCCGCTCGGCCTACGCGGCCGTCGGCGGCCACGCGGCGGTGCGCGCGGCGCTGAGCGAGGATCAGCAGCTCGCGCGGCTGCTGAAGCGGCGCGGGTTCCGGGTCCTGTTGATGGACGGCGCAGCGGTGCTGCGCGCGCGCATGTACGACGGCTGGCGCACGCTCTGGCCGGGGCTCGCTCGCAACATGATGGCCGTGCTCGGCGGCCCGCTGCGCACCGTGCTCGTGGCCCCGGGGATCGCGGCGCTCGCGTGGCTCGCGGTGCTGCTGCCCCTGGCCGATGCGCTTGGGCTGCTGCGCGGCGCGCACGCAGCGGCGCTCGCGCTCGCACTCGCCGGCAGCGCTTCGGCGGCCCTGCTCGCGCTGCACATCGCCGGCGCGGTGCATTTCCGCACGGCCTGGTGGTACGGAGCGCTCTTTCCCATCGGCTACTCGCTCGGGGCGCTGATGGCCCTCGACAGCGTGCGCTGGCGCCTCACGGGGCGCGTGCCGTGGCGCGGGCGGGTGTACGAGTCATGAGCGCTGCTGCGCCCGAGCGCAGACCGCCGGGCAGCGGGCTCGTCGCGCTCGGCGCCGGGCTGCTCTTGCTCGCCTATCTGGTGCGGGAGATTCTCCTGCCGTTCGTGCTCGCCGGCATCGTGGCGTTCGTGTTCACACCGCTGGTGAAGCGGCTCGGCGCGCGCACCGGGCTGCCGCGCGCGCTCGCCGCCACGGCGGTGCTGGCGGCGCTGCTGGCGCTCGCGGCGCTCATCGGCTGGCTCTGGGCGCCGCGGCTCGCCGCGGCGCTCGAGGGCGCCGGGCGAGGCCTGCCGGCGAGCCTGACGCGGGTGGTCGGCTCGCTGCTCGGCACGCATCGCCTCGAGCTGTTCGGCACCGAGTGGAGCGCGGCCGAGATCGCCTCGGCGCTCACGCACAGCGCGCATGCCTGGCTCGCACGCCCGGGCAGTCCGGCTCACCTGCTGCTGTGGGGCGGGGCGGGCGTGTTCGAGCTGATCCTCACGGTGGTGCTGCTCGGGTATTTCCTGCTCGATGCGCCGCGCATCGCGCGGGGGCTTGCCTGGCTGGTGCCGCCGGCGCACCGCGAGGTGCTGTATCAGGCCGGGCGCGAGTTCGCGCCGCTCGCGCGCCGCTACTTCATCGGCGTCGCTCTGGTCGCGCTCTATGCCGGCTGTCTCGCCGAGATCGGCCTCGGGGCGGTGCTCGGGCTGCCCCATGCGCCGGTGCTGGCGCTCCTCACCGGCGTGCTCGAGCTGATCCCATTCGTCGGTCCGACAGGCGCGCTGCTCATCACTGCGCTCAACGTGATCGGGCAGCTGCCGGGCGAGTGGGGCGTGGCCGCGTTCGCCGTGTACGCGGCCACGCTCAGGATCTCGATCGATCAGTTCGTCGGACCGCTGCTGCTCGGGCGCGCGGCGGATCTGCCGCCGGTGCTGGTGATCTTCTGCTTCCTCTGCGGCGGGGTGATTTTCGGGGTCGCCGGCGCTATTCTCGCCGTGCCCGCGGCGCTGGGCATCAAAGTGCTGCTCGGGGTGATCTACCGGGCGCAGGAGGTGCGCTGAGACCGGAGGGCAAAGTTGGAACGTGCTGTTCCGCGCCAGTGGTGGTCGGTACCGATCAACAAGGAGGAGCCGCCTTGTCACGGCAACGCTCCGCGAGCGGATCACCGCGCGCCCTGCGGGCGCGCCGCTGGATCTTTGGCCTCGACCGGCATCTGCGCCGCCACTACGGCATCTACGAGTACACCACCCACCGCGAGTGTCTGCTGCGCGCCGAGCGCTGCCGCGCCGATGAGCGCATCGTGCTGTCCGACGGCACCCGCGTGGAGCCCGGCGATCCGCTGCTGCGACTGCACCTGTGGAACGAGCACATGCCGCCGATGGGTCCGCACGGCCCCTCGATGGCCTGGGCCCGGCGCATCGAGCGCAGCCTCGATCTGTCGCTGGCGGAGCTGGCGCGGCATCTGACCCAGGGCGGCGGGCGCGCCGCGGTGAGGGCGGTGTGCGCGCAGATGCGTCTCAGGAGCGCGCATCAGACCGTACAGCTCTCGCGCATTCTCAGTCGCTTCGGGTTCGAGACCGTGCCACCTGCGGCGGGCGAGCCGAGCCACGCGCTGCGCCGGGTGGGAGAGAACCTCCTGGTGGTGTTGCTCGTGCTCGCGGCCAATCCGATCTCGCTGCGCGGGGGCGTGTGGCGCCGCGGCTGCGTGCGGGTGGCGATCTCGCGCGAGGCGCTGCTGCGCCGCTACGTCGAGCGGCGGCGCTGGCGCGCCGCGCAGCTCACCGAGCAGCGCAGCACGGGCACCTGAGCGGCGCCGCGCCGCCCCGAGCGCGCGCAACTTCAATGCCGGCTACAGCGTCGGGGAGGGGCTCACCGCCGCCGAGCCCGACCTGCAGTGGCACACCCTGCCGTGGAATGCGCTCCTGCAGAACGCCGATACGTCCGAGCGCGCGGCGCTGAAGCGCACGGGCATGGCGCTCACGGACGTGCCTCCGCGGTATCGGTCGAGCTCCTTCCCGCACATCCGGGGCGGCGGCTACGCGGCCCGGTACTCCTCGCCCGCCCTTGGCGCATCGGCCCGCTGCTGCGCGACCCCGGGTCGATTCCCTCCGGCAGCCATTGAGTCCGTCGGGCGCCTCGGGGCCCCACGGGGGCGAGTCCTGTGGCAGATCCGCAACGAAGAGGCCCCGCATGCCGGCCGGGGCTACCCAGCGTCGGCGGGAGGATGTATCCTCAGCGACACAGCGACTCGCAAACGAACGCTTGTTTTAATTTCCAATTCGGCGAGTGGGGGAGGGGGCATGTTGAAGAAGTTCGGGGGTCTCACTGTGGCTGTGCTGGCCACGCTCGCGCTAGCGGGCTGCGGCGGCAACAGTCAGACCGCGGCTGTTTCGACGTCGACCCAGCGCGGTACGCTGGCGGTCAATCCGCCGCTGCGGGTTGCCTCGCTCAGCGCCTCGGCTTTCGCCGCCGATCTGGACACCACCACCTCCGGACAGCAGCTGCTGCAGCTCGCCGGTACGCCGGCCTGCGGGGTGGATTTCTACTACCTGAAATACTGGACCGTGGCGCCCGACGGCAAGCCCACCGAAGTCTCCGGCGCGCTGATGGTGCCGACCGGGGCCGGCTCGCAGTGCTCCGGTGCCCGTCCCATCGTGCTCTATGCGCACGGCACGACGACCGCTTCGACCTACAACATCGCGGACATCAGCGACACGGGCAACGCCGCCAACAGCGAGTCGGCGATGATCGCGGCGGTGTTCGCCGCCCAGGGCTACATCGTGGTGGCGCCGAACTACGAGGGCTACGACATCTCGAACCTCGGCTATCACCCCTACGTCGACGGCGCGGTGAACGCTGATGACATGATCGATGCGCTCGCCGCGGCGCGCGCCGCGCTGCCGCATACGTTCACGCCCGGTACCACCGACAGCGGCCAGCTGTACGTGACCGGATACTCCGAGGGCGGCTACGTGGCGATGGCGACCGTCAAGGCGATGCAGGCCGCCGGCGACACGGTGACCGCCTCGGCGCCGTCCTCCGGGCCCTATGCGCTCGAGGCGTTCGGCGATGCCATCTTCTTCGGCCAGGTGGACATCGGCTCGACCGTGTTCGCGCCGTTCGTGACTACGAGCTACCAGAACGCCTACGGCAACGTTTATCAGCAGACCTCCGACGTGTACTCCTCGACGTACGCGACCGGCATCGACACGCTGCTGCCGACGGCAACGCCGCTCGCGACGCTGTTCCAGTCGGGCAAGCTGCCCGAGGCGGCGCTCTTTGACAGCACCACGCCGGTGACCGGCAACACGCAGCTCGATCAGCTGCTCGCCGAGCCGACGAGCCCGCCGTACACCCCGGAGCAGGCGGCGCTGTTCGATGCCGGCTTCGGCAGCCCCGGACTCGTGACCAACGCCTTCCGCGCCGCCTACGCGGCCGATGCGCTCACCAATCCCGACCAGGCGACGATGACGCTGCTCAACGGCGGCACGCTGACGGCGAGCGACGTGGCGCTCGCGGCCTCCCCGGGCATCGGGCTGCGCCAGGACTTCAAGGTCAACGACATGCGCAACGGCGGCTGGGCGCCGAAGGAGCCGATGCTGATGTGCGGCGGGGATCAGGACCCGACGGTGTTCTTCATGAACACCGAGATCATGGCCGCCGAGTGGAGTCCGCTCGTCTCGGGCGGACTGGTGAGCGTGCTCGACCTCAACGGCACCCCGGGCGGGCCGTTCGCGCCCCTGCAGAGCGCCTTCCAGAGCACCTACGCGGCGATGGTGAGCGCCGTGGGGGCGAGCACCGCGATCCAGTCGTACCACGCCACCGAGGCACCGTTCTGCATGGTGGCGGCGCGTGATTTCTTCGCGCAAGTTCCGTAAGCCCTGACACGAGAGACGAACATGCAGTACAAGATTGCAACACTCGCGCTCGGCACCGCTCTTGCGCTCGCGGCGACCACTGGGGCGCACGCCGGCAACGCGACTCCCAACGACATCCGCATCGGCGGATACTTCGTGCACTTCGACAGCAGCGCCACGGACTTCACCGGCCCGTACACGGTGCCGGGGCTGAATGCGAGCATCAACAACGCCACGACGCTGTATCTGGGCTACGTGCGCACGCTCTCGAGGCACTTCGCCGTGGAGCTCGCCTTCGGCTGGCCGCCGGTGACGCACGCCGTCGCGCGCGGCCCGGCGGCGGTGGGCTCGGTGCCGTACAACGGCCAGAAGATCGCCTCGGTCCGCTGGCTGTCCCCGACCGCGCTGCTGGAGTACAACTTCTTCAGCCCCGACGCGCACTGGCGGCCGTTCGTCGGTGTCGGGGTGAACTACACGTACTTCTACGACCGGCGGATCACTCCGGCCGGAGAGGCCGTGGTCGGCGGCCCGACCTCGGTCTCGATGCCCTCCTCGGTGGGCCCGGCGGTGACCGCCGGCTTCACCTACCGCTTCAACCAGCGCTGGCACATGGTCGCCTCCTACTCGGTCGCGCAGGTCAACAGCCGCCTGACGACCGACACCGCAGGGGTGTTCCGCACCTCCTCGGTGCACTTCTGGCCGAACGCCGTGGTGCTCTCGGTCGGCTACTCGTTCGGGTTCTGAGCGGGAACTCCGCCCGCCGCGCGCGGTCCTAACCGAGCGCGGCGGGCCGGGATTCCCCTGGGAGCGTCGGCTGGACGCATGACGCGCTCGGCTCGCCGCTCAGGGATGAGCCCCCGTCCCGCGCAGACTGACCAATCGCATAGAATGACCCTCCGGCCGGCGCGGCCGCGGGGGGGATCGGGATCAGGTGAGCGGAGCAGCCTACAGTACACGCCGGCGCGGCGCGGCGCGGCGGGCGGTGCCCGGCTGGGTCGGGTGGCTCGCGCTCGCGGCCTTCGGGCTGCGCGCGCTGGTGCCGCTCGGGTTCGATCCGGACCCGCACACCCTCTCGATCGTCCTGTGCCACCAGGGTTTCCCCACGGGATTCTTCGCCCATCACGGGGCGCGTGGGGCGCGTGGGGCGCGAGGCGCTGAGGGCTCGGCCGCCCATTGCCTCTTCTGCAGCAGCACCTCGCCCGCCCCGCCGTACACGCTCGCCGGTCTGATCCACCGTGCGATCTATGCGGTCGACCTGTCACCGTTGCGCCCGCCGCTGCTGCGCGGCATGCGGCTCGCGTATACGCCCCAGGCGCGCGCGCCTCCTTCTCCCGTCTGAGCGGACTCTAACCGGCTGCCCCCCGGCGGCGCCTGTGCCCAGGTGCCGCGGGCGCGAGCCCTTGTGATTTCGATTCGGACGGCGGCGCCGCACAGGAGGCGGCGCCGCGGGAGATGACGACGTGACCATCCATTCCTCGAGCCGCACGGCGCGCACGCGCCGCGCCGACCGCACCCTGCATACCCTCGCCGCGGCCACCGGCCTCGGCGTGCTGGCCGCCCTCGGGCTGACGCCCGCGACCAGTTGGGCGTCAGCCTTCGGCACCGTGCGCGGCACCGTGCGCACGCTGATGGGCAAGCCCGTGAGCGGCGCGACCGTCGAGCTGCAATCGGTCGAATCCGGACGGGTCAGGCTGCGTCAGAGCACCCTGCAGGGCGGGTTCGTCTTCCAGAACGTGTCGGTCGGGCGCTACACGGTGACCGTCAGCGGCTCAGGCTACGCGCCGGCGAGCGAGTCCCTCACGCTCGTGCCCGGATACTTCCCCAATCTCACCTTCAGGCTCCATCCGGCCGGGGCTCTGAAGAAGGTGACGATCTCCGCGCGCGTGCAGGCGCCGGTGGTCGCGGCGGTGACCCCGATCACGCTGGTGAGCGCCAAGGACATTCAGTTCACCCCGGGGGCGATCCAGACCAACAGCCTGGCGATGATCACCGATTACGTGCCGGGCGCGTACATCGTGCACGATCAGCTGCACGTGCGCGGCGGGCACCAGACCGCCTGGCTCATCGACGGGGTGGAGATCCCGAACACCAATATCGCGAGCAACTTGGGTCCGCAGATCGACCCGCAGGACATCCAGGTGCTCGGCGTGGAGCGCGGCTCGTATAACGCCGATCAGGGCGATCGGACCTACGGCATCTTCAACGTGATCCCCAAAAGCGGCTTCGGCCGCAAGAACCAGGCGGTGCTGGACGTCACCGCCGGCAACTACGGCCAGACCGACGATTACCTCAGCGTCGCGAGCCACACCCGCAAGTTCGCCTATTACGCGAGCATCGACGGGGACCGCAGCAATCTCGGCATCGGCACCCCCGTCAGGCAGGTGATCCACGATCAGGAGCAGGGCTACGGGGGGTTCACCAACCTGATCTACGAGCCGGACTCGCACAATGAGCTGCGCTTCGTCGCCGCGGCGCGCAAGGACCAATACCAGATCCCGATCTACCCCGGACAGCGCCAGAACGACGTGCAGCGCGAGGCGGACACCTTCGCCATCCTCTCCTGGGAGCACACCTTCAGCGACGACGCGACGCTCACCAGCTCGCTGCTCTATCACTACAACCGCGCCGACCTGATCGGCGCTGTGAACGACTATCCGACCAGCACCACGAGCCGGCACACCTCGACCTACGAGGGCGGGCAGGAAAAGCTGCAGATGAAAGTGGGGCGCAACCACCTGGGCTTTGGCCTCTTTGGCTTCGCGCAGCAGGACACGAACAACTTCTCGCTGCTGTTCAACCAGAGCGGCGCGGCGCCGCTTTACGAGGCGCTGAACCCGACCGGCGGGCTGTTCGCCGCCTACGCCCAGGACACCTATCACCTCGATCACTGGGTGAACCTCACCGCCGGGGTGCGCTACACGTATTTCAAGGGCGGGGTCACCGAGACCGCCACGAGCCCGCGCACCGGCATCACCGTGCGCGTGCCGCACCTGAACTGGGTGTTCAGCGCCTTCTGGGGCAAGTACTTCCAGGCCCCGCCGCTCGATACGCTCTCAGGCCCGCTCGCCGCCTACGCGAGCAGCAACAACACGGCGTTCCTGCCGCTGCACGGGGAGCGCGACCGGGAGCGGGAGTTCGGCGTGACCATCCCGTTCGAGGGCTGGACGATCCACGCGGACTATTTCGTCAACGAGGCGAGGAACTTCTTCGACCACAACGCCATCGGCAACACCAACATCTATTTCCCGCTCACGGACGCCGGCGCGCTGATCCGCGCGCGCGAGCTGACGGTGCGCTCGCCGATGCTCTGGAACCGGGTGCAGGTGCACATCGCCTATTCGAACCAGACGGCGGACGCGTTCGGCGGGATCACCGGGGGGCTGACGAACTTCGCCCCGCCGGCCGGCTACTACGCCCTCGATCACGATCAGCGCAACACCTTCAACGGCGGAGTGAACGCGAACCTGCCGGAGAACTACTTCGTGTCCGCTGAGCTGTACATCGGCTCGGGCTTCACGAACGGCAACGCCGGGCCCCCGACCTGGCAGCCGAGCCACCTGCCGAGCCACGCGCGGCTCGACCTGAGCGTCGGGCGGGTGATCAGCCGCAACCTGCGGGTCTCACTTACCGCGCTCAACGTGTTCAACAAGCACCTGCTGATCGACAACAGCCTGACCTTCGGCGGGGAGCACTGGAACAATCCGTTCGAGATCTACGCCGAGGTGCACTACAAGTTCCACTACTGAGAGGCAGCGCGCCGCCCGGGCAGGGCGGCGCGCGTGCGCCTAGGAGAGCCGGGCGACCGACTCGCGCCACAGCACCTGCGCCGGGATGTCGCGCTCGACCGGCAGGCTCATGCCGTAGCAGAGGTTGAGCAGGTGGTGCAGCGCGCAGGTGGCGATCTGCCGCCAGGGAATGAGCACGGTGGTGAGCGGCGGGACGGTGAGAGCGGTCAGATCGATGCCGTCATAGCCCATCACCGAGAGGTCCCCCGGCACGGTGAGCCCCGCCTCGCGCACCCCGGCGAGCGCGCCGATCGCCATCTCGTCGTTGGCGCAGAAGAGCGCCGTGAACGTGCGAGCGCGCGCGAGCAGCGCCTGGGCGGCCGTGCGGCCGCTCTCGGGCGAGAAGTCTCCCTGCTCGCGCGGCACGCCCTCGGGGTCGATGCCGTGCTCGGCGAGCGTGCCGAGGAACCCGCGCATGCGCTGCTGGTTGTCGAGGGAGCTCTTCGGGCCCTCGATGACCGCGAAGCGCCGGTGGCCGGCCTCCCACAGCGCGCGCGCGGCCGCCGCTCCCGCGGCGTGGTGATCTGGGGCGAAGCACTGCGCGCGGAAGTGCGGCGCGCAGCGGTTCAGCAGCACGAATTTCGGCTGCAGCTCGGCGATGTGCTCGATGTCGGCGGGCTTCAGCGCCGTGCCCATGACGATCAGGCCGTCGCAGCCGCGGTCGGTGAGAAACTCCGCCCCGTCGAGGGCGTCCTGCCGCTCGCTCTCGAGCGTCTGGCCGAAGTCGACCACCATGTGCCGGCCGTAGGCGCGCAGCGTGGTGTAGATGGCGTGCAGGATGGGGGTGTAGAAGGCCCCGTGCACCAGGGGCACGAACACCCCTATGGTCTGGGACTGCCCCTTCTGCAGCACGCGCGCGGCGTGCGAGGGCCGAAAGCGCAGCTCCTCGATGGCGCGGCGGACGCGGCTCGCCGCCTCGGCCGACACCGGGCCGCTGCCAGCGATCACGCGCGAGACCGTTCCGACACCGACGCCGGCCCGCTTTGCCACATCCTTGATCGTCGCCATGCGGCTACGCTACCAGAACGCGACCACGACCGCTGCGGTGAGCGCGAGCAGCGCGGCGGCGGCGAGCTGCACCGAGCGCGGCGTGCGCGCCCGCTCGGGCGCGGCGGGGACGCCCGGGGCGGGCGATGTGAGGCTGAACAGCACGAGGGCGAGCGCGGATACGGCGAAATCGATGCCCGCCACCTCGAGGAACTGCACGGGCGCGATCCCGAGCACGGTGAGGGCGAAGAGCAGCGCGCCGAGGGCGGTCCCGGCGAGGAGCCCGGCGAAGGCGCCGCGGGCGTTGGCGCGCCTCCAGAGGACTCCGGCGAGGAACACCGCCGCGACCGGCGGGGTGAAGTAGGCGAGCACCGCCTGGAAGTACTGCCAGAGCGAGGGAAAGCGCGCGATCTGCGGCACCCATGCGGCCGACAGCAGCATCGCGAGCGCGGTGGCGATGCGCGCCCAGCGCACCGTGTGCCGCTCGTCCAGGTGCGGGCGGGCGCGGCGGATGAAATCGATCGACAGCACGGTGGCGGCGCTGTTGTAGGTGGCCGAGAGCGCCGCCATCAGCGCCCCGAAGAACGCCGCGAGAAACACCCCGAGCACCCCGGGGGGCAGCAGCTCGAGCGCGAGGCGGATGTAGATGTCGTCGTCGCGGTGCAGATGCGGGAAGAGCGCCCGGCCGGCCAGTCCCGGCGCCACGATGAGCGCGAGGGTGGTGAGCTTCAGCGCCCCGGCGAGCAGCGCGCCGCGCTGTCCGTCGGCGAGCGACCGGGCCGCGAGCGTGCGCTGCACCACGACCTGATTGGTGCACCAGTAGTACAGCGCGAGCACCGGGGCGCCGAAGGCCAGTCCCGTCCAGGGCATGTACGGGTCGCTCGCCGGCAGGATCAGATGCAGATGCTGCGGCGGGTTGGCGCCGAGCACCGCGTGCCAGCCGCCGGCCGCCCCGAGGGTGTATGCCGCCAGCAGCGCGGCCGAGGCGAGGATCACCACCCCCTGCAGCGCCTGCGTGCGCATCACCGCGCGCAGTCCGCCGGTCAGGGCGTACAACGCCGCGAACAGCGCGAGCGGCGGCACCGCCGCGAGAAACGAGACGGACGGGATGAGCGCGTGCACCACCAGCGCCGCGCAGTAGAGGGCGCCTGCGGCATCGAGCAGCACGTAGAGCACGATCGACAGCGCGCCGAGCCACACGCGGGCGCGCCGGTCGTAGCGGCGCTCGAGGTACTCCGGCACGGTGTAGATGCGCTGCGCGAGCAGCATCGGCAGCAGCCACAGCGCGAAGACCACCAGCATCGCAGTGGCCACCCAATCGTAGTTGTACACCGAGATGCCGAGCGCATAGGCCGAGCCGGTGACGCCGATCAGCGTCCCGGGGGAGAAGTTCGAGCCGATGAGCGCGAGCCCGATCATCGGCCAGGAGGCGCGCCGGGAGGCGAGGAAGTACTCGCTGCTCGAGGCGCGCGCGCGCGAGCCGGCGAGCCCGAGGGCGAGCACGCAGACGAGGTAGGCCGCGACCACGGCCTCATCGGACAGTCTCAACGCGATCGATCCTGTGATGCGCGCCCCGGCGGCGCGCGGTCCGGCCAGTGAATAACACCGGCCGATCCTTTGTCGAGCCCGGGGGAAGGCCGCAGCGGGTGATTGACACGGGGAAGCGGAGTGGGCGATACTAATCCTAAGTGGAAACGTTTCCACTCACAGTCCGATTCAGGGGGGAGAGGGGTATGACAGGTCTTTCTGGGCGCGCCCGGCGCGCGCCCGTCTCGATCGCCGTGGCCGTGGCACTGGCGTGCGCCGCCGCAGCCCGCGCACACGCCGCGGTTCAGCAGCCGCACGAGTCCACGAGCGCGGCCAAGCACAGCAAGTCCGCCGCAGCCGCCCCGAGCGGTCTGCTGCACGAGATCGTGGTCACCGGCATCGTCGGCAGCATCGAGAGCTCGCTGCGGGCGCAGAAGATGTCGAACGAGCTCGTCGAGGTGGTCTCCGCCGAGGACATCGGCAAGCTGCCCGACCCGAGCATCGCCGAGAGCCTGGCGCGCCTGCCGGCCGTGATGGCCGAGCGCGGCGGGGACGGCTTCTCCGACCGCATCTCGATCCGCGGCCTGTCCTCGCAGTTCGTCGGCACGCTGGTGAACGGCAACGTCCAGGCGACCACCGGTGAGAACTGGGGGGTGAGCTTCAATCAGATCCCCGCCTCGCTGGTGAGCGGCGCGACGGTGTACCTCACCCCGAACGCCACGCTCATCGGCCAGGGGCTCTCCGGCACGATCGATCTGCACACCCTCAATCCGCTCGCCTACGGCAAGCGCCGTCTGACGATCGCGGCGCACGGTGAGTACCTGAGCCACGGCAGCCTCAATCACGGGGTCGGCGTCGGGCGGGCGGGCGATCGGGTGAGCGCCACCTACATCGATCAGTTCTGGCACCACACCCTCGGGCTCGCGATCGGCGTGGAGCACTCCGACACCCCGATCCAGGAGCAGACCTACCAGAACTGGTGGTGGAGCATCGACAACGGACCGGCGGGCATCAACACCAACTGGGGCGGCCCGACCACCCCGGGCATGCCCGCGGGGGTGCTCGCGCAGGAGGGCATGCAGCTGCGCGCGAAGTCCGAGATGTGGCGGCGCGATGCGGTGCTCGCGATCGCCGACTGGGCGCCCTCGAGCAGCTACCACTCCAAGCTCGATGTCTTCTACTCCACGGTGGGCAAGAGCCGCTACCTGAACGGTCTGCAGTGGTCGAGCTCCCCGTGGGACGGGATTTCCTACGCCAACGTCGGCACGCAGGCCGGCTCGCCGTATCCGCTCGCCTCGAGCGGCACGATCATGGGCCTGAAGCCCATCCTGCAGAACGAGTACACGCACACCCGCTACGACCTGATGTCGGTCAGCTGGAAGAACGTGTTCCGGCTCGCCGACCGCTGGCAGGCCACCGCGAAGTTCGCGTATTCGCGCGCCACCGAGAGCCTGCACGACGCCTATGCGTTCGCCGGGCTCGCCCCGGGCCAGACGCTCACCGCGCAGTTCAATCTCGGCAGCGGCTGGGGCTTCCCGGGCTTCTCGCCCGGCACCTCGCTCGCCAATCCCGCCAACGTGGTGTTCACCGACCCGGACAACTACGGTTACAACGGCCGCACCGAGTTCGACAGCCAGGTCGACCGGATCTACGCCGCCCGGCTCGAGCTGATGCACCCGCTGGGGTGGATCTTCGATGACGCGCGCTTCGGGTTCTACTACGGCGATCGGCGCAAGACCAAGCACGCTAACGTCTACTTCGCGTTCCTGAACGGCAACGGCTCGACCAGCAGCACGTACCTGAACACCTACAGCGCGCCGATCGGCGCCGGCTCGCTGCTCTCGCCGAGCTCGCTCGCCTACGGCGGCGTCGGCGGCATCGTCAACTACAACGTGCTCGGCGCGCTCGGCTCGCAGTTCTACATGGTGCCCGAGAACCAGCAGGGCGACTGGGACCGCAACTACAGCGTGCAGCTGAAGACCCCGACCGTGTACGCGATGGTCGATATCAACACGCGGGTGTTCGGCGTGCATCTGCGCGGCAACGCCGGGGCGCAGCTGGTGCGCACCGAGCAGTCCTCGCGGGCGCTGCAGACCACGGGCAACGCGGTGGCGGGCACGCTGCTCGGCGGGTCGACCTACGACACGTTCCTGCCGAGCCTGAACCTGGTGGCGCATCTGAAGGATGAGAACTACCTGCGCCTCGGCGTCGCGAAGGAAATGGTCTACGGCCTGATCGACGATCTGCGCGCCTCGGCGTCCGCCTCGGTCGGGCGTGTCACCAACGGTCCGGCGGCCGGGCAGGCGCTGTGGTCCGGCAGCGGCGGCAATCCGCGCCTGCGGCCGTATCTGGCCGATGCCATCGACCTGTCGTTGAGCCATTACTTCGGGCGCTCGACCTACATCGAGCTCGACGGCTTCGATAAGAAGCTGCTCAACTACATCTACGACCAGACCGTCCTCAACTACAACTTCTCCGGTTACACCAACACCAATCCGTCGCTCACCCCGAGCAGCAACTACGGCTCGTTCACGCAGCCGGAGAACGGCACCGGCGGGAAGATCTACGGCGGCACGATCTCGGGCGGCCTTGACTTCGGTGAGCTCACGCACTGGCTGCGCGGCTTCGGCGTGCAGGGCAACGTGACCCGCGTCAACAGCAACATCCCGAAGAGCACCATCTCGCAGATCCCCGGTGCGCCGCAGAGCCTGCCCGGCCTCTCGCGCACCTCCGGCAGCCTCACGCTCTACTACGAGCGCGGCGGCTTCTCGGCGCGGCTGGCGGAGATCTACCGCTCGGCCTACACCGGCTCGGCGGTGGCGCTGTTCGACCAGATCGGCTACACGCGGGTGCTCGCGTACAAGGAGGCGGACTTCCAGGCGAACTACGCGTTCCACTCGGGCGCGGCGAAGGGCCTGACCGTGCTCCTCGATGTGAGCAACCTCACCAACGCGCCGTACCGCACCGAGCAGGTCTCGGGGCTGCCGAACGGGGTGAACGTGAAGATGCCGCTCGAGTTCGACACCTGGGGCCGCACGATCTCGATCGGGGTCCGCTACACGTTGTGGTGAAACCGGGCCGGGCCGGGCAGGAGCGCCCGGGCGGCCCGTCAGGATCGCGCGGCGTGGCGCCCCCTCGCGCGCCGCGCGATCCGACTTGTTGGGGGCGCCGCCGCCGCTGCGCGGCGCCGCGCGCCCGTTCGATCTTTCCACCCTGGGCCTCACCCGGCCTGCGATCACGGGGAGTTGAGCTGATGCGTCGATTGAAGGGATCCCTTGCGCTCGTCCTGCTGGGCGCGTGCGCCTGTGCGGCCCACGCGGCCGGCGCCGCGGGCCGGCCGTGGCTCGACCGGCAGCTCTCGCCGGATGTGCGCGCGAGGCTGGCGGTGCGGGCGATGAGTCAGCGGGAGAAGCTGCGGCTCGTGTTCGGCTACTTCGGCTCGGTGACGCCGGGCTCGCCGTACCGGCCGCCGCGCCAGGCGCGCATGGGCTCGGCCGGGTACGTGCCCGGCATCGCGCGGCTCGGAATTGCGCCGCAGTGGATCAGCGATGCGGGCCTCGGGGTGGCGACCCAGAGAGCCTCGACGGACGTGTACCGCGAGCGTACGGCGCTGCCCTCGGGGCTGGCGACGGCGGCCAGCTGGAATCCCTCGCTCGCCGAGCGCGGCGGGGCGATGATCGGCGCCGAGGCGCGCGCGTCGGGCTTCAACGTGCTGCTCGGGCCCGGCGCGGACCTGGTGCGCGAGGTGCGCGGCGGCCGGGACTTCGAGTACGCGAGCGAGGATCCGCTGCTCACCGGGGTGATGGCCGGGGCCGAGATCCGCGGCATCCAGTCCCAGCACGTGATCGCGGTGCTGAAGCATTTTGCGTTCAACGATCAGGAGACCGGGCGCACGGTGTATGACGCGCGCATCGCGCACGCGGCGGGCCGTGAGTCCGATCTGCTCGGCTTCGAGCTCGCGATCGAGCAGGGGCATCCCGGCGCGCTCATGTGCGCGTACAACCGCACGGACGGACACTACAACTGCCAGAACCGCTGGCTGCTGCATCACGTGCTCGATGGGGACTGGGGCTATCGCGGCTACGTGATGAGCGACTGGGGCGCCACGCACAGCACGGTGCGCTCGGCGCTCGCGGGGCTCGATCAGGACTCGGCCTCCAGCGTCTTTGATCAGCGGCCGTACTACGGGGCGGCGCTGGCGCGCGCGGTCGCGGACGGGCGGGTGAGCGAGGCGACGCTCGATGAGATGGACGAGCGGATCCTGCGCTCGATGTTCGCCGTCGGAGTGGTGGACCATCCGATCGACCCCGAGGCGCATATTGATTTCACGGCCGACCAGGCGGTGGCCGAGGCCGACGAGCAGCAGGGCATCGTGCTGCTGAAGAACGCCGCGGGCATTCTGCCGCTGGCGCGCACGGTGCGGCGCGTGGCGGTGATCGGCGGGCACGCCGACCGCGGGGTGCTCTCCGGCGGGGGCTCCTCGACCGTCTTTCCGGTCGGCGGCAACGCGGTGCCGGGCCTCGGGCCGCAGGGCTGGCCGGGCCCGAGGGTGTATCTGCCGAACGCACCGCTCGGGGCGATGATGGGGCAGGCGCCGCAGGCGCGCTTCCGTTACGCCTCCGGGCGCAACATCGCGCACGCGCAGCAGCTGGCGAAGTGGGCCGACCGGGTGGTGGTGTTCGCCATGCAGTGGGCGGCGGAGAGCCAGGACGTCTCGCTGCGCCTGCGCGGGCAGCAGAATCAGCTGATTGCGGCGGTCGCGGCGGTGAACCCGCACACCGTGGTGGTGCTCGAGACCGGCGGGCCAGTGCTGATGCCCTGGCTCGCCCGGGTGGCCGGCGTGCTCGAGGCGTGGTTCCCCGGCAGCGGCGGCGGAACGGCGATCGCACGGGTGCTGTTCGGCGCGGCCGATCCCTCGGGCCACCTGCCGGTGAGCTTCCCGGCCAGCTCTCGCGAGCTCGCCTTCCCGCAGCTGCCCGGGGCGGCGCTGAGGGGCAATCAGCCCTTCAGCATCGATTACGGGCGCCAGGGCGCCGCGGTGGGCTACAAGTGGTACCAGTCGAAGGGCTTAAAGCCGCTCTATCCCTTCGGCTACGGCTTGTCCTACACGCGCTTTGCCTACAGCGGACTGAGTGCGGCGCTCGAGCACGGCCGGCTGGTGGTGCGCTTCACGGTGCGCAACGTCGGCCGGCGTGCCGGCGCGGCGGTGCCGCAGGTGTACGTCGGACCGCTCGCCGGCGGGTGGGAAGCGCCGCGGCGGCTGGCCGGCTGGCACAAAGTCGAGCTCGCGCCGGGCGCCGCGCGCACGGTGTCGGTCACGGTCGATCCGCGGCTGCTGGCCGTGTTCGATGGGGCGAAGCACCGCTGGGTGCGCGCGGCGGGCCGGTACGTGCTGTGGCTCGGGGACTCCTCGGCGCACTTCGTGCGCTCGGTGCGCATCACGCTGCCGGCGTGGCAGCATCCGGCCCGCTGGCCCGTACACTACGGCCACGGCGCCCACGGGGCGCGCTCGGCGGGCTGAGACAGATGAGCAGGGCGCGGGACAGACGGTACGGCGCGGCGGGGCGGCAGGCCTGTGCCGCACTGCTCGCGGCGGGAGTGTCCTGCCTCCTGGGGCATGCGGCGGCGGCTGCCGTTCCCGCCGCCCGGCCGGGCGTTGTGGCCGTGACGGTGACCACCGATGGGGGCCGGCGGCGGCTGCAGCCGGGCCGCGCGGCGCGCTGGCGTGACATGCGACCGGGGCCGCGCACGGTGTGGATCGACGATGCACGCCGGTACCAGACGGTGGTGGGATTCGGGGCGGCGTGGACCGACTCGGCGGCCTACCTGCTCAATGAGGTGGCGCGCCCGAGCGCGCGCGAGCGTGCGCTGCGCGAGCTGTTCACGCGCAGGGACGGCGGCATCGGCCTGTCGTTCATGCGCGTGCCGATGGGCGCCTCGGACCTCGCGCGCACGCGCTACAGCTACGATGACCGCCCGCCGGGCGAGGCCGATCCCACGCTCGCGCATTTCTCGATCGCGCACGACCGGCGCGACATCATTCCGCTGATCCGCGCGGCGCTGCGGCTGAACCCCGGGATGCGGCTCGTGGCCACGCCCTGGAGCCCGCCGGGCTGGATGAAGACGAGCGGCAGCATGATCGGCGGGTCGCTGCGGCCGCAATACGCGGGTGCCTTCGCCGCCTATCTGGTGAAGTTCCTGCTCGCCTACCGGCGCGCCGGCATCCCGGTGCAGTATCTGACGCTGCAGAACGAGCCGCGCTACCTGCCGAGCGACTATCCCGGCATGCGCATGAGCGCGCTCGAGCAGCGCCGGCTGCTGGTGCACGATGTGCTCCCGGCGCTCTCCGCGGCGCACCTCGCCACCCGGGTGCTGCTCTACGATCACAACTGGGACCATCCGCAGTATCCGGACACCGTGCTCGCCTCCCCGGTGCTCGCCGCTTCCCCGCGCGTCGCGGGCATCGCCTGGCACGGCTACGGCGGCACCCCCGGGGTGCAGTCGCTGCTCGCGGCGAAGTATCCGCGCCTCGGGCAGTACGAGACCGAACTCAGCGGCGGCACGTGGGTGCACGATCAGGTGCGCAGCGACTTCGAGACGATCATCGAGGTGCTGCGCAACCAGGGGCGCTCGTACGTAAAGTGGAGCCTCGCGCTCGATCAGCACCTCGGCCCGCACGACGGCGGCTGCGGGACCTGCACGCCGCTCGTCACGGTCGACACGCGCACCGGCGCCGTGCGCCGCGATGTCGAGTACGCCACGCTCGGGCAGTTCAGCCGGTTCATCCGGCCCGGCGCGCAGCGCGTGTACTCGAGCGATGCCGCCGGAATCGAGTCGGTGGCGTTCATCAACCCCGACGGCACGCACGCGCTGGTGGCCTTCAACGACACCGCGCGGCGCAATACCTTCCAGATCGAGTGGGGCGCGCGCGGCTTGCGCTATGCGCTGCCCGCCTACAGCGGCGCGACGTTCACCTGGTCGGGCACGGCGCGGGGCAGCAGCGCGCTGCCCGCGCGCGCCGATCAGAGCGCCGGCAGTCTTGCGCAGAGCGGGGGCCGCGATCGGGCGGCCGACCTGTACAGCTGGGGCGTGGTGACGCAGGAGCACCGCGGCGCGCGCGGCGGCTATGCGCTCGAGCGGGCCGTCGACGGGGACTGGGCGCTCTATCCGGCATTGGATTTCGGCGCGGGAGCCCATCGGGTGCGCGTGCGTGTGGCCTGCGGCCGGCGCGCCTGCGGTACGCTCGAGTTCCGGCTCGGCTCCCCGCGGGGACGGCTGATCGCGCGGGTGCCGATCGGCAGCACGGGCGGCTGGCAGCGCTTCGCCACGGTCACGGCCCGGGCCCACGGGGCGCGCGGCGAACACAACCTGTACGTCATCTGGCGAGGCGCCCCGGGCGGGCGCCTCGCCACGCTGCTCTCGTTCCGCTTCTGACACACTGCTGCTGCGCTTGTGCAACGGCAGGCGCGTGCATGGCGAGTGGGACAGTAGGCGATCTGCCCGATCAGCAATGTGACATAATGCAGTAAAAGATCCGGGCGCCGGCACAAGCCGGCCGGGCGGATGTTCAGGGGGAGGCCGACGCGGAGCGACGCATGCGTTGCGAGCGGATGTGCGGATACCGGTCCTGTGACATCGGACACGCTCGCGCGGCGGGCCTGGCCGGATGATCACCCGCGACGCTCGATTCA
>JAJYUL010000038.1 GCA_021792555.1 Pseudomonadota bacterium
ACCGGTGCGTCTCGAGCACTGGCAGCTGCGGCTCGGCGCCTGGGCGCCGGGCCAGCCGTTCTCCGTGCGCACGCGCTTCATCCTGAAGGCGCCGAAGGTGCCGCCCGCCGGCGTTCCGGTCGGCTTCAGCGCGCCGCAACTGCGCCTGCAGACGGCGCCGCTGCGCCTCGCGGCGCCGCGCTGGAAACTCACACTGGCCAGCGCGGCGGCGAGCGGCGCGCTGCAATTCGACGACAGCGCGCAGCCGCACGCCGACGGGACGCTGGCGCTGACGGTGCCCTCGGTGCGCGGCCTGATCGCTCAGTGGGGCCTGAAGATGCGCCTGCCGAAGGATCCTGCCGCGCTCGGCCCGCTCTCGCTGTCGGGTCGGTGGCGGCTGCGCGGCGGCGCACTGCGCATCGAGCCGCTCACCGCCCGGCTCGACACCACGACGCTCACCGGCTGGGCGGACCACTCCGGCGGCGCGCAACCGCGCTGGACCTTCGATCTGCACGCCGATCACATCGACTTCAGTGATTATCTGCCGCCGACGCGCAGACATCCCAAGCCGCTGAAGCTGCCGCTCGCCATGCTGCGCGCCCTCAAGGCCGACGGCACGCTCACCGTGCGCCGCGCAAAGATCGGCAGCACCGTGATGCGCGACGTGCAGCTGCGGGTACAGTGAGCCCCGGTCGCTCGGACATGCCGGCCGGAAATGCCGCGGAGGTTTCGGGCGCGCGCCTCGCGCGCGCGCTCATCGAGTGGCATGCGCGCTGCGGACGACACGATCTGCCGTGGCAGCGCGATCGCACTGCCTACCGAGTCTGGGTGTCGGAAATCATGCTGCAGCAGACCCAGGTCGGCACGGTCATCCCCTATTACGAGCGCTTCATGCAGCGCTTTCCCGACGTCGGTGCGCTGGCGGATGCGCCGCTCGATGAGGTGCTGCACCTCTGGTCGGGGCTGGGCTATTACGCGCGGGCGCGCAACCTGCACCGCGCCGCGGTGCAGATCCGCGATGAGCACGATGGGCGCTTTCCGGAAACCTTCGCGGCAGTCGCAGCGCTGCCGGGTATCGGACGCTCGACCGCGGGCGCCATCCTGGCACTCGCCCGCGGCGAGCGCTTTGCGATCCTGGACGGCAACGTGCGCCGAGTGTTGTCCCGGTATTTCGGGGTGGAGGGCGAGCCCGCGCAGCGCCACACCGCCGAGCAGCTCTGGGCTCTGTCGGAAGCGTGCACGCCGGCGGAACAGGTGGAGGTCTACACGCAGGCCGTGATGGACCTCGGCGCGACGCTGTGCACGCGCCGCAACCCGGCATGCGAGCGCTGTCCCCTGACGCAGACATGTCTGGCCCGGCGCACGGGCCGTCAGCACGAGCTGCCCGCGCCGAAGCGCCGCCCCGAGCGACCGCTGCGCCGCGTGTACATGCTGGCGGCGCAGCGCGCCGACGGGGCCGTGCTGCTCGAGCGCCGGCCGGAGCGCGGCATCTGGGGCGGCCTGTGGTGCCTGCCGGAATTCGACAGCGCCGCGGCCGCCGAGACGTACCTCGCGCGCCTGCTCGGCGCGGCGGCTGCGCTGCGCCCGCTGGCGGCGATCGAGCATGCCTTTACGCATTTCGATCTTGTCATTACGCCGCTTCTGGCTCATTGTTCCGCCTATGACGGCGCGCCGGATCCGGCGCAGCACGCGTGGTACCACGTCAGCGCGCCTGGCGCGCTCGGCCTTCCGGCCCCGATCCTGCGATTCCTGCAACGCCTGGCGTCGGCCGCGGCCCAGACACAACTTTTTGATTGATTGGACTTTTACGGAGAACGCCGTGTCCCGAATGGTGCAGTGTGTGATGCTCAAGCGCGAGGCCCCCGGCCTCGACCGTCCGCCTTACCCGGGCCCGCTGGGCCAGCGGATCTTCGAGCACGTCTCGCGCGAGGCGTGGGCGCGCTGGGTGCAGCATCAGATCATGCTGATCAACGAGTACCGCCTGAGCCCGATCGAGCCGAAGGCGCGCCAGTTCCTCGAGGCCGAGATGGAGAAATTCTTCTTCGGCGAGGGCGCCGCCCGGCCCGAGGGGTACCGGCCGCCCCAGGAGGACTGACCGACCCATGCCCCAGACCGCCACGCCGCTGAACCCCCGCGTCCACGAAGTCACCGAGCGCATCCGGGAACGCAGCCGCGACACGCGCGCCGCCTATCTGGAGCGCATGCGCGGCCAGGCCCGCGGGCCGGCCCGCACGCAGCTCTCGTGCACCAACCTGGCGCACGGCTTCGCCGCCTCCAGCGCCGCCGACAAGGAGGTGCTGAAAGCGCTGCGCGGGCCGAACCTGGGCATCGTGACCGCCTACAACGATATGCTCTCGGCGCACCAGCCGTACGAGCGCTTTCCGGGCCTGATCCGTCACGCGGCGCGCGAGGCGCACGCCACCGCACAGGTGGCCGGCGGCGTGCCGGCGATGTGCGACGGGGTGACGCAGGGCCAGCCGGGCATGGAGCTGTCGCTGTTCAGCCGCGAGGTGATCGCGATGGCCACGGGGATCGCGCTCTCGCACGGCATGTTCGATGCGGCGCTGTGCCTGGGCGTGTGCGACAAGATCGTCCCGGGCCTGCTGATCGGCGCGCTCGCCTTCGGGCAGCTGCCGACGATCTTCGTGCCCGCGGGCCCCATGCCCTCGGGGCTGCCCAACAAGGAGAAGGCGCGCATCCGCCAGCTGTTCGCCGAAGGCAAGGTCGGGCGCGAGGCGCTGCTGCAGTCGGAGGCCGACAGCTATCACTCGGCCGGCACCTGCACGTTCTACGGCACCGCCAACAGCAACCAGATGCTGATGGAGGTGATGGGGCTGCACCTGCCGGGCAGCGCGTTCGTGCCGCCCAACACGCCGCTGCGCGATGCGCTCACCGCGGCGGCGGCGCGCCGCGCCGCGCGCATCACCGCGCTCGGCGAGGCGTACCTGCCGCTCGCGCACGTGATCGATGAGCGCAGCATCGTCAACGCGGTGGTGGGGCTGCTCGCCACCGGCGGCTCGACCAACCACACGCTGCACATCGTCGCCATCGCCAAGGCCGCCGGCATCCGCATCGACTGGGACGATTTCAGCGAACTGTCGGCGGTGGTGCCGCTGCTGGCGCGGATCTACCCCAACGGCAGCGCCGACGTGAACCACTTTCATGCCGCCGGCGGCATGGGCTTTCTGGTGCGCGAGCTGCTCGAGGCCGGCCTGATGCACGGCGACGTGCTGACCGTGGCCGGCGAGGGCCTGGCGCGCTACACGCACGAGCCGTGGCTCTCAAGCGAAGGGCTCGCCTGGCGGGATGCGCCGGCCAACAGCGGCGACCGCGAAGTGCTGCGCCGAGCGACCGATCCGTTCAGCGCCGACGGCGGACTGAAGCTGCTGCGAGGCAACCTCGGCCGCGCGGTCATCAAGGTGTCCGCGGTCAAGCCCGAGCACCGCTCGGTGGAAGCGCCCGCGCGGGTGTTCCACAGTCAGGACGAGGTGCTCGAGGCGTTCCGGCGGGGCGAGCTCGCCCGCGACGTGGTGGTGGTCGTGCGCTTCCAGGGGCCGCGCGCCAACGGCATGCCCGAGCTGCACGGGCTCACTCCGGCGCTCACCTCGCTGCAGAGCAAGGGCCACCGGGTGGGACTCGTCACCGACGGGCGCATGTCGGGCGCCTCGGGCGTGGTGCCGGCGGCGATCCATCTGACGCCGGAGGCGGTCTGCGGCGGCCCCATCGGCCGGATCCGCGACGGGGACCTCATCCGACTCGACAGCCACGCCGGCGTGCTCGAGGCGCGGGTGAGCGAGGAGGAGTGGAACCGGCGCGAGACGGCGAGCGCGGATCTCACTGCCAACGCCTTCGGCATGGGCCGGGAGCTGTTCGGCCTCTTCCGCGCGCACGCCGCGCCGGCGGAGCAAGGCGGCGGGGTGTGTTGAGCGCCGCGGCACGCCGGATGGCCCGACGGCCGGTCCGACGCGCTGCCCGGGGGCTCAGGCGCCGGGTTTCTCCGGCAGGGCGACGCTGAGCTCCAGGACCTCGTGCCCGGCCTCGCGCTCGAGATTGATCTGCACGGCCTCCGGATCCACGTTGACGTACTTGTGGATCACCTGCAGCAGCTCGCGCCTGAGCAGCGGCAGGTAGTCCGGGCCGCCGCGTCCGCCTCGCTCCTGCGCCACGATGATGCGCAGGCGCTCCTTGGCGATGCTGGCCGAGCTCGGCTTGCTGCGAAACAGTGCCAACAGGCCCATGTCAGCCTCCGAACATGCGCGCGAAGAAGCCGCGCTTGGGTTCTTCGAGGAACCTCAGCGGACACTCCTCGCCGAGCAGGCGGGCGACCGCATCGCCGTACGCGGCCGCGGCGTCGCTCTCCTCGTTGAGGATCACGGGCACGCCGGCGTTCGAGGCGGCGAGCACGTCGGGTGACTCCGGGATCACGCCGATCACATCGAGCCCCAGGATCTCCTTGACGTCCCCGACGCTCATCATCTCCCCGTTCGCCACCCGCCGCGGGTTGTAGCGGGTGAGCAGCAGATGCTCCTTCACCCCGCCGTTGCCGTTCGCGGAGCGGTGAGTCTTGCTCGCGAGCAGCCCGAGGATGCGGTCGGAGTCGCGCACCGAGGAGACTTCCGGGTTGACCACGACCACCGCGCGGTCGGCGAAGTACATCGCCAGGTGCGCGCCCTTCTCGATGCCCGCCGGCGAGTCGCAGATGATGTAGTCGAATTGCTCGGCGGTGAGCTCATCGAGCACCCGGCGCACGCCCTCCTCGGTCAGCGCGTCCTTGTCGCGCGTCTGCGAAGCGGCCAGCACGTGCAGCGTCTCGAGGCGCTTGTCCCTGATCAGCGCCTGCTTGAGGGTGCAGTCGCCGTTGATCACGTTGACGAAGTCGTACACCACGCGCCGCTCGCACCCCATGATGAGGTCGAGGTTGCGCAGACCGATGTCGAAGTCGATCACCGCCACGCGCTTGCCGCGGCGGGCCAGTCCGCAGGCCATGCTGGCCGAGGTGGTGGTCTTGCCGACCCCGCCCTTGCCAGAGGTCACCACGATGATTTCAGTCAAAGCTCACTCCTCGAATTGGGTTCACTGCGCTGGCCGCACTCAAGCGCCCAGCCGCTCGAAACGCAAGGCGTCGCCATCCAGCCACGCCTGCACGGGTTTGCCCGCGAGCTCCGGCGGCAACGTCTCGAATACGCGGAACACGCCGGCGATCGACACCAGCTCCGCGTGGAATTCCTGGCAGAACACGCGCGCGGCGGCATCGCCGCGCGCCCCGGCCACCGCCCGGCCGCGCAGTGCGCCGTACACGTGCACGCAGCCGTCGGCGATCACCTCCGCGCCCGCTCCGACCATGGCGGTGACCACCAGGTCGCGCCCGCGCGCGTACAGCCTCTGGCCGGAGCGCACGGGGTGCGCGTGCACCTGCGCCACCGCGCCGGCGGGCTCGGGTTCCGCCGCCACCGGCTCGACGTGGCGCGCCCCGCGCCCCAGCGCCTCGGCGGGCGGATGAAACTCGCGGAACGGCGGCAGCAGCGGCAGATCGAGCGGCTGGCTCAGCGCCTGCGCCGCGGCCGCGCCGCTCGAGAGGCCCACCGGACACATGCCGGCGCGGCGCACCGCCTCCAGCACACCGTGCATCTCCTCGACCGAGGGCTCCCGCCCGAGCGGCCCGATGTCGAGCGACACCGCCGTGCGCTGGAAGAACTTCGGCGCAGTCGCCACGCGGCCGGTGAGCTCATCGAGTATGGCGCCCGGATCGGTCGTCCAGACGAGCACCTGGATCAGACCGACCTGTCCGAAACGGATGTCGATGGCCGGCGCGGCGGCGGCCTCGGCTCTCTGTGTCGTCATGTATCCCTGGCTGAGCGGTGCACGGCTGGGGTGATGTTGGGCATGAAGTGTACCGGCTCAGGGCCGCCGCCGCACGCCCCGCACGGGTTCGGCCGCGAGCGGATCCTCCGGCCAGTGATGCTTCGGGTAGCGGCCGCGCAGATCCTTGCGGACCTGCGCGTAGCCGCGCCGCCAGAAGCTCTCCAGGTCCCGCGTCACCTGCACGGGCCGGTGCGCCGGGGAGAGCAGTTTGAAGGTCACCGGCACCCGGCCGCCGCCGAGCCGGGGCGTGGCGGCGAGCCCGAACACCTCCTGCAGGCGCACCCCGACCGCCGGGGCGCTCTCGTCGAGATAATCGACGCGGATGCGCGAGCCGCTCGGCACGGCGAGGTGCGTGGGTGCGAGGACATCGAGCTCGCGCTCCCGCTGCCAACCCAACCGCGCCCGCAGCGCCTCGGCGAGCGGCACTCGCGCAAGGTGCGCGCGCCGGGTCACACCCTCCAGCCAGGGTGCGAGCCATTCCTCGAGATCCTGCGCGAGCGCCGCGTCAGCCAGATCGGGCCATTCGGAATACGGCGCGCCCAGCGCGCGGACGAAGGCGACACGCGCCTGCAGGTCACGGGTATCGCGGTCCCAGGGCAGCGCTGCGATGCCGAGCTCGCGCACGCCCGTGAGCATCGCCTCGCGCGCCCGCTCGGCGGGCAGCTCGGCGAGCGGCCGGGTCTCGAGCAGCAGCTGATCGAAGCGCAGCTCGCGCCGGGCGAGGACGGCCTCCTCGCGCCGGTTCCACTCGACGGTCTCCCGCCACACCAGTTGCCCGGGCAGAACCGCCTCCAGCGCCTCGCGCTCGAGGGGCGCGCCGAGCAGGATCCGCGCATCGCGCTCGCGGTCGTCCAGGTTCACCGCGACGATGAGCGCCTGGCGGCCGAGGCTCTGCGCCCGGGGAAAATGTGCGCCCCGGCCGTTGGCGAGCGTGTAGCGTCCCTCGCCCCCCGGGCGCAGGGCCCCGATACGGTCGGGGAAGGCGAGCGCCAGCAGCGCCCCGACCGGAACGGCTCCCGACTCGTCTCCCCCGGCGCCGGGCTCGCTCTTGAGCTGGCGGAGGAACTCGCGAGCCTGAGCGCGCGCCGCCTGCAGCGCCGCGCGATCGGCCTCGCCCGCGGGGCTTTCCCCGCGGAGGATGTCCAGACGGGTGCGGATGTCCGCATCCCCTCCCCCCGCGAGCCCCCGCAGCAGGTCCCGCTCCGACAGCAGCGCGGCGAGATCCGCCGCAAGCCGCAGGGCCCCGAGCTCGCGCGCGCGCAGCAGCATGTGCGCCAGACGCGGATGCACGGCCAGAGGAGCCATCTCCCGGCCGTGCGCCGTAATGCGTCCATCGGCATCGAGCGCGCCGAGGCGCCGGAGCAGATCGCGGGCGCTCGCGAGCAGCGCCGGGGGCGGCGGATCGAGCCACTTCAGGCTCTCCGCCTCCCGCGCGCCCCAGCGCGCGAGCTCCAGGGCGAGCGGGGCCAGATCGGCCTCGAGGATCTCGGGCGGCGTGAACGGGGCGAGCGCGCGCTGGGCCGCTTCGCTCCACAGCCGGTAGCACACGCCCGCCTCGAGCCGCCCGGCGCGGCCCTGGCGCTGCTCGGCGGAGGCGCGCGAGATGCGCTCGAGCTCGAGGCGGCTCATTCCGGTGTTCGGGTCGAAGCGCAGGCGGCGCACGAGCCCGCTGTCCACCACCACGCGCACACCCTCGAGCGTCAGACTCGTCTCGGCGATGTTGGTGGCGAGCACGACGCGCCGCGCGCCGGCCACGGGAGTCAGGGCGGCATCCTGCGCCTCGGCGGGCAGATCGCCGTAGAGCGGCAGAATGCGCGCCGGTGCGCCGGCGCTCGCGAGCAGCCCCGCCACGCGCCGGATCTCGCGCGCCCCGGGCAGGAACACCAGCAGATCGCCGTGCGTCTCACCGAGCGCCCGCAGCACGAGCCGCGCCAGAGCCTGCTCGGGACTCGCGGTGCCGCGCGGCCCGCTCTGCGGCAGCGGCGGGGCGCCCGTGCCCGCGTAGCGTGTCTCGACGGGGAAGCTCCGGCCGGCGGCGCGCACGATGGGCGCCCCGCCGAGCAGCGCCGCGACGCCCTCGGCTTCGAGGGTCGCGGACATCATGAGGATCTTCAGATCCGCGGCCAGCGTCTCGCGCGCATCGAGCGCCAGCGCGAGCGCGAGGTCGGCCTGCAGGCTCCGCTCGTGAAACTCATCGAACAGCACCGCGGCGACCCCTTCCAGGGCCGGGTCGCTCTGCAGCATGCGGGTGAGCACCCCTTCGGTGAGCACTTCCAGACGCGTCTCCTTCGAGACGCGCGTCTCGCGCCGCATGCGGTACCCGACGGTGCGTCCGGTTGGCTCCCCGAGCGTGCGCGCCATGCGCTCGGCCACCGCTCGCGCGGCCAGACGCCGTGGCTCCAACATCAGGATCCGCTTGCCCTGCGCCCAGCGCTCCGCGAGCAGCGTCAGCGGCACGACCGTGCTCTTGCCGGCCCCCGGCGGCGCGGTGAGCACGACGGAGTCGTGCGCGGCGAGCGCCGCGCGCAACGCCGGCAGCGCCGCATCGATGGGCAGTCCCGAAGCGCGCATCGTTCGCGCAGCTCAGCTGCGCCAGACGCCCACGGCGAACACTGCCCAGGCGCCGATCATCAGCGCTCCGCCGGCCGGCGTGAGAAGTCCCACCCAGCGCGGCGCCTGCAGGCTGAGCGCGTACAGGCTCCCGGAAAACAGCACGCTGCCGATGAGCAGCGTCTGCGTCGCGCTGCGGCAGCGGCGCAGGATCAGGCGCTTGGCCGAGGGCAGCTCGTCATATCTGCGCGTGCTCAGCCAGGCGCCCATCCCGAGCAGCCCGAGCGCCTGGTAGAACTGGTAGCGCACGGCGATGGTGTAGATGTGCACCCGCTGTGCGGACCACTCGTGCGGCAGTGCGTGCGCGCCGATCGCGCCGGCAATGGTGGCGAGCGCCAGCAACACCGCGCCGGCCACCACCGGCATGCGCCCGAGTGATGCGCCCTGCGCCATCGCGGCTCAGGCCTGCGGCGGCGTGCCGCCGCGGTTCAGCAGCGGCCCGATGAGGTCGAGCGGCAGCGGGAAGACGATCAGCTGCGACTTGTCGTGCGAGATGTCGGCGAGCGTCTGCAGATAGCGCAGCTGCAGCGCGCTCGACTGCTGCGCGAGGGCCTTGGCGGCCTCGACCAGCGTCTGCGCGGCCTGGCGCTCGCCCTCGGCGTTGATGACCTTGGCCCGCCGGTTGCGCTCGGCCTCGGCCTGGCGGGCCATCGCGCGCACCATGCTCTCGTCGAGATCGACGTCCTTGATCTCGACGTTGGCCACCTTGATGCCCCACGCCTCGGTGCTCTCGTCGAGGATCTGCTGGATGTCGGCGTTGAGCTTGTCACGCTGGGAGAGCAGGTCGTCCATCTCGTGCTGCCCGAGCACCGAGCGCAGCGTGGTCTGCGCCACCTGACTGGTCGCCTCCCAGGCGTTGGCCACCTGGATGATGGCCTTGGCCGGGTCGACGATGCGGAAATAGACCACCGCGTTCACCTTCACCGACACGTTGTCGTGGGTGATGAGGTCCTGCTTCGGCACGTTGAGCACGATGACCCGCAGATCCACCTTGCTCATGCGCTGGATGATCGGCCAGAGGATGATGATGCCCGGGCCGCGGATGCCGGTGAAGCGCCCGAGGGTGAACATGACCGCGCGCTCGTATTCGTTCAGCACCCGCACGGAGCTGACCACGAGCAGCGCGATCAGCACGACGACGACGATCAGGAAATAAGACATGAGACCTCCCCGGGGGCGCGCGGCCCTACAGCGGCTCGACCCACAACTGCAGACCTTCGACCTTCACGATCCGCGCCCGCTGGCCGCGCTTCAGGGGCGCCGAGGCCATGGCGTTCCACAACTCACCGCCGTAGCGGACCCGCCCGCTCCCCTCGATGTCCTCCTCCGCCTCCACGGTGCCGCCGACCATGGCCTGCACGCCGGTCGTCGGCGGGCGGCGCAGCGCGCGGGTGCCAAGATACACGATCCCGAGGATGACCAGCCCTGCGACGAAGGCGACCGCCCCGATCAGCGCGCGGCTCAAGTGCATGCCGGGTACTCCGGAGTCGAACAGAACGAGCGACCCGACCACGAAGGCGATCAGCCCGCCGATGCCGAGCGAGCCGTAGGTCGGAAAGAAGAACTCCCCGGCCATCATGGCCGAACCGACCCCGATCAGCGCAAGTCCCGCGAAATCGGTCGGCAGCAGCTGGAAGGCGAACAGCGCCACGAGCAGCGCAATCACCCCGACCACCCCCGGCAGCACCCCGCCGGGATGCAAGCCCTCGAAGATCAGCCCCCAGATGCCGATCAGGAGCAGTCCGTAGGCGATCATCGGGTTGGTGATGACCGCCAGCACGCGCGTGCGCCAGCCCGGCTTCAGCCACACCACCGTAACGCCCGTGCTCGCCAGAGTCACCGCATGGCCGTGCAGCATGACGGTCCGGCCATTCAGCTCACCGAGCAGGCTCGCCAGGTCGGGCGCGATGAGATCGACGACGTGCTCGCGCAGCGCGTCCTCGGCCGGCAGACTCGCCGCGCCGCGCACCGCCTGCTCGGCCCACTTGACGTTGCGCCCGCGCAGCTCGGCAAGCGAGCGGATGTAGGCGATGGAGTCGTTGAGAATCTTGCGCTGCTCGGCGCTCATCGGCGGACCCGACGATGCGCCGCTCTTGCCCGTAGGCGGCGCGGGCTCCGAGCCGCCGAGCGAGACCGGGGTGGCCGCCCCGACGTTCGTGGCCGGGGCCATGGCCGCGATGGGACAGGCGTAGAGAATGTACGTGCCCGCGCTCGCAGCGCGCGCTCCGGAGGGCGCGACGTAGCCCACCACGGGCATGGGAGCGGCGAGGATGGCCTTGATGATCTCGCGCATCGAGGTCTCGAGGCCGCCCGGGGTGTCGATGCGCAGAATGACGAACGGGGCGGCGCGCGAGGCGGCCGTCCGCAGACCCTCCACCACGTAGCGGGCCGTGGCCGGTCCGATGGCGCCGCGCAACTCCAGCCCGATCGCCGCCCGCCCGGATGCCGGGACGATGCCACCCGGAGCGGACGGCGCCGCCCGCGCCGCCGGGAGCGCTCCGGCGAGCAGCACCATCATCGCAATGAGCGGCGCTCTCATGGGAGCATTATCCTCGCGCCACCGGGGCAGGCAACCCGGGCCAAGACCCACGGATCGGGCGGCACGCGGCGCGCGCTACCACTCGCGGTTCATCTGCTCGAAACGCCGGTCGATCTCGTTGCGGGAGGCGCGGATGACGTCGGCGCTGAACCCGTAGCCGATCTCCGGCACGTCCGCCTCCAGATCGGCCATGACCACCGCCACGAACTCCGCCGGCTCGAGGTCGATCTTGAACTGTGGCCGGCGCGCTCGGCCCTCGGGGTTCAGCCCGGTGTTGACTGCGGGCGGCACCACCTCGAACACCTGGATGCCGATGGGGGCGAGCTGACGGCGCAGCGCCATGCTGAAGGCGTGCAGGCCTGCCTTGGTGGCGCTGTAGACCGGCATGCGCGCCGAGGGCACGAACCCGAGACCGGAGGTGATGTTGATGATGGCGGCGGGACGCTTGCCGGCGATGAGCGGCACCATCAGGCCCGCGAGCAGGATCGGCGCCTCGAGATTGACGCGCACCTCGTTCTCCCCGGCGAGGAAGTCGTTCGCGCCGCGGGTAAAATCGATGTCGCGCTGGATGCCCGCATTGTTGACGAGGACGTTCACCCGCTCGAACCGGTCGGCCACCCAGAGCGCGAGCTCCTGACAGCCCGCGACGTCGGAGAGGTCCGAAACCTTGGTGTGCAGCGCCGGATGCCTGCGCTGCGCGGCCTCGAGCCGCTCCTCGCTGCGGCCGCAGATGATCACTTCGCTGCCGCGCTGCACGAACGCCTCGGCCAGAGCGAGCCCGATGCCGCTGCTGCCGCCGGTGATCAGCACCGTATTGGCCGAGAGTCTCATCGGCGCCCTCCGCGCACCCGCCGCGGCGGATAGCCCACCGTCTGCGCGAACAGCACACGCTGTCCGGCCTCGAGCGGCAGGCGCTCCGCGAGCCCCTGACGGTCGCAGTTGTGGAACCACGCGCCGAGCCCCGTGGCGGCGGCGAACAGATAGACGTTGGCGGCGATGAGGCCCGTGTCGACGTAATAATAGGAGCGCTGCACGTCCGGATCGCGCAGGCCCGGTTCCTGCAAGCCGCGCGTGTGCACGAGCCGATCGACGTCGGCGACGTAGATCAGCCGCACCGCCGCCCTCGCGCCCGGATCGCTAGGCGATTGTCCGCGGCTGATGGCCAACTTGCGCAGATCCTCGGGCACCACCAGCTCAAGACGATGCTGCGGCGCGTCGTACCGGTAGGTGCCATCGGCCAACGCGACATAGAGGTCGATTTCCTGGGAGTTGCTGGCGGAGGCGGCGGTGCGCCCCACCGCGCCGAACGGCCCGCGCTCGCGGTTCACCCCGAAGGCCGCCCAGAGTAGTTCGGAGAGTACCTCGGGCGAGAGCGCACGGTCACTGAACGCGCGGGTTGTCTGACGCCGTCGCAGCGCGCGGATCAGCAGATTGCGCGCCGCGCTGCGCAGCCGAGGCAGCCGCGCCGCGGCCGCCTCCGCCGCGGGCTGATGCGGCGCGGAACGCGCCGGCCGTGCCGATCGTTTCGGTCGCATGGGCACACCTGAGCGGGAAGCTCCGACCGATGGACCTTACGGCGCGCGGTCGGCCCGGGACAGTGTGGTTTTCCCGTAGCGCCCGGATGCGCCGCCGCCCGACGGCGGTCTGGCTCAACTGCCGAGCGACTTGACGTACACGCGCTGCGTCTTGGCGAGCACGTATTCGAGCTTCGGGTAGAAGAAGTGCGCCTCCGGGCGCACGGCATTCGAGCGCACCACGATCCGCGCAAGACCCGCGGCCCGGCTCCACTGCTCGGCCGCCGCGACCAGCTGCCGGCCAGCGCCCCCGCGGCGGGCGGCCGCGCCGACGACGAGCCCGAGGATCTCGGCGCTCTCACCGGACTCGAGCCAGATTCCGCGGCCGACGTGTACCCACCCGAGCAGGGCTGCCGAAGCATTCCCCGCCGGCCCGCCGGCAGGCTCCGCCACGAACACCGCGTGATCGGCGCTTGCGCCGAGCTTCTGCAGCCGCTCGCGCATTGCCGCGGCGTCGCTCGGATAGCCGAGCTGCCCCGACAGCCGCGCCAGCTCCGGGGCATCCGCCTCACAGGCGGGTCTGATGCGCATCGTCGCGGGCGGCGCGTCTGCGCTCATTTCAGGTAGCGCTTCATCCAATCGACCCAGCGGCGGTAGACGTCGCACTGGCGCACGATGTCCGACGGGAAATGCGTATGGGCCGGATAGGCGTAGAACCTGACCGTCACACCGTTGTCGCGCAGCGCGTGGTACCACTCGTAGCTGTTCACCAGCGGCACGTTGGGATCGAAGACATCGCCCATGATGAGCGTCGGCGCCTTGACGTTGAGCGCATAGGCGATCGGCGACTGCGCGCGCCAGATGCGGTAGTACCGCTTCGTCCAGGGCGAGCCGCCGAAGAAATACTCATCGCCCTGCTGGTAGTAGGCGATGGTGTAGTCCATCACCCAGTCGTTGAGCGCCGCGCCGGAGACGGCCGCCTTCCATACGCGCGGATAGTGACCGGTCAGCCAGTCGGTCATGTAGCCGCCGTACGACCAGCCGCTCACCCCGATGCGGCCGGGCTGCACGATGCCGAGCTTCTCGACGGCGGCGAGTCCCGCCATCACGTCCTGGCCCGGGCCCTCGCCGGTATCCCGGTAGATCGCGTGCTGGTACGCGTCGCCGAGATTGGTGCTGCCGCGGTAGTTGGGCTGGAAGACCACGAAGTCCGCCGCCGCGAGCAGCTGCGCAAGGGAGGCGAAAGCGTTCGTGGAGGCCCCTTCCGGACCGCCGTGGATCAGGAGCACCAGCGGATACTTCCGACCCGCCTGGTAGTGCGGCGGATAGGTGAGCACGCCATCCTCGTGAAAGCGGCCGGGACCCTGCCAGGCGATGCCCGTGGTGCGCCCGAGCGAGAGCTTCGCGAGAAAGCCGTTGAGATCGGTCAGCCGGCGGGGCGGCGCCGCGGTCGAGGTCATGACGTACAGCTCATCCGCACGGCGCGCCGTGCGCCCGATGAAGGCGATCACGCCGTTGGCTGAGACGCTCGGCTGACTGACGACGTCGACGCCGGCGAGGTCGAGCTCTTGGGCGGCGCCCTCGAGCGGCTGCTGCCACATGACCGAGCGCGTGCCGTCCTCGCCCGTGAGCAGAAGACCGCGGCCGCCGGGCAGCCACGCGTAGGTATCGATATTGCGCGCGAGCGCGCGTGTCGCGTCGAAGGTCTTGCCGCCGACCTTGACGTAGACCGCGGTGCCGTTGTTCTCATCGCCGTTGCGCGGCCGCATGAAGGCCAGGGCGCCGCCCGCGGGCGCATAGCGCATCAGCATCGAGCCCTCGAGCGGCACGAGTGTGGCGGGCGTGCCCCCGCCCGCGCCCACGGTGTCGATGACCGACTTGAACGACAGCGCCCAGAACGGATCCGGGAAGCGGGCGAAGACGATCGAGCGGCCATCCGGGCTCCAGGCCGGCGCCGGCTGCGGATCCTGCTGATCGGTATCGAGACTGAACGGGCCGTGGGTCAGGCGCCTGGCCTTGCCCCCGGCGCTCGGCACGACCCACAGCTGCGAGCGCGCCGCCGCCGCGTGCACCATGAAGTTGTTGTCGGTGACCCGGAAGACATTGTCATGCGCCTTGAGCGCCTTCTGGTTCGGCGGCTCGTTCTTGGCGATGTAGGCGATACGCTTGCCGTCGGGACTCCAGGCAAACGAGATGACGCCGCGCTTGGCGTCGGTCACGCGCAGGGCGTCTCCCCCGTCCATGGGCATCACGAAAACCTGATCGTATGCCTTGGCGGGCTTGCCCGCCGCGAGCGGCGGGGCGGGCACACGCGCGATGAAGGCCAGGCGATGTCCGTGCGGCGACCAGCGCGGCGCGTGCACCTCCTTGCGGTAGCGGGTGAGCGGGCGCAGCGCACCGGTCGCGACGTCGACAAGATCGATCTGCTGGTCGGGCTTGTCGCTCTTCCAGTCGGGCCGCGAGACGACGACGGCAATCTCGCGCCCGTCGGGCGCAATCCGCGGATCACTCAAGGTGACGATGCGGCGCACGTCCTTGAGCTGGAAATCGCGTGCCGAGGCGTGAGCCACGGCGAGCGTGCATGCCGCCACCGCCGCTGTGGCAATCGTCCGGATTGTGCCGTTCGCCATGAGACGCCTTTCTGCTGCGCAAGTTCTCGACGGTGTGCCGGCCGCGCCGATGGCTGCGGCCGGTGCGGCAGACGCCGTGCGGTGCTGCCCCTGAAATCATTCTCGCCTCGCCCCGCGGCACCCGCAAGCCGAGCCCCGGCAGCGGGCGAAGGTGCGGATCGGCGCAGGCGCGGCGGCCGGCTCGCGATCAGCCATCTGCACACGCTGGCGAGCGCGCGCCGGTCACTGGGGCTCGGCGCGCCGCAACACCCGCACGTTCATCTCGGTACGCACCTCGAAGCCGAGCGAGCGGTACAGCGTGATGGCCGGCGTGTTGGTTTTCCAGGCCTGCAGGAACGCCTGCTCACCGCGCTGGTGGATGGCGGCGGTCACCGCGGCCGTCAGCCGGCGCGCGAAACCCCGCCCCCGGAAGTCAGGATGCGTGCAGACCGCGCTCACCTCGGTGTATCCCGGGAAGCTGAACCGCTCCCCGGCCATGGCCGCAAGCCGCCCGTCGATGCGGATGCCGAGGAACCGTCCGAGCGTGTGCGTGCGCGACTCGAACGGGCCCGGCTCGGTGAGCCGCGCGAGCGCGAACATCTCGGCCGCGTCGCGCTCGGTCAGCGTGAGCAGCGGCTCCGGGCCGGCAGGGACGTCGATCGTGCGCGGCGCCATCATCTGCACGCCCTGCAGGCCGCGCTCCACCGCGAGGCCCCTCGGCACGATGACCGGCTGCGCCTGCGCGATGCAGATGCGCTCGCCGGGCCCGACCAGGGCAGCGAGCTCAGCGAGGGCCGCGTCGGACTCGTCGCGCTGCCCGGCGAATACACTGAACTGCGGGCGGTAGCGCCGGGCGAGCGTCCCGCCTGCGGCGAGGGAGGCGTGCCGCGAGACGAGGCTCGCCCACACGGGACGATCGAGGGGAGTCGGATCGGACACGGCGGCCGCTCGCGGGATCAGCGCCGCGGCGTGCGCGGCAAGCCGGTGTGCTGAGTGCGAAACGGCAGGGGCCGCTTCGCGCGAGCAGCGGGCGCGGGCGCGCCGCGCCGGCCCTCGTGGGCCGCACCGGTGCCCGGCGGCTGATACGCCGGCACCAGCTGCTGCTTGCCGCTGCCGATGAGCTCGGCCCGCCCCATGCGGCGCAGCGCTTCACGCAGCATCGGCCAGTTGTTCGGATCGTGGTAACGCAGGAACGCCTTGTGCAGGCGGCGCACCTTAAGGCCCTTCGGCACCTGCACATCCCCGCCACTGCGGCGCACGCGCTTCAGCGGATTCTTGCCCGAGTGATACATGGCCGTGGCGCTCGCCATGGGCGAGGGCAGGAACGCCTGCACCTGATCGGCGCGAAAGCCATTGCGCTTCAGCCACAGCGCCAGTTCGAGCATATCCTCATCGCTCGTGCCCGGATGCGCGGCGATGAAGTACGGGATGAGGTACTGCTCCTTGCCGGCCTCGCGCGAGTAACGGTCGAACAGCTCCTTGAAGCGGTAGTAGGCGCCGATTCCGGGCTTCATCATCATCGACAGCGGCCCCTCGGAAATCGCCTCCGGGGCGATCTTGAGGTACCCGCCGGTGTGATGCTGCGCGAGCTCCTTGACGTACTCGGGCGACTCGACGGCAAGGTCGTAGCGCACGCCCGAGGCAATGAGCACCTTGCGGATCCCGGGCAGCTCGCGCACCTTGCGGTACAGCGCAACGAGCGGCGCGTGATCGGTGTTGAGGTTCGGACAGATCCCCGGATAGACGCAGGAGGGACGGCGGCAGGCGCTCTCGATCTGCCGGCTGCGGCAGGCGAGCCGGTACATGTTGGCCGTCGGCCCGCCGAGGTCGGAAATCACGCCCGTGAAGCCCGGCACGCGGTCGCGGATGTCCTCGACCTCGCGCAGGATCGACTGCTCGGAGCGGTTCTGGATGACGCGCCCCTCGTGCTCGGTGATCGAGCAGAACGAGCACCCGCCGAAGCAGCCGCGCTGGATCGCCACCGAGAAGCGGATCATCTTGTAGGCCGGGATGTTGGCCTCGCCGTAGCTCGGGTGCGGGCGGCGCTGATACGGCCGGTCGTACACCCAATCCATCTCGGCGGTGGTGAGCGGGATGGGCGGCGGGTTCAGCCAGACATCGACGTCGCCGTGGCGCTGCACGAGCGCGCGCGCGTTGCCGGGGTTCGCCTCCAGATGCAGGATACGCGAGGCGTGCGCATACAACACCGGGTCGGCCGCGACCTGCTCGCAGGAGGGCATGCGGATGACGCTGCGCGCGCGGTCGGCATTCTTCACGCGGCGCACCAGGCGCACGACGGTCTCGCCGCCGTGCGGCGCGCTCACCGCACCCGGCGCCGGCTGCGGCGCCATGGCGTAGGGATCGGGAAGCGGCTCGAGCGGGCCCGGCGCATCGAGGTGGGTCGAATCGATCTCGATCCACCCCGGCGGCGCGGCCCTGCGCACGAACGCGGTGCCGCGCACGTCGGTGAGGTCGCGGATCGACTCGCCGGCGGCGAGGCGATGGGCAATCTCGCACACCTGCCGCTCGCCGCTGCCGTACACGAGCAGATCCGCCTTGGCGTCGAGCAGCACCGAGCGGCGGACCTTCTCCGACCAGTAATCGAAATGTGCGATCCGCCGCAAAGACGCCTCGATGCCCCCGATGACGATGGGCACGTCCTTGAACGCCTCGCGCACACGCTGCGAGTAGACGATCACGGACCGGTCGGGACGCTTGCCGCCCGCCCCGCCCGGGGTGTAGGCATCGTCGCTGCGCAGACGGCGGTCGGCCGTGTAGCGGTTGACCATCGAGTCCATGTTCCCGCCGGTGATGCCGAAGAACAGGCCTGGCCGTCCGAGCGCGGCGAACGGCTCGGCGCTGTGCCAGTCCGGCTGCGCGATGATGCCGACCCGAAACCCCTGCCCTTCGAGCACCCGTCCGACGATCGCCATGCCGAAGCTCGGCAGATCCACGTACGCATCGCCCGTGACCAGGATGACATCGCAGCTGTCCCAGCCGAGCGCGTCCATTTCGGCGCGCGACATGGGCAGAAAAGGCGCTGTTCCGAAGCGTTCGGCCCAGTGCTTGCGGTAGCGGGTGATGTCAGGTGCGGCGTGCATGGCGTCAGCAAGTGGGGGCGCAGCGCGCCGGTGGCACACGGATCGCGCCCGGCGATCCGCAGCGATGATGGATGAGAAGTCGCCGCCGCGGTCCGCGCGATGCGCCGCGGGCCAGAGCGCGAGCCCGGCCGGCAACCCCTTGAGAAATATCAGTATATCAGAAAGGGCCGCCGTGCGTCCTGCCACGCGGCCTCATCGGCCGCGGCGAGCGCCTCGAGATCCTGGCTTGTGGCGGCCGGATCGTCCACCCAGCGCCGCAGCGTCTCGCCGCCGTTGATCACGTCGATGGCCAGCCGCTCGCGCTCGTACTCATAGGGAAACTCGCGCCACAGCGGATAGTCCGGCCGCAGCTCTCGCAGCGCCTTGAAGGCGAGCGCCATCAGCCGCCACGGCTGGAACGCCCGATGCTCGTAGTGCGAGGGGTCCTCCACGTGCAGCTGCACCCCGGCGCAGAGCGCCCCGGCGTGCTTGTGGAAGGTGGGCTCGAACCAGCAGGCCCGCAGGCGGCAGCCGCCCATCCAGGCCGGCGCCAGCGCGTGCATCGCCTCGAGCAGGGCCGGGACGTCCAGATCCGGCGCACCGAACAGCTCAAGCGGCCGGGTCGTGCCGCGCCCCTCGGAGAGCGTCGTGCCCTCGAGCATCACCGTGCCGGGATAGCAGCGCGCCATGAACAGATTCGGGGCGTTGGGGCTCGGGTTGACCCAGGTGCGCTGCCCGAGCGGCCAGCCGTAGCCGGGCGCGGCATGCGGGTTCCAGCCCTCCAGCGTCACGACCTGACAGTCGAGGTCGAGCTTCAAGGTGTGCACGAACCAGCGCGCAAGCTCCCCGAGCGTCATGCCGTGGCGCATCGGCATCGGCGCGGCGCCGACGAAACTCTCCGCTCCCGGGCGCAGCGAGAGCCCCTCGACCGGCCGGCCGATGGGATTCGGCCGGTCGAGCACCCAGAGGCTCTTGCGGCGCCGAGCGCACGCCTCGAGCACGTAGCGCAGGGTGGTCACGAACGTGTAGACGCGGCAGCCGAGGTCCTGCAGATCCACCAGCAGCACATCGAACGTATCGAGCATCGCCTCGGTCGGCCGGCGCACTTCCCCGTAGAGGCTGAACACCGGGATGCCGTGCACCGGGTCGATGAAATCCGCAGACTCGACCATGTTGTCCTGCTTGTCGCCGCGCAGCCCGTGCTGCGGGCCGAACGCGGCCGTCAGGCGCAGCTCCCCGAGCGCCCCGAGCGCATCCAGGCTGTGCGTCAGGCCGCGCGTCACCGAGGCCGGATGCGCGAGCAGCGCCACGCGGCGGCCCGCCAGGGGTTTGCGCAGTGCCGGTTCGCCCAGCAGGCGGTCGATGCCGAATTTCATGGGGCTCGCATTGGATGACGGGCGGCGGGTGATCTCAGGTCCACGCCAGCGTGAGTGCAAACGCGTCCGGATGATGGAAATCCGGCCGCCCCGGCGCGTGCCGGAGCGCCCAGTATGACAGGCTGCCCGTCTCATCCTCCACTACGGCGCTCAGGGCCAGAGCGAGCCCCCGCGGCGGATCGGCGTAGGGCGAAGGCAGATGCACGAGCGCCTCGAGCACCAGCGCATCGGCCGCGCCGCCGGAGCGCTCGCGCTGCCCTATGGTCAGATGCGGGGGCGCTGGCAGTTCCGCGGGCGCCATGTCCTGCCGGTAGCCGCCGAGGCGATAGGCCTGCCATGCGCCCGAGGGCGAGAAGTTCAGCTCGAGGTAGCCGGGCACCTCGTCACGCCGCACGAATGCCTCGAAACACGTGTGCCGCCACAACTCGTCGGCGCGCCGCGCGAAGCCGGGCGGCGGAATGCGGACCGCGCGCAGCTCGCCCGTCAGCGTGAACTCGACACCGATCACGCCCGGGCGCAGCGCCTGCGCCCGGGCCTCGAGCGAGTGCACCGCTGCGCAGGCGGAATGCGCATGGCGCACGAGGCGGACGCGTGATCCATCGCCAGGACGAGTCTCATGCGGATCCGCTCTCATTCAGCGACGGTCCGGTCCGCTGCGCCCGCGACCCGCGCTTTCGCCCCTCCCGCGGCCGACAGGCGCTCGAGCGCGCCGGGGATCGGGCGCAGGGAATGTGGCGGCTTACCGTTTGCGGCCACAATGGTCTCCGCTCGGATTCCGCCCGCCCGTGTCGCTCAGAATACACGTGTTCGAATTGTCGCTGGACATGCTCGGGACTTCCGTTGGCGAGCTCGTAGTGTCTCACGTCTGGCGACACGGACCAACAATCAGGAGGCTCGCCGGCGATATCCGGCGACCGATCCCAGGGCCCTGCCGGGCGTACTCCGGGAGGTCAAAGACCCTGCGCCGCGGCCCGCATGCGGGCCGCGGCACCTGCTTTGCGCGCTCGCGCTGCGTAGTTGATCGTCCATAGCACCGTGAGCAGCGACGCCGAGCCGAGAACGATGGGGGAGACGGCCAGAACGGTCGCCGGAGAGAGCGTATAGATCAACACGACACGCACCGTGAACTCCCCGACGAAGACCAGTCCCCACACCAGCGTCATGATGCGCTGCACACGGCGAAAGCTCGGGTACTGCCACAGCTGATCGAAGCGCGTGCGCCGGACCGGATCGCTGCCCGCAGCGAAGAACCGCCCGAAGTAGAACATCACCGGGCGGCGCGAGCGGAACAGCAGAGAGACGAGGCAGGCGAGCCCGAAGGCTCCGGTGAACAGCGATTCGCGGACCAGCAGCAGCTTCGCGCCGCCGCCGACCAGCAGGGCCGCGAGTCCGAACAGCAGGCCGGCGAGGATGAGCACGCTGATGGGATCGAGTTCGCGGCGGCGCAGCACCCCATGGAGACTCTTCAGGGTGGGGAAGATGCTCGCCACGAGCAGCGCGACGACCTCGGAGTGCGAGAGGTAGTGCATCGAGAGCCAGTAACAGCCGAACGGAATGCCGGCATCGGCCGCCATCTCCAGCAGCATCGGCCGAACACTCAGTCGCTGCGGCGGGCCGAACCCGTCATCGGCCTGCGCCGCGGGCGCGGCGGTGGACTCGACGGGACCGGCCGGCGGGAGCGGCTCATGTTGAGTCATGGTGATTCTCCTAGGCGCGAACGGCGACGACGCGCCGGTGAGGAAGGGTGCCGCGCGCGCTCGGCCAGCGCTGTTGTGCGGCGAGCGCGATGATGCGCCGGGCAAGCAGGGTGGAAGTATCGGCGCCCACGCTGTTCTCAAATTCGGCGCCTTCACGTTCGTACGCGCGCTGCGCGCTCTCGAGCAAGAGGCGATCCTGCATGAAGACCGTCGACTCCTCCTCGCTCCAGCGCACCCGCACGCCTGCGAGCGGCCTGCTCGAGGGCATGATCGCACTCAGCCACTCGAGGCGGCAGGTGTCGGCCCCGGTCGGCACCAGATGCATGATGATGACCATGCGCTGGCCGGCGCCGAACTCGAGAGTCAGGCGGTCGGGCAGATCGAAGCGCGCCTTGAACCAGAAGCTCTCGGGGATCGGGTCGGTCTCGTTCGCGGCGGCCGGCCCGAACAGCACCAGGCCGGTATCGGTCGCCCGGGTCTCGTAAGTGTGCTCCGTGAAGCCGGCCAGCTGGTTGTGGAAGAACTGCCCGTGCGTCCAGGGATGCGCGAACACCGGATGACACCAGTCGAGATTGTTCTCGATGCCGAGCGTCGCGGCGCACTGCATGGCGAGCGTTCCCTGCTGCCAGATGAACTCCTCCATCCGCCCGATCCGCGCCGGCGGGGCCGGCGGCGCCTCGGTGCCGGTCCACACCCACAGATAGGCATCCTGCTCGACACACGGGAAGCTCCTGACCCGCGCGCGCTGGCTCGGCTGCGCGCCCTGCGCCAGCGAGGGAATGTGCACGCAGCAGCCCTCGCCGTCATAGCGCCAGCCGTGATAGCCGCACGCGAGCTGATCGCCGCTCACCATGCCCAATGAGAGCCTGACGCCGCGGTGACAGCATCTGTCGAGCAGCGCGTGCGCGCTGCCGGCCGCATCGCGGAACAGCACGATATCGTGATCGAGGACACGGCAGGCCAGAGGGGCGGCCGCCAGACGGCTCGACGGTGCGGCGATGTACCAGCCTGTTTCAATGACCGGAAAGACGGCGTCGGTATCCACGATGAGCTCCCCGCCTGATCTGCAGCCGGACTGTAGGCGCCTCGCGGGGGCGGCGGCAGTTTGAATCGTCAGGTCTGGCAGGTGACAGGTGTCACCTGCGAGCACTCCCGGGGGCGCCCGCGGCTGGCCCCGCGCCGGCCCGCAGCGCTGCGCGGCCTGCGGCCGGGGTGCCCCGCCCCCCCCAACCGCGTGCATCCAGGGGTGGGTGATCCGCCGCACTGTACACGGGGCTGTCGGCGGGCCGCCGAGGACGGATGCCGCTCCGCCTGCACGCTTTCCGGTAGAATAGGAAGTCCTCGTGCGCCAGCCGCGCACGCTCAACCCCCAGTCGATCCGTCCATGGTGAAGGAATGACCGACGCCCACCGAGACGTCATCCGCGTACGCGGCGCGCGTCAGAACAACCTGAAGAACCTCGATCTCGAGATCCCGCTCAACGAGCTGGTCGTGGTGACGGGTGTGTCGGGATCGGGCAAGTCTTCGCTGGTGTTCGATACGCTCTACGCCGAGGGCCAGCGCCGTTACGTTGAGACGTTCTCTCCCTACGCGCGCCAGTTCCTCGACCGCATGGACAAGCCGCAGGTGGACGCGATCAGCGGCATCCCTCCGGCCATCGCCATCGATCAGACCAACCCGGTGCGCACATCGCGCTCCACGGTCGGAACGATGACGGAGCTCAACGACCATCTGAAGCTGTTGTTCGCCCGCACGGGGAGCCTGTACTGCCAGCGCTGCGGACAGCCGGTGCGGCGCGACACCCCCGAGAGCATTCACCGGGACCTGCTCGCGCGCGCCGCAGCGGCCGGCGATCCGCGGCTGCTCGTGACGTTTCCGGTCGAGGTGCCGGCGAATTTCACGCCCGAGGAAGTGCGCGCGCTGCTCGAGAAGCAGGGCTACACGCGCTTCATCGAGCCGCCGCCGCAGGCACCCTCCCGGGCGCGCACCGGCAAGGGCCGCCGCAAGGCGCCCGCCGCGCCCGCGATCACGTTCGAGGTGGTGCAGGACCGCCTGCGCGCCGGGAACGCCGAGCGCAGCCGCATCCTGGAGTCCCTCGAGACCGCGCTGCGGGTCGGCCGCGGCAAGGTCAACATCCGCGTCGTGGATGCCGCCGATCCGCCCAACACGCTGTCGATCTGGCGCTACTCGAGCGGGCTGCACTGCGCCGAGTGCGACCTGTCCTACCTCGAGCCGACCCCCAGCCTGTTCTCGTTCAACTCCCCGGTGGGCGCCTGCGAGACCTGCCGGGGCTTCGGGCGCGTGATCGGCATCGACTACGGCCTGGTCGTGCCGGATGACAGCAAGAGCCTGCGCGGCGGGGCGATCAAGCCCTGGCAGACGCAGTCCTACGCCGAGTGCCAGCAGGACCTCGAGAAATTCGCGCGCAAGCGCGGCGTGCCGCTCGATGCGGCCTGGCGCGATCTGTCCGCTGAGCACAGACGTTGGGTGATCGAGGGCGAAGGCGACTGGAGCAAAGGCGTGTGGTACGGGGCGAAGCGATTCTTCGCCTGGCTCGAGAGCCGCTCGTACAAGATGCACGTGCGCGTGCTGCTGTCGCGCTACCGTGCCTATACCCCGTGCGAGACCTGCGGAGGAGCGCGGCTGAAGACCCAGGGGCTGCTGTGGCGCGTCGGCGGGCGCGACGCCGCCGATGCGGCGCTCGGCGACACGCCGCGCTTCCAGCCGCGCGCGGCCGAGTGGAGCGAGGCGACGCGCCAGCGCCTCCCGGGGCTGTCCCTGCACGACATCATGCTGCTGCCGGTCACGCGGGCGCGCGCGTTCTTCGAGCAGCTGCAGCTGCCGAAGCCGCTCGACGAGGCCACCGATCTGCTGCTCGGACAGATCCGTGCCCGCTTCGGCTACCTCGCCGACGTCGGCCTCGGCTACCTCACGCTCGACCGCCAGTCGCGCACCCTCTCCGGCGGCGAGGTTCAGCGCATCAATCTCACCACCGCCCTCGGCACCTCACTGGTCAACACGCTGTTCGTGCTGGATGAGCCCTCGATCGGGCTGCACCCGCGCGACATGCAGCGGGTCATCGGGGTGATGAAGCGGCTGCGCGATGCGGGCAACTCGCTGCTGGTCGTGGAGCACGACCCGCAGATCATGCTCGAGGCAGACCGCATCCTCGACATCGGCCCCGGCGCCGGCGAGCGCGGCGGGCAGATCGTCTTCTTCGGCACGCCGCGTGAGATCCGCCGCAGCGCTCACTCGATCACCGGGGAGTACCTGAGCGGGCGCAGGCACGTGAGCGCCGAGCGGGCGGTCCGGCCGGCTGCGGCCGGCGCCGCGCCGCCCGGCGAAGTGGTGGCCGAGGCGCGCTCGAACCGCTGGATCGAGCTGCGCGCAGTCAGCCAGCACAACCTCAAGTCGATCGACGTGCGCATCCCGCTGAAGCGCCTGGTGTGCGTCACCGGCGTGTCCGGCTCGGGCAAGTCGACGCTGATCGAGGATGTGCTCTACCCGGCGCTGCTCAAATATCACGGCAAGCCGACCGAGGCGCCCGGCGCGTTCGCGGCGCTCGCCGGCGCCGAGCTCATCGACGATGTAGTGATGGTCGACCAGAGCCCGATCGGCCGCACGACGCGCTCGAATCCCGCCAGCTACGTCGGCGCGTTCGATGCGATCCGGGCCCTGTTCGCCGCGGAGCCGGCCGCGCTCGAGCGCAAGTACACCGCCGGCACCTTCAGCTTCAACTCCGGCAACGGCCGCTGCCCGACCTGCAGCGGCAACGGCTTCGAGCACGTCGAGATGCAGTTCCTCTCCGATGTGTATCTGCGCTGCCCGGACTGCAACGGCCGCCGCTACCGCGACGAGGTCCTCGACATCCGCCGCGAGGGCAGCGACGGCCGGCGCGCCAGCATCGCCGATGTGCTCGAGATGACGGTCACCGAAGCGCTGGCGTTCTTCCGCGACTCGCGCGAAGTGTGCGCCCGGCTTGCGCCGCTCGCCGACGTGGGGCTCGAGTACGTCACCCTAGGCCAGCCGGTGCCGACGCTCTCCGGCGGCGAGGCACAGCGGCTGAAGCTCGCCGGACACCTGGCGCAGGCCGGCTCGGTGCTCTCGAGCATCACGCACAAGGGCAAGCTCTTTCTGTTCGACGAGCCGACCACGGGGCTGCACTTCCAGGACGTCACGCGCCTGCTGATGGCGTTCCGCAAGCTGCTCGCCGCGGGCCACTCGCTGCTCGTCATCGAGCACAACCTCGATGTGATCCGCGCCTGCGACTGGATCATCGATCTCGGCCCGGAGGGGGGCGAGGACGGCGGGCACATCGTGTGCGTCGGAACCCCGGCCGAGGTGCGCCGGCACAGCGGTTCGCACACCGCGCGCGCGCTGTTGGAATACGAGCAGGCGCTCGCCGGCGAGCCGCCCGCCTCAGCCGCGGCGCCGCCGGCGGTCGCCGAATCGGCGCCGCGCTACGGCCGGATCGATGCGGCCGCACGGCACGACATCGTCATCCACAATGCGCGCGAGCACAATCTCAAGAGCATCGACGCGCGCATTCCGCGCGACCGCTTCACGGTGATCACCGGTGTGTCGGGATCCGGCAAGTCGACGCTGGCGTTCGACATCCTGTTCAACGAAGGCCAGCGCCGCTATCTGGAATCCCTGAACGCGTACGCCCGCCAGTTCGTGCAGCCGGCCGCGCGCCCCGACGTGGATGCGATCTTCGGCATTCCGCCAACGGTGGCCATCGAGCAGCGCACCAGCCGCGGCGGACGCAAGAGCACCGTGGCGACGCTCACTGAGATCTACCACTTCCTGCGCCTGCTCTACGTGAAGCTCGGCACCCAGTATTGCCCGGACTGCGCGGTGGCCATCGAGCCGCAGAGCGGCGCGTCGATCGCGGCGCGTCTGCTGCGCGAGTACCGCGGCAAGCGCATCGCGCTGCTCGCTCCGCTCGTCGTGGCGCGCAAGGGCTACTACACGGATCTGGCCAAATGGGCGCACAAGAAGGGGTTCAAGACGCTGCGCGTCGACGGCAGCGCGCTGCCGACGGCGAAGTGGCCGCGCCTCTCGCGCTTCAAGGAGCACACCATCGAGCTGCCGGTCGCCGAGATCGAAGTCGGCGCCCACACCGACACCGAGCTGCACCAGGGACTCGCGCGCGCGCTCGATTTCGGCAAGGGGCTGGTGCACGTGCTCGCGCCGAATGCCGCCCGCGTGACGGTGTTCTCCACCAAGCGCGCCTGTCCGTCGTGCGGACGCAGCTTCGCCGAGCCCGATCCACGTCTGTTCTCGTTCAATTCCAAGCATGGCTGGTGCGAGAGCTGCTACGGCACCGGGGTGGCAATGGCGGGCTTCGATGCCGAGCAGACCGGCGAGGAGCACTGGTGGAACGACTGGCTCGAGGGCGAGCCGCAGCCGTGCCCGGCCTGCCAGGGGCGGCGGCTCAACCCGGTCGCGCTCGCCGTGCGCTTTCGCGAGCGCTCCATCGCCGACCTGACGCTCGAGCCGGTGCTGCGGGCCGCGGAGTTCTTCCGGCGGCTCAAACTTTCCGCGCGCGAGCGGCAGATCGCCCGCGATCTGCTCGCGGAGATCCGCTCACGGCTGGCGTTTCTCGAGCGCGTGGGGCTCGGCTACCTGCAGCTCGACCGCTCCGCCCCGACCCTCTCCGGCGGCGAGGCGCAGCGTATCCGCCTCGCCGCGCAGCTCGGCTCGAATCTGCAGGGCGTGTGCTACGTGCTCGACGAGCCGACCATCGGGCTGCATCCGCGCGACAACGAGATTCTGCTCGATTCGCTCGCGGAGCTCGCGAGCCACCGCAACACCCTGGTCGTGGTGGAGCACGATGAGGACACCATCCGGCGCGCCGATCACGTGCTCGATCTCGGCCCGGGTGCCGGCGTGCTCGGCGGTGAAATCGTCGGCGCCGGAACGGTGAAGGAGTTGATGCGCAACCCGCGCTCGGTCACCGGGCGTTTCCTGCGCCACCCGCTGCAACATCCGTCCGTGCCGCGCCGCGCAACGGACGCGAAGACCGCTCATCTGACGCTCGAGAAAATCGCCCTGCACAACGTGCAGGGCGACGTGAAGATTCCGCTCGGCCGCCTGGTGGTCGTCACGGGCGTGTCGGGCTCAGGCAAATCGACCGTCGCCCGCGACGTGCTGTACACCAATCTGCGCCGCCTGCTCGGGAACGCCGAAAAGCCCTCGGGCCAGCGCGCGGCCAAAAGAACCGCGCGGCGCACCCGCAAGGCCTCGGGCGCGGAACTCGCCGGCTGCCGCGCCGTTCGCGGGCTGGAACACCTCGATCGCGTCCTGGAAGTCGACCAGACCCCGATCGGCAAGACACCGCGCTCGTGCCCCGCGACCTACATCGGGTTCTGGGACGACATCCGGCGGATCTACGCGGCGACCAGCGAGGCGCGTCTGCGCGGCTACACCGCCAGCCGCTTCTCCTTCAACACCGCGGGCGGGCGCTGCGACGCGTGCGAGGGCCAGGGCGTCAAGACCATCGAGATGAGCTTCCTGCCCGACGTGAAGGTGGTGTGCGATGTGTGCGGCGGCCGGCGCTTCAATTCCGAGACGCTCGCGGTGCTCTGGCGGGACAAGAGCATCGGCGATGTGCTGACGATGAATGTCGATACGGCGGTGTCGTTCTTCGCCGCGCACGCGCGCATCCACCACGCGTTGAAGCTGCTTCAGGACGTGGGACTCGGCTACCTGACGCTCGGGCAGCAGAGCCCCACCCTCTCCGGCGGCGAGGCGCAGCGCATCAAGCTGGTCACGGAGCTGGCCAAAGTGCGCGATCCGGGACCGCGCCCGCCCGGGGCGCCGCGGGCGGGCAAGCACACGCTGTACGTGCTCGATGAGCCGACCGTGGGACTGCACATGGCCGACGTGGAGAAGCTGATCCATGTGCTGCACCGGCTGGTTGACGCCGGCAACACCGCAGTGGTCGTGGAGCACAACCTGGACGTCATGGCCGAGGCGGACTGGATCCTCGACCTGGGACCGGAGGCCGGCGAGCGCGGCGGGCGCATCGTGGCGCAGGGCACCCCCGCCGCAGTCGTGCGCCGCGCCAGACACTCGCATACCGGCCGCGTGCTGGCACAGTTCCTCGCGACGCGGCACGCCGGCGATTGAGGTACAGTGCCCGCATGGGACACGAGCTGGTCTGCTGGAAGTGCGGCGCGTCGCTGGCGGCGCTGACGCTGCCGCTGCGCCGGCTCGAGGAATGCCCGCGCTGCCGCGCGCAACTGCACGTCTGCCGGATGTGCCTCGAGTACGACACGACGGTGGCCACACGGTGCCGTGAGCCAACGGCCGAGGAAGTGCGCAACAAGGAGGGAGCCAACTTCTGCGATTTCTTCAAGCCGCGCCCGGGCGCCTACACGGCGCCGAACACGGCCGAAGCCGAGCGGGCCCGCGCCGAGCTGGACAAGCTGTTCGGCAAGGGCTGACGCGGCGAGGAGCACGCCGCCGGCGGTCAGTTCTTCCGGACTCGCTCGCCCAACCGCTCGAGCAGCCGCGTGAACGGCGTGCTCCTCTCCGTCTTGTCCATCTTGCGCGACTGGCCGGCTCCGCGCGCATCGTCCGCGCTGGCGCGCCCGTCGTCGATGGTCAGCTCGTGCGCGCCGAGAATCTCCAGCGTCTCCTCAAGCGTCTGCGGCGCCCGGCGCTCGCGCGCATGCACCTTGCTGCCGTTCGTGGCCCGTTTGTTGAACGGGATCGGCCGCAGCTCATGCACCGGCGCCTTGGGCGGGGAGGCCTCGGGCGCCGCGGCCGCCTCGTGGGGCGGCGTGTCGGCATCGAACAGCTTGAACTCGTGGTCGACCGATGCGGGCGCCTTGCGCGCCGGACGCAGCGGGGTGGTCCCCGGCTCGCCGCTCACCCGCTGACGCTCATCGGCGGTCACCGGCACGACGGCGGCGGAGGAGAACTCCGAGCGCACGTAGCCGGCCACCTGCTTCGCGGAGATCGGATCGTTGAAGAAGCCGAGCCGCAGCCCGTACCACTTGCGCCCTTCACGGCTGCCCTCCACGCAATAGAGCGTATAGGCGCTGAAGATCGCCAGCGGCGGCAGCTTGTCGAAGCTGATGGGCTGCACCGACCACTTCAGCTGCACGGCGAAGGCGGCCGGCTTGACGGCCTCGGGCGTGCGACCCTCCAGGCACTGCAGCGCCTGGGCGTCGCTGAGCGGCGGCTCCGGCATCGGCATGGCGCGCGTCTCGCCGGTCGCAGCCTGCGGCTCATCGAGCGCCGCGAGCACTTCCTTGATGTTGGAGTTCCCGAACACGCCCGGCTTGCGGGCGGCCGCGGGGGGTGTGGTCCGGGCGGCGGCCTTGGCTGGCTTCGACGGCGCGGGACGCACCGCCGCAGGCTTCGGCGGCGCCGCGCTCGGCGCCTGCGCGGCGGCCGGCGGGTGCACCGTGGGCACGGGCTTGGCAGATTCGGCAGACGGCGGGGCGGCCTCCTGCACCGCGGCCGTGAGGACGGGCGGAGAAGAGGCCGGCGGCGCGGGCGGCGCGGCCTGGGGGGCGGGCGGCTCGACCTGGGGGGCCAGCGAGTGCGGGCCGGCCGCATGGGCGGCCTGCGCTTCGGCGGCAGCGACGGCGCGCGCACGCAGCTTCTTGCCGGGCGCCTCGCCGGCCCAGGCGCCCGGATAGATCTCGCGCACCAGAGCCAGCCAGCTTTCCGCCTCGGCCTGGGTCTCGAAGAACCCCATGTGCAGCCGGAAGCGCTCGCGCCCTTCCTCGAAGCGGCGGCTGACGAAGAAGTTGAAGCGCTTCAGCTCCGGCATGTCGGCGCGCGGCAGCGCCATGGGCGTGCTCGAGGAGCACAGATTGATCACGAACGGGCCCGCTTCGGCGGCGGGCTCCACCGATGATGGCGCGCCGGTCTCGGGGAGCGGCGCCAGATTTTCCGCTGGTGTCATATCTCTTGGACGCTCGGTAGAGGTGCCCCGGTCGGCCGGCGACGCGCCCAGGAGATGCGGAGGATGCAAGCGATGCGCCCGAAGCGCGCTCGTGGCAGCCCCGCCGTCATGGGATCGACCCGAAGACCGGTGGCTTTGCGTCCCCGTCTTTCGACGGGTTTGCCCTTGTCACTGACGCAAAGTGTCAGCGTGCTGCCCCGGAGTGTCAAGCGCCGGATTGAGGCGCAACTCTCAGGTCGTATTTGCCGCAGCGCCGTGCGTACATAACGCGTCGACGGCGGCCGGCGCGCGCTTTCTTTATGTCGCGTACCGGCCGCGATATGTAATGAATCGCCCCCCCGACCCGCTCAGGCCGGGCCGCCCAGGATCCCCGGCAGGTCGAGCCCCTTCTCCCGGGCACAGGCGATGGCCTCCGGATAGCCGGCGTCCGCATGGCGCATCACTCCACTCGCCGGGTCGTTCCACAGCACCCGCGCGATGCGCCGCGCCGCCGCTTCGGTACCGTCGCACACAATGACCAGGCCCGCGTGTTGGGAGAATCCCATGCCGACGCCGCCGCCGTGATGCAGCGAGACCCAGGTCGCGCCGGAGGCCGTGTTGAGCAGCGCGTTGAGCAGCGGCCAGTCCGACACCGCGTCGGAGCCGTCGCGCATCGATTCGGTCTCGCGGTTCGGCGAGGCGACCGAGCCGGAGTCCAGGTGATCGCGGCCGATCACCACCGGCGCCTTCAGTTCCCCCCGCGCGACCATCTCGTTGAACGCGAGACCGAGGCGGTGCCGGTCGCCGAGACCGACCCAACAGATGCGCGCCGGCAGACCCTGGAAGTGGATGCGCTCGCGCGCCATGTCGAGCCAGTGGTGCAGATGCTTGTCCTCGGGCAGCAGCTCCTTGACCTTCGCGTCCGTCCTGTAGATGTCCTGCGGGTCGCCCGAGAGCGCCGCCCAGCGGAACGGGCCCTTGCCGCGGCAGAACAGCGGCCGGATGTAGGCCGGCACGAATCCCGGGAAATCGAACGCGTTCTTCACGCCCTCCTCGAGCGCCATCTGCCGGATGTTGTTGCCGTAGTCGACGGTCGGCACGCCGGCGGCGTGGAAGTCGAGCATCGCGCGCACGTGCACGGCCATCGAGGCCTTGGCCGCGCGCATGACGGCCTGCGGATCGCGCTCGCGCATCTCGAGCCAGTGCTCCACGCTCCAGCCGATGGGCAGGTAGCCGTTCAGCGGGTCATGGGCCGAGGTCTGGTCGGTGAGCAGATCGGGCCGCACGCCGCGCTTGAACAGCTCCGGCAGCACTTGCGCGGCATTGCCGAGCAGTCCGACCGACACGGCGCGCTTCTGCGCGCAGGCGCGCTGCACGATCGCGAGCGCCTCATCGAGGCTCTCGGCGGCATGGTCGAGATACCCCGAGCGCAGCCGCATCTCGATGCGCGAGCGCTGGCATTCCACCGCCAGACACGAAGCGCCGGCCATCACGGCAGCGAGCGGCTGCGCGCCGCCCATGCCGCCGAGCCCGGCGGTGAGCAGCCAGCGGCCTGCGAGGTCCCCGCCGTAGTGGCGCCGGCCCATCTCGACGAAGGTCTCGTAGGTGCCCTGCACGATGCCCTGGCTGCCGATGTAGATCCACGAGCCCGCGGTCATCTGGCCGAACATCATCAGCCCCTTGCGGTCGAGCTCGTTGAAATGCTCCCAGGTCGCCCAGCGTGGCACGAGATTGGAGTTGGCGATGAGCACGCGCGGGGCGTCCTCGTGGGTGGTGAACACGCCGACCGGCTTGCCCGACTGGATGAGCAGCGTCTGGTGCGCTTCCAACCGCCGCAGCGTGGCAACGATGATGTCGTAGCTCTCCCAGTCGCGCGCGGCGCGCCCGATTCCCCCGTACACGACGAGCTCGGCCGGACGCTCGCCCACGGCCGGGTCGAGATTGTTCATCAGCATGCGCAACGGCGCCTCGGTGAGCCAGCTCTTGGCGGTGCGCTGCGTGCCAGTGGGCGCGCGGATGACGCGTGTGGTATCGAGGCGGGTGCGAGGCTTGCGATCTGCGCTCATCAGGCGGCTCCCGTGGCAGAGTGGGCGAAATTCAGACAGGCCGTGAGCACGCGCTGCAGCACAGCGCCGAGCGGCGCGGCCCGTTGCGGTTCGAACGGCGGCGGCCAGTTGTGCGGGCCGGGCATGGGCGGTTCATGCAGATAGCCCCGGCAGGCGAGCTCCATCTGCACGGCATGCACTTCGTGCTCGGGGCGGCCGTAGTGCCGGGTCGTCCAGCCGCCCACGAAACGACCGTCGGTGACGCGGCTGAAGCTCGGATCCTCGCACGCGCTCTCGATGGCGCGTGTCAGCGCCGGCGCGCAGCTCGCGCCGCGGTTCGTGCCGATGTTCAGATGCGCCAGCTCGCCGTCGAACAGCCGCGGGACGCGCGAGCGAATCGAATGAGCGTCATAGAGCACGACTCGTCCGTGGCGTGCCCGCAGGCGCTCGAGCTCCGCGGCGAGAGCAGCATGATACGGATCGAAATAACGCGCGCGCCGCTCGGCGATCTCCGCGCTGCCCGGCGCCTGGCCCGCGGCGTAGAGCGGCTCGCCGTCGAAGGTGCTCGTCGGGCACAGCTCAGTGGTGGCCTGCCCCGGATAGAGCGATGCGCCGGAAGGGTCGCGGTTGACGTCGATCACCGTGCGGCTGATCGTCGTGCGCACCAGGGTCGCCCCGAGCGCAAGCGCCATCGCATACAGACGCTCGACGTACCAATCCGCGTCCTTGCGCGCGAGCCAGGGGGAAACCAGTCGCGCGGCAATGTCCGGCGGAAGTTCAGTTCCGGTGTGCGGGAAGCTGACCACGAGCGGCGCTTCGCCGCGCTGCACCTCGAGCCAGCCGCTCATACCGGCTCCAGCGACGGCAGCGGCACGCCGACCACCGCCTGCACGAGCGCGCGCCCGCGCACCAGCTCGCCGGCCGCTTCCAGATCGGCGTGCAGGTAGCGGTCATCCCCGAGCGGCGCGATGCGCGCGCGCACGGCAGCGCGCACCGCCTCGAGCGGCGCGCTCGAGCGCAGGCCGCGGTGAAAGTCGCAGCCCTGCGCCGCGGTGATCAGCTCGATGCCGACGATCGCGGCGGCGTTGCGGATCATGCGATGCAGCCGGCGCGCGCCGTGCGCGGCCATCGACACGTGGTCTTCCTGGTTGGCCGACGTCGGGATGGAGTCCACGCTCGCCGGATGGGCGCACTGCCTGTTCTCGGCGACCAGCGCCGCGGCGGTCACCTGCGGCATCATCAGGCCGGAGTTAAGTCCCGGGTTCGGGGTCAGGAACGCCGGCAGCCCCGAGAGCGCCGGGTCGACCAGCATGGCGATGCGTCGCTCGGCGAGCGAGCCGACCTCGCACAGCGCGATGGCCATCACGTCGGCGGCGAATGCGACCGGCTCGGCGTGGAAGTTGCCGCCCGAGAGCGCCTCGTCCGTGCCCGGGAAGATGAGCGGATTGTCCGATACTCCGTTGGCTTCGACGGTGAGCGTGGCGGCCGCGTGGCGCAGCAGGTCGAGCGCCGCGCCCATCACCTGCGGCTGGCAGCGCAGGCAGTACGGATCCTGCACGCGTGGGTCGGACACGCGGTGCGAGTCGCGGATGGGCGAGCCGGCCATGAGGGCGCGCAGCGCGGCGGCCGTCTCGATCTGGCCGCGATGGCCGCGCAGGGCGTGGATACGCGCATCGAAGGGGGTATCGGAGCCCTTGGCCGCTTCGGTAGCGAGCGCGCCGCTCACCAGGGCGGACTGGAACACCGTCTCGAGGTCGAACAGCGCGGCAAGCGCGTTGGCGGTGGAGAACTGCGTGCCGTTCAACAGCGCCAGACCCTCCTTCGGCGCGAGCGTCAGCGGCTCGAGTCCCGCGCGCCGCAGCGCTTCTGCGGCCGGCGCGCTCGCCCCGTCCGGCAGGCGGATCTGCCCGACACCGATCAGCGCGCCTGCCAGGTGCGCAAGCGGCGCCAGATCGCCGGATGCGCCGACCGAGCCCTGTGCAGGCACCACCGGCAGCAGATCGCGCTCGAGCAGCTGGCAAAGCCGCCGGACCGTCTCGGGGCGCACGCCCGAGGCGCCCTGCGCGACGTTGGCGATCTTCAGCGCCAGCATCAGCCGCGTGACGGGCGCCGGCATGGGCTCGCCGACCCCCGCGCAGTGCGACAGCACGATGTTGCGCTGCAGGCGGATGAGATCGGCCGCCTCGATGCGCACGCTGGCGAGCTTACCGAATCCGGTGTTGATGCCGTACACGGGCTCGCCGCGCGCGACGATGCGAGTCACCGCCTCGGCGCCGCGGGCAATGTGCGCGTAGCAGGCCTCATCGAGCGACACCGGCGCGCCGCGGTACACGGCGGCCCACTCGGCGAGCGAAACCTGTCCGGGCTTGATGAGCGTGGAATTCAATGACCCCTCCAGATGCGGGCATACAAGGGATTGCGGCCGATCCAGTAGACGAGCTCCGCGGGGCGCTCGGCGTTCCAGATGGCCAGATCCGCCGCCTTGCCCGGCTCGAGCGTACCGAGATCCTCCTGCCGCCCGAGCGCATGCGCCGCCTCGCGCGTCACGGCGGCCAGCGTCTCCTCGACGGTCAGGCCGAACTGGATCGCCCCGATGTTCATGGCGGTGAGGATCGACAGCAGCGGCGAGGTGCCCGGATTGCAGTCGGTGGCGAGCGCCATGCGCACGCGGTGAGTGCGCAACAGCGCCACCGGCGGCACGCGCCGCTCGCGCAGACAGTGGAAAGCACCCGGCAGCAGCACCGCCACGGTGCCGGCGCGCGCCAGCGCGGCCACACCGGCCTCGCCGGTCCACTCCAGATGATCGGCGGACAGCGCCTGAAACTGCGCGGCGAGCGCCGCGCCGCCGCCGTCGGAAAGCTGATCGGCATGCAGCTTCACG
>JAJYUL010000072.1 GCA_021792555.1 Pseudomonadota bacterium
CTCTATCTCGTCATCGGCCACCGCAGCCTGCATGAACATGCTATTTCAGTAGAACGTGCCCTGCACCGCGGCGATCTGGCCGAGGCCCGTCGGCGCGTCGGCGCGATCGTGAGCCGGGATACCTCGGGCATGGATCTCCACCGGATCGCTGGCGCGACCGTGGAGTCGTTGCTCGAAAACGGCAATGATGCGCTCTTCGGCGCGCTGTTCTGGTTCCTCCTGGCCGGAGTCCCGGGGGCACTGACCTACCGACTCATCAATACGCTCGATGCGATGTGGGGGTATCGGACCGATCGGTATCGTCAATTCGGGTGGGCCGCGGCCCGCCTCGATGATGTGATGAATTTCCTGCCCGCACGCTTGACCGCGCTCAGCTATGCGGTGGTAGGACACGCAGCGACCGCACTGCGTTGCTGGCGGCTGCAGGCCCCGGCGTGGGACAGTCCCAACGCCGGACCGGTGATGGCTTCCGGTGCTGGCGCATTGCAGGTCCGTCTGGGCGGCGGGGCCTTCTACCACGGACGCTGGCGCGAACGGTCCGACCTGGGCGAGGGGCGACCAGCCGATATCGGCGATATTTCGCGCGCCCGTCGTCTCGTTCTGCGCGCGTTGCTGCTGTGGATCGGTGTAGCGGCACTCATCGGACTGCTCAGCCGGTGGCTCGATGCTTGAGCATGGCGGAAGGCTTCGCCGCGCCGCGCAGCGCTATGGCATCGCGCTCGAGCAGTGGCTCGACCTGTCGACCGGGGTCAATCCGACGTCCTGGTGCGGCATCGATGTGCCCCGCTCGGCCTGGGCTCGCCTGCCAGAGGACGATGACGGGCTCCTCGCGGCAGCACAGCGCTATTTCGGCGTGCTTCAGGTCCTGCCGGTCGCCGGCTCTCAGGCCGCAATCATGCATCTGCCGCAGCTTCGCGCGCCTGGGACGGTTGGTGTGCTCGCACCGAGCTACGCCGAGCATGCATTACGCTGGCGCGAGGCAGGACACCAAGTCGCGCCGTTCGCGCTCGCCGACTGCCCATCCGCCGCGGACGCGCTCGATGTGCTGGTGCTCGTCAATCCGAACAACCCGACCGGGGAGCGCATTGCGCGCGCTCACCTGCTCGAGTGGCATGCGCGCCTCGCCGCCCGTGGGGGCTGGCTAATCGTCGACGAAGCCTTCGCCGATGCGGACCCGTCGGACAGCATCGCCTCATGCACCGAGCGCGAAGGGCTCATCGTGCTGCGTTCACTCGGCAAATTCTTCGGGCTCGCAGGTGCACGCGTCGGGTTCGTGCTGGCTGCCCAGGAATTCCTCGACGTGCTTGAGGAACGGCGGGGACCCTGGACCATCGCCGGCCCGGCCCGCTTCGTCGCGCAGCACGCACTCGCCGACCGACCCTGGCAAAACGCCATGCGCGCGCGACTTCACGCGCAGTGCGCGCGCCTCGTCGCGCTGCTGCAGCGGTGCGGGTTGCCCCCCGCAGGCGGCTGCAGCCTGTTTCAATGGGTACCCACCGTGGCCGCAGCGGCCATCCACGAGACGCTGGCGCGCGAGGGTATCCTCACCCGCTTGTTCGACGTGCCGAACGGCTTGCGGTTCGGCCTTCCCGCTCACGATGCCGACTGGGAGCGCCTCGAGCGCGCCCTTGGGGCGTATCAGGCACTTCGATCATGACCGCGCGCGCACTCATGATCCAGGGCACGAGTTCCGATGCCGGTAAGAGCACGCTGGTCGCGGGCCTGTGCCGAGTGCTCAAGCGCCGGGGCGTGCGCGTCGCGCCGTTCAAGCCGCAGAACATGTCACTGAACAGCGCGGTCGCGAGTGACGGCGGCGAGATCGGACGCGCCCAGGCGCTGCAGGCACAGGCGGCGGGCATTGCTCCGACGACGGACATGAATCCGGTCCTGCTCAAACCGGAAAGCGACCGTGGGGCGCAGGTGATCATTCAGGGCCAACCAATCGGCACGCTCGATGCGGCCGGCTACCACGAGTACAAGCGGGTCGCGCGCCAGGCGGTGCTCGATTCCTACCAGCGCCTGGCCTCTGCCTACGAGCTGATCGTGGTCGAGGGCGCGGGCTCTCCGGCCGAAATCAACCTGCGCGCCAATGACATCGCCAACATGGGATTCGCCGAGGCCATCGACTGCCCCGTGGCGCTGATCGCGGACATCGACCGCGGAGGGGTGTTCGCGCAGCTGGTCGGCACGCTGGCGCTGCTCAACGAGTCCGAACGCGCGCGCGTCACCGGCTTCGTGATCAATCGCTTCCGCGGCGATCGGGCACTGCTCGATCCCGGGCTCGAGTGGCTCGAGACGCACAGCGGCAAGCCGGTATTCGGCGTGCTGCCCTACCTCGAGAACCTACACCTCGATGCCGAGGACGGCATCCGCCGCGAGCCGGACCCACCCGCAACGCAGGCGGCGCGGCTACGCGTGGTCGTACCGGTCACGCCGCGAATCTCCAACCACACCGATTTCGATCCGCTGCGCCAGCACCCGCAAATCGAGTTCCGCTACACCGTGGACCCGCACGATGTGCCCGACGCCGACCTCATCATCCTGCCCGGCTCAAAGTCAGTGCGCGCCGATCTCGCCTGGCTGCGCGAGCGTGGCTGGGGAGACCGGCTTGCGCGACACCTGCGCTACGGCGGGCGGCTGATCGGTATCTGCGGCGGCTTGCAGATGCTCGGCGAAACGATCGCCGATCCCCACGGGATCGAGGGATCGGCGGGCACCAGCCTGGGCTTTGGCTGGCTGGAAATAGACACCACTTTGGAGAGAGAAAAACAGCTGCGCAATCTCAGCGGCCGTCTGACGCTGACTGGCGCCGCAGTCCGCGGCTACGAGATCCACATGGGCCGCAGCAGCGGCGCGGCGCTCACCCGGCCCTTGATCGAGCTCGAGGACGGACGAGCGGACGGGGCCATATCAACGGACGGGCAGGTCCTCGGCACCTATGTGCACGGACTGTTCGAAGAGCCGGGCGCGTGCCGCGCACTGCTCGCCTGGGCCGGGCTCGCCGCACCTATTCCGCTCGATCATCGCGAGCGACGTGAGCGTGCGCTCGATAAACTCGCGGACGCCGTGGAAAGTTCCCTGCGCCTGAGACAGTTGCTCCTCGGCGTCGAACCGGCGGCCGCAGCACGGAGTGCGCCGGAAAGGGCCTCCGCGCGATGAAGCAGCTGATCCTCGGCGGAGTGCGCTCAGGCAAGAGCCGGCTCGCGGAGCAACGCGCCCGCGCGAGCGCCCGTCAGGTGGTCTATGTGGCCACTGCGATCGATGTGGGCGATGCCGAGATGAATGCGCGGATTCGGCAACATCGCGCGCGCCGCCCACCGGAGTGGATCACGCTCGAAGAGCCGTTCGCCCTCGGCAGCGCGCTGCTCGCCAACGCATCGCCCGAGCGGTGCCTGCTGGTCGAGTGCCTGACGCTTTGGCTCACGAACCTGTTGTGCGTAAAACCCGAGCAGTTTGACGAGGAGCGTCGCAGTCTCTGTGCCGCCGTTTCGGATGTCAGCGGTACGCTCATTCTCGTCGGAAACGAAACCGGCCTTGGGGTCGTGCCGCGTGGCGAGCTGTCGCGCCAATTCCTAGACGCCAGCGGTGAACTGCATCAGACGCTGGCGGCGCTTTGTGATCGCGTCACGCTCACCGTCGCGGGGCTGCCGTTCGAGCTAAAAGGCCAGCCCCAATGAGCTCGGTGACTGCCCGCCGGCCCTTGGAGACTGCGTGCACCCGCGCGGCGATCCCGATGATCATCAACGGCATGCCACGCACGCGTTCCCTCGGCGCACGCGTCATCCAGGGCATGTATTTCACCAGAAAGGTCTATTGGACATGAGCGATACCCTTCCCTCTTCGCTGCAGGAGACAGTGACGCACATCCGGCCCGCCAAGGAGCGCTTCCGAATGGAGGCCGACCAACGCCTGGATCAGCTGACCAAGCCGCCGGGCAGCCTCGGGCAGCTGGAAGCAATCGCCGCACAGTGCTACGCCATCGCTGAAGGCAGTTGGTCGGTTCCTCTGCGCAAAGCGGCTTATGTGTTCGCCGCCGACCATGGCGTGACCCAGGAGGGGGTGAGCGCCTATCCGAGTGCCGTCACTGCGCAGATGGTCGAGAACTTTCTGCACGGTGGAGCGGCCATCAACGTGCTCGCACGGCTTCATGACGTGCAGCTGACGATCATCGACGTGGGTGTGGACGCGGATTTCTCCGCTCACTCCGCATTGTGGCAACGGAAGGTACGGCGCGGCAGCCGCAATCTGCGCCTCGAGCCGGCGATGTCGCCACGCGAGCTCGATGATGCGCTGCAGATCGGTCTGGAGGCCGCCCATGACGCCCACAGCCGCGACGTACGCATGGTGGCTGCCGGAGAGATGGGCATCGGCAATACGACGGCTGCCAGCGCCCTCGCCGCCGCCCTCACCCGTCAGCCGGTCGAAGCGGTCACGGGCACTGGGACCGGAATCAGCTCGACGGCACGTCAGAGCAAGCAGCAGGTGATCGGTGAGGCACTGGATAGGCATCTTCCCCTCTGGCGCACGGAGAAGGCCGCGCCGCTCGAGGCGTTGCGCTGCGTGGGTGGCCTTGAGATCGCGGCGATGACGGGCTTTTTTCTCGGGGCGGCGCGTCATCGCAAAATCATTATCGTCGACGGATTCATTGCCACAGCCGCCGCGGCGGTCGCCGTCGCGCTCGCCCCGCCGGTGCGCGAATATCTGCTTGCCGGCCATCGCTCGGAGGAGCCTGGGCACGCCCATCTGCTCGACTATATCGGCATCAGACCCATTCTGGATCTGCGCATGCGCCTCGGCGAGGGCACCGGAGCCGTCCTGGCTATGCCGGTCGTCACCTCGGCGATGCACATTCTGACGGAGATGGCGACGTTCGCATCGGCAGGAGTGAGCACAGCGAACGAATGAAGCGTCCGGCTCGCAACCTCCTCGGCGCCGTTCAATTTCTCACGCGCATTCCACTGCCCGAGCGGTGGCTCGGTGAGATAGCGCTGGCTGAGGTCGCGCCGTACTTCCCCCTGGTGGGTGCTTTACTCGGACTCGCAACGGCGGGCATCGACGCCGCTTTGCGTCCGCACCTCAAAGCGATCGCGGCGGCCGCCGCATCCGTAACGTTTCTGGTGCTGATCACCGGCGCTCTTCACGAGGACGGACTCGCCGACAGCGCAGACGGCTTCGGTGGCGGAGCAACCGCCGATCGCGTCCTCGCCATCATGCGTGACAGTCGAATCGGTAGTTACGGCGCGATTGCCGTCGCGCTGTCTCTGTTACTGAGGATTGCATTCATCGCAGCGTTGCCCGCACGGGATGCACTCGCCTATTTCGTCTCGGCGGAAACGCTCTCGCGCTGGAGCGTGCTGCCGCTCGCGAGTTTTCTGCCCTCCGCCCGTCAGGGCGGACCGTCTGCGGGACAGGGCGCGAGGCTCGCCCGCAGCCTCTCGCCCACGGCCATCGCGCTCGGAACGCTGATCGCCGCCGCGGTTACCGTGGCAAGTCTGCACGCGGCCAGCTGGCGCCCCTGGGCGGTCTGTCTGCTCGCCACCGCGGCAAGCGGCCTATATTTCAGACGGCGGATAGGCGGCGTGACCGGCGACTGCTTCGGCGCGGCCATCCAGCTTGTCGGCATTGCCGTCTATCTCTGCGGCGCGTGGCGATGAGACAACTGATTCTGATCCGCCACCCGGCTACCGATCTTGCCGGAACGTTTTGCGGGCACAGCGACCCGGACTTGAGTGCAGCGGGGTTGGCCGAGCTGCATGCCTTGCAGCGAAGACTCGGCCGGGTTCTGTTGGATCGCCTTCTCAGCAGCGATCTGCTGCGCGCCCGCCGCTGCGCCGAGGCACTGGCCGAGGGGCACGGGATCCAGGCGACCCTCAGCCTGGCACTGCGCGAGATGCACTTTGGCGATTGGGAAGGGTTGCGGTGGGACGAAATCCAGACCCGCTTCCCGGAGCAGGCACAGCGCTGGCTGGAGGCGTTTGCGACCTTTACACCGCCCCATGCGGAACCGTACGCCCATTTCACGACGCGCATCAGCAGGCAAGTCGACGAGTGGCTGCAGGACGACTCGTGCACGACGCTCGCAGTCGTGACACACCGGGGCGTGCTGCAGTTCCTGTTGCAGACCTATTGCGGGGTCGACGCTACGGCGGCATGGCACCTGTCATCCTACTACGCGACCGCCCTGTTCTGCGCGCGAACGGCAGGCACCGATAACCCATTGGCGGTCAGCGAGACATGGCACCCGGGCTGATGGATTCACCCCAGCGCACACCGGCCTCGGGAACAGGGTTCGCCATCGGCCGCGCCGGCCGGCATCACGGCGAGATTCTCCAGGGGCTATGGTGGCCGCAATCGGAGGCTCACCCCGATCCAGTCCCCTGTCTAGTCACCCAGCCGGTGCCCGGCGCTGGAAGTGAAGCGCGTTTCAGGCTGGCGCCAGGACGACAGATCGAGGTTCATCCCGCCTACAAGGTGAAAGCGGCGCGCGCGGCCCGACTGGCACTCGATGCGCTCGATGCCAACGCATTCGGCGGCGTACTCAGGTTGCGTTGCCCCATACCGACCGGGCTCGGATTGGGTTCCTCAACCAGCGACGTACTCGCCACCCTCCGGGCAGTATGTCTGGCGTGCGGCACGCAGGCCGACACCGCCCTGCTCGCCCGGCTAGCGGTGAGGGCCGAGGTCGCCTCCGACCCA
>JAJYUL010000039.1 GCA_021792555.1 Pseudomonadota bacterium
TGGAGATGGTCATGCCCGGGGACAACATCAAGATGACCGTGGACCTGATTGCGCCGATCGCGATGGAAGAGGGCCTGCGCTTCGCCATCCGCGAGGGCGGCCGCACCGTCGGCGCCGGCGTCGTCGCAAAGATCCTCAAGTAAGGCGAGTCACACAGGCCAGTAGCTCAATTGGCAGAGCGGCGGTCTCCAAAACCGCAGGTTGGGGGTTCGATTCCCTCCTGGCCTGCCAGCCGATGACATGACAGACGAAACAAAAATCGACGCAATCGACACGGCGGACAAAGCGAAGCTGTGGGTGGGCGTGCTCGCGATCGTCGCGGGCATCGCCGCCTATTACCTGCTCGGCAGCCAGGCGACCTGGCTGCGCTGGCTGTACGTCGCCGCCGGCATCGCGGTCGCGGCGCTGGTCGTGGGCTTCTCGCGCTACGGCGCGGAGTTCCGCGCATTTGCCGTGAGCGCGCGAGTCGAGCTGCGCAAGATCGTCTGGCCGACCCGCAACGAGACCACCATGACCACTGTGGTGGTGTTCGTGTTCGTGGCGGTCGCGGGTCTGTTTTTCTGGGGCCTCGATCTCGTGCTCGCCTGGGCGACGCGGGCGTTGACCGGACAGGGGGGCTGATTCGTGGCGCTGAGATGGTACGTGGTGCACGCCTACTCGAACTTCGAGCACCGGGTCGCCGAGTCGCTCAAGGAGCGGGTCAAGCGAGCCGGACTCGAGCACAAGTTCGGCGAGATCCTGGTGCCGACCGAGGAAGTGGTCGAGATGCGCGATGGCCACAAGCGCCGCAGCGAGCGCAAGTTTTATCCCGGCTACGTGCTGGTGCACATGGAGATGGACGAGGACACCTGGCATCTGGTGCGCGAGGTGCCGAAGGTCCTCGGGTTCATCGGCGGCACGCCGGAGAAGCCCGCGCCGATCACCGACCGCGAGGCGATGCAGATTCTGCGCCGCGTCGAGGAAGGCGCGGAGAAGCCGCGGCCGAAGGTGCTGTTCGAGCCCGGTGAGGTGGTGCGCGTGATCGATGGGCCGTTCAACGATTTCAACGGTGTGGTCGAGAACGTCAACTACGAGAAGAGCCGGCTGCAGGTGGCCGTGCAGATCCTCGGGCGCTCGACGCCCGTGGAGCTCGACTTCTCGCAGGTCGAGAAGGCCTAGGACGGCCGGTGTTTTCCGGCGCGGACGCACCCGCTGCGGCGGTGCGCGGCGCCGCAGCGGGGGCCGGATGGCCGCCGGATGAGTGAGCGGGTTCGCGCGCGGCGCGGGCCCGGGATGGTCGGCCGAGAGGCCAGGCGCACCGGCCCGCATGGCCGTAACAGCAGGGCGCGAGCCCACGGAATCCACGACGGGGAGCCTGATCGGCGTTTGCACCCGGGAGAGATCGATGGCGAAGAAAGTCCAAGGCTACGTGAAATTGCAGGTGCCTGCGGGCGCGGCGAACCCCTCGCCGCCCATCGGGCCGGCGCTCGGCCAGCAGGGCGTGAACATCATGGAGTTCTGCAAGCAGTTCAATGCGCAGACCCAGAAGCTGGAGAAGGGCCTGCCGATTCCGGTGGTGATCACCGTGTACGCGGACCGCAGCTTCACCTTCGTGATGAAGACGCCGCCGGCTTCGGTGCTGATCCGCAAGGCCATCGGCATCGAGAAGGGCAGCGGCACGCCCAACACCGCCAAGGTCGGCAAGATCAACCGCAAACAGCTTGAGGAGATCGCCAAGACCAAGCAGCCCGATCTGACCGCGGCCGACCTCGAGGCCGCCGTGCGCACCATTGCCGGCAGCGCGCGCAGCATGGGCGTCGATGTGGAGGAGGCGTGATCATGGCACTCAGCAAGCGTGTGAAGACCTGGCAGGGCAAACTCGCCCCGGGCAAGCAGTATCCGGTGGAAGAGGCGTTCCAGCTGGTCAAGGAACTGGCCAAGGCCAAGTTCGACGAGACGGTCGACGCGGCGGTGAATCTCGGCATCGACGCGAGCAAGTCCGACCAGCAGGTGCGCGGCTCGACGGTGATGCCGCACGGCACCGGCAAGACGGTGCGCGTCGCGGTGTTCACCTCCGGCAAGAACCAGGAGATCGCCAAGGCCGCCGGCGCCGACATCGTGGGCCTGGAGGATCTGGCCGCCCAGGTCAAGGCGGGCGAGATCAATTTCGACCGCGTGATCGCCAGTCCCGATGCCATGCGCGTCGTCGGTCAGCTGGGCCAGATTCTCGGCCCGCGCGGCCTGATGCCGAACCCCAAGGTCGGCACGGTGACCCCGGATGTGGCCACGGCGGTGAAGAACGCCAAGGCCGGTCAGGTGACCTACCGCGTCGACAAGGCCGGCATCGTGCACTGCACGATCGGCAAGGCAAGCTTCGAGGTCAACGCCCTGAAGGAAAACCTCGCGGCGCTGATCGCCGACCTGAACAAGGCCAAGCCGGCTGCGGCCAAGGGCCAGTATCTGAAGCGCGTGACCGTCTCCTCGACCATGGGCCCCGGCATCGTGGTCGATCAGGGGACGCTGAGCGTTTGACACGAGTTTGATGCGGGCCGGTCCGCTTGCGGGGCCGGCCATCATCGAAGACCGCAGGCGAGGGGCCGCCCCTCTTAATGACCGCCTGCGCAGATGGTGAACCGCTGATCGCATCGAGGTTCGTCCTTGAGGCGTGAGGGGTCACCGCCGCCGCCGCGGGTCCGCAAGGTCCCGTTGCAGCGGAGACGATGGGGAAGCCAGCCGGGCAGCCGGCCGCTTCATTCGTAAACCGTGATCTTCTCACCCGACAGGAGAGAAGGAATGGCACTTAACCTGGAAGACAAGAAGGCGTTGGTAGCCGAGGTGGCCGAAGTGGCCGCCGTGGCGCAGTCCATCGTGGCTGCCGAGTACCGCGGCCTGACGGTCGGACAGATGACGGAGCTGCGCGCCAAGGCGCGCGCCCAGGGCGTGTATCTGCGTGTGGTCAAGAACACGCTGGCACGCCGGGCGCTCGCCGGGACGACCTTTGAGCAGGTGGGACCGAAGCTCAAGGGCCCGCTGGTGCTCGCGTTCTCGAAGGATGATCCGGGCGCCGCTGCGCGCCTGGTGAAGGACTTCGCGAAAGCGAACGAAAAGCTCACGGCGACTTTGGTGTCTCTCGGCGGCCAGGTGCTGGCGGCCGAGGAACTCGACAAGGTCGCCAGTCTGCCGACCCGCGAGCAGGCGTTGTCGATGCTGCTCGGCGTGATCAAGGCGCCGATCCAGAAGTTCGTCGCGACGCTGGCGGAGCCGCCGGCGAAGCTCGCCCGCACCCTGGCCGCGGTTCGCGACCAGAAGCAGGCGGCGTAACGCCGCGCCTAATTGTCCAATTCGAATCTGCGGAGAAACAACATGGCTGTCAGCAAAGACGAAATTCTCGATGCGATTTCCAAGATGTCCCTGATGGAGGTGGTCGAACTCATCTCCGCCATGGAGGAGAAGTTCGGCGTGACCGCCGCGGCCCCGGTGGCCGTGGCTGCCGCTCCGGCCGCCGGCGGCGCTGCCGCGCCCGTCGAGGAGAAGACGGAGTTCACCGTCATCCTGAAGGAATACCCGGCCGACAAGAAGGTCACCGTCATCAAGGTGATTCGCGAGATCACCGGCCTTGGCCTGAAGGAAGCGAAAGACCTGGTCGAGGCGGTGCCCTCGACCGTCAAGGAAGCGGTGTCGAAGGCCGATTCCGAGAGCTTCAAGAAGAAGCTCGAGGAAGCCGGCGCCAAGGTGGAAATCAAGTAAGGCGACGGACCGGGGCCGCCTGCGGGCGGCCCCGGTCCCGATCCTTAGGGGTGAAACGCCCCGCAGGGCCGGACCGGCTGGCACCGCGAAGCTGCGGCGCCGACCGAGCCGCCCGAACGACCGCCCTGGATGGGCGCGCCGGCAGGAGGCCCAGGGAAGGCTGCTTGATGGACGAACGCAATTTTTTCCTGAGGTGAACCCGAGATGGCTTATTCCTTCACCGAGAAGAAGCGCATCCGCAAGAACTTCGGCAAGCAGCCGGGCATTCTGGACACGCCGTACCTGCTGGCCATTCAGCTCGACTCCTACCGCACCTTCCTGCAGGCCGAACGGCCCGAGGACGCGCGCGATTCCGTGGGGCTGCACGCTGCGTTCAAGAGCGTGTTCCCGATCACGAGCTATTCCGGAAACGCTTCGCTCGAATACGTGAGCTACCGGCTCGGTGAGCCGGTGTTCGACGTCAAGGAGTGCCAGCTGCGCGGGCTCACCTACGCAGCTCCGCTGCGCGTCAAGGTGCGCCTGATCGTGCTCGACAAGGAGGCCCCGGGGGCCAAGAAGCCGGTCAAGGACGTGCGCGAGCAGGAGGTCTACCTCGGCGAGCTGCCGTTGATGACCGACAACGGCACCTTCATCATCAACGGCACCGAGCGCGTCATCGTCTCGCAGCTGCACCGCTCGCCGGGCGTGTTCTTCGACCACGACCGGGGCAAGACCCACTCCTCGGGCAAGCTGCTGTTCTCCGCGCGCATCATTCCCTACCGCGGCTCGTGGCTCGATTTCGAGTTCGATCCCAAGGACTGCCTGTTCGCGCGCATCGACCGCCGGCGCAAGCTTCCGGTCACGATCATCCTGCGCGCCCTCGGCATGAGCGAGGAGGAGATTCTCGCCACCTTCTTCGACACCAACACCTTCCATCTCGGCGAGGACGAGGTGGCGCTGCAGCTGGTGCCCCAGCGCCTGCGCGGCGAGACCGCCACCTTCGAGATCCGCATCGGCGAGAAGGTCATCGTCGAGGAAGGCCGGCGCATCACCGCCCGGCACGTCCGCCAGCTCGAAGAAGCCAAGGTGACGCGCCTGCGCGTGCCGCGCGAGTACCTGTACGGCAAGATCCTCTCCCACGACGTGGTCAACACCGAGACCGGCGAGATCCTCGCCAAGGCCAACGAGGTGCTGACTGCCGCTTCCGTCGAGAAGCTGATCCAGGCCGGCATCCCCCAGGTCAACACGTTGTACGTGAACGACCTCGACCGGGGCGCATACATCTCCGATACGCTGCGCATCGATCCGACCAAGACCCGCTTCGAGGCGCTGGTCGAGATCTACCGCATGATGCGTCCGGGGGAGCCGCCGACCCGCGATGCCGCCGAGAACCTGTTTACCAATCTGTTCTTCAACGCCGAGCGCTACGACCTCTCGGCGGTGGGCCGCATGAAGTTCAATCGTCGCGTCGGACGCGATGCGATCACCGGCCCGGGCATTCTTTACGACAACAAGTACTTCAGCGCGCGCACCGACGATACGGCCAAGACGCTCGTCGCCGAACAGGGCGAGACCTCGGACATCATCGATGTGCTGAAGGTGCTGATCGACATCAGGAACGGCAACGGTCAGGTCGACGACATCGATCATCTCGGCAACCGCCGCGTCAGAAGCGTCGGTGAGATGGCGGAGAACGCCTTCCGGGTCGGTCTGGTGCGCGTCGAGCGCGCGGTCAAGGAGCGCCTCACGGTCGCGGAGACCGAGCCGCTGATGCCGCAGGAGCTGATCAACGCCAAGCCGGTGGCCGCGGCGGTCAAGGAGTTCTTCGGCTCCTCGCAGCTCTCGCAGTTCATGGACCAGAACAACCCGCTGTCGGAGGTGACGCACAAGCGGCGCGTCTCGGCCCTGGGCCCAGGCGGACTCACTCGCGAGCGCGCCGGGTTCGAGGTGCGTGACGTGCATCCGACCCACTACGGCCGCGTGTGCCCGATCGAGACGCCGGAAGGCCCGAACATCGGCCTTATCAACTCACTCGCGGTGTACGCGCGCACCAACCAGTACGGCTTCCTCGAGACCCCGTACCGCAGGGTCGAGAACGGCCGGGTCACCGACCAGATCGACTATCTCTCGGCGATCGAGGAGGGCAACTACGCCATCGCCCAGGCGAACGCCAACCTCGGGCCCCAGGGCGAGCTTGCCGACGAGCTGGTGTCGTGCCGCTTTCAGAACGAGTTCACGCTCATGCAGCGTGACCGTATCAACTACATGGACGTCAGCCCCAAGCAGATCGTTTCGGTGGCGGCCTCGCTGATTCCGTTCCTCGAGCACGATGACGCTAACCGCGCGCTGATGGGCTCGAACATGCAGCGTCAGGCGGTGCCGACACTGCGCGCCGAGACGCCGTTCGTCGGCACGGGCATGGAGCGCTCGGTGGCGATCGATTCCGGCGTGACCGTGGTCGCCAAGCGCGGCGGCATGGTCGACTCCGTCGACGCCTCGCGCATCGTGGTGCGCGTGAACGACGAGGAGACCACGGCCGGGGAGCCGGGCGTGGACATCTACAACCTGACCAAGTACACCCGCTCGAATCAGAACACCTGCATCAATCAGCGCCCGCTGGTCAACGCAGGCGACGTGATCGCGCGCGGCGACGTGCTGGCCGACGGCCCCTCGACGCATCTCGGGGAGCTCGCGCTCGGGCAGAACCTCCTGGTCGCCTTCATGCCCTGGAACGGCTACAACTTCGAGGACTCGATCCTGATCTCCGAGCGGGTGGTGCAGGAGGACCGCTTCACCACGATTCACATCGAGGAGCTGACCTGCGTCGCGCGCGACACCAAGCTCGGCCCGGAGGAGATCACCGCGGACATCCCGAATGTCGGCGATGCGGCGCTCGCCAAGCTCGACGAGGCCGGCATTGCCTACATCGGCGCGGAAGTGAAGGCGGGCGACATCCTGGTCGGCAAGGTCACGCCCAAGGGCGAGACGCAGCTCACTCCCGAGGAGAAGCTGCTGCGGGCGATCTTCGGCGAGAAGGCCTCGGACGTTAAGGACACGGGCCTGCGCGTGCCGCCCGGCATGGACGGCACCGTGATCGACGTGCGCGTGTTCACGCGCGATGGCGTGGAGAAGGACTCGCGCGCCCTGTCGATCGAGAAGGCCGAGATCGAGCGGGTCCGCAAGGACTTTGCCGATCAGCAGCGCATTCTCGAAGACGACCTGTTCCAACGCGTGCGGGCCATGCTGATCGGGCAGAACGCCGCCGGCGGACCGAAGCGTCTGAAGGCGGGCACCGCGATCAGCGCCGAGTACCTCGATGAGCTGCCGCGGGAGAACTGGTTCGAGATCCGCCTGCAGGACGAAGAGGCGAACACGCAGCTCGAACAGGCCGCGGAGCGGCTGCAGATGCAGCGCAAGGCGTTCGAGAAGCGTCTGGAGGACAAGAAGGCCAAGATCACCCAGGGCGATGATCTCGCCCCCGGCGTGCTGAAGATGGTCAAGGTGTACCTCGCGGTGAAGCGGCGCATCCAGCCGGGCGACAAGATGGCCGGCCGCCACGGCAACAAGGGCGTGGTCTCCACCATCGTGCCGGTCGAGGACATGCCGTACCTCGAGGACGGCACGCCCGTCGATATCGTGCTGAACCCGCTCGGTGTGCCCTCGCGCATGAACGTCGGCCAGGTGCTCGAGACGCACCTGGGCTGGGCGGCCAAGGGCATCGGCCTGAAGATCGGCCGGATGCTCGAGAAGCAGGCCGCCGAGGCCGAGCTGCGCGGCTTCCTCAAGGCGGTCTACAACGAGACCGGCGGGCAGCCGGAGGACATCGACAGCCTCGACGGAGCGGACCTGAAGCAGCTTGCCGGCAACCTGTCGCACGGCGTGCCGATGGCGACGCCGGTGTTCGACGGGGCGAGCGAGGCGGAAATCAAGCGCATGCTCGAGCTCGCCGACCTGCCGACCAGCGGCCAGACGTACCTGTTCGATGGGCGTACGGGCGAGCGCTTCGAGCGGCAGGTGACCGTCGGCTACATGTACATGCTCAAGCTCAATCACCTGGTCGATGACAAGATGCACGCCCGCTCCACTGGACCGTACAGCCTGGTCACCCAGCAGCCACTCGGCGGCAAGGCGCAGTTCGGCGGTCAGCGCTTCGGCGAGATGGAGGTGTGGGCGCTCGAGGCCTACGGCGCCTCCTACACGCTGCAGGAGATGCTGACCGTCAAGTCCGACGACGTGAACGGCCGCACCAAGATGTACAAGAACATCGTGGACGGCAATCACCAGATGGACGCCGGCATGCCCGAATCCTTCAATGTGCTGGTCAAGGAGATCCGCTCCCTGGGCATCAACATGGAGCTGGAGCAGGACTGATCACGGCGCGCCGTGAGGAGAACATCCGATGAAAGACCTTCTGAAGTTTTTCAAGACCAATGCTCCGGTCGAGCAGTTCGATTCGATCAAGATCGGACTCGCCTCGCCGGAGATGATCCGCGCCTGGTCGTACGGTGAGGTCAAGAAACCCGAGACCATCAACTACCGCACGTTCAAGCCGGAGCGCGATGGCCTGTTCTGCGCCAAGATCTTCGGGCCCGTCAAGGACTACGAGTGCCTGTGCGGCAAGTACAAGCGCCTGAAGCACCGCGGCGTGGTCTGCGAGAAGTGCGGCGTCGAGGTCACGCAGGCCAAGGTGCGCCGCGAGCGCATGGGCCACATCGAGCTCGCGAGCCCCGTGGCGCACATCTGGTTCCTGAAGTCCCTGCCGTCGCGCATCGGTCTGATGCTCGACATGACGCTGCGCGAGATCGAGCGCGTGCTGTACTTCGAGGCCTTCGTGGTGATCGACCCGGGCATGACGCCCCTGCAGCGCGGACAGCTGCTCACCGACGAGATGTTTCTCGAGGCGATCGAGGAGCACGGCGATGAGTTCGACGCCCGCATGGGCGCGGAAGCGGTGTACGAGCTGCTGCGCAGCATCGATCTTGCGGCCGAGCTCACCAAGGTGCGCGAGGAGATGCAGGCCACCTCCTCCGAGACGAAGCTGAAGCGTCTCTCGAAGCGGCTGAAGCTGATCGAGTCGTTCATCGAGTCCGGCAACAAGCCGGAGTGGATGGTGATGACCGTGCTGCCGGTGCTGCCGCCGGACCTGCGGCCGCTGGTGCCGCTCGACGGCGGCCGCTTCGCGACCTCGGATCTGAACGATCTGTACCGCCGGGTCATCAACCGCAACAACCGCCTGCGCCGCCTGCTCGAGCTCAACGCGCCCGACATCATCGTGCGCAACGAGAAGCGCATGCTGCAGGAGGCGGTCGACGCGCTGCTCGACAACGGCCGGCGCGGACGGGCGATCACCGGCACCAACAAGCGGCCGCTGAAGTCGCTCGCCGACATGATCAAGGGCAAGCAGGGCCGCTTCCGCCAGAACCTGCTCGGCAAGCGCGTCGATTACTCGGGCCGCTCGGTGATCGTGGTCGGCCCGCAGCTGCGCCTGCACCAGTGTGGCCTGCCGAAGAAGATGGCGCTCGAGCTGTTCAAGCCGTTCATCTTCCAGAAGCTGCAGCTGCGCGGGGAAGCCTCCACCATCAAGGCCGCCAAGCGCCTCGTGGAGCGCGAAGGGCCGGAGGTGTGGGACATCCTCGAGGAGGTGATCCGCGAGCATCCCGTGCTGCTGAACCGCGCGCCGACCCTGCACCGTCTCGGCATCCAGGCGTTCGAGCCGCAGCTGGTCGAGGGCAAGGCGATCCAGCTGCATCCGCTGGTGTGCACCGCCTTCAATGCCGACTTCGACGGCGACCAGATGGCCGTGCACGTGCCGCTGTCGCTGGAAGCGCAGCTCGAGGCGCGCGCGCTGATGATGTCGTCGAACAACATCCTCTCGCCCGCCAACGGTGATCCGATCATCGTGCCGTCGCAGGACGTCGTGCTGGGCCTGTACTACATGACCCGCGAGCGTGTCGGCGCGCGCGGCGAAGGCATGCTGTTCTCCGACGTGCACGAGGTGCACCGCGCCTACGAGAGCCGCTCGGTGGATCTGCAGGCGAAAGCGCGCGTGCGCATCAAGGAGCACGTGCTCGGGCAGGATCCGCCGGAGCGCATCCGTGTGGTCGAGACGACCGTGGGACGCGCGCTGCTGCTGGAGATCCTGCCGAAGGGGCTGTCGTTCGACCTGGTCAACCAGGACATGACCAAGAAGGCGATCTCGGCCACGATCAACGCCTGCTACCGTACGCTTGGGCTGAAGGAGACCGTGATCTTCGCCGACAAGCTGATGTACACGGGCTTCCACTACGCGACCCGAGCCGGCGTGTCCTTCGGTATCGACGATATCGTGATTCCGGACCAGAAGCCGCGCATCATCAACAGCGCCGACCGCGAGGTGAAGGAGATCCAGGACCAGTACGCCTCGGGTCTCGTGACCAACGGCGAGCGCTACAACAAGGTGGTGGATATCTGGTCGCGCGCCAACGATCAGGTGGCGAAGGCCATGATGGACAAGCTCGGCACCGAGGAGAGCCGCAACACCAAAGGCGAAGCGGTGCGCCAGAAGTCCTTCAATTCCATCTTCATGATGGCCGATTCCGGCGCGCGCGGCTCCGCGGCCCAGATCCGCCAGCTCGCGGGTATGCGCGGCCTGATGGCCAAGCCCGACGGCTCCATCATCGAGACCCCGATCACCGCGAATTTCCGTGAGGGCCTGAACGTTCTGCAGTACTTCATCTCGACGCACGGCGCCCGCAAGGGTCTGGCCGACACCGCGCTGAAGACTGCGAACTCCGGTTACCTCACCCGCCGTCTGGTCGATGTGGCGCAGGACCTCGTGGTCACCGAGGTCGATTGCGGAACGGCCAACGGGTTGACGATGACGCCGCTCGTCGAGGGTGGCGACGTCGTGGAGGCGCTCGGGGAGCGCGTGCTGGGCCGCGTACTGGCCGAGGACGTGCTCAAGCCGGGCAGCGAGAACCTTCTGATCGAGCGCGGGACGCTGCTCGATGAGAAGCTCGTGCGGCACCTGGAGGCCGAGGGCGTCGACCAGATCAAGGTCCGCTCGCCCATCACCTGCCAGACCCGCTATGGCGTGTGCGCGCAGTGCTACGGGCGCGATCTCGCCCGCGGCCGGCTGATCAGCATTGGTGAGGCGGTCGGTGTGATCGCGGCACAGTCGATCGGCGAGCCCGGCACGCAGCTGACGATGCGCACCTTCCACATCGGCGGTGCGGCATCGCGGGCGGCTGCGGCGAGCAGTGTCGAGGTGCGCAACAAGGGCACCATCCGGTTCCACCGCATCAAGACCGTGCAGCACGAGAAGGGTCATCTGGTGGCCGTGTCGCGCTCCGCGGAGATCGGTGTGGTCGATGATTTCGGCCGGGAGCGCGAGCGTTACAAGATCCCCTACGGCGCGATGATCAGCGTCAAGGAAGGCGATCAGGTCGCCGCCGGCCAGGTGGTCGCCACCTGGGATCCGCACACTCACCCGGTGGTGACCGAGGTGGCCGGGTTCGTCAAGTTCCAGGACTTCGTCGACGGCCTGACGGTGACCACGCAGGTGGACGAGGTGACAGGCCTCTCGAGCACCGTGGTGCTCGACACCAAGCAGCGCGGCGGCAAGGATCTGCGCGCCACCGTCAAGCTGGTCAACGCCAAGGGCAAGGAAGTCACTTTCGCCAACACCGAGATTCCGGCCGTGTACTCGCTGCCCGCGGGCGCGTTCGTGGCGCTCGAGGACGGCGCTCGGGTATCGGTCGGCGACGTCATCGCGCGTATCCCGCAGGAGTCCTCGAAGACGCGCGACATCACCGGCGGTCTGCCGCGCGTGGCGGACCTGTTCGAGGCGCGCAAGCCGAAGGATCCGGCGATCCTCGCCGAGAAGTCCGGCACCGTGAGCTTTGGCAAGGAGACCAAGGGCAAGCGGCGCCTGATCATCACCAGCGATGACGGCGACAAGTACGAGGAGCTGATTCCCAAGTGGCGCCAGCTCAACGTCTTCGAGGGCGAGACGGTGGAGCGCGGCGAGGTGATTGCCGATGGCGAGCCGAACCCGCACGACATCCTGAGGCTGCAGGGCGTCGAGGCGCTGGCCAACTATCTGGTGCGCGAGATCCAGGACGTCTACCGCCTGCAGGGCGTGAAGATCAACGACAAGCACATCGAGGTGATCATCCGCCAGATGCTGCGCAAGACCGAGGTGCAGTCCGCGGGCGACACCTCGCTGCTGCGCGGCGAGCAGCTCGACCGCGCCCGTGCGCTCGATATCAACGACCGGGCGGAGCAGGACGGCAAGCAGTCGGCCGCACTGCAGCCGGTGCTGCTCGGCATCACCAAGGCCTCCCTCGCCACCGAGTCGTTCATCTCCGCAGCGTCGTTCCAGGAGACGACCCGAGTGCTGACCGAGGCGGCGGTGCGGGGCCTGCAGGATGACCTGCGCGGCCTGAAGGAGAACGTCATCGTCGGCCGGCTGATTCCGGCCGGAACGGGCTTCGCGACCCATGCCTCGCGCCGGCGCCGGACGGAAGGCACGGAGCGGCGCAGCTTCATGGAAGTGGGCGGCGGTATCCCCGAGGTCGACGAGACGAGCGCCAGCGAGGAGTCCGAGACACCGGCGGGCTGAGGAGGCCGGGCGGTGCGCGGCGCCGAGGCGCCGCGGCACGGACCGTGAAGGATACGGGCCGGCGCGGGCGAGAGCTTGCGCCGGCCCGTCGCGTTTCTACCGCGAGATGGGCGCGGGAGGCGCGGCGCGATGCGCGCCGCGCAGGCGGCGGGCGATGCGCCGGCCGCCTGTGCGGGTGAGCGACCACAGCCCCTGAAACACCAGCCACACGGTGAGCGCAAACACCGCGGCGAATACCAGAGCCTGCGCGGACAGGCCGAACGTGGGGACCCAGGCCGAGAGCGTGGCGCGCAGCAGGTCGGAGTCCGGATGCAGCGCGAGGTAGAGCGCCTGGTGATACAGGCTGCCGTGCAGCGCCGCCATCTCGTCCTGCAGGCGTTGCACCGTGTGCAGCAGATGGCGGATCACGGCGCCCTCGGCGTGAATCGGCGCGACTGGGCTCGCCAGGTGATACTGGATCAGCTGGTGCAGACTGCCGCCGAAGAACTGATCGGCGATCCTCTGCCACGGCGCCAGGTCGAGCCGGGCCTGCTCGAGCCGTCCCCCCAAGCGCTGGCGGTACTGCGCCATGAAGCCCGGCACCAATCCGCCCGTCACTACGGCGCAGATCAGCAAGATCCGATCGATCAATCCCCGCACGATGAACATGGCCGGCTTGACCTCCTCTGGGATCGACTGCGGCCTCGAGCCGCGAGCCCGACCATAGCATGCCGCGTGCAGCGACTGGCCGGGGCACCCGGTGAGCGCCATCCGCGCCGGGCGTCGGTCACTGCGGCGCCGCGCGCAGGTCCTGCAGCAGCTCGGCGATGCGCCGCGGCGCGTGCGGCCGCGCGTACATGCGCTCCAGGTAGCCGTGCAGGACCGGGCAGCCTTCGAGCAGTCCGAAAAGCCCGCCCCAATCCACGGTGCACGCCACGATGATGTCGGCGGCGCTCATCCTGGCGCCCGCAACGAATTCGCGTCCGCGCATGTGTTGTTCGTGCACTGCGGCCATGGCCGTGAACTCCCTTCGCGCGGGCGTGATGTCGGCGGGCAGGCGCTCCTCGGGCGCCCACAGCCCCCTGTGGCGCGCCCTCCGGGGCGGATCGATGCGGCCTTCAGCTCAGCACGGGTCGATCCAGTTGACGTCCCAGGCCCATACGGCCAGCTCCGATGCGCCGGCGCTCGCGAGGGGATCGGCCGCGGCGATCGCTTCGGCTTCGGTGATCGACTCGGCGCGCACGATGTAGGCGCCGCCGGATTGATCGATGAACCGGCCGGAGACCGCGAGCAGACCGCGGCTGCGCAGCTCATCGAGGTAGGCGAGGTGCGGTGCAATGACCTGCGGATCGAAGTCCGGCGTACGCAGTGCCAGGATCAGAAAATGCATCGGCGCTTCTCCGTGCAATCCTCGGGCCGTCACTCATCGCTGCCGGCGCCATGATAGACGGGCGATCAGCGCGGCGCAGCGTGACGGACTGCAGTCTACCGGGTTGGCGTAACCATGCGTGGCAGGCGCACGGGTTTACGTTGCGGCCTGTGTGCCAATTTCGGAATGCCGGCATTGCCTTGGCCCAGGCCCGCTGCTATTCTCCATGCAAATGCGAATCAGTCTTATTTATATCCTGAAAACCCTGTCGTAAGCGGCGCCGTCGGGGCGAGCGCAGCCGGTCCGCGACAGCCGGACCGCGCAGCACTCCGGCGGCCCAGGTGAAGCTCCATGGATTCGACCACTCCCGATCTCACCCTGACCCCGCGCAGCGCCATGCTGCCGTCGTGGAAAATGTTTCTCGCGGTCATGGGTCCGGGGCTGGTCGTGATGCTCGCCGACACCGACGTCGGCAGCATCATTACGGCGGCCCAGAGCGGCGTACAGTGGGGCTACCGGCTGTTGCTGCTGCAGGTGCTGCTGGTGCCGGTGCTGTTCGTGGTGCAGGAGCTCACGGTGCGGCTCGGGATCTTCACCGGCCAGGGGCACGGGGAGCTCATCCGCAAGACCTTCGGCACCGGCTGGGCCTGGCTCTCGGTGGGCGGCCTCGGTGTGGCCACCCTCGGGGCGCTGGTCACGGAATTCTCCGGCATTGCCGCAGTGGGCGACCTGTTCGGCATTCCACGCCTGCTGAGTCTCGGGGTCACCGTCGCGGCGCTGCTGACCATCGTGCTCACCGGCAGCTACCGCCGGGTCGAGCGGGTCGCCATCGGTCTCGGGCTGTTCGAATTCGCGTTCTTCTTCATCGCCTGGCGCGCCCATCCGCACGGGGCTGCGATGCTCGGCGGCATGATGCACATGCCGCTCAACAACGGGGCATATCTGTATCTGGTGGCGGCGAACATCGGCGCGGTCATCATGCCGTGGATGATCTTCTATCAGCAGTCGGCCGTGGCGGACAAGAAACTCCAGCCGCACCACTATCGCCATGCGCGCTGGGATACCGCGATCGGGTCGGTGATCACTCAGGCCGTCATGGCGGCGATCCTGATCGCGGCGGCGGCTACCATCGGCACGCTGCATGCGCACGCCAGTCTCAACTCCATCGGCGACATCACCAAGATGCTGGTCCCCTTCCTCGGTGTGGACGTCGGACGGGTCATCTTCGGGCTTGGGACGATCGGGGCGGCCCTGGTGGCGGCCATCGTGGCATCGCTCGCCAGCGCCTGGGGGTTCGGCGAAGTGACCGGCTACCGCCATTCCCTCGAGCATCGGCCGCTCGAGGCGCCGTGGTTCTACGGAATCTATTCGCTCGCGGTCATCGGCGGTGCGGTGCTGGTCGATCTGGCGCCGAACCTCGTGGAGCTGAACATCGGCGTCGAGGTGATGAACGCTCTGATGCTGCCGTTGGTGCTCGGTTTCCTCGTGGCGCTCGCGTTCCGCGCGCTGCCGCCGGAACACCGGTTGAAGGGGCTCTATGCCTGGGTGGTCGTGGGCGTGGCAGTCCTCACCGCCGGGCTCGGCGTCTACGGCGGCATCACCGGCACCAGTCTGTTCTGATCCTTGATCAGGACGTGGTGGCGCGTCCCGCCTCGCCACGGATGAAATCGACGAACGCGCGCAGCGGCCCCGGCATGTGCCGGCGACTGGGGTAGTAGAGGAAGGGCCCGGAGAAACTGAGCCACCATTGCGGCAGCACCGGGACCAGCTCGCCGCGGCGCATGCTCTCGCGGAGCACTTCCTCGAAGGTCGCGATGACGCCGAGCCCCGCCACGGCCGCGGCGATCTGCATCTCGAGCGTGTTGGCCACCAGAGGACCCTCGGGACGGATACGCACCGTGTGCGCGCCGCGCTTGAACTCCCAGTCCGCCGTGGCGCCGCTCGCGAACCGATGCCGGATGCAGGCATGCGCGGTGAGCTCACGGGGATGCTGCGGGGCTCCATGCGCGGCGAGATACGCCGGCGCCGCGGCGGCGGCGTAGCGCTGAACCCGCGGTCCGATGGGCACGGCAATCATGTCGCGCTCGACCCGCTCCTCGTACCGGATCCCCGCGTCGAAGCCCGCGGCCAGAACGTCGATGAAGGTGTCGTTGGCGCTCACTTCAAGCGTGATGTCGGGGTGCGCGAGCAGAAACCGGCTCGCGATCGGCGGCAGAACGACCCGTGCGACGATCACGGGCACGTTCAGGCGCAGCGTGCCGGCTGGGCTGTCGCGCAGGCCGTTGAGCACATCGAGCGCGGCATCGATCTCCCCAAGTGCCGGCCCGAGCCGTTCGAACGCCCGCTGTCCGGCCTCGGTGAGCGTGACGCTGCGCGTCGTGCGGTTGAGCAGACGCACACCGAGCTGAGACTCCAGTCGCCGGACAGCCTCGCTCAGCGAGGACGCGGATATGCCGCGTATGCCAGCCGCGCCGCGGAAGCTCCGTGCCCGCGCGACGGCCATGAAAGCATCGAGATCCGCAAGATTCCGCGCGCTCATTGTGCGCTAATCCATACAAGCCGTTTGGATAGGTGAAGTTTACCGTACGCGAAGAAGAGGCAAGAATAGCCCCAGGCCATTCAGTTGCGGAGCGAGCTCATGGAACTGCGACCCCTCGGAAAGACCGGACCTCAGGTGTCCGCCCTCGGACTCGGATGCATGGGCATGTCCGGCATGTACGGCCCGGCCGACCGCCGCGAATCCATCGCGACCGTCCACGCGGCGCTCGACGCCGGGGTCACCCTGTTCGACAGCGGCGATTTCTACGGCATGGGCCACAACGAGCTGCTGCTCGCTGAAGCGCTGGCCGGGCTGCCCCGCGAACGTTTCCAGGTCAGCGTGAAGTTCGGCGCGCAGCGTGATCCGGCGGGCCGCTGGATCGGCTTCGACGGCCGTCCTGCCGCCGTCAAGACGGCTCTCGCATACTCCCTGCAGCGGCTGCATCTGGACTACATCGACATTTATCGTCCCGCGCGGCTCGATCCGCAGGTGCCGATCGAGGAGACGGTCGGCGCGGTGGCTGACATGGTCACGGCCGGCTACGTCCGTCACATTGGGCTCTCGGAGGTCGGCGCCGCCACGATCCGCCGCGCAGCCGCGGTTCATCCCATCTGCGACCTGCAGATCGAGTACTCGCTGATTTCCCGCGGCCTCGAGGCCGCCATCCTGCCGACAGTGCGCGAGCTCGGTATCGCCGTCACGGCCTATGGAGTGCTCTCGCGCGGCCTGATCAGCGGGCATTGGCGCAACACGGCACCGGCGCCGGACGACTGGCGGGCGCACGGGCCGCGCTTCGCCGGCGAGAACCTCGAGCGCAACCTTGCCCTGGTCGAGGCGTTGCGCGCGCTGGCGCGCGAGCGGGAGCTCAGTGTCGCGCAACTCGCCATCGCCTGGGTGGCCGCTCAGGGCGCCGACATCATCCCGCTCGTCGGTGCCCGCCGCCGCGAGCAGCTTGCCGAAGCCCTCGGTGCGTTGCCGATCCGGCTCTCAGCGCAGGATCTGGCGGCGATCGAACGCGCGGTGCCCAAGGGTGCGGCCGCAGGCGAGCGCTACGCTCCGGCGCAGATGGCTCACCTCGACAGCGAGCGGACCTGAGGGATTCATCCGGTCCTGCTTCTCATACCTCGTTTGGCGAGGTATAGTCGGCGCATGAGCGAGCGCGACCCGACACTGATGAGCGGCGTTCCCGAGCTGGTCTTGCTGCGCCTGCTCGCGCACCGGGAGATGTACGGCTACGAGATTGCCCGCACGCTCAAGGTCGTGAGTCAGGACGCGCTGACGATAGGAGAAGGCGTGCTGTATCCCGCTTTGCACGCGCTCGAAGCGCGCGGGCTGCTGCGCTCACGCACGCAACAGGTGGACGGCCGCACGCGCGTCTATTACCAGCTGACGCCGCGCGGCCACCGACGCCTGGCGCGTCTGACGATGAACTGGCGGCGCATGAGCGAGGGTGTGGAGCGGATACTGGGGGCGACGACCTATGAGTGAAGCCCGCTTCAAGAGACTCGAGCGGGCCCTGATCCGCCACGGTGTCGCGGCGCGGCACGCACGCCGCGCCGCGCTGGAGCTGGGCTCGCATTTCCAGGAATTGCGCCGGGACGCCCTCGAGCGCGGCGAGTCGCCGGAGCAGGCCGCGCGCACGGCGCATCAGGCGATGGGCTCCGACGCGACGCTCATCACGCGCTACGCCGGGCAGCGCGAGCTGCGCGGGTGGCTGTACCGCTGGCCGGTGCTGTATGCGTTTGCGCCCGTGGTGAGCTTCGCGCTGCTTTGTATCACGAGCATGGCGCTGCTCGTGCTGAGTCTCGATGAGCTGCATGCCACGCTGCGCAGCATCGCGGTGCCCGCATGGGTTGCTGCGGCCGTGAACTCCAGCATCGCCGTGGCGCTGCTGTGGGTCCTGCCCGTCCTGGTCGCAGCAGCATTCGCGTTCCTTGCGAGCCGCCGTCCCGTCGAGCCTCGCTGGCTGATCGCGAGCGCGCTGCTCGTGTGCCTGACCGCCCGGCTGATGAACGCGGGGCTGATGCTGCCGTTCGCCGGGCACCGCGGCAGCGCTTCGCTGGGCATCGGCTTCTCGTTCTCTGCGCTTCCGCAGCAATTGACGTATGCGCTCATCACGGCTGCGCTCGCGCTCGTACCGTATTTTCTGACGTCGCACCGACTGCGGCGGGGCAGCTCCCCGTCCACCTGAGCGCTTCGCCGTGCTGGCCAGGGGCGGGCGGGCCGCGATGCGGCGGCTCAGCGCGGCCGCGCTCGTACTTGCCCTGCATGCGGCGCTGCTGGATCTGCCGGCCGGTCTGTCGGCCATCCATCTGTCTCGGCGCCTGCGCCGCTTCGCGGCGGTGAGGCGGTCGGCTCGCGCCGGGACGGGTGGCCTGGTCCCGCGCATACCGCGCAGAGTCCAGCCGCGCGTTCCGTCGCGCCGCGGCAGGCCTGCCCGCCCCCGGATCGACAGGATGAGCGCCCTGCGGCGCGAAGCGCTCGCGCTCACCTCGCGCCGCACACCGGCGAGCAGACGCTTCGGGCTTTCGGGTTCGAGCGTATTCGCACCTGCACCGCCTCCGCATCACTGGGACGGCTGGGATTACGCTGCGACGCACCGCATCGAACTGCTTCCGACCGGCGGAACGGCCATCGCGCTCAACGACCTCTGCTCGCTCGTGATCGCCCCAATCGTCATCGTCGGCTGCTGGCTCGGCAAGACTCACGTCGCGGACGATCTGTTCACCCACATGCACCTCCGAGCGCCCGGGCGCCTGCCGTAGTCTCGGCGGACGCGCTCCCGCGCCGCTCAGCCTGCGCTTGCTGCATCCAGCAGATAAAGCGCGGCATACGAGCGCCACGGCCTCCAGCCCTGTACGCGCGACTGCCACCCCGCTGGGGCGCGCTGCGCTCCCCCGGCCCCGGTGGCAACGCGCCACCCTTCTGCCGGAAACGCATCGGGGTCATCGAGCGCACGCATCGCAATGTACTGCAGTGTCGAGTCCTCGGGCTGGACGGCCGCACGCAATTGCCCGAGGAGCTGATCGCGCCAGGTGGCGCCCTCGAGCGTACATAACACCCGCGCGGCCGCGCGGACTGCCTGCGCAGCCGGTCCCGGCAGGCCATCGAGGCCGGCCGCCGCCAGCACCTGCGCGCGCGGAAACGTGCGGGTCAGGTCCGGCGCGGCGCTGAATTTCACTGGCGCACCGTACCGCTCGGCGATCAGGCCGAGCAGCTCGCGGGTGCGGCTCGGCGGGCAGCGCTCATCGAGCAGCGCCTGAATGACAACCTCGCAGGCATCCCATGCTCCCGGCAGACGCCGCCCTGGATGCGCGCGCAGCAGCGGCGCGAGCAGCGGATCGGCGCCGAGGTGCCGCTCGATCAGTTCCGGATCAGCCGCCAGATCGAACATGGCGCGCGTCTGAGTGACTACCTGCAGGAGGCTCTCCGGGCGCGGCAGCTGGATACGCACCCGCAGCATGTCGAGGCCCGGCTCCGGCCGGACCTCGAGCAGCCCCTGGCAGCCCTCAGCCAGTATCGTGCGCCGGTACGCGCCACCGCGCGCCGACTCAACGCCCGGGATTGCGCGTGCGGCGAGGAAACGCAGTAGCGCATCCCAGTCATAGGGCGGCCGGAATGCCAGACGCAACACGTATTCGCCCTCCGACAGGCTCGGCGGCCGGCCCAGCCGCCGAACCTCGGAGGGCGGCCGTCCGTAGTACTGCCGGAACACGTCGTTGAAGCGGCGGATACTGCCGAAGCCCGCGGCCATCGCGATCTGCGCGATGGTGAGATTCGTGTCGCTGAGCAGCTGTTTGGCGAACAGCACCCGCCGCGTGCGCGCGATGGTGGTGGGGGAGGCGCCGAGGTGGCGCAGAAAGAGCCGTGAGAGGTGCCGCGAGGTGACGCCGAGCCGCTCGGCGAGCGCCTCGATGTCGCTCGCATCGAGTGCGCCCTCGGCGATCAGGCGCAGGCCGCGGCTGACCGTGGTGGAGGTGCCGTTCCATGCCGGCGTGCCCGGCGCGACTTCCGGGCGGCAGCGCAGACAGGGGCGGAATCCCGCCTCGGCGGCTGCGGCGGCGCTTGGAAAGTAGCGCACGTTCTCGCGTCTGGCATGCGGCGAGGGGCATACCGGCCGGCAATAGACACCTGTCGTGGTGATGCCGATGAAGATGCGGCCGTCGAAGCGCGCGTCACGATTCAGCCGCGCCTGCTCGCATGTTTGCTCATCGAAGTCCATCGCGGGGCTCTGTCGGCGGATGGCGTTCAGTCTAGTTTGGCGGTGGTATGTGCGCCTTGGTAAGACGACATTCAGGTCCGATTGCAGCCAGCAGGCGCGGGGCGGCTCGCTGTAGTGTTGGTCAGGACAGCCGGGATCTGCGCGCGCGGTGTTCGCCGCGGGTCCGAGAGCCGCGGGCTGTCATGGCGGCTCCCGCGCCGCACGCGGGGGTGGGCATGAATCTCTCAGGAGTCCGTCATGAAAACAAGACTTTCGGTTGGATCTGCCTTGATCGCTGCCGTGGCGGCTCTGTGCGCCGCGGGCAGCGTATGGGCCGCCCCTGCACAGCACACGGTCTACCGGGTGATCGACCTTGGCGACCCGGGCGGAGGAACCAACGCTCAGGGAACCAGCGACACTCAGCCGGGCTGGGTCGTGGGATTCTCCGCGCTGCCTGGCAACGCGGTCATGCACGCCGAGCTGTGGCGTGGCGGCGCGGCCGTCGACCTCGGCACCCTCGGCGGTCCGAACAGCGCGGTCGCGTGGCCCAATCACAACGATCACGGGCTCATCGTCGGCATATCGGAGACGGCCGAGATGCAGCCGCTCGGGGAGGTGTGGGGCTGCTCGCTCGCGGTGTTCCTCGGGGCGCCGCCGGACGGCCACGTGTGCCGCGGGTTCGTCTGGCGCGACGGACACATGAGGGGACTGCCGACCCTCGGCGGCGCCAACGGCTTCGCCACCGGTGTCAACAATCGCGGGCAGATCGTCGGCTGGGCGGAGGACAGCACTCACGATCCCACCTGCGACGAGTTCAACGACACGCATCAGGTGCTGCAGTTCGAAGCGGTGATGTGGGTGCGCGAGCACGGACATTACCGCGCGCACGCGTTGCCGCCGTACCCGGGTGATCTCGACGGTGCGGCGACCGCGATCAATCAAGTCGGTGAGGTCGCCGGCATATCGGGCATCTGCGACGGCGCGGTCGGCGGGGCGACGGCTGAGCACATGGTGGTCTGGTGGCACGGCCGTGTGCAGCGGCTCCTGCCGACGCTCGGCGGGTCCTATTGGAACACGCCCATGGACATCAACAACCGCGGCGACGTCGTCGGCTTCTCGGACCTGCCCGGGGACGGACCGCTCGCTCCGAACTTCAACGCCTTCTTCTGGTCGGCGCATCCGTTCGACTGTAACGGCGTACGTGTCTCCGGCGGCACGTGCGATCTGGGTGTGGCGCCGGGCGACAGCGTGAGCGAAGCCCTCGGCGTGAACGACCTCGGTCAGGTCGTGGGCGCGTCCTTCGGGGCGGCCGATCCGGCCGGCCGGGCGTTCATCTGGCAGGACGGCAGGATGACCGACCTCAATACGCGGGTTGCGCCGGGCACCACGCTGTTTCTGACGGATGCCCAGGAGATCAACGATCGCGGCGTCATCACGGGCCAGGCGCTGGTGCCGGCGACGCAGGCGCTCGTGGCGTTCAAGGCGGTGCCGATGCGGGTCGGCGCGGGCCGCTAGCCGGATGAGGCGGCTTCGTCAGCCAGAACAGACCCGTCTGGAGCATGAAGGAGCCGTCGGCCTCGATCACGAGCGCCTCGCGCACTTCGCGCGGGGCGCTCGCCTGCAGTGAGCGGATCGCCGCCACGTGCGTCTGCGGCGTGCGCATGCGCCCGACCCAGGAGGCGAACTCGATCCGCAGGGGCCATTGCCGGTAGTGCGTCTCGAGCAGGCCGGCCGCCCCCAGCAGCTCGCGCCACTCGCGCACCGACCGGTTGCGCACGTGCGAGATGTCCCGCAGCAGTTCGACCGCCTGCAGATGCGTGTCCGCAAGCGCACTGTCCGGAGCGATGACATCGATGATGAGCGCGTGGCCGCCTGGCGTCAGTACACGGGCCGCCTCACGGAGCGCATCCTCGAGCCGGACCCAGTGATGCGCGCTGTAGCGCGTGCACACGAGAGAAAAGGTTCCATCCCGATACGGCAGGGAATGCGCGCTGCCGGCCTGCACCTCGATCCCCCTCAAACCGCGCTCCTGCGCGCCGCGCACGACCGCGGCCAGCATGTTTGGCGCGGGGTCGAGCGCCACCAGGTGCCCGACGTGCGGCGCGAGCGCGAACGATAAATGTCCGGCGCCGGACCCCAGGTCGAGGGCCTGCTCGGGGCGCGCCGCATTGCCCGCGACCAACGTGCGCGCGTAGTCCAGGTCCGGGCCTGCGGCATGGACCGCGCTGTGACGGTAGGCCTCGGCCTGCGGGTCGAACTGGCCGTGAACCGTCTGATCGTGGGAGCGCATCGGGTGATCTCCAGGCGATGACCGGCCGAGTATGCCGGGGCGGCATCCTGGTACAAGACCCGTCCTGATACTATGAGAGACACTATCCACGGCGCGCCGATCACGACCCGCCGGATGCCTTCCCTACAGCCTGCCCGCAGCGGCACCGGCCGCACGTCCCGGCCCTCGCTCGGCGCTTTGCGACGCGCCCGGCGCGAGCGGCTGCAGCCGGAGGATTTTCACTTTCAGCGCGGCAGGCGCCGGGCGCCCGGGTTGCGGCGCGAAGAGGTGGCTCAGCTGTGCGGCATCTGCGCCACCTGCTACACGTGGATCGAACAGGGACGCGCGACGGCGATTTCGCTTCAGACCCTGCATGCCAGCGCGGACGGCCTGCGGCTCTCGCGCGCTGCGAGAGAGTATCTGCTCGAGCTCGGCGGGCGTACCGATCCGTCCGCGCCGCCCGAACCGTCCGATCCCCGGCCGCTGCTCGCGCTGGTGCGCTCGAGTCGCGCGCCGGCCTGCCTGATTGACCGGCGCTGGGACGCGCTGGTGTGCAATCGCCCGGCCGCGGAGTTGTTCGCCGACTGGCTCGGGCGGCGCGGCGAGCGCAATCTGCTGCGCTACGTGTTTCTCGATGCGGATGCGCCGCATTGCATCGTCGAGTGGCCCGAGCGCTCGCGGCGTCTGGTCGCCGAATACCGCGCCGAGACGGCCAGCATCGAGGACGACCCGGTGCGCCGGGCGCTGGTGCAGGCGCTGTTGGCGGCGAGCCCGGCCTTTGCAGCCGCGTGGCGTTCACGGCAGGTGCTCGGACGCGAGGGCGGCATCCGCATCTTCGAGCACGCCAAGCTCGGCCTGTGCCGCTACGAGCAGCAGACCCTGCGCCCGGCACAACACGGCGAACTGAAGCTGACTGTGCTCATCCCGCAGAGTTGAGTCCGCCGTGCGGCCGCAGGTGCGCTGCGGCGCCTCGCGGAGGTTGCCACGGCCGAGCGAGCGTGCCAGCCTTCGGCGCCTGGAATGAAGCGCTGGAGGCGTGCAATGCAGAACAGTTCCGCCTTGGCGGCCCGAGGACCGCTTCCGACACGCCCGCTCGGCACGACCGGCATGGCGATCACGTGCGTCGGTTTCGGCGCCTGGGCGGCCGGTGGCACGGAATGGGGCCCCGTGGACGATGCGCAGTCGATCCGCGCCATCCGCCATGCGCTCGAGCTCGGGGTCAACTGGATCGACACCGCGCCGATCTACGGCTTCGGGCACTCCGAAGAGGTGGTGCGCCGGGCGCTGCGCGAGATGCCCTCGGCCGAGCGGCCCTTCGTATTCACCAAGTGCGGACTGGTCTGGGATGAGGCGCACCCGCAGGCGGCGCCGCGCCGCATCGGTGCGGCCGAGAGCCTGCGCCGCGAGCTTGACGCGTCGCTGCGGCGGCTCGGGGTCGAGCGCATCGATCTGTACCAGATGCACCGGCCGGCGGACGACACCCCGCTCGAGGAGTACTGGCAGACGCTGCTCGATTTCAAGAAGGCGGGCAAGATCCGCGCCGTCGCGTTGTCCAATCATTCGACCGAGCAGCTCGAGCGGGCCGAGCGGCTCGGGCACGTCGACTCGCTGCAGCCGCCGTTTTCGGCCATCCGCCGCCAGGCGGCCACCGAAATCGAGTGGTGCCGCGCGCACGATGCCGGTGTCATCGTCTACAGCCCGATGCAGGCCGGCCTGCTGACGGGGACGTTCACCGCGCAGCGCGCCCGGGGGCTGCTGCCCGATGACTGGCGCAGCCGCAACGTGCAGTTCAGCGGCGAGGCGCTCGAGCGCAATCTGGCCCTGGCCGAGGCCCTCAAGCCGGTCGCGGCGCGCCACCAGTGCACGCCGGCCGCGGCGGCAGTGGCCTGGACGCTCGCCTGGCCGGGGGTGAGCGGCGCCATCGTCGGTGCGCGCACGCCCGCGCAGGTCGACGGCTGGATCGGCGCGGCGACCCTGATGCTCACCGAGGCGGATCTCGATGAGCTCGCGGCGGCCATCGAGCGCACTGGGGCCGGCAGCGGGCCGTCGCGGCCGCCGCGCTGAGCCGGCGGATCTGCGCGAGCGGCGGCCCGGCTGCGCTGGAGTCATCTTGCGGGCGTGAGGCCGAAGCGAATTGCGAGCGGGGAGCGGGTATGAAGTGCATCCGATTCCACGAGCACGGCGGTCCGCAGGTGCTGCGTGTCGAGGACCTCGAGCTCGCCAGTCCCGCTGCCGGAGAGGCGCAGATCCGCCACACGGCCATCGGACTCAACTACATCGACGTATACGACCGCACGGGGCTTTATCCGGGCGAGCTGCCCGGCACGCCCGGCCGCGAGGCCGCCGGTGTTATCACGGCGCTCGGCCGCAACGTGCGCGGGTTCCGGGTGGGGGAGCGCGTCGCGTACGTGCATTCCGCGCCGGGAGCGTACTGCGAAGCGCGCAACCTGCCGGCTGCGCGCCTGGTGAAGATTCCGAAGGGCATCGCGGAGGAGCAGGCTGCAGCCCTGATGCTGAAGGGGCTCACCGCCCAGTTTCTGGTGCGGCGCACCCACCGTGTGCGGTGCGGGGACACCGTCCTGGTGCACGCCGCCGCAGGCGGTGTCGGCTCCTTGCTGGCGCAATGGGCCAAGGCGCTCGGCGCGAAGGTCATCGGCGTCGTCGGCAACGAGGCCAAGGCCGAACTGGCGCGCAAACACGGCTGCCGGCACGTGCTGCTGTCTGGCCGCGGACCGCTGGCCCCCGAAGTGCGCCGCCTGACCCGTGGCCGTGGAGTGGATGTGGTCTATGACTCGGTCGGCCGCGACACATTCATGGACTCGCTCGACTGCCTGCGCCCGCTCGGACTGATGGTCTCGTACGGAAACGCCTCCGGGCCGCCGCCGGCCGTCGAGCCGCTCGAGCTCAGCCGGCGCGGCTCGCTGTTTCTGACACGCCCGACGCTGTTCAGCTATGTCGGGCGGCGGGAGGAGCTCGAAGCTGCGGCGCGCGAACTGTTCGCGGCCGTCAAGCAGGGTGTGGTGCGCGTGCGGATCGGCCAGCGCTACCGGCTGACCGAGGCCGCCGCAGCGCACCGCGATCTCGAGGCGCGCCGTACGACAGGCTCGACGGTGTTGATCCCGTAGCCGCTGCGGCGGGCGCCGGCAGCGGACCGGTCAGATCGCCTCGGAGTCGAGCAGCTCGGCGGTGCGCGAGTCGTCCTGACCGCCGAAGTACTTCGCGAGCGCTTCGCGGAAGAGCGCGCCATAGGCAGGGGTGTCCGCAGCATCCGCGGCGCGCGCGAACAGCGTCATGCTCGAGTGGAACTTCAGGTGATCCGGATAGGGGAAAACCGTCTCGATGGGCGTGTTGCGCACGGCGTTGACCAGCGCTGCGCACTCGGCGAGCCGCGGGCCCAGGACGGGATGGCGCAGATAGTCCACCGCTTCGGCGAGCGAGGCGATGGCGTAGCGCGCGGCCATCGGGCTCGTGCCGAGCCCGTGCAGCTGCGGGAACACGAACCACATCCAGTGCGTGACCTTGCGCCCGGCGGCGAGCTCGGCGCGGACCTGGCCGATGAGCGGATCCTGGGCGCGCACGAACCGCTCGAAGGGATCCCCGGCTCCTGGCGCGCTGCGGCGCATCGTGTGCGGCGGCGCGTTACATCCGCTCGGCGACGGCGGGCCAGTGACGCCGCGCGAAGTGCGCTTCCAGCCAGTGCTTCACCCGGCGCGCATCCGCAGTGCGGGTGTATTTTCCCCAGGAGTGCATCAGCACCATGATCACGTCGTGATGATCGATGTAGGTATCGAGCACCAGACATTGGCCCGCCCGGTCCGTGAACCCGGTCTTCTGCACCACGATATGCCACCAGTGGTCGCGCACGAGCGGATCGGTCGGGTAGTAGGGCAGCCGCCAGCGCCCATCGCGGACGGTGTAGCCGGGGCTGGTGGAGTAGCGGCGGATGATCGGATTGCGCGCGGCGGCCAGCACCAGCTTCGCCAGGTCCCCGGGGGTCGACACGTCGTAGGGCGACAGCCCCGTCGGCTCGACGAAATGGGTATGCCTCATGCCGAGCGCACGTGCCTTGGCGTTCATGGCGCGCACGCAGGCGGGCAATCCTCCGGGGTAGTCGCGGCACAGCGTGCGCGCGGCCCGGTTCTCCGAGGACATGAGCGCCAGATGAAACAGCTGGGCGCGGGTGAGCCGGATGCCGATGGGCAGATGCGAATACGGCGTCCAGTCCGCCCGCGTGATCCGCAGCCGCTGACCGAGCGGCTGATGCGCCTCGGCAACCACCAGCGTCGTCATCAGTTTGGTGATGGATGCGATCGGGGTGACGCCAGCGGGCCGCTTCGCATACAGCACCCTCGAGAGCGTGGCGTCATAGACGAGCGCTTCCTGCGAGCGCACATAGGGGGGGCTGATGCGCCGCCGCCGATGACGCAGGTGACGGTGCGGCACGTAATGCCGCCGGGCGGCATGGGCGCTCGGGGGGCTGCCGAGGCCGGCGAGGAAAAAACTGAGCAGGACCAGGGCGAGCAATCCAGAGCCGCGTGTGCTCATCGGTTGTTCTCGGTTGTGTTGGCCATCGCGAGCAGGTCGCCGTGACCCGGAGGCTTCATTGCAGGGGCCGTACGGCGCCGATGATACTTCCGAAGTCCGTTGCGCGGCGCATCATGCCATGAGGCCGCACGGCATGGCAGAGGGCGAAAGACAAAAATTGCGCGGGCCGAAGCGCTCCGCGGCGGCCGTCCGCAGCGCGGGGAGTCTAGCGGTTGCGCAGCTTGACGAGCACGAAGGCGCTGCCGATCAGCGCGGCGAGCAGGATCCAGGCCCAGGGATTGGCGAGATTGAACGTGTAGCCGACGCCGGTCCGCCGGGGTACGAGCAGCGCCCGGCTGCGCCGGTTGAAGTAGAACGGGCCGTACCAGCGGCCCCCCTCCGGCGCGGCGGGGCGGATCCTGCCGGACTGTCCGGCAGGCGCTGCGCCCTGGGACCGGTAGAGGCGGATGCCCGAGCGCACCAGCGCCATGAACCCCGTGAGCAGCGTCGCCGCAAACAGCGCCGTCCACACCCGGAACGAGATGAGCGGCAGCGGCAGAAGGCTGAACGCGGGGGCGAAGGCGACGAACCAGGCGGACGCGACGATCAGCACGGCGGTCTGCCGGCGGAACGTGCGCTCCGCGCTCAGCGAGCCGCGCGAGGTTTGCGGGGGCTGCTGCAGCATCAGCCACGCCAGGGCGATGAACGCCAGGCAGATTGTGCCCATCGTTCCCATCACCGACAGCACCACCGACGGGCTGCGCCGCACCCAGAAATCCGGCACGCCCGTGCGCAGATCCCAGTGCACCGGGATCATCGGCGGCAGCTGCGACCAGCGCGCGACCACCCAGACGCCGAGCCCCGCCAGCCACAGCAGCGGAACCAGTGCAGTCAGCCAGCCGCCGGGCAGGCGCAATGCGGGGGGACGGTTCGGCGGGGATTCGAGTCCGGACATCGGCACGGCCTTCCGGCATCAAGGCGTCATGGGCGCGGATGATACCCCAGGACACGAGAGGTACGCAGAGGCGCGGCAGCGGCACTCATCCGGCCGTTTCGCACGGCCGGTTGAGGTCACAGAGCGTTCGACCAACGGCGCAGCAGTGCGCGCAGCGGCTCGTGGAAGGTGATGCCCAGCCCCAGTGCGGCCCCGCTCCAGGCGATCGCCATCGGGGTGTAGCTGCCCAGATGCGCGCGCAGCCACGGCATGGCGGTCACGGCCGCGGTGCCGGCGGCAAACGCTGCAGCGAGCAGCGTCACGATCGTGCTGCGCCGCACCCGGACGTACTCCGTCTGCAGCCTGCGCAGCTGCTCGCGCCGCTCGTTTTCCATCTGCTCGCGCAACGCGGCCCAGTGGATCCCGGCCGTGCGGGTGACTGCCGCGTTCAGCCGCGCGCGCAAGCCGTGCGGGACTTGGGGCGCACGCAGCGCACGCCCCAATGCCTCATCGAGGGCAAGCTCGAGTTCGGTAGGTCTGTGCTCGTTCACGACACATCCTCCCGCCAGTAGGCCGGATCATCGAGGCCCCTGCGTTTCAACAATTCCCCGAGAGCCGCGCGGGCGCGAAACAGCGCGGTCTTCGCCGTGCCCTCGGGGCAGCCGAGCATGCATGCCACCTCACTCACCGAGCGCTCCTCGTAGTAGTAGAGCAGCAGCGCGCGCCGCAGTCGCTCCGGCAGCGTCTCTATCAGGCCGCGCAGCTCCTGCGTGCGTCCGTCCCATGGCTCTGACGCGGCGGCTTGCGCCGCCTCGTCGTTCAGCTCCTGCGCCGGCTCGTGCCTGCGCCGCTGTTGCAGCGCGGTGAGGCAGCGGTTGCGGGTGATCGCATAGATCCAGCTCGACAGCGCCGCCCGTCCATCGTAGCGCTCCAGCGCCTTCCAGACCCGCACCAGGCTCTCCTGGGCGGCATCCTCGGCCTGGCTGCGGTCGTGCAGCAGCGCGCAGCACAGCCGGTAGACCTTCCCTTCGTAACGTGCGAGCAGCGCCTCAAACGCGCGCTCCCGTCCGCCCGTGCGCAGCAGCTCCACGATGTCCCGATCCCGGTTCGTGCCGTCGCTTACCGGCGCGTCCACGCACTACCCCCTCGGCGCCTCGGCGCGGTCCGCACGGATACTCCCAGGCTCGACCTTGATACCCGGGCCGCGGCGATTCGGTTTCAAGGCGCGCGCATTTTTGAAACCCTGCGACAGCTTGCCGGGTATCAAGCGCACATCGCAACTTATTGAGGAGAAGCTGCCCATGTCCATACCGGGTCTGGGGTACGTCAGTCAGGGAACCCTGGCTCTGCTGATTCCCATTGTCGCCATCATCGGCGCCTTTGCATCGGGGATGTTCTCCGTTTACCAGAAGGTGCGCCGGCAGCGCGAAATGCTCCAGCTCTATCACGCCGAGCGCATGGCGGCGATCGAGAAGGGCATTGAGCTGCCCCCTCTGCCGGCCGACCTGTTCAACGAGCAGTCCTGGGGCTGCACGGGCAGACGCGACCCGACCCGCCGTCGCTACAGCGGGATCCTTACGCTCTTTGTCGGCGTGGCGATCACCGGGGCGCTCTGGCAGACGGGCCATGACAACAGCTTCTGGTGGGGCCTGGTCATCGTCGCGGTGGGCTTGGGCCAGATCGTGATTCGTTATCTGGAGCGGCGCGATTGGGCCGCCAATCGGCCGGTGGCTCCACCGTCGGGCACTGGGTCCGGCAATTCCACCTACCCGGGGGGCAACTGAGCCTGAGGCCGCGGGGCGTGACGCGCAGCGCCCCGCGGTCATGGCGCGCCGCTACGTGTCCGCGTGCGGCGAGAGCCGCCCCGTGAGGCTCCTGCCGATGACCAGGAGGATCACGACGATGCACAGGCCGATCAGTTTATCCGGCGCGAACGAGTTGGCGTACAGTTTGACCAGCAGCTCGCGCAGCGCAAACACGACGGTGACATCGAGCAGCTGCGTCAACCCGACGTGACGTGTCCTGACGTAGCTGGTGAACGTGCTGAACAGCTCGATGAGGACGAATACATCGAGTACGGTGACGATCAGATCGCGGAAATCATCCGCGTTGACGGTGTTTGATTTCACGTCCGGGATCAGGCGCCAGACGTTCATCAGCACATCGAAGAACGCAAAGCCCATGACGATGATCATCACCAGCACCAGTCCGATGACGATGACGTCGATGACGCGGTCGTAGATGCGCAGGATCAGGTCTCTCATGGGGCGTGGCCGCCTCGCTTGGTGTTGGCTGTTTGGGCGAGCGACCTTAATCTAGCATCAATGCGCCCGGCCCCGCCCCTCGCCGGCGCCGCCCGCCGGGCGGGCCCGGCGGGCGGCGCTGACCGCCTGTGCCGGCGGCCGCTCGTGCCGGTGCCCTTGCCGGCCCCCGGATGCCCGTTGAAGCAGCATCCCGCGCGCCCGAGGGCGTTGCGGCGGCATGTGGGGGCGATCAGCATCCAATGTCCGCGAATGACCCCGAACGGCGCCTTTGTCGGCCCGATCGTGCTTCACGGGCGCGGCCCGCCGGCGGGGCCGCGGCGGAGGCCCCTGAGGGCTCCGCGGGAGGCGAGCGGAGGGTGCCGGGGGCGATCGGGAGCGCTGGCGGGGCAGCGGGCAGTGGGCTCGCGCGCCGGCCCCGGTTGACACTCCGTCCCCCCCTCCCTAGAATCGCCGGCCTTTCTCGGGTCGGCCCGACTGCACACCGACCCCTGAAATAGCGACATCCAGACACCGGGCCAGACCCTCGCGAGCGCGCTCGATGCAGTGCGCAGCGCGCAGGCGGCCCGGTTTTCGTCCGGCCGCTCACCGCACGGGCGCACCCTTTGAAGACTCCAGGGGCGCGATCCGCGCTCGAACGCAGGATCTTGGAGACAGTATGGCGACCACGGGTCAGCTCATCCGGCAACCGCGCCGAACGAGAACAGAGAAAACGAAGGTGCCTGCGCTTGGGGCTTCGCCCCAGAAGCGCGGCGTGTGCACGCGTGTGTACACCACGACACCGAAGAAGCCGAATTCCGCGCTGCGCAAAGTGTGCCGCGTGCGGCTCACCAATGGCTATGAGGTCACCAGTTACATCGGTGGCGAAGGGCACAACCTGCAGGAGCACTCGGTGGTGCTGATCCGCGGCGGCCGCGTGAAGGACCTGCCGGGCGTGCGCTACCACACCGTCCGCGGAACCCTGGACTGCGCCGGTGTCGGGGAGCGCAAGCAGGGCCGCTCCAAGTACGGCGCGAAGCGCCCGAAGAAGTAAGGAGGATCCGGTATGTCCCGTCGAGCCCAAGCTCCGGTCCGCACCATCCTGCCGGACCCGAAATTCCACAGCGAAATGCTGGCCAAGTTCATGAATGTCGTCATGAAGGACGGCAAGAAGTCCGCGGCCGAGCGCATCATTTATGGCGCCATCGACCGCATTGCCGAGAAGACCGGCAAGCAGGGCTCGGAGGCCATCGAGGTGCTGTCCGCAGCGCTCGACAACGTCAAGCCCGTGGTCGAGGTGAAGTCTCGCCGCGTCGGTGGCGCCACCTACCAGGTGCCGGTCGAAGTGCGCGCCACGCGCCGCCAGACGCTCGCCATGCGCTGGGTCATCGAGGCGGCCCGCGCCCGCAGCGAGAAGTCCATGGCCCACCGCCTGGCGCACGAGCTGCTCGACGCCGCGGAAAACCGCGGTGCGGCGGTGCGCAAGCGTGAGGACACCCACCGCATGGCGGAGGCCAACAAGGCCTTCGCGCACTACCGTTGGTAGGCGGCTGGCTGTCGGCCGGGGATTGATCCAGAGGATAGTGAATCGTGGCACGCGCAACGCCCATTGAGCGTTATCGGAACATCGGCATCTCCGCGCACATCGACGCGGGCAAGACGACGACGACCGAGCGCATCCTGTTCTACACCGGCGTGTCGCACAAGATCGGTGAGGTTCATGACGGCGCGGCCGTGATGGACTACATGGAACAGGAGCAGGAGCGCGGCATCACGATCACCTCGGCTGCCACGACCTGCTTCTGGAAGGGCATGGACGGCAGCTATCCCGAGCACCGCATCAACATCATCGACACCCCGGGACACGTCGATTTCACCATCGAAGTCGAGCGCAGCCTGCGTGTGCTCGACTCGGCGGTCGCGCTGTTCGACTCGGTGGCGGGCGTGCAGCCGCAGTCCGAGACGGTGTGGCGGCAGATGAACAAGTACGGCGTGCCGCGCATCGCGTTCGTCAACAAGATGGATCGCGCCGGCGCGAACTTCCTGCGCGTCGTCGAGATGATCCGCGCGCGTCTGCGCGCCAATCCGGTGCCGATCCAGCTGCCCATCGGCGCCGAGGACAAGTTTGAGGGCGTGGTCGACCTGATCCGCATGCAGGCGATCTACTGGGACATGGAGACCCAGGGCATGCGCTTCGAATACCGCGACATCCCGCAGGAGCTCAAGGCGCAGGCCGAGGAGTACCGCGGCAAGATGATCGAAGCGGCAGCCGAGGCCAACGAGACGCTGATGAACAAGTATCTCGAGGGTGAGGCGCTCACCAACGAGCAGATCCGCGCGGGCCTTCGCGAGCGCTCGATCCGCAACGAGCTGGTGCTGTGCATGTGCGGCTCGGCGTTCAAGAACAAGGGCGTGCAGGCGCTGCTCGATGCGGTCATCGAGTTCATGCCCTCGCCGGTGGAGATGCCCGACGTCAAGGGCCTCAACAGCGACGGCGAGCCGGCCACGCGCAAGGCCGGCGACGACGAGCCGTTCGCCGCGCTCGCGTTCAAGATCCTGAACGATCCGTTCGTGGGCAACCTCACCTTCTTCCGCGTGTACTCCGGCGTGCTCAACTCCGGCGACACCGTGTACGTGCCGACCAAGGACCGCAAGGAGCGCGTCGGGCGGCTGCTGCAGATGCATGCCAGCGACCGCACTGAAATCAAGGAAGTGCGCGCCGGCGACATCGCCTCCGCCGTCGGCCTGAAGGACGTGATCACGGGCGACACCCTGTGCGATCTCGAGAAGGTCATCACGCTCGAGAAAATGGAGTTCCCCGAGCCGGTGATCTCCGTCGCGGTGGAGCCGAAGACCAAGGCGGACCAGGAAAAGATGGGTCTCGCCCTGCAGCGCCTGGCCAAGGAAGACCCCTCGTTCCGCGTCAGCACCGATCAGGAGTCGGGCCAGACCATCATCGCGGGCATGGGCGAGCTGCACCTGGAGATCATCGTCGACCGCATGAAGCGCGAGTTCAAGGTCGAGGCCAACGTCGGCAAGCCGCAGGTGGCCTACCGCGAGACCATCCGTGCGGAAGTCGAGCAGGAAGGCAAGTTCGTGCGCCAGTCGGGTGGGCGTGGCCAGTACGGACACGTGTGGCTGAAGATCGGGCCGAACGAGACCGGCAAGGGTTACGAGTTCGTCAACGGCATCGTCGGCGGCGTCATTCCGCGCGAGTACATTCCGGCGGTCGACAAAGGCATCCAGGAAGCCTGCCAGACCGGCGTCATCGCGGGCTATCCGGTGGTCGACGTCAAGGTCACGCTGTTCGACGGCTCCTACCACGACGTCGACTCGAACGAAATGGCGTTCAAGATCGCCGGCTCCATGGGCTTCAAGGAAGGCTTCAAGCGCGCCAAACCGGTGTTGCTCGAGCCGATCATGAAGGTCGAAGTGGTGACTCCGGAGGAGTACTCTGGCGATGTGATCGGCGACCTCAACCGCCGGCGCGGCCAGATCCTGGGCATGGACGACTCCCCGGCGGGCAAGGTCATCACGGCCGAGGTGCCGCTGTCGGAGATGTTCGGTTACGCGACCAACGTGCGCTCGATGAGCCAGGGCCGCGCGACCTTCACCATGGAATTCGCCAAGTATCTCGAAGTGCCGCCGAATATCGCCGACGGCATCATCAAGAAATAAGTTTCATCAGGTAACCAGTCATGTCCAAAGAGAAATTCGAGCGCAACAAGCCGCATGTGAACGTGGGGACGATCGGGCACGTTGACCACGGCAAGACGACGCTGACGGCGGCGCTGACGAAGGTGATGGCCGAGACGTACGGCGGG
>JAJYUL010000073.1 GCA_021792555.1 Pseudomonadota bacterium
AGTTTGCCTGGCGGCCATAGCGAGCGGGAACCACCCGATCCCTTTCCGAACTCGGAAGTGAAAACGCTCTGCGCCGATGGTAGTGTGCCCTTCGGGCATGCGAGAGTAGGTCACTGCCAGGCTTTCAAACGCGAAACCCCCGGAGGCCGGATGGTCTCCGGGGGTTTTTGCTTTTCTGTCCCCGCTCGATGCGCGGGCAAAGTGTGTGCCGCGCACGGTGCCCGCGGCGTCTCTTCGGTCACACTCCCGGCCCTCGCGCATGAGGGGGTCGTGATCGTTATCGTGTTGGATTCGGTATGGCTCGTCCTGGCGTTTGCTGCGGGTGCCGCAGCGGCCGCGAGGTGGTCGAGACGTCGAGGTGCCAGAGAAGGCGCACGCGCGCACCTGGCCGCATTCGCCCAGTCGCCGAACGGCATGCTGCTGGTCGATGCCGGAACTCTGCAGATCATCGACGCCAATCCCGCCCTGGTGCGCAGCGTCGGTATCCCGCTCGCCGAGTTGCGCGGCGCGGCGATAGGCTCGATCTTTGGTGCCGCGGAGGAAGGCGGATCGGATGCGCTGCCGACGCAACTGCGCGAGTCCCCCTCGCGGCTGCTGGTCGAGACCCTGCAGCGCTGCCGAAGCGGCCGACGGCTGTATGTCGAGATCAGCGGCCATCGGCTCGAGATCGCCGATCGATCGTTCTTCGCGCTGAGCACTCGCGACATCACGCTGCGCCGCAAGGTGCAGGCGCAGCAGCTCGAGCGCCAGCAGTATCTCGACCATCTGGCCCATCACGATCAGCTGACCGGACTGCCGAACCGCCTCTATCTGGCGGCCCATCTGCCCAAGGCGATCGAGGAGGCGCGGCGCATTGCCGGCTCGCTCGCGGTGCTGTTTCTCGACCTGGACCGCTTCAAGCACATCAATGACTCCCGCGGTCACGAGACGGGCGATCAATTGCTGCGGGAGGTGGCGCGGCGCATCCGCGCCGCGGTGTGTGACGACGACATGGTCGTACGTATGGGCGGCGACGAGTTCATTGTGGTGCTGCGCAACGTAACCTCCCCGGAGCAGATCAGTGAGACCGCGGCGCGTCTTGCCGAGACGCTGAATGTCCCTGTGGTCATCGGCGGCCGGCCATTGATTGCGACGGCCAGCATCGGTGCCAGCGTGTATCCGCGCGACGGGCAGACCATGGGTGAGCTGCTGCGCCAGTCGGACACGGCGATGTACCAGGCCAAGGACCGGGGGCGGAACATGTTCCAGCGGTTTAACCCGGGCATGGAGCGCAAGCTCAAGGAGCGGGTCGCGATCGAGAACGGCCTGCGCCGCGCGCTCGCCGACCGCCAGCTGCATCTGCACTATCAGCCCATCGTCGACATCACGACGCGCCGGGTGGTGGCGCTCGAGGCGCTGCTGCGCTGGAGAACGAGCCACGCCTTCATCCGCCCGAGCCGATTCATTGCCATCGCGGAGGAGACCGGTCTGATCGTGCCGATCGGGGAATTCCTGGTCCGCCGGGCCCTCGAGGATCTGCGCCGCTGGCGCGATGCCGGCGCGACGCTCGTGCCGGTTTCGCTCAACGTCTCGGCGGTGCAGCTGCAACGCACGGACTTCCCGGCCATGCTTGCCCGGCAGCTCCACCGCTACGGCATTGGCGCGCAGATGCTGCAGATCGAGCTGACCGAAAGCGCCATGTTCGAGCCGCACGGACGGCGCACCGATCCGGGGCAGGACATCATCGGACGGCTGCGCGCGCTCGGCGCGCGCATCGCCATCGATGACTTCGGCACCGGCTATTCGAGTCTTTCGTACCTGAAGCGCTGGCGGGTCGATGCGCTCAAGATCGATCGGAGCTTCGTCCGTGATCTCGTCGTGGACATGGGGGACCTCGCCATCGTCGAGGCCATCATCGCCATGGCCGGCCACCTGAACATCGAGGTCATCGCCGAGGGTGTCGAGAGCTGGGCGCATCTGCGCAAGCTGGAGGAGCTCGGCTGTACCCTGGCCCAGGGGTTCCTGCTCTCCAAACCCGTCCCTGCGGACCAGTGCCGGCGCTTCCTCGACGGCAGGCCGCTCGATCTGCCCGCGCTCGACCCGAGCGCCGACTCGCTTGAGGTGACCCAATCGGCCTGACCGTGCGGCGCCCAGGATGCCGTCCCGCGCCTCCCGGCCCCGGCAGGACATGAGAGAATGGCCCGGCATGGACACCCCCCCCTCGGCAGCGGCATGGTCGGTACAAACGCACCCGCGGGCGCGTCAGTGCGCCGATGCGGTGCTGATGGTGAAGCCGGCCCGCTTCGGCTACAACCCCCAGACTGCGGCGAGCAATGCCTTCCAGCGGCCCGCTGAGGGGCCGGGTGCCGGCGATGCGGCCCGCGCCGAGTGCGATGCCCTTGCGAGCGCGCTCGCGGGCGAGGGGGTGCGGGTCTGTCTCATCGAGGATACCCCCGAGCCGGCCAAGCCCGATGCGGTGTTCCCGAACAACTGGGTCAGCTTCCATGCCGACGGCACCGTGGTGCTCTACCCCATGCAGGCACCGAGCCGCCGCGCCGAGCGGCGGCGCGACGTGATCGATGCGGTCACTGAGCGCCTCGGGTTTCGCGTCTCGCGCGTGCTCGATCTGACGCATCACGAGCGGCAGGGCCGCTTTCTCGAGGGCACCGGCAGTCTCGTGCTCGACCACCGCAGCCGGCTCGCCTTCGCCTGCCGCTCGCCGCGCACCGACACCCGCGTGCTCGCCGAATGGGCGCGGGAGCTCGACTACGAGCCGGTCGTGTTCGATGCGGCGGACCGCGCCGGTACCGCGATCTACCACACGAATGTCCTGATGAGCATCGGCGAGCGGCTGGCGCTCATCGGCAGCGAGGCGATCGCCCCGGGCGATCGCGGTCACGTCCAGGAGCGGCTGCGTTCCTCGGGCCGCGAAGTCATCGCCCTCAACCACGGGCAGATCGAGCGCTTCGCCGGCAATGTGCTCGAGCTGGCCACCTGGGACGAGGCGCTCGGGGAGTACCGCGTGCTCGTGATGTCCGAGAGCGCGCGTCACGCGCTGCCGGAGGGGGATTTCGCGCGGATTTCGGCCTGCACCGACGAGGTGCTCTGCGTGCCAGTGCCGACCATCGAGCATCTGGGCGGCGGCAGCGTCCGCTGCATGCTGGCAGAGGTGTTTCTGCCCCCATGACCGAGCTCCTTGTGAAGATTGTGCTCGCCTACCTGCTCGGCTCGCTGGTCGGCAGCCTGCTCATCGGACGTCTTCGCGGCGTCGATATCCGCCGGCTGGGCAGCGGTAACGCCGGCGGCACCAACGCATTGCGCACCCAGGGGAAGCTGTTCGCCGCCGGAGTGCTGCTGATCGACATCGGCAAGGGATGGCTCGCCACCGCGGTGCTGGCGCGAACGGCATTACCGGGCGTTGCGGCCGGCGCGTACGGCGGTGCATGGCCGGCGGCGGCGTGCGGCGTGGCGGTGATGCTGGGTCACGTCTATCCCGTGTGGTACGGGATGCGCGGCGGCAAGGGCGTGGCCACCCTGATCGGCGCTGTCCTGGGGACGGCTCCGGCGCTGCTGCTGCCGATGCTGACGGTCTGGCTGCTGGCCGTGGTGCTGTCCGGTTACGTCGGGCTCGGCTCGATGCTCGGCGCCGTGAGCTTCGCGCTCGGCGCGGCGGCTCGCCCCGAGACGCGCGGACCTGTGCTGGTGTTCGCCGTGCTCGCCGCGGCGCTCATCATCTACACTCACCGGTCCAACATCGCGCGCATGCGCGCCGGCGCTGAGCCGCGTGCGCGGCGGCTGTGGCTGTTCGGATCCCGGGCGAGCTCTTCCTGAGATGTCGGCGCGGGATGCTACCGGCGAATCCGCTCGTTCGAGCGGCGCGCTGCCGCTCGCCGCGCGGGTATTCGCGCAGCTGGCCGACGGCCGCTTCCACTCCGGGGAGGCGCTGGCCGAGGCGCTCGGCGTGAGCCGCGGCGCGGTGTGGAAGGCCGTGCGCGCCCTGCGTGACTCGGGTGCAACCGTCCACGCGGTGCCGAACCGCGGCTACCGCCTGCCGCAGGCGGGCGAGCCGCTCGCGGCTGAGCAGATTCTCTCGCGTCTGCCCGAGGGGGCGCGCGGCGCGGTGCGGCATCTGCAGACTCTGTGGCAGACCGATTCCACCAACAGTGTGCTGCTCGGCCGTCCCAACCCTCCCTTCGGGCAGAGCGACGTCGTGCTCGCCGAGCACCAGAGCGCCGGGCGGGGGCGGCGCGGCCGCGCCTGGCTGGCGCCGCCCGGCGGGGCGATCTGCCTGTCGCTCAGCTGGAGTTTCCGCGAAGTGCCGCCCGATCTCGGCGCCCTGAGCCTCGCGGTCGGTGTGTGTGTGCTGCGCGCGCTGCGTGACACCGGGCTTGCTGCGCAGCTGAAATGGCCCAACGACATTCTGGTGCAACGGCACAAGCTCGGCGGCATTCTGATCGAGCTGCGCGCCGAGTCGGCAGGACCGGCCTGCGTCGTGATCGGCATCGGGCTCAACGCCGCGCTCGGCGAGCCGCTGCTGCGTCAGATCGCGGCGCTCGGCCTGCCCGCGACCGACCTGGCGAGCGCCGGCGTCACGGTCTCGCGCAATGTCCTCGCCGCGGCGCTGGTTGCGCAGGTGCTGCAGGGCCTGCAGGATTTCGAGCGGAGCGCCCTGCGGCCGTTCATCGATGAATGGCGGGCCGCCGACGCCCTGCGCGGCGCGCAGGTGGACGTGCAGAGCGCGGCCGGCACGGTTCACGGCATCGCCCGGGGCATCGATCTGCACGGCGCGTTGCTGATCGAGACGACGCAGGGCGTGCGCCGCTTCATCTCCGGGGAGGTCACGGTGAGGCCGGCGCAGTGAACGTTCTGCTCATCGACATCGGCAATAGTCGGGTGAAGTGGGCGCGCGAGGAGGGCTCGGGGCTGAAGCGCGCGCGCGCGGCCAGCTACGCCGGCTGGACCGCACGGGATTTCGAGCGGGTCATCGGTTCGCCGCGGCGGACCGAGCGGATCCTCGTCTCGAGTGTCGGCGCAGCGGACGTCAACGCGGCGCTCGAGCGGGCTGCCCGGAGGCTGCGTGCGCCGGCGCCCCAATTCGTGGCGACGCGGCGGCAGGCCTGCGGCGTTACGGCCGGCTACCTCGAGCCGTGGCGGCTCGGCGTCGACCGGTTTCTCGGCATGATCGGGGCCCGCGCGCACTTTGCGCGCCGTCCGCTATGCGTGGTGGCCGTAGGCACCGCGATGACCATCGATCTGCTCGGCGCCGACGGACGTCATCATGGCGGGGCGATCGTTCCGGCGCCCCCACTGATGGTCTCGAGCCTGCTCAACGGCACTCGCGGCATCCGCCGCCGGGCGCAGGGCGGGTTCAAGGGCGCCGGCCCGGCGCTGTTCGGCCGCTCCACGCGGGCGGCGCTCGAGCAGGGTGCGCGCTACACGGCTGCCGCCGCCGTGGACCGGGCGGTCGAGGAGGCCCGCGCTTTGCTCCATCGCAGCCCTCTGGTCGTGATCACCGGCGGCGGTGCCCGCGAGCTGCAGCCGCTGATTCGCAGCGAGAGCCGCGAAGTGCCGGATCTCGTGCTGTGGGGTCTGGCGGTCTGGGCCCGGGAAGGTTGAGAATCGCATCGTGCGCATCGCGTTCTTTGTACTGCTGCTCGCCAATCTGCTGTTCCTGGCCTGGACGGAATGGATCGCCGTGCCTGTCCCGCGGGCGGATCCGCTTGCCGGCCTGCCGCGGCTGCGGCTGGTGAGCCGGGCTGTCGCGCCTGTGCCGGGCGCCGCAGCGGAGCAGGCGCCTGCCGGGGCGCTCGGCGCCGCTCTGGCGGCCGAGGCCAAAGCACCCGCCTCGGCGCAGCAGGCGGACGCACCGGCCCTGCAGTGCTTTTCGGTGGGGCCGTTCGCGCGCAGCCGCGAAGCCGCGGAGGCGGTCGCACTGCTGCGCTCACAGCATTTCTCGCCGCAACCGCGCACCGCGGCCGTGCAGCCGGTGCGTTGGTATTGGGTCTATCTGCCCGACCTCAGCGGCAGTGCGCGGGTGCAGCATGCGCTGGCTGAACTGCAACGCGATGGGATCGAGGGTGCAGAGCCGATGCCCGCGGCGGACGGCAAGCCGGGCATCTCTCTGGGCCTGTTCCGCGATCCGGCGCTGGCGCACCGCCAGCTGACCCTGGCACGGACCAAAGGGTTCGGGGCGCAGCTCGCCGTCCGGCTGGTGGCACAACCGGCCTATTGGGTCGATCTATGGGCAGCCGGAGGTGCTGGTGCGCTGCCGATGCAGGGGCTGCGCGCGAAACTCGGTGCGGCCGTGGCGGCCCAGGCCTGCCCGGCGGGCGATACCCCGCCGCTGCCGAGCAACGCCACGGGCGCGGTTGCGCCGGGTGTCCCCCTGCCGGGCGACGAGGCGACCGCGGCCCCGCCGCCCTGATCTGCCCGCGATCGCCCGCGCCCCGGTACAATCCCGGCTCCGGGCGGGGGACCGAAGGAGCCGGCTTAGCTCAGTGGTAGAGCAGCGGTTTTGTAAACCGTTGGTCGGGGGTTCAAGTCCCTCAGCCGGCACCAATAAATCCCTCATAATTCAATCACTTCCGTGTTCCGCAGGAACTGCGGCAG
>JAJYUL010000040.1 GCA_021792555.1 Pseudomonadota bacterium
GAGCACCTCAGCGCCGCGCACCAGCACCGCACCCACCGGCACCTCCCCGGCCCGGCCCGCCTGCTCGGCCTGCTCGATGGCGAGGCGCATGAATTCGATGTCACTGGCCACGCGTGCGCTCCTGCGCGCCCGGACCGCTCGCAGCGGTCACGCTCGCGCGCAGCCGCCCGCTCGCGAGGCGCGCCTCGATCTGCTCGCCGGGCGCAACCGCCGCGGCATCCCTGAGCACGGTGCCGTCGGCGCGGGTCACGATGGCAAAGCCCCGCGCCAGCGTCGCAAGCGGGCTGGCGGTCTGCAGCGTGCGCTCGGCCAGATTCATCCGATGCTCCAGCCGTGACAGCTCTGCGCTCATCTGCCGCTCGAGCCGCGCCGCCAGCGCCTCGATGCGCGCGCGCAGCTCCTGCGTGAGCCGCTGCGGCGAGTGCGGCACGAGGCGAGTCTCGGTCGAGGCAAGTCGATGCCGCGCAACGTGCAGCGTGCCGCGCATGGCAAGCGCGAGCCGCTGCTCAAGATCGTCCAGGCGCTGCGCCTGATGGACCAGGCGCAGCCCCGGATGCGCCTGCTTCAGCCGCGCATTGGCCGCCTCGAAACGCGCGAGCGCCGCACGCAGGTCACGGCGCACCGTCGCGCTGATGCGGCCGGCCGTGCGCGCCAGCGCCTCGAGCAGCGCCCTGCGGTCGGGAACGACCAATTCAGCAGCGCCCGAGGGCGTGGGCGCGCGCGCATCGGCCGCGAAGTCCGCGATGGTGAAGTCGATCTCATGACCCACGCCGCTCACGACGGGGATGGCGCAGGCGCGGATCGCGCGGGCCACGCCCTCGTCGTTGAACGCCCACAGGTCCTCGAGCGAGCCGCCGCCACGGGCCAGAACCAGCACGTCGCAATCGGCACGCTGGGAGGCGAGCCTGAGCGCTTCGACGATCGCGGGCGCGGCAGCCGCCCCCTGAACGGGCACCGGGTAGAGGCGAACTGCGGCCGGCGGGAAGCGCCGCGCGAGGATATTGAGCACATCGCGAATCGCCGCACCCGTCGGTGAGGTCACGACCCCGATACGGCGCGGGAAGCGCGGCAGCGCGCGCTTGGCCTCGCGCGCGAACAGGCCCTCGGCCGCGAGCTTCGCCTTGAGGCGCTCGAACTCACGCTGCAGCGCCCCGATGCCGGCCTCCTCGAGGTGCTCGACGATGAGCTGATAGTCCCCGCGCGGCTCGTACAGGCTCACCCGGCCCCGGGCGAGGACCTGCTGCCCGGCTTTCGGTGCGAAGCCGACCGCCGCGTTGCGCATCCGGAACATGGCGCAGCGCACCTGCGCATCGCGGTCCTTGAGGGAGAAGTACCAGTGCCCCGAGGCGGGCTGGGACAGGTTCGAGAGCTCCCCCTCGACCCATACCACCCCGAGACCCCGCTCGAGCAGCCCGCGCACCTCCCGATTCAGCCGGGTGACCGTAAATACGGTAGGACCGGACCCGGCCGCCTCGAATCCGGTGAACTCTACGCTGGACATGCACGCACCATACCACCGAGGTTTACCCGGGGGCGCGCCATGCGTAAAATTAGCTATGCGAATTCTCGAACAAGCCCTGACGTTCGACGACGTCCTGCTCGTCCCTGCCTATTCCGAGGTCCTGCCCCGCGAGGTGGACCTGTCCACCCAGCTGACCCGGCGCATCCGCCTGAACCTGCCTCTGCTGTCGGCCGCCATGGACACGGTCACCGAGGCGCGCCTGGCGATCACCATCGCCCAGGAGGGCGGCATCGGCATCGTGCACAAGAGCATGAGCATCGAGGCTCAGGCGCGCGAGGTCAGCCGCGTGAAGAAATTCGAAAGCGGCATCATCAAGGACCCGATCACCGTCCCGCCCACCATGACCATCCGCGAAGTGCTCGACCTGACGCACTCACGCGGCATCTCCGGCGTGCCGGTCGTGCTCGGCCGGAAGGTCGTCGGGATCGTCACCCACCGGGACCTGCGCTTCGAGCAGAAGCTTGACGCTCCGGTCTCCTCGGTCATGACCCCCAAGGAACGCCTGATCACGGTGCGCGAGACGACGCCGAAGGAAGAGGTGCTGGCGCTGCTGCACAAGCACCGCATCGAAAAGGTTCTGGTGGTCAACGGCGAGCAGGAGCTCGCCGGGATGATCACCGTCAAGGACATCCAGAAGGCTAAGGAATTCCCCCGCGCCTGCAAGGACGAGGGGGGCCGGCTGCGCGTCGGCGCGGCAGTCGGCACCACGGCCGACACGATGGACCGCGTCGCGGCGCTGCGCGAGGCAGGCGTCGATGTGATCGTGGTCGATACCGCGCATGGACACTCGCGTGGCGTCATCGATACGGTCACGCGCATCAAGGCGCGCTGGCCCGAGCAGCAGGTGATCGCCGGCAACATTGCCACCGCCCAGGCCGCGCGCGCCCTGGTCGACGCCGGGGCCGATGCCGTCAAGGTGGGCATCGGGCCGGGCTCGATCTGCACGACACGCATCGTTGCCGGCGTGGGTGTGCCGCAGATTTCCGCGGTGGCCAACGTCGCCGACGCGCTGCGCGACACCGATGTGCCGCTGATTTCCGACGGCGGCATCCGCTTCTCGGGCGACATCGCCAAAGCGCTCGTCGCCGGCGCCCATGCGGTGATGATCGGCAGCCTGTTCGCCGGCACCGAGGAGTCCCCGGGCGAGGTCGAGCTCTACCAGGGCGCCTCGTACAAGTCCTACCGGGGCATGGGCTCCCTCGGGGCGATGGCGGAGCGCTATGGCTCGGCCGACCGCTACTTCCAGGATGCGGCCACCGAGCTCGAGAAGCTGGTGCCGGAGGGGGTCGAGGGACGCGTGCCCTACAAGGGCAGCGTCGTCACCATCCTGCAGCAGCTGGCCGGCGGACTGCGTGCGGCCATGGGCTACACCGGCAGCCACAATATCACTGAGATGCGCACGCGCCCGGTGTTCGTGCGCGTAACGAGCGCGGGCATCCGCGAGAGCCACGTCCACGATGTGAGCATCACCAAGGAGGCGCCCAATTACCGGGTGTCCTGACTTTTACCTGAACGCCCCGCGCACGGGGCACACCGCCGAGCAGACCCGCCCCGCATGAACCGCCCGACTCCGGTCTCCGCCCCCGCGCCGCACCGGGATATCCACGCCGACCGCGTCCTCATTCTCGACTTCGGCGCGCAGTACACCCAACTCATCGCGCGCCGCGTGCGCGAATTCGGCGTGTACTGCGAAATCCACCCCTGGGACATCACCGACGAGGAAGTCCGCGCCTTCAGGCCCCGGGGCGTCATCCTCTCGGGCGGGCCGGAATCGGTCACCGCCGCCGATGCGCCCAAGGCGCCGCCTGCAGTCTTCACGCTCGGGGTCCCCGTGCTCGGCATCTGCTACGGCATGCAGACCATGGCCCAGCAGCTCGGCGGACGGGTCATCGGCTCCACCGAGCGCGAATTCGGCTACGCGGAAGTGACGCTCACCGCTCCGTGCCGCCTGCTCGATGGCATCGAGGACCGGCGCGACGGCAGCGGCCGGCCCGTGCTCGATGTGTGGATGAGCCACGGCGACCGGGTGGGCGCGCTGCCGGAAGGATTCACCGGCTTCGCCGCCACCGGCTCGATTCCCTTTGCCGCCATGTGCGACGAGCAGCGTCACTTCTACGGCGTGCAATTCCATCCGGAAGTGACGCACACCACCCAGGGGGCGCGGCTCCTTGAGCGTTTCGTGCGCGAGATCTGCGGTTGCGCGGCGCTGTGGAGCACCGGCAACATCATCGAGGATGCGATCGAGCGGGTGCGCGCGCAGGTCGGCGGCGGCAAGGTGCTGCTCGGGCTGTCCGGCGGGGTCGACTCCTCGGTGGTCGCGGCCCTGCTGCATCGGGCCATCGGCGATCAGCTGGTGTGCGTATTCGTCGACCACGGACTGCTGCGGCTCGGCGAAGGAGACCAGGTGATGGACACCTTTGCCGAGCACCTCGGCGTGCACGTCATCCGCGTGGACGCCGAGCAGCGCTTCCTCACTGCGCTCGCGGGCGTCACGGACCCCGAAGCGAAGCGCAAGATCATCGGCCGAACCTTCGTTGAGGTGTTCGATGAGCAGGCGCAGCGGCTCACTGGCGTCGCCTTCCTCGCCCAGGGCACGATCTATCCGGACGTCATCGAATCGGCCGGCGCCCGCACGGGCAAGGCGCACGTCATCAAGTCCCATCACAACGTCGGCGGGCTGCCGGAGAAGATGCACCTGCAGCTCGTCGAACCGCTGCGCGAGCTGTTCAAGGACGAGGTGCGCCGTCTCGGCATCGAGCTCGGCCTGCCTCGCGCGATGGTCTACCGGCACCCCTTCCCCGGCCCCGGGCTCGGCGTGCGCATCCTTGGGGAAGTGCGCAAGGAGTACGCCGAACTGCTGCGCCAGGCGGACGCGATATTCATCGATGAGCTGCGCCGCCACGAGCTCTACGACCGCACCAGCCAGGCATTCGCGGTGTTCCTGCCGGTGCGCTCGGTCGGCGTGATGGGCGACGGCAGGCGCTACGATTACGTGGTCGCGCTGCGTGCTGTGGAAACGATCGATTTCATGACCGCGCACTGGGCGCGGCTGCCGTACGAATTCCTCGACCTGGTCTCGCGGCGGATCGTCAACGAAGTGGCGGGTATTTCGCGCGTCGTCTACGACATCAGCGGCAAGCCGCCGGCGACCATCGAGTGGGAGTAAACGCAGTGTCCGAACCCCGGTCCGAGCTCGCCATGCACGCGCATTACATCGTCCCTGTCCTGGTCGTCCTGTTCATCCTCTGGCGCATCTACATCCGCATGCGCCGCTCGTTCGGCCGCCAGCGCGTGCAACCCCGGCGGATGACGGTGCGTATCACGCTGCTCGCGCTCATCGGCATCCTGGTGCTCGGCGCGAGTCCTAATCTGTGGGCATTGGGCGCTGTACTCGCGGGCGCCGCCTGCGGCGCGCTGCTCGGACTCCTCGGACTGCGGCACACGCAATTCCAGAGCACCTCCGAGGGACGCTTCTACACGCCGCACACCTACATCGGCCTGAGCGTGACGGCATTGTTTCTCGGCCGCCTCGTCTATGACGCGCTGCTGTTCTCCCATGACATGCAGGCCTTTTCCGCCGGCCCGGCCGGACTCGCCATCGCGGAACAATCAAACCCACTGACGCTCGCGCTCACCGGCGCCGTCATCGCGTACTACCTCACCTATTATCTCGGCGTCTTGCGCAGAAGCCGCCAAGCAGTGCCCGAAACGCCGGTGCTGCAGACGACACCCGAATGAGGGCGCGCCGCCGCGCTGCGCTCGGCGCCCGCTAAACTCCGAGTTCCTCCGGCGCAAGCTCTCCGAGAATCGGCTCGGCGGTGCGGTGCGCGCGCATGCGGCCGCGCATCAGTGTCCACGCCGCCGCGCAAAACACCAGCACGTTCGCCACGATGACCGGCGCAGCCGCAATCCACACGCCGTAGAGGATCCAGAGCGCCGAGCCGAACATCTGCAGACCGCGCAGCACGGTGGCCCTGGAGAAAAAATACGACGCCACGAACACTGCCGTCGCCGTCCAGCCGAGCGCCTCGCTGACCGGGATCGCCGCGGCCGTCATCAGGCGGCCGCCGGCGGCGCCGGCGTCTCCCGCAGCAGCACGCGATCGGTGCGCGCCTTCTCCCAATCCTCGAGCCTCAAGCCGTTGGCTTCCAGCACCCTGCGGATCTCGGCGGTGCGCATGCCGAGCACCTGATCGAGCACCGGCACCAGCACGCTGCACGCATTGTCGCTCAGCACGGTGCAGCGGGCGATGCGCGCGAGCTGGCGGTTCTCCGATACGGCGATGGTGAAGCCGTCCCCATTGTTGACATGCAGCATCACATGCACGTCCGAGCTCCCGTCGCCGACATAAATGATGCGGTCGGCCGGAATTTCATGCTCGCGGCTGAGCTCGTCGATCACGGCGACCTTGCCGTAGCCGGCCACGACTCGCCGGATGCTGCTGACCTCGCCCGAGCCGCAATCGTATTCGAATTCCGTGCCATAGATGTTCTCGGGCGGAACGATACCCTCGAGCGCCGAGACCACCACTTCGCGCGGCGCGGCGGACACCACGAAGAACGAGAACCGCTCCGTCCCGATACCGTTGTGCAGCACGTTGACCAGTGCCGGCAGCGCACTCTTCAGCCGCACGCGCTTTCCGGCCTCGATCAAATGCTCGCGCCGCACGCCGCGGAAATCCGGATCGTGCCGGATCAGGTAGGCGAGCTCTCCGCCCTGCTGCACGAGATTACTGCGCGCCAGGCCGGCGACCTTGTGCTCGAAATCCCCCACCCCGAGCAGCTGCGCGAGCACGTGACCGGAATCGTTGTAGCTCAACGTCTGATCGAAATCGGACGCGAGCATGAAGTGCCTGTCCACCGTCGGCTGCATCTCTGGTCGGCTCCTCAGCGCGGCTGACGACGCCGCATCGATCGACGGGCGGACTGCCCGCGCGCGCTCACGTTAGCAAATCAGGCTGCGCAATCAAGCGAATTAGCGCGACCGCCGCCTGAGATGCTTTCATGCCGGCGTCACGCAACGGTAACGACGACGTCACACGCCAAGCGGTCGCGTGGCGAGAACCGTGACGGCACGTACAGGAAGTCGCAATGTGCCACTGCAAGCCCAGTTGCCCGCGATCGGAAGCGCTGCGTTTCCCGCTGATCGCGCAGCAGAGGGCGGTCGATCTGCTGCGCGTACTATCCGATATCCCCGGCCGTCACGCCGCTCGCGCGGAAGTGTTCCTTCCAGCCGCTGGCTACCTCGGAGATCATACTCACATCGTGCAGTGCGTCATCCCTCGAGAGGGAGAACAGGCGGGGCGTCGAAAGGGTGCTCTCCACGGTTGTGCCCCCGCCTTGAGACCCACGCGCAGCTGTTTGATTCCGAGCGCCTATCCCGAAGGCAGCACATCGTACGCGGGCGGCAGAGCATGCCGCTGCCGATCCGTCATGGGGAGCGCATGATTGTTTTCGTGAGGTCCGCACTGTCGAGCAGGCTGTTGAGCACCATGCGGCGGAGCAGTTCGCGCATGTCGGCGAGGTGCCGCGCGCCGAGGCCGGGCGGGGCTTTTTGGCACACAGATAGCTGACCAAACTACTGAAATTGAGCAATTCTGTTTGACGTTATAGCGTTCCGGTCGGCCCTCCTCCCGCCACAGCGCGGCCCAGTTTCAGCAGGCTCTCGCTCCAGCCCTGCTCCATGCCGGCCAGCATGGCCGTCACAAGCTCACCGGCCCCGGTGGCGCGGGTGCGCAAGGTCATTCTCGTTCTTCCGCCGATATCTTCGAAGGTAACCGTGGTGAGTCCCTCGAGAGTGACATTGCCGGCCGCATCGAGCGCGTTGTTGGTGAAGACCAGCCGCGAGGGCCTCTCGACCTCGAGGTACTCGCCGCCGGCAGGGTGATCGCGACCGATCATGGCCGCAAGTTCGTCGTTGGCGCGCATGGTGAGCCTCCATTTGCCGCCGACGCGCGCATCGAGCTGGCATTGCGGCACGGTGAATCCCGCCGGACCGAACCACCGCGCGAGGTGCTCAGGATCCGTCCAGGCCCGAAAGACCAGTTCTCTGGGCGCCGCGAGCATCCGCGTGAGCGTGATTTCGCGGCTGTGGATGCGCTGATCTTTCGCCGGGAGCGAGGCCGCGAGTTGATCCACCAGCCCGTTCGTGCCCTCCTCCCGCGCGCCTTCGTCTTGGTAACCGTTCAGGAACACCCCCTGCTCGGTGATGATGAGCCGCGTACACCCCTCATGGGGACGGAACTCCACGGTGACGAGCGATACGGAGATCTTCAGCTCCTCGAGATACATCTCGTAGACGTAGACGATGCGCCGCTGCGGCACGATGTCCAGGTATTGGGCGCGAAAATCGGTGGTGCGCACCGCGGGACGGTTGCGGTGCGCACCCTCCTGCCAGCGGCAGTGGAGGCGCTCGTGTCCGCCGACCCGGAAATCGAAGGCCCGAGCCAGCACCTCGGTCTGCGGAGCGCTGAACCAACGCGCCTTGCCTTCGGCCGTGGCGAAGGCCGCGTACACCTGCGCGGGCGGCGCGTCGATCAGACGCTCGACGAGAAAGGAGCCGTGCTCCGCATTGTGATCCGACATGATGACCTCCAGAGGACTTGTTGGTCACTCACTTGCGGCGTTTGGCGCCGCTCGTGACCCCCGGGGCGGGCGCCGCGCCGCTTTGCATCTCCCGCAGGTAGCTCTCGAGGCGCTCGAGCCGCTCGTTCCAGAGGCTGCGGTAAGTCTCGATCCACTCATCGACGCTCTTCAGTCCCTTGGGCACGATCCGCGCGGGCCGGAACTGGGCATCGCGTCCGCGGCAGATCAGACCGGCGCGCTCAAGCACCTTCAGATGTTTCGAGACGGCCGGCAGGCTCATCTCGAACGGCTCGGCCAGCTCGCTCACCGTCGCCTCGCCGCTCATGAGCCGCGCGAGGATCCCCCGTCGCGTCGGATCGGCCAGGGCCTGGAAGGTCCTGCTGAGAGCATCCATTTATAAACCGTCTGGTTAATTAACTATTCGGTAAACTAATATCCACGGCCAAGCCGGTCAAGCGCCTCGAAAGGTACCGTCAGCGTTGGCGGGCGCGAGGCGGACGAGCGAAGGCCGCGCGCTTCGCCGGTGCTGGGGCCGCCGGGCGCCTGAAGCGCTCGCGGGCGCGCTCGGCGTCTGCCCGGATCACGCAGCCGTGCGCATGGTCGTTGACCAGACCCATCGCCTGCATGAACGCGTAAACGGTGGTGGGGCCGACGAACCGCCAGCCGAGCCGCTTCAGCGCCTTGGAGAGCGCGACCGATTCGGGCGAGGTGGGCGCCGTGCTCGGGGCGCGGCGGCGTCCGGGCTCGGCCTCGTATCGCCAGATGAATGCCGCGAGCGAGCCTTCGCGAGCGATCAGCTCCTGCGCGCAGCGGGCGTTGTGGATCACCGCTTCGATCTTGCCGCGGTGCCGCACGATGCCCGAGTCCCGCAGCAGCCGCTCGACGTCGCGCGCGCCGAAGCGGGCGATCCGCTCGTAATCAAAGTGGTGGAACACCGTACGGAAGCGCTCCCGCTTGGCGAGGATGGTCCGCCAGCTCAATCCGGCCTGGAAGCCCTCGAGGCTGAGCTTCTCGAACAGCCGCCGGTCGTCGCCGACCGGGAAGCCCCACTCGGCGTCGTGATAAGCGGTGTACTCGGGCGTCGCGACGCACCAGCGGCAGCGCCGCTTGCCGTCCGGCCCCTTGACCGCGGCGGCCGTCAAGGCGCCGCGCCCAGGTCCGCCCCGCGGCCGAAACGGCCGGACCGGGCGCCGATTCCCTCCGCGCGACCGCAAGTCATTGTTTTCTCATAATGATTCGTCACGCTCAACCCCACGGCAAGGGGCTGCGGGCGCCCCGCCGATACCCTACCGTCGAGTAGGGTATCATCGCGCCGCGCGCCCGCCGCTCCGGCGGCAGCGCCGCAGTCCAGCCTGGTTTCATGGGAGTTGATTGCATTGACCAAACCCACTCTCGACCCCCTCGATCTGTTCGCTCTGCGCGACTCGCTCACCGAAGAGGAGCGCATGGTACAGGACTCGGTGCGCCGGCTCGTCGATGAGCGCGTGCTGCCCATCATCCGCGAATGCTTCGAGGAGCACCGCTTCCCGCGCGAGCTCGTCCCCGAACTCGCCGCGCTCGGACTGCTCGGCTCCTCGCTGAGCGGATACGGCTGCGCGGACCTCAACGCGGTCTGCTACGGGCTTATCTGCCAGGAGCTCGAGCGGGGCGATTCAGGCATCCGCAGCTTCGTCTCGGTGCAGTCCTCGCTGTGCATGTACCCCATTCACACCTATGGCTCGCCCGAGCAGAAGGAAAAATACCTCCCGGGCATGGCCCGGGGGGAACTCATCGGCTGCTTCGGGCTCACCGAGCCGCAGGGCGGCTCCGACCCCGCCAACATGAAGACGCACGCGCGCCAGCGGGGCCGCGACTGGGTCCTGAACGGCTCGAAGATGTGGATCACCAACGGCTCGATCGCCGATGTGGCGGTGGTCTGGGCGCAGACCGACGACGGCATCCGCGGCTTTCTCATCGACAAGGGCACGCGCGGCTTCACCGCGCAGCTGATCGAGCGCAAGTTCTCCCTGCGCGCCTCGGTGACCTCGGCGCTGTTCTTCGACGACGTGGCGGTGCCGCCGGAGAACGTGCTCCCGGGCGTGGTGGGCTTGAAGGGGCCGCTGTCCTGTCTGACGCAGGCCCGCTACGGCATCGCCTGGGGAGTCGTCGGCGCGGCGCAGGCGTGCCTGGCGCAGCTGCTCGATTACACCGGCGGGCGCGAGCTGTTCGGCCGCCCGCTCGCGCAGAACCAGGCGGTGCAGATCCGTCTCGCCGAAATGGCCCGCAAGATCGCCGGCGCGCAGCTCATGGCACACCAGCTCGGCCGGCTGAAGGATCGCGGCGCGCTCGATCCGATCCAGGTGTCCCTCGCCAAATGGAACAACTGCCGCGCGGCACTCGAGGTCGCACGCGAGTGCCGCGACCTGCTCGGCGGCGCCGGCATCAGCGCCGAGTACGCGCCCATCCGCCACATGCTGAATCTCGAGAGCGTCATCACCTACGAAGGCACCGAGACCATCCATCAGCTCTCGGTCGGGCGGGCGCTGACCGGCCTGAACGCCTTCTGAACAACGGCGCCCGCGGGCCGTTCAGCGCCGGGAGCGCGCGCGCGCGCGCCCGCGCCTCGGCGCGGGCGCCGAGCGCATGCGTTTGCCGGGCTTGTCGTAGGGATTCTGATCCGTCCGGTACTCGATCACCACCGGCGTCGCGAACAGATCGAACCGCTTGCGGAACACATTGGTGAGATAGCGCGTATAAGCCCCCGGCACGGAGGCCGTCTGGTTGCCGTGGATCACGACGCGCGGTGGATTGCGTCCGCCCTGGTGCGCATAGCGCAGCTTGATGCGCCGGCCGTGCACGAGCGGCGGCTGATGGACCGTGATGGCGTGCTCTAGCGTGCGGGTCAGCTCACGGGTCGGCATCTCACGCATGGCCGCATCGTAGGCGCGCAGCGTGGAGTGCACGAGCTCGCCCACGCCCGTGCCGTGGCGCGCCGAGATGAAATGCAAGGGTGCGAACGGCACGAAATCAAGCTTCAGCGCGAGTTGGCGGTGAATGTCCTCGCGCTGCTCCGGCGCGATGCCGTCCCACTTGTTGACCGCGATGATCAGCGCCCGCCCACGCTGAAGGGCGATGCCGAGCACGCTCGCATCCTGCTCGGCCACCGTGTCATGGGCGTCGAGCACCAGAATGACCACATGGGCCTCGTCGATGGCCTGCAGCGTCTTGGCGACGCTGGCGCGCTCGATCGCGTCCTCGACGCGCGCGCGGCGGCGCACGCCGGCCGTATCGATCAGCAGAAAGCGCCGCCCATCGCGCTCGAAGGGCACGAGAATGCTGTCGCGGGTCGTGCCCGGCTGATCGCTCGCGATCACACGCTCCTCCCCGAGCAGCCGGTTGACCAGAGTCGACTTGCCGACGTTGGGGCGGCCGATGACGGCGATGCGCACCGCATCGGCGTCCTGCTCCGCGCCCGCCGCCGGCTCCAGGCCGCACAGCACCTGCTCCATGAGCGACTCGCAGCCCTGGCCGTGGCTCGCGGAAATGCCGAGCGGCTCGCCGAAACCGAGCGCGTGGAACTCCGCCCCGACGATCTCCGAATCCAGACCCTCGGCCTTGTTCAGCGCGAGCGTCACCGGCTTGCCGCAACGGCGCAGCTCGCGGGCCACGAAGTGATCCTGCGGCGTCAGGCCGGCGCGCGCATCGACCACGAACACCAGGCGGTCGGCCTCCTGCACGGCCCGCTCGGTCTGGGCGCGCATCTGCGCCTCGATCCCGCTCGGGTTCTCGACCAGCCCGCCCGTGTCCACCACGACGCACGGCACGGGCCCGACCTTGCCGAAGCCGTACTGGCGGTCACGGGTCAGGCCGGGCACGTCGGCGACGATCGCGTCCCGCGTACCGGTGAGCACGTTGAACAGCGTGGACTTGCCGACGTTCGGCCGTCCAACCAGGGCAACAACCGGCAGCATGCGCGCTGCGTCCGTCCAGCCTCAGCGACGCGGCGAGACGCGGAAGGCGGTGATGTCCCCGACGTCGTTGATCACAACGACCTCGTTGCCGATCACCACCGGTGGATTCGACACGCGCACTCCGCCCGTCTCGGCCCGCGCCTCGAACGCCCCGGTGCGCTTGTTCAGCCAGTGCACATAGCCCTGGTAGTCCGCGACGATCACCGCATCATCACTGACGGCCGGCTGCGTCAACGAGCGGTAGCGCAACGCCGGCTGGCGCCAGATCACGGCGCCGTTCTTGCGGTTCAGCGCCTCCACCGCGCCATCCGCGGTCGACATGTAAACGGCGTGCTCGCCGAGTGCGAGGCCGCGGAAGCTGGAGGCTTTGTGCGACCACCAAGGCTGGCCGCTCTGCAGCGCCAGCATGTCGACCGTGCCGTGATAGCCCACCGTATAGACGTCCTTGCCGGCGACGATCACCGCCCCGTGAACGTCAGCGAGACGCTCTATCGCGGTACGTCCGGTCGGCTGCGACACCGTCGCGAGCCACATCTGTGAGCCGTCGGACTCGTTCACCGCCAGGACCTTGCCGTTGGCGAAGCCGCTGATCACCATGTGATCGGCGATCACCGGGATCGCCGCGCCGCGCAGCGACAGAGAGGGCATGTGCTGCTGAGTCTCCCACAGCTCGTGGCCGTTCTTGGGCGAGAGCGCGTGCAGCACGCCGTCGATGGTGCGCACGGCGATCAGGCGCGCGGAGACCCCGGGCGAGGAGATCACCGCATCGGGCAGGCGCACCGTCCAGAGCACCTTGCCCGTGTCCGCATCGAGCGCGACGACCTGTCCGTCGGTGGCGCCGAGCACCATGAGCTTGCCGTACAGCGCCGGGCCCCCGCCGAACGGGATGTGGGTGTCGGTGCGCCACAGCTGCCGGCCGTTGCGCGCATTGAAGGCGGCGACCACACCGTCGTGCCCCGAAGCGAAGAGACGCTCACCTTGCACCACGAGCCGCAGGCCGAGCAGCAGCGCCCGCGTCTTCGAATCGCCGAAGCCCCAGAAATTGAACAGATGGAAGCCGCCGACCGACGCGGTCCAGATCTTGCGCACGCGCAGCGTGGCCTTGATGGGCGCGAGCTTGGCCGGCTGATCCACCTCCTTGTGCGAGCAGGCGGCCAGCAGCCAGGTTGCCGCGAGCGCCGCGGCCCAGAATCGCATCGATCGCTTGGTTTTCGTGTGCAAGAGTCTCATCCCGCTCGGTATTCGGTTCGGCCGGCCTTACTTGGCGCCCGCCGGCGCGGCCGCGCCCGCCGCCGCGTGCGCAGCGGGGGCTTTGGCGGACTCACCGGGCAGATTGGCGGCCAGGTCGGAAATCTCGAGGGCCAGCAGATGCTGGTTGGTCTCCCCGCCCGGATCGCTCGCGCGCGCGAGCCGGTACTGGGCGAGCGCCTCGCGCTTCTCGCCGAGGGCGTAATACGCATCCCCGCGCACGACCGCATAGCGCGGCGCAAAGGCGCCCGGATCGACCGCCCCGAGCGTCGCGAGCGCCAGCTTCGGTTGATGCAGCGCGATCTGCACGCGCGCCAGGCGCAGCCGCGCGATCAGCCCGAGGATAGGGTCGTGCGGGTGCTGCATCACCGCGCTGAGTTCGCCGGCCGCGCGGCTGAGGTGCCCGGTCTGCACGAACACACCGGCGGAGGCGAGCCGGGCCTGATCGGCGTACGGAGTGTCCGCGTACTGCCGCTCGATCTTCCCGGCCAGGCCGAACGCGCCGGCCTGGTTGCCCTTGGCGAAGGCGTTCTGCATCTGCGCATACAGCTGGCTGGCGGCCAAGTCACGCCCGTCGACGTGCCCCTGCCACCAGCGGTAGCCGCCCAGGCCGAGCGCGGCGATCGCCACGCCGACGAGCATGGCCGGCCCATTGGTGCGCAGCCACGCCAGCAGCGCTTCCCACTTCTCACGTTCATCAAGATAGCTGTCCACGACCCCTCCTCGAATTCAGGTGTGCACGGCGGTAGCGGCCAGAGCCGTTTCGATCGCCGCGGCCAGATCGGGCAGCGGACTCTCGCTCTGACCGGCATCCCGGCGCAAAGGTTTCAAGGCCGCCACGCCACGCGCCAGTTCGTCGTCTCCCAGGATCAGCGCCAGCGCTGCGCCGCTGCGGTCGGCGCGGCGGAACTGCGCCTTGAAATTCCCGCCGCCGAGATTGAGCTCGAACCGCCGGCCGGGCAGCGCATCGCGCAGCTGCTCGGCGAGCTCGAGGCCGAACGCCGAGGCGCGCTCGCCGCTGACGACAATATAAACATCCGCGGCCGGGGACGCAGCCGGCGGTCCCGCCTGCGTGAGCAGCGCAACCAGCCGCTCGATCCCCATGGCAAAGCCGATTCCGGGGGTACTCTCGCCGCCCAACTGGCTGATCAGCCCGTCGTAGCGCCCGCCGGAGCATACGGCATCCTGGGCGCCGAGCGCGTCGGTGATCCATTCGAACACCGTACGGCTGTAGTAGTCGAGGCCGCGCACGAGGCGCGGATTGACGCGAAAGGGGATACCGAGCGCCTCGAGCGCGGCGCACAGGGCTTGAAAGTGGGCCTGCGACTCAGGATCGAGGTGATCGGTCAGCACCGGCGCGGCGTCGATCAGGGCGCGCATCTCGGGGTTCTTGCTGTCGAGCACGCGCAGCGGATTGCCCTCCAGGCGGCGCCGGCTGTCGGCATCGAGCTGTCCATGATGCGCGCGCAGATACTCGACCAGCTTCTCCCGGTACGCGCGCCGCGCCTCGGGCGTGCCGAGGGAATTGATCTCCAGACGCACCCGCGCGATACCCAGCCGCCGCCACAGGCGCGCGGCGAGCGCGATCAGCTCCACGTCGACGTCCGGCCCGGGAAACCCCACCGCCTCGACGCTGATCTGGTGGAACTGCCGGTAGCGGCCCTTCTGCGGCCGCTCGTGGCGAAACATCGGCCCGGCGCACCAGAGCTTGTGCCGCTGGCCGCGCAGCATACCGTTGGAGATGAGCGCGCGCATGACGCCCGCCGTGCCTTCCGGGCGCAGCGTCAGGCTCTCTCCGCCCTGGTCGGTGAAGGTGTACATCTCCTTCTCGACCACGTCGGTGTACTCGCCGATCGCGCGCTTGAACAGCTCCGTGCGCTCGAGCACCGGCACGCGGATCTCCTGATAGCCGTAGTCGCCCAGCAACTCCCGCGCAGCGCGCTCGATGGTCTGCCAGGCGATGATCTCCCCAGGCAGTACATCGTTCATGCCACGCACGGGTTGGATCTGTTCGGTCAACTCATCCTCCAGCGTGCCGCGGAGCGGGCGAGATCCGCCCGTTTGCGGCGACAGCGATCGACACGGCATGGTCCCGTCCCACGTACGGCGCGAACGAGGCGGCATGCCCGTTCACCGTGAGCGTCACGCCGTCGGCGTAGCCGAGCACCACGTGCAGCGGCGCAGGGCCGGTAAAGGTCTTGCTCACACCGCCCGGCACCATGCCGCGGTACAGATGGTGCCCCGCAGCATCACTCACCCCGACCCAGCTCGCGGCTGGAAAGCTCAGTGTGACGCGCACACCGCCCTGCACCGTCGCCGCCGCCGTGGCCGGCGCCAGCTCTGGCACCCCGCCGGCAGCACCCGGCACAGCCGCGGGAGGCGCGCGCTCGGCGGGCTGCGCGCCGTGCACAAGAGGCCGCTGCGGCGCAGTCGGCGGCGCGAGAGCCGTCACCGCCTGACCTCTGTGGATGCGCGACCAGCCCCACCACACCAGCGCGGCCACGGCGAGCACGAGGACCGTCATGATCACCCCGGCGGCCAGCGCGCCATAGCGGTCTTCCCCGGCGGTGACGTGCGGCACGCGCGTCAGGTCAGGCGCCGGGATGGCCGCGACCGACGCCAGCTGCTCCTGCAGCTGCGCGGCCGGCTCCCCGAGCAGCTCGGCGTAGCGGCCGAGATAGCTCTTGACATAGATCGGCGCGCCCAGGGCATCGAACCGCTCGGCTTCGAGCGCCTCGAGCGTCTCGCCCGACACGTGCAGCCGCAGCGCCGCCTGCGCGATGCTCAAGCCGGCGCGCTCGCGCGCGCCGCGCAGTCGCGCACCGATGCCGCAGCCGGCCTCGCGGCGCGGCTCGCCGCCTGATTCTTCCGCCATCACGCTAGCCCGGATTGCGCCCGAGAGCGGCCAGTGCGTGTGCCTGCGCCGAGTCGGGAAAATCGAGTTGCAGGCGCCGCGCATACAGCTGTGCGGCGAGCGCATCGCCCTCGGCGCGCGTGACCTTCACCGCAAGCAGCAGCATGTCCGGCGTCTCGCTGTTGGCGGCCAGAAACTTCCTGATCAGCGCGTGCGCCTGTTTGAGCCGCCCCTGCTTGTAATCGAGATGGGCAAGCTGCCAGGCGGCCTGCTCGAAGCCCGGGCTCACTGCAAGCGCCGCCGCGAACATCTTGGCCGCCTCAGCATCCTGGTGGGCCACGCGCAGGCAGACCCCCGCATTGTTGTACGCCGCCGCCGGCGTCAGGTAGAGCGGATTGCGGGCGGCCTCGAGGAAGTATTTGACGCCCTCGGCGGTACGCCCAACGTTGCACAGGTACACGGCGTAGTCGTTTTCGTAATCCGGATTGTGCGGCGCGAGGCGCAGCGCCGCGCGGAACTCGCGGTCGGCGCGCGCCGGCTGGCCGAGCCGCTCGAACAGCAGCGCGCGCGCGCTGTGCACGTTCGGATCGTTGGGGTTCTCGCGCAGCGCCCGATCGAGCTTGCGTTTGGCGACCGCGAGCTCCCCGCGCTGCAGGTAGGCGATGCCGAGCTCGGTGTTGAATACCGCCGCCTGGTGGCGATCGCGCACCAGCTGCGGGTTGCTGCAGGCGGCGAGCACGAGCGCGGCCACGAGGCCGAACGCGCCGGCGAGCGCGCCACGCACGGCCCAGGCGCCGCGGCTGCTCATGCCTGCACCGCCAGGCCGAATGCGCGGCTGCCGAGGCGCACAGTGGTGCGGTCGATGACCCGCCCGGCGAGCTGGCCGCACGCCGCGTCGATGTCATCCCCGCGGGTGCGGCGCACCGTGGCCAGCACGCCGCGACGCAGCAGCTCGTCGCGAAATGCCTGCACCGCCTCGCCGCCGGAGCGCCGGAAGCGCGAGCCGGGGAACGGATTGAACGGGATGAGATTGACCTTGGCCGGATGGCCGGCCAGGAGCTTCGCCAGCGCGCGTGCCTGCGCGCGCGAGTCGTTCACGCCCTCGAGCAGAACGTACTCGAACGTGACGCTGCGGCCGTTGCGCTCGTCGATGTAGTGCCAGCACGCCTCGAGCAGCTCGCCGATGGGGTGCTTGCGATTGATCGGCACCAGCTCGTTGCGCAGAGCATCGTCGGGCGCGTGCAGCGAGACGGCGAGCGCCACGTTGCTGTGCTCGGCGAGCTTGTAGATCTGCGGCACCAGCCCCGAGGTGGACAGCGTCACTCGCCGCCGCGACAGGTCGAACCCGAAGTCATCGAGCAAGATGTCGAGCGCCGGGACGACGTTGCGGAAGTTGGCGAGCGGCTCGCCCATGCCCATCAGCACCACGTTGGTGACGGCTCGCTCGCGGGCGAGGTCGGCGACGGTGCCGGCGAGCTCGCGGTTCGCCAGCCACACCTGACCAACGATCTCGGCGGTGGTCAGATTGCGGTTGAAGCCCTGCTGGGCGGTCGAGCAGAACGCACAGTCGAGTGCGCAGCCGACCTGCGAGGAGATGCACAGCGTCGCCCGATCGGGCTCCGGGATGTAGACCATCTCGAACGCCTGGCTGCCGTCGGCCCGCAGCAGCCACTTGCGCGTGCCGTCGGCGGAGCGCTGCTCGGTGATGATCTCGGGCGCACGCACGCAGGCGCGCGCCGCGAGCTCGGCGCGGAACGACTTGGCGAGGTCGGTCATGCGCTCGAACGACGGCTCGGCGCGCTTGTACACCCACTGCATCAGCTGGCGCGCCCGAAACGGCTTGCTGCCGAGCTGCGCCACGAACTGCTCGAGCTCGCTGCGGGGCAGTCCCAGCAGATTCGTGGTCGTGGCGGGCTCGCTCATGGGCTTCGAGGCAGCCTCAGCCGCGGGGCTGCAGCTCCGTGACGCTGAAGAAATAGGCGATCTCGCGGGCGGCGGTATCGGCGGCGTCGGACCCGTGCACCACGTTGCGCTCGATGCTCTCGGCGAGGTCGGCGCGGATGGTTCCGGGTGCGGCTTTCTTCGGATCGGTGGCGCCCATGATTTCGCGGTGGCGCGCGATCGCATTTTCGCCCTCGAGCACCTGCACCATGACCGGTCCGGAGGTCATGTAGCGCACCAGGTCCTTGAAGAAGGGCCGTTCGCGGTGCACGGCGTAAAAGCCCTCCGCCTCGCGCTCGGACAGCCGCATCATGCGGGCGGCGATGATGGCGAGGCCTGCCGTTTCGAACCGGCGATACACCTCGCCAATGAGATTGCGGGCGACGCCGTCGGGTTTGACGATGGACAAAGTGCGCTCGAGCGCCATTCGGATTGACCTTTCGGGAGCTGAATGCTGAACGGAATATGCCGCTACCGCCCGTCCCCGCGGGGACGGCCGGCGGACCGGCATCAAGCGTTACAGTCTACCCGGTGATCCTGCCGGGAGGCAATTTGGCGCGCCGCGTCGAAGTGGCGGATTGGACACGTTTTTTACGGAATTCCGCCCCCGAACGCCGCCGGCGGCGCGCGCCGGTCAGACCGAGAAGCTCTCGCCGCAGCCGCATTCGCCCTTGATGTTCGGGTTGCGGAAGCGGAACGCCTCGTTCAGCCCCTGCTTGACGAAATCCACGGTCGTGCCGTCGATGAGCGGCAGGCTCTGCGGGTCGACGAAGACTTTGACCCCACGGTCCTCGAAGACCACGTCCTCCGGGTGCTGCTCATCGGCATAATTGACGACATAGGCGAAACCGGAACAGCCGGTCTTGCGCACCCCGAGGCGCAGTCCGAGGCCGTGCCCGCGGGCGGCGAGGAAGTTCTGGACCCGGTGTGCGGCGGATTCGGTGAGTGAGATGGCCATGGCGGTAGCGAAAGAGGACCCGAGGGATGATTCTACACCCCAGGCCAGCGCCGCTGGCAGTCGCGAAGCGCATCCTCGAGCGTGAGCAGGCGTCCGAGCTTCTCCGCGGGCACCCCAAGCGTCTCGGCCCACTGCGCCGGGGTGCCGGGAATGAGCGCAGCGTGCGTGCTGCCGGGCAGGCGCTCGGCGAGCCACGCCGCTACCGCCAGGGTGTGCGGGCATCCATACACCCGATGCGTCACGCTGCTGACCCGTCCGGCGCGGACCTGCAGCCGGAAACGGATCCACACCTCGCGACCCGGACCGCCGGCTTCGCCGACCACCTCGTCGCCGGCCGAGACCGTCGGCCGTTCCGTTGCGGGCGACAATGCGCGCAGGCGCTCGACCTCGCGCCGCACGGCCCGGGCGGCCGCGTCGATATCGTCCGTCGACGTAAAGCGGCCGAAGCTGAAGCGCAGCGAGCTCTGCGCCAGCTCGGTGTCCCGCCCGAGCGCGCGCAGTACGTAGGACGGCTCGCCCGAGGCGGAGCTGCAGGCCGATCCGGTCGAGAGGGCGAGCTCCCCGAGTGCGCTGACCAGGCTCTCTCCTTCGACGCCTTCGAAAGACACGTTGAGAATGCCGGGCACGCGCTCCGCGCCCTCGCCGTTGAGGTATACGCCCCCGATCGCGCGCAGCTGCTCCCAGAGGCGCTCGCGCAATGCCGTGAGGCGCGGCCCTTCGCTCCCGAGCGCCCCTCGGGCGAGCGCACAGGCCGCCCCGAAGCCGATGACCTGGTGGGTCGGCAGCGTCCCCGGTCGCAGCCCCCGCTCCTGCCCGCCGCCGAACAGCAGCGGCAGGAGCCGCGCACGCACCCCCGCGCGAACGTACAGCGCCCCGATGCCCTTCGGGCCATAGAGCTTGTGCGCGGTGAAGGACAGCAGGTCGACCGGCAGATCGTGCACTGCGATCGGGAACTTCCCGGCCGCCTGCGCCGCATCGGTGTGATAGAGGATGCCCCGCTCGCGGCACAGCGCGCCGATTGCGGCGACGTCCTGGATGACCCCGGTCTCATTGTTGACCCACATGACCGACACCAGGACGGTCTCGGGGCGCAGCGCCTCGGCCACCGCGCGTGGATCGATCCGTCCGGTCCGCTCCGGCCCCACGAGTGTGACGGCAAAGCCCTCCTTCTCCAGGCGCTTGCACGGATCGAGTCCCGCCTTGTGCTCGATGCGCGAGCTCACTAGGTGCCGCCCCCGATCGGCCTGGGCGCGCGCGGCCCCGAGGACGGCGAGATTGTCGGACTCGGTGGCCCCGGAGGTGAAAACGATCTCCTCGCCCGCCGCACCGATCAGCGCGGCCACCTCGCTGCGCGCCGCCTCGATGCGCTCGGCGGCGCGGCGTCCGAACGGATGCAGCGAGGACGGGTTGCCGCAGCCGGCCTCCTCCGCCAGTGAGCGCGTCATTGCGCCAATCACGGATGGGTCGACGGGTGTGGTGGCGGCATAGTCGAGGTAGATAAGGTCGTTTGCGTTCATCGCTGCTGAAGCCCGCGCTGGGCCGGCGAGGCGGCCGGTCAGGGCCGCGTGATCGGGCCATTGTGCGGCCGGCGCACGCTCCTCTCCAGCCCCGATGAAGGCACCGGGCCGCTAAGCGATGCATTATATCTATTTCGATTACGTCAAAGATGCAATTGCTTTATATTAGAACCTGCTCAATCATGCCGGCCTGCACTGATCCCCACTCACACAGGACGCGACCATGAAGATTCGAACCGCATTGCTCTCGACACTCGCACTCGGCCTCACCGCCGTGGGCGCCGCCTTCGCCGCCGCCCCGGCGAGCGGTTTCTGGCACTACCCGGTGATCAAGGGCTATGGGCCGGAGCACACCTGGCCCGGTGTTGTCGTGCGTCCGTCCGCCGGCGCGACTTACAAAGCGCTGTTCGATCTGACCCAGGGCAAGCCGCAGGCCACCAAGGTCAACCCGGGGCTCGATCACATCGCGCGCACGATCAACATCTTCGCCGCCGCCGGCGTGCCCCTGAAGCACATGAAATTCGCCGTGATCATCCACGGACCGGCCACGCCGATCGTGCTGAGCGCCGCGGCCTACCAGGCGAAATTCGGCCATCCCAACCCCAACCTCGCGCTCATCGCCACGCTGCGCAAGGCCGGCGTCGATCTGCTGGTCTGCGGCAACGCGCTCGGCGACATGCACTTCACCCCGGCCGAGGTGAACCCGGACATCCACGTCGCGCTCTCGGCGCTGTCCACGGTGATCATCATGCAGAACCGCGGCTACGCCCTGGTGCGCATGTAACTACCCGGCCGCCGCGGCGAGGCTCCGGCCGCGCCGCGGCGGCAGAGGAGAACTTCGATGCATCCGCTGCGCATGACTTGGCTGGCGGGCTGTGTGCTCGCCGCGACCCTGTGCGGGCCCGCCCGCGCCGCCGACCTCGGCAAGCCGGTGACACCCCCGCGCTACGCCGAGCGGCTCTACCCGCCCTGGTCGCACGGGGAGAACAACCCGGCGCTCAACCAGGGACTTCAGTTCACCGTGCCCGAAGTGGACGTCATGGCGGACTTCCACGGCAGCCTCAACCATCCGGCGCTCGTGATCTACGTCGGCGGCAACTACTACTTCGCGATGGCACCGTTGGTGAAGGCGTTCGAGGCGGAGCATCCGCGGCTGCGCGGCCGGATCTTCTACGTGACACTGCCGCCCGGTCTGCTGATTCGCGCGATGCAGCTGGGCAACACGTTCACCTCGGGCAACCTCACCTTCACCATCGCACCCGACGTGTACGCGGCGGGACTGAAGAAAGTGCAGGCCCAGATCGCCTCCGGTCGGCTCGCCTCGCCCGCCGTGCCCTACGTCACCAACGACCTGACCATCATGGTGCCGGCCGGCAATCCGGCGCATATCGCAGGGCTGGCCGACCTAGGCAAGCCCGACGTGCGTCTGGTGATGCCCAATCCGGCCTGGGAAGGCGTGGCGCGGCAGATCAAGCTGGCCCTGATCAAGGCGGGCGGGCCGGCGCTGGCGCATACCGTGTACGTGAGCAAGGTTGCCGATGGCAGGACGATCCTGACCCACATCCATCACCGTCAGACCCCGCTCTTCCTGATGCAGGGGCTGGCCGATGCCGGTGTGACCTGGAAGTCCGAGGCGATCTTCCAGGAGCAGATCGGACATCCGATCAGCCACGTGGACATTCCGGCCAGCCAGAATGTCACGGCGGTCTACGCCGCTGCGGTGGTGCGCGGTGCGCCGCACCCGCGGGCCGGCCGCGCCTGGATCGCATTCCTGCGCTCACCCGCGGCGCAACGCATCTTCGCCCGCTACGGGTTCAAACCCGCCGCTGGCGTTCGCTAGGCACCCCAGCCCATCGGTAACCTCCCGCGGAGAACACCATGACTTCACCGACCCTCCCGCGCGAACCGGCCGCGGACACATCCGGCCTGTGGCGCCAGCTCGCGCTGGCGCTGCTCGCGGTGCGCTTCGTGCAGGGCTGGATCTACTGGGGCGGCGGCAGCCGCCGCTTCATCTACGCCCCCGCGAAGCTTGATCCGCACGCGCACAGCTGGATGGCCAACAAATTCCAGACGGCCATGCCGGGGGCGATCCTCGGCATGGGCCACGTGGTCGACTACCTGCTGCACCACTTCGCCCTGCTGTACGCCGGGGTGATCGTGTTCAGCGCCGCGGAGCTGATCTTCGGACTGTTCCTGCTGTTCGGCTTCATGACCCGCCTCTCGGCGCTGGTCACGGTCGGGCTCAGCTTCGTGCTGATGCTGCTGTTCGGCTGGCAGGGCGCGACGTGCATCGACGAGTGGACCATGGCGTCGGCCAACTTCGGCATGGGCGTGGCGCTGTTCCTGGCCGGCGCCGGCGCATACTCGATCGACGCCTGGCTGCTCCGACGGCATCCGCAGCTCGCGAGCGCGCGATGGTTCCAGTGGTTCGGCAGCGGCCCTTGGCCCGCGCCCCGGCTCAGGCGCTGGAGCCTGATCAGCGGCGCGGCCACGGTGCTGTTCGTCGTGCTGACCTACAACTACTACCGCGGCTCGGTGCTGACGCCGTTTCACGGCGGTCCGGTCAGCCCCGCCGCGCATCACATCAGCCTCTCGGCCGGCCAGTTGAATTCCGACGGCAGCGTGCGCTTCACCGCCTATCTGGACGCCGGCACGCCGGCGGCGCCGGAGAACGTGGTGCGCGCGGACCTGTACGGACCGGCGAACGTCGCGGTGGAGCACTGGGATGGGGCCGCCCTGGCGGCGCTGCCGCCGAGCGCGTTCGTCAATGATTACCAATACAACCAATTCGGACCGGGCTATGCGGGCATCACCGCGAAAGTCGGGGCGCGCGCGAGCATCACGCTGCCGCCGGCGCAGCCCGGCCTGCATCTGCCCGCCGGCAGCTATCGCCTGGTGCTGCACTCCGTGAATGGCCGCCCGTACACGATCGCGCTGAGGTTGGCCTCGGGAAACTGAGGCCCCGGCGCGTCGATCCGGTCAGAACCGCACGGCGATCCCGAGGTTGACCACCGGATACCAGCCGAGGACGTCGAGCTTGTGCTGCAGCCGCTGCCGCTCGGCCCGCAAGTCGCTCTGCGCCGCTGCGCACAACGGACTGCCCGGCGGGGCGGCCGGGCCGCACTGTGCCGTGAGCGTCACCTGCGGTGCGCCGCCGTAAATCGCGCCGATGTCGAACAGGAAATGCACCCGGCCGCTCCGCCCGGCCGGATTGCCCCAGCCGAAACCCACATAAGGCCCGACGGCATGCGCGAACTTCGCCTCTCCCGTGAGCGAGCCAATCTGCTGCGTGGTGTAGGTGTTACCGTTCAGCGTGTACGCGCCCTGAGCCGGCTGGCCGACGACGTCGAGCTTGGTGCCGTCATACGCGACGCCGGCAGTGAGGTGAAAGACGCCTCTGAACGGGTACCAGTCGAGCAGCGCGCTGGCGATGCCGAGCTTGAGCCGGCCGTGGTAGTCGACGTCGCTCGTGCTCAGGGAATGATTGATACCGAATCCACTGTAGCCGAGACGCACACCCCACTGTCGCGAGAGGCCCCAGTCCAGATCCAATCCGACCCCGGGAGTGCCCGCGCGCAGCGCCATGGCGAAGCGCGGAGCGGCCGCCGAGACGCGCGGCAGAAGGGACGCGGCAAGCGCGAACAGAACCACCAGGACAGCCGCGGGCCAGCGCCGTGCGGCGGGGGAAAGGCGGGGTGGATGAGACACGAGACCTCCGCGGTGCGCACTGCAGCGGCCGGTCCGGCCGCCGCCCGGCGGCCGCCGCGGACTCGCATCGAGCGTGCGCAGGCCGCATCACCCTAGCGAAACTCCCCGCCGACCGACCGAGAAGCGCATCACGTTCGGCGCTCGCAAAGCGCGCCCGCGCCGTATGGGCGAGGCGTGCCGCGGGAGCCGCTCTCAGGGGTCCTCGCGCTCCCCGGCGCGCCGCCGGCGCCGCTGAACGGCGGTGAGGAAGCCGCGCAGGATATTGACCTCGTTGCGATCGAGCTCGGCGCGCTGCAGGAAGCGGCGGATGCGCCCCATCAGGTGGGTGCCGCTCTGGGTGCGATCACGGAAGTCGACTTCCTCGAGCACCTGAGCGAAGTGCTCGTACAGACGCTCGAGCTCACCCGGATCGGCGAGCGGTCCGGCGGCGGGAGCCGGATCGATGCGCACGCCGCCGGCCCGGAATAGCTCATAGGCGACGATCTGCACCGCCATGGCGAGATTGAGCGAGGGGTAGGTCGCGCTGGCGGGGATGCGCACCAGCAGATGCGCGGCCTCGAGCTGCTCGTTGGTCAGCCCCGCGCGCTCGGAGCCGAACAGCACCGCCACGGAACCGCGACGGGCTTCCTGCAGCAGCCGCTCGGCCGCCGCGCGCACGTCCGCGACCCGGAAATACTGATCGCGCTCGCGCGAGGTGGTGGCCGCGACGAATCCGCAGCCCTCGAGCGCCGCGGACAGCGAGTCGACCACGCGCGCATTGGCGAGCACGTCATCGGCGCCTGAGGCTCGGGCCGTGGCCTCCGGGTCCGGGAACTGGCGCGGGCTGACCAACACGAGCTGCTCGAGGCCCATGTTCTTCATGGCGCGTGCCACGGCGCCGATGTTGCCCGGATGCGAAGGCTCTACCAATACGATGCGGATCTGCGCTGTGTCCATCGTCAATACCCTGGCGTGCCGTGACGCCCGAGCGCGCGCCGGAGCGCGCATCGCGGGCAGTCCGGCGCCGCCGGCTCAGCGTACGGGCTCGGCGACCCTGGTGCGCAGCTTGCTGTGCCGATAGCCGTAGAAACCGTACACCAGCACGCCGATGGCCGTCCACACGATCAGACGCACCCAGGTGCTGCCGGGCAGTTTGTAGATCATGAACCCGCACACCGCGGCCCCGAGGGTGCACGTGAGCCACGGCACCGGAACGCGGAACGGCCGCTCGAGATCCGGGCGCGTATAGCGCAAGACCAGCACGCCGATGCAGACCGTGACGAAAGCCATGAGGGTGCCGATCGAGACCAGCTCGCCGAGCAGATCGACCGGAAACAGCCCGCCGATCACCGCCGCACTCACGCCGGTCACGACCGTCCCGACGGACGGCGTACGGAACTTGGCGTGGATGCGTCCGAACACCGGAGGCAGGAGCCCGTCCTGCGCCATGGAGTAGAAGATGCGCGCCTGCGCGATGGTCATCACCAGCATGACCGAGGTCATGCCGAGAATCGCGCCGAGGTCGACCGGAACGCTGAACCAGCGCAGCTGCGGATAGGTATCGAGCGCCAGCGCGATCGGCGCAGCGACGTTCAGGTGCTTGTAGTTCACCATCCCGGTGAGCACCGCCGAGACCGCCACGTAGAGCAACGTGCAGATGACGAGGCTCGAGAGAATGCCGATCGGCATGTCGCGCTGCGGGTTCTTCGCTTCCTGCGCAGTGGTCGAGATCGCATCGAAGCCGATGTACGCGAAGAAAATCACCCCGGAGGCCGTGAACACCCCGCTCCAGCCGTACTGGTCTGGCTCTCCGGTGGGCGCCGGAATGAACGGATGCCAGTTGGCATGCTGGATGAAGCCCATGCCGAGCACGATGAACAGCACCACCACCGCGACCTTGAGGGTGACGATGACGGTATTGAACTCGGCGGATTGCTTGATGCCGATGTAACACACCGTCGCCAGCGCGAGCACGATCAGCACCGCCGGCACGTTGAGAATGGCCCCCGAAGTCACCACCGAGAAGCTGTTGGGCGCGGCCTGCATGAACGGCGCATGCGAGAGCGCGTAGGGAAGGTGCATCCCAAAGGTCCCGAGCAGGCGCGCGACGTAACCCGACCAACCGACCGACACCGTCGCCACCGCAAACAGATACTCGAGCACCAGGTTCCAGCCGATGAACCACGCGATGCCCTCGCCGAGCGTGGCGTAGGTATACGAGTAGGCGCTGCCGGACACCGGAATCATCGCCGCGAATTCGGCGTAACACAGCCCCGCGAACGCACAGCCGATGCCGGCGATGATGAACGAGAGCACCAGCGCCGGCCCCGCATATTGCGCGGCCGCCACGCCGGTGAGCACGAAAATCCCGGTACCGATGATCCCCCCGATACCGAGCATGGTGAGCGCCGTGGCCGAAAGCGTGCGCTTGAGCTGATGCCCCTCAGCGTCCGACGCGTCCGCCGCCTCGATTTCGGCGACCGATTTTGTTGCAAAAATCTGGCTTATCATTCCGGGACTGTACACAAGACGTTCCCGGATTGCGAGCCGGCCCATCCGGCCGAAAAGGCAACTCAGCGCGCGCGCAACTCCGCGGGCACGTAGGGCGCGAACAGCTCGATCAGCGCGGCGTAGACCCTCGGATTGCCGGCGACGACGTGACCGCCCTGACGGTACTCCTCGCCGCTCAGCGTGCCGATATGCCCGCCGGCCTCCTGCACCAGAAGCGTGCCGGCGGCGGTATCCCAGGGGGACAGCCCCAGCTCCCAGAAACCGTCGATGCGGCCGGCGGCGACGTACGCCAGGTCGAGGGCCGCAGCGCCCGGCCGGCGGATGCCGGCGGTGCTCTGCGTCGCCGCCTTGAGCATGGCGAAGTACGCATCCAGGTAGCGCTCGTTGGCACGAAACGGAAAGCCCGTGCCGATCAGCGCACCCTCCAGGGTGCGCTGTTTGCTCACCCGCATGCGCCGGTTATCGAGGTGTGCGCCGCCGCCCCGCGATGCCGTGAACAGCTCCTGGCGCATCGGGTCGTAGACCACGGCATGCTCGAGGCGGCCCTTGTGCTCGCAGGCGATCGACACGGCGAACACCGGAAAGCCATGCAGAAAGTTGGTCGTGCCGTCGAGCGGGTCGATGATCCAGCGGGTGTCGTTCTCGCCCTGCGCGCCGCCTTCCTCGGCGAGGATGGCGTGCTCGGGGTAGTGGCGGTGAATGATGCCGACGATCTCCGCTTCGGCCGCCCGATCCACTTCGGAGACGAAGTCGTTGCGGCCCTTCGCCGTCACCGTCAGCGACTCGAGGTTGTTCAGGCTGCGCACGATCACCTCGCCGGCGCGGCGGGCGGCGCGAACCGCGATGTTGAGCAGTGCGTGACCGGCCACGCGCCGTCCTCAGGGCAGGGAATCGACCGCGGTCTTGCGCGCGGACGGAAAGATGTGCTCGGCCGTCAGACCGCACTCGAGCGCGATCGCGCTGGAGATGTAGATCGACGAGTACGTGCCGGCGAGGATGCCGATCAGCAGCGCCGCGGAGAACCCGCGCAGCACCGGCCCGCCGAGCACGAGCAGCGCCACGACCACGATGGAGGTCACCACCTTGGTCATGATGGTTCGCGACAGCGTCTGGTTGATCGCCTGATCAAGCACGACGTTCGGCTCAAGGCGCCGGTTGCCCTCGAACCGCTCGCGGATACGGTCGAACACCACCACGGTGTCGTTCAGCGAATAGCCGATCACCGCCAGCACCGCCGCAACCACGTTCAGATCGAAGGAAACCTGGGTGAGGGCGAAAAAGCCGAGCACCAGGATCGGATCGTGCATCACCGCGAGAATGGCTCCGAGGGAGAGCCTCCAGGTGTGGAATCGCCAGGCGATGTACAGGAAGATGAACAGCAGCGTGAAGCCGAGCGCCCATGCCGCGCTCTTCTTCAATTCCGAGCCGACCTGCGGACCGACGACCGAGAGCGACTGCACCGTCGCCCCCGGGTTCACCTGCTTCAGCGCGCCCTCCAGCCGGTCGCGCAGCTCGGCCGACGTCTGCTGCCGTTCGGGCGGCAAGCGGATGGCGATGACGCGCGAGGAGCCGACGTACTCCACCACCGCGTCATGGAACCCCGCGGCGGCGACCTGCGCGCGCACCGGCTCCAGATCCACGGATGCCGGGAAGCTCGCCTGCACCGTGACGCCGCCGGTGAAATCGATGGCCAGGTTCAGGCCGCGGGTGAACAGCAGCACGAGCGAGGCGATCATCAGCGCAATGGACAGTCCAAACCACACCTTGCGTGTGGCCATGAACTGGAAGTTGGTTTGATGGCTGAAAAATTCCACGTACTTCCCCTAGATGTGCAGCCGGGCGATCTTGCGCCGCCCGCCGTACATGAGTGTCACCAGGGCGCGGCTGCCCATCAGCGAAGTGAACATCGAAGTCACAATGCCGAGGACGAGCACGACGGCGAAGCCGCGGATCGCGCCGGTGCCGAAGATCCACAGCACCAGCCCGGCGATCGCGGTGGTGACGTTGGAGTCGGCGATCGCCGAGAAGGCCTTCTCGAAGCCGGCCCGAATCGCAGCTTGCGGCGAGACCCCCTTGCGCAGCTCCTCGCGGATGCGCTCATAGATGAGCACGTTCGCGTCGACCGCGATGCCGACCGTGAGAATGATTCCGGCGATGCCCGGCAGCGACAGCGAGGCGTGCATCATAGACAGCAGCGCCGTCAGCAGCACCACGTTCGCGACCAGCACCGCGTCGGCGACCAGGCCGAAGATCTTGTAGTAGACGGCCATGAACAGCAGCACCCCAGCCATGCCGATCACGAGCGCCATGATGCCCATGTGGATGTTCGCCGCGCCGAGGCTCGGCCCGATGACGTTCTCCGACACGGGAATGATGGGCGTCACGAACGATCCGGAGCGCAGCAGGATCGCCAGATCCTGCGCTTCTGCGAGGGTGAGGCCGGTGATCTGGAAGCGGTCGCTGAACACCCCGTCGATGGTCGCGTCGTTGATTACCTTTTCGGTCGTGACCTCGTGCGTCTGCTTCTTGCCGTCGACCTCCCGGGTCACGCTGTGCTTGGTGATCAGCACCACACCCATCGGCTTGCCGACGTTCGCCTTGGTGGTGCGCAGCATGTTCTCGCCCGCCCGGCTGTCCAGGGTCACGTTGACCGCCGGTCCTTGCGTGCTCTCGCCCACGGTGGCATTGGTCAGCTGATCGCCCGTGGCGATCACCTCGCGCTTCAGCAGCACCGGCTGGCCGTCCCAGGTGTCGGTGTAGAGCTTGTCGCCGAGCGGAACGTTGCCAGTCTGCTGGGCCTCGAGCGCGTTGTTCTCCACGTCGTTCAGGTGAAACTCCAGCGTCGCGGTCTGGCCCAGCAGGTTTTTGACCTCGGCGATGTTCTGGATGCCGGGCAACTGCACGTCGATACGGTCGTTGCCCTGCCGCTGCACGATCGGTTCGGAAACCCCGAGCTGATTGGCCCGGTTGCGCAGAATGGAGATGTTCTGCTCGATGGCGTAGTTCTCGCGCGCGCGGATCTTCTCCGCCGGCATGGTCGCCTGGATGACCGCGCCCCCGGACTGCGCGCTGGTGGTGATGGTCAGGCCGCGCAGCGGATCGGCGATCGCGCGCTTGGCTGCGGCCAGGTCTGCCTGCGGCGCGAGGGTGATCTGGATGGTGTTCGGCACCGCGCTGCCGTCGGTGGCGATGTTGGTGACGCTCGCGACCGGCACCTTCGCTTCCGCCAGCGCCCGGGACGCATCCTGCGTGTAGGTCTGCAGGATCTGGCGCACCGCGCTCCTGATGTCGACCTGGTACAGCAGATCCAGCCCGCCGCTCAAATCAAGGCCGAGCGGCATGGGTCTCAAGCCGAGGTCGCGCAGCCACGCCGGGGTGCGCGGCACGAGCGTCTTCGCCGAGATGTAGGTCTTCTGGAACTTGGCGTCGATGGCGTCGCTGCCGCGCAGCTGATCGGGCACCGACGCGAACCGCACGATCAGCCGGCCGTTCTGCACGTACGCCCTGCGGAACGGAATCTTCTGTTGCTGCAGGAAGCCGGTGATGGTGTGCATCTCGGCAGCCGTCACCGCCGAGTGGTCCGCATGCGCCAGCTGCAGAGCCGGGTCCTCGCCGAATACGTTCGGCAGCGCGAACAGCAGGCCGAGGGCCAGCACGAGCGCGATCAGGATGTACTTCCAACGGGCGTATTCGAGCATGGCTCAGGCGCTTTTCAGGGTGCCCTTGGGCATCAGGGCGCTCACTTGGACCTTCTGCACCTTCAGGCGCACGCCCTCGGCCACCTCGAGCGTGACGAAGTGCTCGCCGACCTCGCTGATGCGCCCGAGCAGCCCGCCGCTGGTGACGACCTCGTCGCCCGGGGCGAGCTTGGAGACCAGCGTCTGGTGCTCCTTGGCCTTCTTCTGTTGGGGCCGGATGAGCAGGAAGTAGAAAACGACGATGAACGCGCCCATCACCAGGAGGGGCGCAAGCTGGCTACCGCCGGCCGCCGGGGCGGCGGCAGCGGCCCAGGCCGTGGGAATCAAAGCATTCATGTTAATGATCCTCGAGACCACCTCCAGGGCCCGAACAACCGGCCCCGGGGGCGAAGGGGCGGCATTATGCCACAGCGTCGGTGCGGGCCCGCCGGGTGAAAAAATCGGCACAGAAGGCCGCGAGCCGCCCCGCCTCGATCGCCGCGCGCAGCCGGCGCATCAGCCCCAGGTAGAACGCCAGGTTGTGGATCGTGTTCAGCCGGCAGCCGAGGATCTCGTTGCAGCGATCCAGGTGCCGCAGATAGGCGCGGGAGTAGTTCCGGCAGGTATAGCAGCCGCACTCTGGGTCCACCGGCCCCAGATCGCGCTGGTGCACGGCATTGCGGATATTGATGACGCCGTCTGCCGTGAACAGGTGCCCATTGCGGGCGTGCCGGGTAGGCATCACGCAGTCGAACATGTCCACGCCGCGCAGCACCGCTGCGACGATGTCCTCCGGCCGGCCGACGCCCATCAAGTAGCGGGGCCGCTCGGCTGGCATGTGCGGCACCAGCGCCTCGAGGACGCCGAGGCGCTCCTGTTCCGGCTCCCCGACCGCGAGCCCGCCGATCGCCAATCCCGGCCACTCGAGGCGCAGCAAAGCCTCGAGCGACGCCAGGCGCAACGCCGGGTGCATGCCTCCCTGCACGATGCCGAACAGCCCCCCGGGCGGCTCGTCGCGGTAGTACCGCCGGTGCCCGCGCTCGGCCCAGCGCATGGAGCGCTCCATGGACTTGCGCGCCTCGGCCTCGCCGGCTGGATAGGGCGTGCACTCGTCGAAGGCCATGGCGATGTCCGAGCGCAGGCCGATCTGCACCGCCATGGCGTCCTCGGGCGTCAGGCGCACTTCGCTGCCGTCGATCGGCGAGCGGAACCGCACGCCCTCCTCGGTGATTTTGCGCAGACTCTTGAGGCTGAACACTTGAAAACCGCCCGAATCGGTGAGAATCGGCCGCGGCCAGTGCATGAAGCCGTGCAGGCCGCCGTGCTCGGCGATGATCTCGACCCCGGGGCGCAGCAGGAGATGAAAGGTGTTACCGAGGACGATCTCGGCGCCGAGCCCCTCGAGCTCCTCCGGCGTCATCGCCTTGACGGTGCCGTAGGTCCCGACCGGCATGAACGCCGGCGTCTCCACGGTGCCGTGAGCCAATTGAAGCCTGCCGCGGCGGGCGGCGCCGTCGGTCGCGAGCAGTTCGAACGTCGGTTTCAAGGGGTCACCATAATGAGGAACGCCGGGAGCGGCCCGCCGGCGCGCTCACCGCGCGCCGGGCGGCTGCGCCGCAGCGAGCCCGGAGGCGAGAAACATCGCGTCTCCGTAGCTGAAGAAGCGGTATTGGGCCGCCACCGCGTGCCGGTAGGCGCGCAATACCGCCTCGCGGCCGGCGAACGCGCACACCAGCATCAGCAGCGTGGATTCGGGCAGGTGGAAGTTCGTCAGCAGAGCCTCCACGACCTGGAAGCGGAAGCCGGGGCGGATGAACAGGCGCGTCTCCCCCGACCAAGGCTCGATGCCGGCCGCGCCACGCTGCGCGGCCAGAAGCGCCGCAGATTCGAGCGCGCGCACCACCGTCGTGCCGACCGCCACGATGCGCCCCCCCCTGGAGCGTGCGCGGGTAATTGCCTCGCAGGTGCGGGCGCTGACGGTGATCCGCTCTGCGTGCATCACATGCTCATCGATGTGCTCGACGCGCACGGGCTGGAAGGTGCCGGCGCCCACGTGCAGCGTTACGAAAGCCGTCTCGACCCCGCGCACGGCGATGGCTTCGAGTAGCGCCTGGTCGAAATGCAGGCTTGCGGTGGGTGCGGCGACAGCGCCGGGCTCACGGGCGAACACGGTCTGATAGCGCTGTCGATCCCACTCCTCCGGCGCACGTTGAATATACGGCGGCAGGGGCACCTCGCCCCAGCGGTCGAAGAACTCAAGAACCGGCCCTGGCATGCGCACCCGCCACAGGTCCGCTTCCCGCTCAAGCACCTCGAGCGAACCGCCCGCCGTGACGATCAGGAGGCCCGGGCGGATCGGCTTGCTCGCACGCAGCTGTACGAGCGCCTCGCGCTCAGCACAGGCCCGCTCGAGCAGCACCTCGACCTGCCCTCCGGACGGCTTCGTGCCGCGCAGCCGCGCCGCCACCACCCGGGTGTCGTTGAGGATGAGCAGATCCCGGGGGTCCAGCAGCTGCGGCAGGTCCCGCACCCCGCGGTCGGCCCAGGCCCCCGTCTCGCGATCGAGCGCGAGCATGCGGCTTGCCGAACGCACTTCGAGCGGGCTCTGGGCGATCCGCTCGGGGGGCAGGGGATAGGAGTAGTCACTGCGATTCACCCGCGCATGGTACACGGTGGGACCGGGCTTCCGGGCGCCCGTATCCAGCGCGCCGCCACCCCCGTATACTCCCGCCTCAGTGCCCGAGTGGCGGAATTGGTAGACGCAGCGGACTCAGACCAGACAACTTGAGCCCTCACGGAGAAATTCGCGAGGTGAAGCCCGTCAAACTCGGTAGAGGCCCTGAGGTTCTCGAGCTCATGCCGAGCCAAGCCCCGCAGCCCGCGGGGAAGGTGTAGAGAGCAGACGGCGGGCACCTACGGCCGCAAGGCTACGGTGAAGGCGTGCTCCAGCCCACGAACCCGGCCGGCTCTGGCCGCCGGGGCGACGAAAGTCGAAGCGGGATGAAAATCCGCCGCCCTTAAAAGCGTGTCGGTTCGACTCCGACCTCGGGCAGACCCACCTCCTTTCGCTGGCGTTCGCTGGCCTCCACCAGCCTCCTCACAGTGCGCCAGCCGCCGGAGCGACCGCCCGAAGTTGACGGGCCGGTATCGACCCCTATGCGG
>JAJYUL010000074.1 GCA_021792555.1 Pseudomonadota bacterium
TCCCGCAGAACGAGCAGTAAAGGAGTTTGCCGTCGTCGTGGCGGCCGCGGGAATCGTCACTCATTTAAAAGCCCTCAGGAGGCATGGTCTTCAGTCGTCTTACGAGACGTCGCGAACAGCGTCCATGCGCCCGCGGTTTCCCGAATGAGACGGCTTTCTTATAGCACGCGGTACGGCCGCGAGGCAAAGCACTGATGCACGGCCAAGTCGTTGTCTCAGCGCGATTTGTTTGACGGATTTCACTACTTGACAAAGTAGGGTGCGACGCACGCCATGCCGGCACGTCGCGGCTCACCCTGCTCCATCATGGGGCTCTCTAGGCGGACTTTCCAGCCCCCGCGCCCATGTCGCCGCGCTTCTCGAGCACCTGATCGATCAGGCCGTAGCGCTTCGCCTCGTTCCAGTCCATGAAACGGTCGCGGTCGGTGTCGAGCTTGATCTGATCGACGCTCTGACCGGTGTGCTTGGCGAGGATGTGATTGAGCCGGTCGCGCGTCTCGAGCATTTCCCTGGCGTGGATTTCCATGTCCGCGGCCTGGCCCTGAAAGCCGCCGAGCGGCTGGTGGATCATGATGCGGGCATGGGGCAGGCAGTAGCGCTTGCCGGCCGCCCCGCCGGCGAGCAGCACCGCGCCCATGCTGGCGGCCTGTCCGACGCAGATGGTGCTCACGTCCGGCTTGATGAACTGCATGGTGTCGTACATCGCCAGGCCCGCGCTCACCACCCCGCCCGGGGAGTTGATGTACAGCGCGATGTCCTTCTCCGGGTTCTCCGATTCGAGAAACAGCAGCTGGGCCACCACGATGTTGGCGACATAATCGTCGATCGGGCCGACGACGAACACCACCCGCTCCTTCAGCAACCGCGAGTAGATGTCGTAGGAGCGCTCGCCGCGGGCGGTCTGCTCGACGACGATGGGCACCAGGTTCAATCCGCGTTCGTTCATGCTCGGGTCTCCAGCTTGTCCTACTACGCTACGCAATCCCGCCCCGGGCGCAAGCGCGCCGCGGCGGGACTCGCCCAGGCGTTCGCCGCGTGCGGCGAGCGGCCGGGCCCTGCGGTGGATGCTAGCGGGTTTCGTTCTCGCGGCCGAAGCCGGTCAGCTCCTGGAAGGACATGGGCTGCTCGCTCACCTTGGCGCGCTCGAGGAACCAGTCGATCACCTGATCCTCGAGCACTGCGGACTCGATCTGCCGCATCGCCTCGGGGCTCTTGTGGTAGGCCGAGCGCGCCTGCTCCGGATCGGGGTAGCTGGCGATGAGATCCTCCAGGCGCGCCTCGACGCGCTCGCGATCCACCTGCAGGTTCTCGCCCTGGATGATCTGCCCGAGAATCAGTCCCAAGGCCGCGCGCCTGCGCGCCGGGGCCTCGAACGGCTCGCGCGCCGGGAGCTGCGAGATCTCGCGCACGCCCATGCTGCGGGCCGCATCGAGCTGCATCTGCTGCACCTGATCCTCGATGAGCGTGCGCGGCACCTCGATCGGATTCTGCGCATAGAGCGCATCGAGCACCTGCGCGCGCAGCCGGCCGCGCACCAGATCGGCGAGCTCGCGCTCCATGCTCTTGCGCACCTCGGCGCGCAGCGCCTCGATGCCGCCCTCCTCGACGCCGAAGGCCTGGCAGAACGCCTCGTCGACCTCCGGCAGCGTCTGCGCCTCGACGCGCTTGACCGAAACCGTGAGCTGCGCGGACTTGCCGGCCAGCGTGGCGCTGCTCGTCTCGGGCGGAAACGTCACGGTCACGCTGCGGGTCTCCCCGGCGCGCGCGCCCTTCAGCGCCGCGTCGAGCTCCGGGCGGTTCTCCTTGCGCCCGAGCAGGATCGCCACGTCCTTGCCCTCGCCGCCCTCGAACGGCTGGCCTTCCATCAGGCCGGTGTAGTCGATCGTCACCCGGTCGGTGTCCTCGGCGGGCCGCTCGACGGGCGTGAACACCGGGCGCTGGCGGCGCATGCTCTCGACCATCGCGTCGATGTCCGCCTCGGTGACCTCGGCGCTCGGGCGGGAGATCTCGCTGCCCTCGGGGGACTTCACCTGAATCTGCGGCATCACCTCGAACACCGCCGCGTACTTCAGCTCCGCCCCGGGCGCCACCGCGATCGGCTCGATGCGCGGACCGCCGGCCGGCGTGAGGTTCTGCTCGCGCAGCGCCTGCGCGAGGGAGCTGCGGATCAGGTGGTCGACCACCTCCGCGTGCACCTGCTCGCCGAACTGCTGGCGCACCACGGGCAGTGGCGCCTTACCGGGCCGGAAACCCTTCAGGCGCGCCGAGCGGGCCACCTTCTTCAGGCGCTGCTCGAACTCCTGGTTAACCTCTTCGGCCGCAACGGCCACTTCCAGACGGCGCTCCAGAGCCCCGCGGGTGGACAACGAAACCTGCATTCGTGAACCTCGAACCAATTGGGGTGCGCAGCGGCGATCCGCCCGATCGCACCGTCAACACGACCCGGCCTTGAACCGGCTCGAACGGCGAGCATCGAGCAAACCCGGTGACTGTCGGGCGGCAACCGTGCGGGACCAGGTATTTTGCCACAGGGGCGCGCCCGTGGCACCCATTCCCTGCGGGCGCGCTGGTGCGAAAGGAGAGACTCGAACTCTCACGGGTTGCCCCACTGGATCCTAAGTCCAGCGCGTCTACCAGTTCCGCCACTTTCGCGTGCGTGCCCGCCTGAGCCGTGGCGCGGGCCGGGGCGGCGATTATAGCCGCCGCAGCCGCTCGATCTGCTCGGCGATGCCGCCGGCGACGCCGCGCTGCAGCAGCCGCGCGATGTCCTCGTCGAGCTCGCAGTTCTGCTGCCGCAGGGCGGCGGCGGCCACCACCACCAGGGAGCGGATTTCCGCCAGCCGCGCGAGCGCCTCCTCGAGCGGACCGTGGGCGCCGGGGGAGCCCGTGGGCAATCGTCGCCCGGAAGACACCGCGCTGTGAGGGTGTGGCATCGCGCTCTCGCTGCAACCGGAGTCGGGCCCGCAAGCCCGCCCCCGCACCGGATCTGTACTTTTGTACAGATTAACCGTGATTTGTGCCCAATGCAATACTTTCGTGTGACTCGGGTGACTTTTGGGATCCGATACGGTACATTCGTGTGCCATGTCGACTCCCCAGGATCCGGCCGGGCAGCGCGGCGGCTTCGCGGCGCGGCTGCGACAGAGACTCGAGCGCTTCGGCAGCGCCGGCGCGCTGGCGCTGGCCATCCAGCGTTCCGAGAGCGCCGTGCGCAAGTGGATGCGCGGGCAGTCCGAGCCGAGCGTGACCGATCTGCGTGCGCTCTGCGAGGTGACCCAGACCCGCATCGACTGGCTCGTCACGGGCCGTGGAGCGCCCGAGGAGGCCGCAGTGCTGCACGAACCGAGTCCGCCTTACGGGCGCGGCGCGCGCTCGCCGCTCGATCTGGGGCTCCTCGAGAGCGTCCTCGGCGCCGTCGAGGCGCAGCTGCGCGAGACTGGCACCACGCTGCCGCTCCTGAAGCAGGCCACGCTGATCGCCACCTGCTACGACCTCTCGCGCGCCGGCGGCGGCCCGGACGCCGAGGTGATCGCGCGTCTTGTGAAGCTGGCCGGCTGAGCACCCCGCCCATGACTGTAGTCCCCACCGCGCATTTGGGAATATACGTAGAGACGGGCCGGCGACAGCCGGGCGAGTATTTCGTATGAATCAAATGAACGCCCGCGTCGACGAAGCCAACCGACGACTGCAGGAGCGTCTGATGCACGTGTCGCGTCTGGCTGCGGTAGGGGAAATGGCCGCCGGGGTCGCCCACGAGCTCAATCAGCCGCTCGCCGCGGTCGCCAATTACGCCCAGGCGTGCGAGCGCCTGCTCGGCATGCCCGACGCCGACCTCGAGGAAGTGCGCGACGCGCTGCGGCAGATCACTGCGCAGGCGGTGCGCGCCGGGGACATCATCAGCCGCCTGCGCGGCCTGACCCGCGCGCGCGAGTCGCTCGGGGAGCTCACCGACGTCAATGCCCTGATCCTCGAGCTCGCCGACCTCATCGAGTCCGACGCGCGGGCGCACGAGTCAAGCTGCCACTTCGAGCTCGCCGACGGGCTCGCGCCGCTCACGATCGACCGTGCGCAGATCCAGCAGGTGGTGTTCACGCTGGTGCGCAATGCGCTCGAAGCGCTCGATGAGCGGCCGATCGGCGCGCGCGAGGTCGTGATCGCCACCGCCCGCGCCACCGACGGCGATGTGCTGATCGAAGTGCGCGACAACGGGCCGGGGATCGCCCCGGAGATCGCCCAGCGGCTGTTCGATCCGTTCTGCACGACCAAGCCGGCCGGCACGGGGCTCGGCCTGGCGAGCAGCCGCACGATCGCGCGCGCGCACGGCGGCACGCTCGATCATCGACCCAACAGCCCGGACGGCGCCTGCTTCGTGCTGCGCCTGCCGCAGCCGACCGGACGCTGAGCCGATGCCGCCCGCCGCCAGCTCCGCTCCGGCGGGCGCAGCGCGCCGAGCGACGCCGCGGCAATGAGTCGCCATGCAGCCGACGCTCTCCGCCGAGCTGATCCAAAGCGCCCTCGAGTCGGCCCCCGACGCGACGATCATCGTCGATCCCGAGGGCGCGATCCTCTTCGCCAGCCGCCAGCTGAGCGCGCTGTTCGGCTACACGCCTGAGGAGGCGCGCACGCTCGGGGTCGAGGATCTGATGCCCGAGCGCTACCGCGCGGCCCATCGGGCGCACCGGGAGACGTTTCTGCGCGAGCACCGCCTGCGCCAGATGGGTATCGGGCTCGAGCTGCTCGCCCGCCGCAAGGACGGCACGGAGTTTCCGGTCGAGATCAGTCTCAGTCCGCTCGAGGATCAGGGGCGCCCCCTCATCGCCGCGGCGATCCGCGACATTACGGCGCACAAACGCATCCAGGCCGAGCTGCTCGAGGCGCGCGGCGCGGCCGAGCGCGCCAACCAGACCAAGAGCCGCTTCCTCGCCACCGCGAGCCACGACCTGCGCCAGCCGCTGCAGTCCCTCGCGCTGCTCAACGGTGCGCTGCGCCGCATGGTCGGCGGGACGCACGCGCAGGAGGCGCTGCGCTATCAGGAGATGGCCATCGGGGCGATGTCGCGCCTGCTGAACGCGCTGCTCGATGTGAGCAAGCTCGAATCCGGCGCCGTGCGCGCGCAGCCGGCCGACATGGACATCGCGCCGCTTTTCGCCGAGCTCGAGCAGGAGTTCACCGGCGTGGCGGCCGACAAGGAGCTCACCCTCGAGGTCACCCACGGGAGCGAGTGTGTGTACTGCGACCCGGCGCTGCTCGGACAGATCCTGCGCAACCTGATCTCCAACGCCATCAAATACACCCCGAGCGGGCTCGTGCGCCTGAATTGCTCGCCCGCGGCGGCGGGCGTGCGAATCGAGGTGATCGACACCGGCGTCGGGATCGACGCGGCGCAGCTGCCGCACATCTTCGAGGAGTTCTATCAGATCGAGCCGGCCGGCGCGGTGCGCCGCGAGGGTTACGGTCTGGGACTGAGCATCGTGCGGCGCCTGGCCGATCTGCTCGGCATCGGGCTCGAGGTGCATTCCGAACCGGGCAAAGGATCGGTGTTCGCGCTCACCCTGCCCGCGGGGGCGCGCAGCGCATCCGAGGAGCCCGCGCACACGCGCGCCGATGCCGCGCCCGCCCGGCCGCGCCAAACGCCCCGCGTGCTGCTGGTCGAGGACGATGCGGCGGTGCGCGACGCCACCGGGCTGCTGCTGCGCCTGGAGGGCTACTCGGTCCGCCCGGCCGGCTCGCTCGCCGAAGCGCTCGCGTGCATCGCCTCCGGCACGCGCATCGATCTGATCATCACCGACTATCACCTCGGCGGCGATGAGACCGGCACGGAGGTGATCGCCCGGGCGCGTGCCGAGCTCGGCGCGGCGCTGCCGGCGGTGCTGGTCACGGGCGACACCTCGAGCGCCGTCCGCCGCCTCGAGGGCAGCCGCCTGCGCCTGGCGAGCAAGCCCATCCGCGCCGATGAGCTGCTCAATCTGCTCAAGGCGCTCCTCTCGGACGGCCCGACGGAGGATTCCGCTCAGACCCCCGGCTGAATCTTCGCCTGGTAGCCCGGCGGCTCGAGCACGCTCACCAGCCGCTCGGCGGCAACGCGCGAGGGATCGAACCGCACGCGCGCCTCGCCCGCCTCGAAGCTCACCTCGGCGGACTCGACGCCCGGCTCGCGCTCGAGCAGGCGCTTGATCGACTGGGCGCAACCGCCGCAGTGCATCCCCTGAATCTTCAACACGACCGATTGCATGGCACGCTCCCGTTCAGCTCTGCGAGACACTACGCCCTGGAGCGCACTCCAGGGTCAAGCGCCCGCAGCGCCCCTCGGCCCGTTCACGTACACTCGCCCCCAGAGGCCCCCGCCGGAATCGATCCCGGCACGCGCCATCGCATCCAGACCCCCGGAGAACCCGTGCCCACATCCCT
>JAJYUL010000041.1 GCA_021792555.1 Pseudomonadota bacterium
GACTCTTAATCTCTTGGTCGTAGGTTCGATCCCTACACGGCCCAATTCCTTCCCGTCGCGCACCGCGTGTCGACAACAAATTCTTTGCGGCGTCGACGGCATTACCCCTTCGAGGAGTCGCCGCCAATTGCCTTGGTCTGCGTGACATGAGGGTCGCCTAGCACCTGTTGGCTCAGCGGTGAGGTCAGAGCTTTTCTCGTTGCGAGCGCGAGGAGTTCTTGTCTGATGTGCTGAGGGGCAGGTCATGGCTGCCACGTCGGGCGGGCCGCAGGGCCGCACCCGTACGGCACCCGATTCCAAGAGGTGCGCACAGGGCAGCAGCTGCGCCTCGTTCGTGCATAAGTTGCTGGCCTCGAAAGCTAGTAGGACCGGCGCGTTCGAGCAACTCCGCGCCACGGCAGGCGACTTCACGAACGCCTGCGGCGGGCCGTTCGTCAGCGCCCAAGCCGGATTCTCGATCAGCATGCCGACCGCCAGCGATCGTGCAAATGGACGCGGACAATTCTCTGCATCGAGGCCGCGCGGTGCTGGGCCTCTGCGACCTGCTCGAAGTGACCGCTGCCAGGAGAGGGAGAACTCGGCCGGCTCTTCGCTCTCTCGTGCGATGGGCGCGGGCATAAAGTTGGCGCGAGAGCTTCGCTGCAAGGAATCGCTGCATTGCAAGTAAGTTGCACGGGTGCTCTACTGACCGCCGGTTAGTTCTGCCGGAAGAGTGGCTATGAACAGGCTGACGCTCCGGACTGGCTTGGCAGTCATAATGGCGTTGCTCCTTTCCGGCGCTTGTGGCTGTAAGCGAACAGCAGATCAATCGGTCTTCAGTGGCACCGCTGGCATTTATTCCGGATCGATCGCCTACTATCGATTCCCCGGACCCGTCGTATCTGCGCCCGTGCGCCTTCTCGGTGCCATAGGGCAAGAAGGTGTCGGTTATTTCATCCCGGTCTCTCCGGCAACTGGTGCGGTTCAGGTATTTCGCAACCTCGCGGGTTCCGGCGAAATCACGAGCTTCCAGTACGAAGTGCGGCCCGAAGGCCAGAGGGCGGCGCGCGGCGCCCAGAAGTGGGAGATCAGGATCAGGCGTGGCGGCGGGAGCGGGAATTCACGCCGGTTGCTGGGGAAATTCAACCGCGTGGACGGCTACGCCGCACTGCAGCTTCGGGAACTGCCGCGTACAGATCGATATATATCGTTCGCGAGTCGCGGTGGCGTATATAGGGGCATCGACCTGAACCGCCGCACCATGGCATCCGTCACCGTGCATTCCGATGGCAAAATCAGCGGAACCAACGCCGAGGGCTGCCGCATTTCAGGCAGCCTGACCCGGGTGGGGGGTCTTGATCTCTTCGATGTCCGGATGACGCTTGCCGGTGCACCAGAGTGCCGCACGGGGATCACGGGAGTGGCTTTTTTCGACATCCGTGACAGGTCCGGGCGATTCTCCGGAGCGGGCTCGTATCTGTATCTGATTGGGGCGAGCGGGGACTTCAGTCACGGTGTCGCGATGGTGCTCAGGCGCCGGAGTCAATAAGGCATCGGGCGGAGGGTTCGGCTCCGGATGTTTGATGCCTACCGAGAACCGCCATCTACGGACGCCTCATGCGGGTGCAGGAGCTCTTCTTCGCCACGCTGTTCCGGATATCAGCCGGCCAGCCTTCGCGTCCAGAGACGGCCTTCCCCTGGCGTCTGGCATCAAGATGCGGCTAAGGCATTGATTTAGAGTGCCATATTCCCGCGGCGTCCGACGGAGCCGTTTGTTCTTGGATGGGATGGCCACGGGAAGTGCCGACGGACGGAAACAATGCTATACATTGCGCCTAAGGGGGGCGGATCCGGCAGCGTATACATGGCGCGCTATGATGGTTTTTGACCACCAATGCGCGATCTAACGACAACTTACCCGCACCGCGCGGAAAAACAGGCGAGTCCTTCGATGCGGAGTGCCTCGATCCCCTTGCGGTGAATTCCTTTTCGTGACCTATCAACAATGACTGACGAGGGAGATACATGAAACACGCAAAATTTCTTCGAGGTCTCGTGGCCGGACTTTCCCTAACGGCATTGTCGGGCATGGCTGTCGGCGCACAGACGAGCGTCGTGACTGTGGGTTCGGCGGGGGTCATCAGATACATAGAAAAAGGCCAACCTCCTGTCGTCATCCATCTGACCGTCGAGCAAGCGCAGAGCATGCGTGAAATGCACGGGGCCCACGGCAAGGGGGGCGGTGGCAGCACGACGAATAACCTGATCTACAACGGCGGCACTGGTGGCATCGGGGTTGAGACCGCTCCGAAGATCTATCTGATCTTCTGGGGCTCCCAGTGGACGAACAACGATCCGAGCGGTGAGGCGAGCCTTCTGGAATCGTTCCTCAACTCCATAGGCAGCAGTTCCTGGCTGAACACTGTGACCCAGTACTGCCAGGGGGTGTCCAGCGGAACCATCTTCTGCAACGGCGCCGGTACGCTCGTCGGTAACCAGGCGTACATGTTGGCGGGCTACTGGTATGACAACGGTTCGGCCGCGCCGACCAAGCCGACGCAGTCGCAGATCGCCGCCGAAGCCGTGCGTGCGGCGCAGTATTTCGGCAACACGGGTGCCGGCAGCAACGATACTACGCAGTATGTGATTGCAACCGCGAACGGATACAACTCCAGCGGCTTCGGAAGGCAATACTGCGCATATCACAGTTACACGACCTCGAGCTATGGCGACATCGCGTATACCAACCTGCCGTATATCACCGATGCGGGTACGAGTTGCGGTGCGAACTTCAATGGCCTCGGCGCCGATGCTGGCATCACCATTGTCGAGGGGCACGAGGCGGCCGAGACGATGACAGACCAGTTTCCGAGCACCGGCTGGCTCGATTCCAGCGGCTCCGAAATCGGTGACAAGTGCGCTTGGATTTCCTCAGGGCAGGGCGCTTCGGCTGATGTGACGTTCCCGGACGGCCTCAGCTACCCGGTGCAGTCTCTGTGGAGCAATGCCTTCAACAGCGGCAGCGGGGGCTGCGTGCTGTCGTACTGATAGGCGGGCTGACGGGACAGGCCCATGCAAGCGCCGGCGGTGCACGAGGCATCGCCGGCGCTTTGCGCGCGCTTGAACTCCACTAAAGGTCATCACCGGCGTCAGGCGGCTGCTGTGAGAAGCCGGCGGAGGATGCCGCCGTGCGTTCTTGTCTTTCGCGGGGCCGATTCCGCATATGCGGCTTGCGTCGACCGGCGGCTTGGCGGCGTTCACCTGCTGCCCAAGCGGCTCGCTGGCGGGAGTCGGGTATTTGGCGGTTCTCTGCGCTTCCCTGCCGTATCATCAGATATTGCCGCTCAGAGAGACACCGTGAATCCAGACTCCTCAACGCCCTGCGCGCTGTCGCATGTGACCGTGCTCGACCTGTCGCGGGTGCTCGCCGGTCCCTGGAGCACTCAGATTCTCGGCGATCTCGGCGCGCAGGTTCTCAAGATCGAGCGCCCCGGAAGCGGCGATGAAACCCGCTCCTGGGGTCCGCCGTTCGTAGCGGCCCCGGATGGCGGGAGCGGCGATGCGGCTTACTATCTCTGCGCCAACCGGAACAAGAAGTCCCTGACTGTCGATTTCACGACGCCGGAGGGACGCGCTATCGTCCAGGGGCTCGCCGCGAGCGCCGATATCGTGATCGAGAACTTCAAAGTCGGAGGGCTCGCTGCCCACGGCCTCGACTACGAGAGCCTGCGGCGGCTGAACCCACGGCTCATCTATTGCTCGATCACGGGATTCGGTCAGACGGGACCCTATGCGGCCCGGCCGGGCTACGATTTTCTGATCCAGGCGATGAGCGGGCTGATGAGCCTGACCGGCGTGCGCGATGGCGAACCCGGCGCGGGGCCAGTCAAGACCGGGGTTGCGGTCACCGACATCCTGACCGGACTGTATGCCGTCATCGGCATCCTGGCGGCACTGACGCACCGTGAGCGCACGGGCGAGGGCCAGTACATCGACGTCGCGCTGCTCGACGTGCAGGTCGCCTGCCTGGCCAATCAGGCGATGAACTACCTGGTTGGCGGACGGGTTCCGGCTCGCATGGGCAATGCCCACCCGAATATCGCGCCGTACGAGCAGTTCCCGACCGCGGACGGCCACATGATCATTGCGGTCGGAAACGATGGGCAGTTTGCCCGGCTCGCGGCGGCACTGGGCTGCCCCCAATGGTCCGGTGACCGCCGCTTTGCCACAAACGCCGCGCGCGTTGCGAACCGTGAGACATTGACTGAGACGCTGCGCTCGGTGCTTGCAAGGCGTACGACCGCCGATTGGCTCGAGCGGCTCGAGCTGTCGCAGGTGCCCTGCGGGCCGGTCAACTCCCTCGATGCGGTGTTCGCCGATCCTCAGGTGCAGTCGCGCGCTCTGCAGTTCGAGCTCTCCCGTGCGCCCGGGGGGACAGTGCCGCAGATCGCCAATCCACTGCGATTCTCGCGAACACCGGTGCAGTACCGCAGCGCCCCGCCGACGCTCGGTGCGCAGACCCGCACAGTGTTGCACGAGGTGCTCGGTCTGAGCGCACAACGGCTCGACGATCTGGCGGCACGAAAGATCATCTGAGCCGACCGCATGGGTGCCCTCAGTGCATGCTGCCGATATAGACATCCACCAGTTGGCCGGGATAGAGCCGCGTGTCCGGCGGAGGCTTGAACCGAAAGATGATCGGCAGTACCCGGACGTCGACTTTTTCCAGTCGCTGATCGGATAGCTCGATTTTCGGAGTGACGTACGGGTCGATCCGCACGAACTGCAGCGCGATGCCCGTGTCGCTCCCGCCGCGTACGAACATCTGCGCCGTGATGTCGCGCGTCGGCGGCAGGCGGGGCACGAGGATCTCGTCGAGGTAAGCCTTCACTTGAAGTTCGCTGCTCTGCGGCTGCATCACCACAACCGGATCATCTGCTTGCGTGTACGTATCGTAGATACCCTGGGGGGAGACATAGCTGCCGACTGCGGTTACGTTGCGCAGCACGATGCCTGCGACCGGTGCCCGCAGTACGTATTTGCGCAACAGGGCCGCATCGGCCGCCCGCGCAGCGATGGCGACCTTCAGGCTCTCACGGGCGATGCGCACATTGTCCCGCGCGGTGAGCAGGGCGAGCCGACTCACGGCACGGCGATCGATCGCCGCCTGTCGCACGAGGATCTTCAGCTGATCGCGCTGATAGCCGAGCGTCGCGCGTGCCGCGGCGATCCTCGCGGCGTCCTCGTCCACGACCCGGCGCTGAACCGTGTCATCAATCGCGAGCAACGGCGCGCCCCGCGCGACCCGGGCGCCGGGGCGAGCGTAGATGCGCACCGCCGTACCGGGGACTTCCGGGTAGACATTGACATCATCGCCGCTTGCCTGCGCACTCTGGACAATGCCCTCGGCATAAACCCCGGAGGCATAGGGGTCCCGTATGATCGCGAGCGGCGCCTGGGCGGGCAGGTTCTGACGGTACAGGTAGGCGCTGACCACGCCCGCGATAATGCCGAGCAGAGCCAGCCCGAACAGGAGCTTGTGTTTCATGCTGCCGGTCCCGGAAGGTCCACGATGCGACCGTCCTCCATGTGAATGATGCGCGAGGCGTACTCGTAGATCCGGTCGTCATGGGTCACGACGATGATGGCCCGCCGCTCGTTGAGGATCTCGTTGCGCACGAAGGCGACGATCCGCTTGCCCGTGTCCCCGTCGAGCGAGGCGGTCGGCTCGTCGAGAACCAGCAGATCCGGCTCGGCCACGATGGCGCGCGCAATCGCCACGCGCTGCTGTTCTCCGCCGCTCAAGCGCTGCGGCGGCAACTGCCCCTTCTGCTCGAGGCCGACGACCTGCAGTACCCGCCGCGCCTTCTCGAGTCCGTCGTTCCAGGGAACGTGCCGCAGGATGAGCGGCACGGCGATGTTCTCCAGGGTCGTCAGCCGCGGAAACAGGTGGTAGTCCTGGAATACGAAGCCGAGCGTGTGCAGGCGAAAATCGGCGAGCGCGTCGTCGCTCAGACGCCAGATGTCCTTGCCCTCGACGAGGACCGTGCCGGCATTCGGGCGCAGGATGCCCGAAATCACGCTGAGCAGGGTCGTCTTGCCGGATCCGGAAGGTCCGACGATGTAGAGCATCTCATTGTGGTCGACGCGGAAGGTCACCTCGCGCAGCGCATTGGTGCGGGCCGCACCCTCACCGAACCACTTGCTCACGCCATCGACGCTGAGGATCACGGTCAACTCCGGAACACGACGAAGGGGTCGATCCGCAAGATGCGTCGAATCCCGATATAAGCGGAGACACCCGAAATCACCAATACCATCACCAGCGCCATGAAGAGGTTCTGGTACGTGATGATCGCCGCGTAGTTCGGGATGCGCAATTTGCCGAAGGCAACCAGGGCGGAGGCTAGCAGCACGCCGAAGCCGAATCCGAGAAAGCTCACCACCAGCGACTGGTAGAAGATCATCGCCACAAGTTCGCTGCGGCGCGCGCCGATCGCCTTCAGCGCGCCGAAACGCTCGAGGTTGTCGAGTACGAACATGTAGAACGTCTCGCCGGCGATCGACAGTCCGACGATGAAGCTGATCAGGGTCATGATCAGGATGTTCGTTCCCATCGCCGTCTGGAACTCGTAGAAGCGATTGTTGCGGGTGGTGAACTCGCTGTCGGTGAGGGCGAGATAGCCGAGCTTTGCGACCGCGCGCTTGATCCCCGGGATGGCGGCGGGGGATTTGGGCTGCAACAGGATGAACGACATGACATAGCGCGTCGAGGGAAGATCCTGGGTCGCACGGCTGTAGGTCGTGTAGAGAGTCGGCAGGCCGAAGAGGCTTCCTATGGACACGTGCGCGATGCCGGCGATGATGCCGCGGTGGTCGTTGATTTCGAACGTTGTGCCGATCTTCGGGCTGCGGAGCTTCGCGTAGTTCGCGTCGCGCACGACGAAGAAGGCATTGTTGCGATAGATGTCGAGCGCCTTGCCGGCCAGGAGTTCCGGGCGGCCGAACAGAGTGGCGTCGTCGAGTCCGATGACCGTTGCCGCCTGGTACGTGCCGTCATCGAGGCGCACCAGTCCGGCCCCGACATAGAGCGGCACGGCATAATCGACGCCGGGAATGCTGCGCACGACATCGAGCACATAATCCGGCATCGGAATACTGTTCTGCGGCGTCTGGACGTCGGGGTCCATCACCCACATCTTGGCGCCGACATTGATGATGTTTGCGGCCGAATGCTCGATGATGCCGAAGAACATTGAGGTCATCAGCATCATCAGGAATACGGCGAAGGTGATGCCGATCACGAGCGTCACGAACTTGCCGCGATCGCCAAGCAGCAGTTTCAGCGCAAGCTTGAGGACGCCGCTCACGGTTTCTCCGACCCGAACGGAGGAGACCTGGAGCGGGGTGGCCGCCCATCGCCGCCGAGCGCGACGAACAGGGCAACGGTGTCCTCGAGCCGCGCCGCTCTGATCCGGGCGGAATTCACGAGTGCGGTGCGGTAGTCGATGCCGCTGAGCAGTACCGCCGAGAAGTCCGTCGCGCCCGAGCGGTAGCCGGCCTCCGCGAGATTGATCTGAGCGCGTAGCGCCCGAGTCAGACGGTCTTGCGCGCGGGCAGCGGCCCCGTCGTGCTCAATGGCGCGCAGGGCGTCTGCGACCTGCTGGAATGCCGTCAGAACGGTGCTGCGATACATCGCACGTGTGGCGTCGTACGCTGCGTAGGCGCCGCGTTCCTGCGCGCGCAGTCTGCCGCCCGCGAAAATCGGCTGTGCGAGCGCGCCGCCGATGCTCCAGATGGTGCTCGAGGCATCGAACAGCTTGCGGGCGGACAGGGCGCTCGCGCCGCCCGAGGCGGTCAGTGTCACGAGCGGATAGAACTGCGCCTTGGCGATGCCGATGCCGGTGAGGGCGTAGCGCATCTGCTCTTCGGCGATGCGAATGTCGGGGCGGGTGCGCAGCAGCGTGGAGGGTACGGCGAGCGGGATGTGCGAAGGCAGCGACAAGTCCCGCAGCGCAATGGTTGCCGCGCGCAGCCTGCTCGGCGATTCGCCGAGCAGCACCGCGAGCAGATGGCGGTAGGCGGCGAGCGCCTGCTGCAGTGGCGGCAACTGCAACTCACTGTCGGCGAGCTGTGCCTGTTCGGCGAGGACGCTCGCGTAAGACAGGCTGCCGCCGAGGTACTGCGCCTCGGTCAGCCGCACCAGGCGGCGCTGTGCGGCGATGAGCGCGACGGTTGCGTTGATCTCGGCCTCTGCGGCTGAAGCGCCGATGGCGGCGTCGACGACGTTGCCGGCGAGCGTCAGGCGCGCCGCGGCGAGCGCGGCGCGCTGGGCATTCATCTGGGCCGTGCTGCCGCGGTAGACCAGTCGGTTGAGCCCGAAGAGGTCGGGGTAGTAGCTGACCGCGACATCGCCGGTGTAGAGGGAAAATGTCGACCCGGGCAGATGGCCGCCGAAATTGGCGCCCGAATTCTTCGTGTGCGAAGCGCCCAGCGCCAGACTGACCTGCGGGTAGAGCACGGCTGCGGAAGCCTCGACGTTGGCGCGCGCGGCGCGCAGCTGCGCCTCGGCAGCCGTGATCGTAGGGCTATGCCGCAGGGCCTGGGCGACCATGGCATCGAGGGGCGCGGAACGAAACAGCCGCCACCACGGCTGCGACAGCGCCGCGCCGTAGATGATGTGCGGGCGTGCGCTCTGCTGTTCGGGGCCACGCGAGGCGGGTCGCACTGTCGGCGTGGCGGTATAGCCCGTTCCGGCCGGGACCGCGGGCACACGTAGCGGCGGGGCGAATTGGCAGCTGGTGAGCGTGGCGCCGACGAGCAGCCCCGCGGTCCAGGCGCACACGACCGAGTACCGTTGCCGGGATCGCGGCTCCGCGCAGCGGGATGTCCGGGGGAGATGCAAAGCGAACCTCGGCGGCAGGGCTTGCAGCGAGTGTTCGCCGCAAGTGCACGGATATGCTTGCAGAGGGCCAGTGCAGGGGTAATACGCGGATACCGCATCGCGGGCGGCAGCGTGTTTTACCGGTCGCGACCGCGCTGCAGCCGTGCCAGACCCGATGCTTCCCCGCCGCGGCGTTCACGCCGGCCGAGAAGAGCAGCAGCGCTGTCCATGCGGCAGCGGGAGCCTGCGTGCCGCGCTCTTCAGCCCGTGAGCAGTTCGCGCACGAGGCCGAGGAAGTCTTCGGCGCGCACCGGTTTGCTGAGCACCCGCAGATGCGGATCCTGCGCGAGGTCCCTGATCGCCGAGGAAGTGTCGCCCGTGATCAGGATCGCCTTCAATGACGCGCTGTGCGCCTCGCGCAGCCGTGCGATCACCTGCGTGCCGGTCTCCTCCGGGCCGAGGTGAAAGTCCGTGACCAGCAGGTCGGGGCGGTTGCCCTCGCCGGCTCTGCGCAACGCTTCCTCGCCGCAGGAGGCCGTCGTGACGGCATAACCCTCGGCCTTCAGCAGCATGCGCGTCGCGTTGCGGACGTCGGGATCGTCTTCGACCAGCAGAATCCGCCTCCCGTCGCCGCCGTTCGGCTCGGGCATCACGGTGAAGCCGGTGCCCGTCTCGCCGGCCGGCATGCTCGCGGTACCCTGAGGCAGGCGCAGGGCGAACGTCGAGCCCTTGCCGACCTGCGACTGAATGTCGAGCTCGATCTGCAGCAGCTTTACCAGGCGCCGCACGATGCTCATGCCGAGTCCGTAGCCCTCGCGGGTGCTGTTGCTTGGCACGCCGATCTGATAGAACTCCTCGCCGATGAGCGGAATCTGCTCGGGGGGTATCCCGACGCCGGTGTCGGTCACTTCGATGCGCACCCCGGAGGACTCCGCGACTGCACGCAGATACACCCCCCCGCTGCGCGTGTACTTGACGGCATTCGAGGTGAGGTTGCGCAGCAGCTGCTCGATGAGGGCGGGATCGCTGTGGGCGACGAGCGCCGGCGTGTCCACCTGCAGCGTCAGCCCCTTGCCCGCGGCCACATCGCGGAACTCATGCGCCATCGTTTCGAGCAGCGCCGGGACCGCGAAGTCGCGCGGCTCGGGCTTGACCATGCCGGATTCGAGCTTGCTGATGTCGAGCAGGGCGTTGATCAGCCGTCGGATGGTGGCAACCGCTTCGGCCTGCTGCGTGAGGGCCTCGGCGAGCTCCGGGTCGGCCGCCTTGCGGCGCATGACGCCGTTCAGCAGGGAGATCGCCTGCAGCGGCTGGCGCAAATCGTGGCTCGCGGTGGCGAGGAAGCGCCCTTTGGTCCGCTCCGCGCGCAGGGCCTCCTCCTGTGCCTGGCGCGCCAGGTCTCCTGCGCGGGCCAGTTCGAGATTGCGCTGCTCGAGCTGGTGGTTGGCCTGCGCGGCGTCGTCCGCCCGGCGCGAGATCTCGAGCTGCAGCTGGCGGCCGCGGCGATAGTTCACCGCGGCGAGCGCTATGCCGATCATCATCAGCCCGGCGGCGAGCACTGTGCTGGCGAATGCGACCTGCTGCTCGGTCCGGTCGGCCGCCGCGGACCTCTCCATGCGCGCTGTCAGCAAGGCGTGCTCGTGGCCAATCATCGCATCGACCTGGGACTCGATCGACCGCATGGCATCGAGCCCGGCGTTGGTGCGCACGATCCGCTCGGCGGCTGCCGGCCCTGCATTGCGGTAGGCCGCCAGGGTGCTTTGCAGCTCGCTGAGCTTGCTGGCGATCGTTCTCGTGAGTCTGGGGAGCGCCGCGTGCTGCTCGGGATCGTCGACGGTGAGGTTGCGGAACTGCGCGAGGAGCTGCGGCACCCGGCCGACCGCGGCGTCGTAGGGTTGCAGATAAGCGGCGCTTCCGGTCAGCAGGTAGCCGCGTTGGCCACGCTCTGCGTCCTCCAGCGCGCCGCGCAGCGAATACAGAGTCAGCATGACCTCGAAGCTGTGGGTGACGAGTTGCTGGCGATGGACGGCCCGAGGCGAGCGGCTGAGCGCCTCGTAGCCCTGTATCGCGATCAGGATGAGGAACGGCACCACGATCAGCACCATCGCCGTTCCGGCTCCGGGTCGCAGCCTGGACGATGGCGCGCTGGCGCGCGCAGTGGCCGAGATCATGGCGATGTGTCCGTCATCTCTCTTGACCGGGTAATGCGTGAAACATCCTGCCGCCGCCCTACGCGGCACGCGGTGAGCGGAGACGATCGCTGACTGGCGCGCGCGGTGCTGAAGCTATCGTCGTGCCGCGAGGCCACCGCCCCCCTCCCACTGGCCGAATGGTTGCACGAGGGGCACGCGCCGTAAGTTTCGGACAATACGTATTGTGGGTCGCGGAGAACTCGCGGCCTATCGGGGCCGGCACTCGCGCTGGACTTGGCTTGGGCGCACGCACCGGCTTGCCTGCGGTTGCGCGCCGCGGGCGCCTCCTGCGTGCCGGCAGAGCGCTGAATCTTCGGCGCGTCCTCCTGCGCGTGTCAAGTCACCCTGCATCCGCTGCAGGCCGGGGGCGGCCTACGGAGGGCAGCTCAAGCGCCAGGCACGATGTGCGCGGTGCGCAGCATGCTCACGTGGTTGGCCCGCAGCCGAGCGGGCGGACTATTGAGCTGCTTGTGGCTCATGCGGACGCGCACCGCCGCCAGGGAATCGATCCCGCGGGCTTGCAGCAGCGCCTCAAGTCCCGCGAGCAGCTCGCATGTATGGCGCGCCGTGGCGCAGCAGCGCCGAGGTCCTCATCACGGCGTCCGCCCCGGCCAGGAGAAATTTGTGGACATCGTCGGCGCTGTGAGCGCCCGTGCTCGCGGCGAGCGCGGCAGGCAGCCGTCCGTGCAGCAGAGCGATCCACAGCAGCGGCAGACGGGCTTCCGACGGGCTGCTGAGCTCGATCTCGAGCGACAGGCGCAGGGTGCGGATATCGATATCCGGCTGATAGAGGCGGTTGAACAGGACCAATGCGTCGGCGCCGGCAGCGCACAACGCCTCGGCCAGCGCGCCGAGCGCGCTGAACTAGGGGCCGATCTTGACCGCAACCGGAATGCGCACGACCGCGCGCACCGCGGCGACCGCTTGCACGCAGGCCTGCTCGACCTCGCGCCCGGGGAGCTCCGGTGCCGCTGGAATGGCTCCGAGGTTCAGTTCGAGCGCATCCGCACCGGCCTCAGCGATCCGCACGGCGTTTTCGGCCCGGCACTTGGGGCTGAGGCAGTTGAGGCTGGCGATGATCGGAATGTCGAGTGCCGTCTTGGCCCGCTGCACGCTGCGCAGACAGATCTTGGCACCGTCAGCGGATGGGGGGTAGGCGGGGAAGTGGGTCTGCGCCTCGGCGCAGCCGCTTGCCGGCAGCGCATGGCGGTGCTCCTCAGCGGCCCGTTCGGCGCGCAGCTGCTCCTCGAACAGCGAGGGCAGGACCACGGCTGCGGCACCGTGATCCTCCAGCGCGCGCAGTGTGCCGAGCTCGTCGGTCAGCGCAGAGGCTGTCGCGATCAGCGGGTTGCGCAGCGCGAGCCCCATGTAGCCGCTCAGAAGGTTCACGGGCGGATCCCGGCCGGATGAAACGACTCGCCGCCGCGGCTGGCCAGCTGCTCGTACTGCCGGTACTTCTCGTCCACCACCCGCTGCGCCTGCGCGAGCAGCATCTGCGCAGCGTCCGGATCGAAGCTCCCGAGCGCGCGGTAGCGCAGCTCGTTGTAGGCATAGTCCTTCAGCGCGATGGTGGGCCGCGGCGAGTCGAGGCGGAACGGGCGCTGCCCGGCGGTGCGCATCGCGGGATTGAAGCGGAACAGCGGCCAGTAGCCGCTGGCGGTCGCCAGATCCTGCTGCTTCATCCCGTACCGCAGGTCGAAGCCGTGCGCGATGCAGTGACTGTAGGCGATGATGAGCGAAGGGCCCGGATAGGCCTCGGCCTCACGCAGCGCCAGCAGCGTCTGCTGCGGGTTTGCGCCCATGGCGACCTGAGCCACGTAGACGTTGCCGTAGGCGATCGCCTGCAGCGCCAGATCCTTGCGCGCGGTGCGCTTGCCCGCGGCGGCAAACTTCGCAATCGCTCCGAGCGGGGTCGCCTTGGAGGATTGTCCTCCGGTATTGGAGTACACCTCGGTGTCGAGCACGAGCACGTTGACGTCCCGGGCGCTCGCCAGCACATGATCGAGGCCTCCGTAGCCGATATCGTATGCCCAGCCGTCGCCGCCGACGAGCCAGATGCTGCGGCGCAGCAGATGATCGGCGACCGAGAGCAGATCGCGCGCCGGCTCGGCATCGAGCTGTTCGAGCCGGCTCTTGAGAGTGGCGATGCGCGCGCGCTGTGCGCGCAGCTCCGACTCACTGCCTTGGGGCGCGTCCAGCAGTTCCTGTGTCAGCTCCTCGCCGACCTGCGCGGCCAGCGCGCGCAACAGCCGCTCGGCGAGCGCGTGCTGCTGGTCGGCGGCGAGCCGGAAGCCCAGTCCGAACTCGGCATTGTCCTCGAACAGGGAGTTCGACCAGGCCGGTCCGCGGCCCGCCGCGTCCTTGCTCCAGGGGGTGACCGGCAGGTTGCCGCCGTAGATCGAGGAGCAGCCGGTGGCATTGGCGACCTGCAGCCGCTCGCCGAACAGCTGCGTCAGCACCTTCAGGTATGGCGTCTCGCCGCAGCCGGCGCATGCCCCCGGGAACTCGAAGAGCGGCTGCAGGAACTGCACGCCGCGCACGTTGGCGAAATCAACCCGCGAGCGGTCGTTGACCGGCAGAGACTCGAAGAACTCGATGTGGCGGCGCGCCTGCTCGAGCATCGGGCTCTTCGCCCCGAGGTTGATCGCCTTGCGACCCGGCTCCAGAGCGCTTGCCGCCGGGCAGACCTCCACGCAAATCCCGCAGCCCGTGCAGTCCTCCAGGTACACCTGCAGGGCGAAGCGCACATCGGGGTTGCCGCGCGAGTTCACCGCGGCGGATTTGAACTGCTCGGGCGCCTCGGCGAGTGCCGAGTCGGGGAAATACTTCGAGCGGATCACGCTGTGCGGGCAGGCAAAGCCGCACTGGCCGCACTGGATGCACAGATCCGGCTCCCACGCCGCGACGGTCGCGGATACATTGCGCTTCTCGTACGCCGCGGTTGCCGAGGGCCATGTGCCGTCGACCGGCAGCTGGCTCACCCGCAGCTCATCGCCGCTGCCCGGTCCGCGCAGCATCACAGCGGTGACTTCACGCACGAAGCGCGGAGCGCTGGCCGGCACGACCGGCGGCGGTGGTGCACCGTCGCCCGGTGTCTGCGGCACGGTCACCTCGAACAGCTGCGCCAGTGCGTGATCGACCGCCGCGTGGTTCTGCCGGACCACCTGCTCGCCCTTGCCGGCGTAGGTTGCCGCGATCGACTGTTTGATGCGCTCGATCGCCTCGGCGCGCGGCAGCACTCCCGAAATAGCGAAGAAGCAGGTCTGCAGCACCGTGTTGATCCGCCCGGACAGACCGGACTCGCGGGCGACCTTGGCTGCGTCTATGACGAACAGTCGCAGCCCGAGCGCGATGATCCTCTGCCGCATCGCTCGCGGCAGCTGCCTCCACACCTCCTGCGGTCCGAACGGTGTGTTCAGCAGGAATGTGCCCCCGGGTGCGGCGAGCCGCAGTACGTCATTGCGCTCGAGCAGGCTCGCCTGATGGCAGGCGATGAAATGGGCCGATTCGATCAGATAGGGCGAGTCGATCGGCCGGGTGCCGAAGCGCAGGTGCGACACGGTCTGCGCGCCGGACTTGTGTGAATCGTATACGAAGTAGCCCTGGGCGAAGCGCTGCGGGTCCGCGGCGATGATCTTCACCGTGTTTTTGTTCGCGCCCACCGTGCCGTCGGCACCCAGGCCGTAGAAGACCGCGCGCACCACATCGTCCGCTTCGATCGAAAAGCCGGCATCGACAGGCAGGCTCAGACCGGACAGATCGTCCTCGATCCCGACGGAGAAGCTGCCGCGCGGTTCGGCCCTGGCCAGTTCCGCGAACACCGCGCGCGCCTGTGCGGGGTTGAAGTTCTTCGAGCCCAGGCCGTAGCGGCCGCCGATCACCCGCGGCATGCGCTCGCGCCTGCGGGCCGCGTGCGCTCGCGCGAGCGTTGCGATCACATCAAGGTACAGAGGCTCCCCGGGGGCGCCCGGTTCCTTGGTCTGCTCGAGCACCGCGACGGCCGTGCAGGATTCGGGGAGGGCCTGGAGAAAATGCTCGGCACTGAACGGCCGGTAGAGCCGCACCTGCATGACGCCCACGCGCTCACCGGCTGCGCGCAGATGCGCGACCGTCGCGCGCACGGTCGAGGCGCCCGAACCCATAAGTACGATGACGCGGTCGGCATCGGCCGCGCCGTCATATTCGAACAGCCGGTACGTCCGTCCGGTCAAGCCGGCGAAGCGCTCCATCACCCCCTGCACGATGGCCGGGACGCGCGCGTAGAACGGATTGGAGGCTTCGCGCCCCTGGAAGTAGGTGTCCGGGTTGTGCGCCGTGCCGCGAATGAAGGCGTGTTCGGGATTGAGCGCCCGGGCGCGATGTGCGCGCACCAGCTCGTCGCGGATCAGCGCGCGGATCTGCGCGTCGGAAAGCAGCGTCAGCTTGTTGACTTCGTGCGAGGTGCGGAACCCGTCGAAGAAGTGCAGGAACGGCACGCGCGCCTCGAGCGTCGCACACTGCGCAATGAGTGCCGCGTCATGCGCCTCCTGGACCGATCCGGAGGACAGCAGCGCGAAGCCTGTGGTCCGCACCGCCATGACGTCCGAGTGTTCGCCGAATATCGACAGGGCGTGGGTGGCCACCGCGCGGGCGGCCACATGAAAGACCGTGGCGGTGAGTTCGCCGGCGATCTTGAACATGTTCGGCAGCATCAGCAGCAGACCCTGCGAGGCGGTGAACGTGGTGGTCAGCGCACCGGACTGCAGCGCCCCGTGCACCGCGCCGGCCGCGCCGCCCTCGCTCTGCATTTCCTGCACGAGCGGTACGCTTCCCCAGATATTCGTCAGGCCCCGCGCGCTCCACTCGTCGGCCAGTTCTGCCATGGGCGAGGATGGGGTGATGGGGTAGATCGCACAGATCTCGTTGACCCGGTAGGCAACGTGCGCCACGGCGGCGTTGCCATCCAGAACGGCGGTTGCGGCGGTGTCGGGAAGATCGGACATGGTCCGGCTCAGCGCGCCGCCCCCTCAGGGAGCATCTCGATCGCATGGCACGGGCAGGCCTCGAAACACACCGCGCAGCCCGTGCAGCGTGCATAGAGGAAGCGGTAACGGCGGCCCGGACCGAGCTTCTCGATCGCCTGCTCGGGGCAGGCCGCGTAGCATTGATCGCACTCGAAGCAGTTGCCGCAGGAGAAGCAGCGCTGCGCCTCGTAGCGCGCCTGCGTCTCGGCGAGTCCGGCGACGACTTCAGTGAACTCGCCCGCGCGCTCAGCGGGCGGCAGCTGCGGCTGCTCGCGGCGCTCGGCGTCGGTATAGATCGGCAGGTGCAGCCCGGCGAACGAGGCCAACGGGTGCTTCGGCGGCGCCGGCGGCGGATGGCCGCGCAGATACGCATCGATGTGGCGCGCGGCTCGCTTGCCGTGGCCCGTCGCGACGGTAACCGAGCGCTCCTCGGCGACCATGTCGCCGCCGGCAAAGATGCCGGCGTGTCCGGTCATGAGCGTCGCGGTGACCTTGAGCGTGCCGTCGGCGCAGAACTCCAGGCCGCTCACCTGCTGCAGAAATGCGCTGTCGGTCTCCTGGCCGAGCGCGAGCACCACGGCGTCGGCGGCGAGCCGCTCCAGTCGGCCGGTCGGGCGCGGTCGGCCATCCGCATCGAGCTCCATCTGCTCGACACGCAGCTCCGGTCCGACCACCTGCTGGATCGTGGTCAGCCATTTGACCCTTACGCCTTCCTCGAGCGCCTCGTCGATCTCGAAGGTGCGCGCGGGCATGTGAGCGCGATCGCGCCTGTAGATGATGAGCGTGTCTTCGGCGCCGAGGCGCCGAGCTGTGCGCGCGGCGTCCATGGCGGTGTTTCCGCCGCCGTAGATGACGACGCGGCGGCCGAGGACCGGCTGCTCACCAGCGCCGATGCCATGGAGCATCGTCACGGCGTCTAACACACGCGCCGCATCACGTGCCGGCAGCTCGACGTGTTTGGCAACGCCGGCGCCAATCGCGAGGAACACGGCATCGAAGCCGCCCGCAGCCTGCTCGGCGAGCACATCCCGCACGCGGTGATTGAACACGAAGGTGACCCCGAGTGCCTCGAGGCGCGCGACTTCCCGTGTCAGCACGGCGCGCGGCAGCCGGTATGCCGGAATACCGAAGCGTAGCATGCCGCCGGGCAGCGCTTCGGCCTCGTGGATCTCGACGGTGTGCCCGAGCCGGGCGAGGTGATACGCGGCGGAGAGACCGGCCGGCCCGGCGCCGACGACCAGGACCCGTCTGCCGGAAGGCGCAGCGGCCTGCGCGGGGCCCCAGCCTTCGGCAACAGCCCGATCGCCGAGAAACCGCTCGACGGCGTGAATGGAAACTGCGCTGTCGGCCTGTGTGCGGTTGCAGAAATCCTCACATGGGTGATAGCAGACCCGGCCGTGGATCCCCGGCAGAGGATTGTCCGCCAGCAGCGTAAGCCATGCCTCGCGGTGGCGTCCGGCGCGAACTAACGCCAGCCACGCCTGAATGTTCTCTCCCGCGGGGCAGGCGTGATTGCACGGCGGTAGCAGATCGACATACACGGGCCGTCGCTCGCGCACCGCGCCCGTGCCCGGCTCGGCGAGCAGATCGATGCGCGGTGTCAGATCGGTCTGGCGGGTGCTCATGCGTTTGCCTGCGCGCTCCGCCACCGGCGGCGCCGCAGAATGGCTTCGCTCGGCACTCGCGCGGTGAGCGCAGATATGCAGCATACGACGGGTGCGAGAGGTCCTTGCTGCGGATTACCCGTACGCGGCGGCGCCGAGGGGCGCGTCTTGCGGCGCTGCGCGCTTACACAGATCGTCCGGTACAACTGCGTATTTCGCGCCGCCTGACTTGGGCGCATCTTTCGCAGCGTTATTTCGGGATGAGGCGGCGCGCTGGAGTTCGTCTCCGCGGACGGGATGGAGCGCTCCTGCGAGCACGCTGATTGCGTGCGGGCACAGCCCTCTTTACAGGGCCGCCGCCACGACTCGTGAATGGAGGGCAGCAGTCCGGATCAGGATGAGCCGAGACGCAAGCTGCCGACATCTCGCGGGGATGAAGGACCGCACAGGGAACGGTGTCAGGAGGGGCCGCGGCGCGAGGATCCGTTCATACCGCCGCGGCCCCGTGCCGGCGCGCCGCAACGCGGGTTCGAACGCGCCGACGCCCGTGATCAGGACACGATCGCGACGGGCTGCCTTTTTTGTGCGGCCGATTGACGCCGCTCAGCGGCGCCGGGAACGCGTTGCGGCAACTGCTGCTGTGGATCCCGTGGCTGCGCTTGCGCGCACGGAGGGGCCATGTGTGGATCGAGTATGCGCGCTCACGGCCCGCGGCCGCTTCGGTGCCGGCTGCGCGTCCCCGCGATGCTGCTTGACCCTGCCGCGGCGAATGTGCTCATAGTCTTCGAGCTGGCGGCGGGCGGCATTGAAGGCATCGCGCAAGGCCACATAGGCGTCTTCATGAGCATGATCGAGCGGATGGCTGTGGCGGATTACGATCTGCTCGTCCGGCACGGTGATGTCGATCCGGATGTCGTGCAGTCCCCCCTGCTGCCGGTGCTGCGGCGGGCGTTCGACGCGGACCCGGCAGCGCAGAATGTTGGGACTGAACCTCTCCAGACGCGCCGCGAGTTCACGGATGCGCGCGCGCAGCGGCGCCGAGGGGGCCATCTGCTGGAAGCTCACTTGCACGGGAAAGCTCATAGTCTCGGTCCCCTCGAACAGCACGTCAACGGATTGGGCCGGCGCCCGCTCGGGCGCCGGCCGCAATGATTTCTCGGGCTTCTCAAGCGGCGAGCGGATGGCGCGGCGGCTCGCAGATCGCCGCCAGGGTATTGCCGATGTCGTTTTCCGTGACTTCCTTGCGCGGGTGAGAGCGTTCCCGGATCGCCTCGCGCGCCAGATCGGCGAGCGAGATCATCCCGATCAGGGCGCCATCGCGGTCGATGACCGGGAGGCGGCGGATGTGCGAGTCGCGCATCACGCGCTCGGCCTGCGCCAGGGAGTCCGACGGACGCACCGTGGTGAGCGATTTCGACATCGCCTCGTTCACGCGCAGATCCTTCAATGGCTTGCCTTCAAACAGCGCGCTCATGCAGATGTCCCGGTCGGTGATCACGCCGACTACGCGCTGTGCGCCATCCCCGGCGCACACCGGAATGGCTCCGCAATCGTGCTGCCACATCAGCTGTGCGGCGTGCGCGAGCGAATCGCCCGCCTGGCACGACTGCACCTGTCTGGTCATGAGGTTCTCGACGAGCATAAGCGGTTCTCCTCTGTGCGGCGCGTGGCGCAAAGGCACGCGGCTGGATGACGGATGAACTCAGTCCTTCTCGCCTTCCGCAGGGTAGCGGCGCAGCAAAACCGGGATGCGGGTGTGCCGTATGATGTATTCGGCGTCGCTGCCGAGCACCAGGCGCCGCACGCCGCGGCGGCCGTGAGTGCCGCAGACGAGCAGGTCCGCCTTCCATTCGTCGGCGTGGCGCAGAATGGCGGCGCCGACCGGCGAGCCCATCTGCTCGAGCATCGCCGAGGTCGTGGTGACGCCCGCGGCGCGGGCCCGCGCATCGGCCTCGTTGAGCAGCGCGTCGCCGCTGGCACGCAATTCCTGCTGGATGTCGCCCGGATTGGCGCCCGCGGCGTCCGGAGAGATCATCAGCCATTCGTTCAGAACGTGCAGAAGGCGCAGCGCCGCGTTCTGATCCTTGGCCAGCTTGATGGCTTCATCGAGCCCCAGGTTGGAGGCAGGGCTGCCGTCGATCGGAACCAATATCCGCTTGTACATCGATGCTGTCTCTGGTGGCCGTTGACTCGAGGGTCGGGTCCTCACCCCACGCACCCGTCGCAGAGTGAAGAATGACCGCCCCGGGCATCCCTCCTCAATACGTACTTGCCCGCCGGCGCAGCCATGAGGAATTCATTCGGGTGCACGCGGCAGGAAACACCGCTCGCCCTGAGAGTGGATCGGTCCGCACCTGCAGTGCGGCGGGCACGCCCAGGGCGCGCGCCGTTCCTGCTGCGTGCGGATTGCGGCACGCCGTGGCCGGGATTTACGTATTGTCGGGCGCGCGCCGACCGCTACAGTGCTTCGCACAAGAGGTGATGACTTGGCGCCTGCGCGCCGCGGAGCAGCAGTTCATGCGCATACGAATCGTGGTTGCCGATCAGGCTGAGGCACGCTTTTACGACGCGGAGCCGCCCGAGGCGGCGCTGCACGCCAGTGGACGTCTGCGTGATTCCACCGCGCGGCTGCATGAGCGCGATCTGGTGAGTGACCGTCCCGGCCGTGTGTTTGAGCGCGCCTCGATGCCGGGTAGCCGGCGCGGGGCGAGCGCGCATCACGACACCGGTGGAGAGCGCTCGGCCCGCAAGTCCGCCGCGGTTGCGTTCGCGCGCCGCATCGCGACACAGCTCGAGCGTGGGCAACAGCAGGGCCGCTTCGATGGGATTGTGCTGATGGCCGGTCCCCGCTTCCTCGGGCTGCTGCGTCAGGTGCTCTCGCCGCGGCTCGGCCGCTGCGTCGTCGCGGAAGTTCCGAAGGACCTGGTGCACCAGAGCGAGCAGGTCGTGAGCGCCCACCTGCCGAGTGAGGCGCTGCGCTGAAGGCGAAGGGGCGCGGCCCCGAGACCCGCACATGCTCGATGGCTTTCTGAGTCGGCCGTGCGTGGCGTACTTCTCCATGGAGATTGCGCTGCGCAACGAGATCCCCACGTATGCGGGCGGGCTCGGTGTGCTCGCCGGCGATACGCTGCGTTCAGCGGCCGATCTGGCGCTGCCTCTGGTCGGGGTGACGCTGGTCAGCCGCGCGGGTTACTTCCGTCAGGAGATCGATTCGCTAGGAGGACAGCTCGAACGGCACGTCACCTGGGAGCCGCAGCGCTGGGCGCAGGCGCTCGATGCGAAAGTGGCAGTGCGCATAGAGGACAAGCCTGTATGGGTGAACGCCTGGCTGTACGTGATCGAGAGCCGCCTCGGCGGGCGGGCGCCGGTGCTGCTGCTGGATACGGATTTGCCGGAGAACCGGCCCGAGGACCGCGAGATCACCCATTATCTCTACGGCGGCGATGACGCCTACCGCCTGAAGCAGGAGATGGTGCTCGGTTTCGGGGGGGTGCGTATCTTGCGGGCGCTCGGGTTTGAGATCAGCGCCTACCACATGAACGAAGGCCACTCGGCGCTGCTTGGCGTGGAGCTGATGCGCCGCTTTGCCTACCCCGCCGATGACGTGCGTCCGGGGGAGTCGCTCTACGACTTGCCGCGGGTGCGCGATCTGTGCCGCTTCACGACGCATACCCCGGTCGAGGCCGGCCACGATCGCTTTCCCTACGGGCTGGTCAAGAGGCTGTTTGCGAGCAGCGTATACGGCTACAACGACCATCAGGTGCCAAAGCCCGGCGAGCCCGGCACGGAACACGGGCCGATCGAGTTCGGCGCGCTGACGGCGCTCGCCGGGGACGAGTCGCTCAACATGACCCGGCTTGCGCTCAACGTCAGCGACTTCGTCAACGGGGTCGCTAAGCGTCACGCCGAGCTGTCCGCCAAGATGTACCCCGGCTATCAGGTGCGGGCCATCACCAACGGCGTGCATCCTTTCACCTGGAGCGCGCCGAGCTTCCGCGAACTTTATGACCGGTGCATTCCGGGCTGGTGCCATGAGCCGGAGCTGCTGCTGCGCGTGCATGGCATCCCCGACGCGGATATTCTTGCCGCGCATGACAAAGCCAAGCAGGCCCTGGTCGGGAAAGTGCAGGCGCTTACCGGCGTGGCGCTGGATCCGCAGGCGGCGACACTGTGCTTCGCCCGGCGGATGACCGCGTACAAGCGGCCCGAGATGCTCTTCACCGACATCGAGCGCCTCAAGGCCATCGCCCGTCAGCATCCCCTGCAGATCGTGCTGGCCGGCAAGGCGCACCCGCATGACGAGGAGGGCAAGCGTCTGATCGTGCGTCTGCACGAGCATGCCCGCGAGCTCGCCGGTGCCGTGAGAGTCGTGTATCTGCCGGACCACGATCTCGACCTTGCTCTGCTGCTCGTCTCCGGCGCTGACATCTGGCTGAACACGCCCCTGCCGCCGCTCGAGGCATCGGGCACGAGCGGCATGAAGGCGGCCTTCAACGGCGTGCCGAGCCTCTCGGTGCTCGACGGCTGGTGGGTCGAGGGGTGCATCGAGGGCGTCACCGGCTGGGCGATCGAGGATGCGGCGACGCTCTACGGCAAGCTCGAGCAGGTCGTCCTGCCGCGCTATTACGAGTCCTCCGACGGACGGCACGGATGGGTTCGGATCATGAAGTCTGTTATCGGTACCAATGCGGCTTATTTCAACAGCCACCGCATGATGCGGCGCTACGCCACGGAAGCCTATCTGCGCTGAGAGATCTCAGCTTGCCTGGGCCCGAAGTAGCGCTCTGCCGAGGCCGGATCAGGGACAGTGCGGATGGCAATCGAGGAGTCGGTATGCGACCGTGAATGCAAAGTCCGGCCGGCCGGCTGGCGAGACGATGTGCCGGGAGGGCCCGCAGCATGGGAAAGACGAGTTCGATACTGGCCGTGGCGCAGCACGGCGTGTCCGATACGGTGTTGCTGGCCAAGGCGGCCGCGCTGGCACGCTCGTTCGGTTTCGGGCTCGAGCTGTTCCTGTGCGATGCAGAGGGTGCCTATGCGCTGAAGCACGACTATCAGCCGACCGGGCGCGACAAGGCGCTCAGCGAATGCGTGGCGCGCGCCAAGGAGTACCTCACGAGCCAGCGCAGACTGATCGATCCGGCGGTGAGCTCCGTGGCGATCGATGCGGCCTGCGAGAGTCCGCTCTACGAGGGCATTGTGCGCAAGGTGCAGCGGTCGCATCCGGAACTGGTCATGAAGGCTGCCGGTGGCATCGACCGGCGGGGCCACAGCGCCTTCGATGAGAACGACTGGCAGCTGATGCGCACCTGCCCGGCGACACTCGCGTTGGTGCAGCACCGTCACTGGCGCAAGCGGCTGCGCATCGCCGCGGCCATCGACGTCTCGGACGAGGAAACCGAAGGGCTGGCGAGCGCGATCATCAGGATCGCGCGGCGGCTGGCGCTCGCCACCGGCGGGGAGCTGGAGCTGGTGTATGCCGAGCGCATGCCGGCCGACAACAGCGAGAGCCGCGCACGCGCGAGCAGGCTGCGGACCTTGGCGCGCCAGGCCGACCTGGATGAGCGCCATGCGCACATCCTGCCCGGCACGCCCGAGCAGGAACTGGCCGCCTTCGCCGCAGGCCGTGACTACGACGTGTTGGCACTCGGCGCGCTGACGCATCGCCAGAGCGCGGTGCGCCTGGTCGGAACGCTGACTTCGACGCTCGTCGAGGCACTCGATAGTGATTTTCTGCTGATCAAGCCTGATGCGGCAGTCGCGACCGAACGTGTGCCGCGGCGCTCACACACGAATTCCACTGAGGCGCTGCCGCCTGCGGCGCGCAATGCCGCCGTGCGCGCCTGGATGGGCGGCGGGCGGCCCGTCGGCTCGCGCTAACCGGCGCTCACGCGCGCCTCGAGCGCCTCCCAGCGCTCGTAGAGCCGCTCCAGTTCGCTCTCGATCGCGCGCAGACGCTCGCTGTCGGAGCGCATCCGCTCTACGCCCCCGCTGTGGTAGTCCCGCTCGCTCATGCGCGCGCCGATCTCGGCCTGCTCCCGTTCGAGCGCCTCGATCTGTCCCGGCAGGGCGGCGAGTTCACGGCCTTCCATGTAGCCGAGGCGTGCGGCGCGCGCAGGGCGTTTGGCGGGTACCGGCGCGGGGGACTCGGCGGCAGGCGGCGCGGGGGCGCGTGCGCGCGGCGTCTGTGGCTGCGGACGCTGCCGCAGCCAGTCCGTGTAACCGCCGACGTAGGCACGCCAAAGGCCGCCGCCTTCGGCCGCGAACGTCTGTGTCACGACGTTGTCGAGAAACCGCCGGTCGTGACTGACGAGCAGCAGCGTGCCGGGATAGTCCTGCAGGCGCTGCTCAAGCAGCTCCAGGGAGTCGATGTCGAGGTCGTTGGTCGGCTCATCGAGGACCAGCAGATTCGCCGGCCGGGCGAACAGGCGCGCCAGAAACAGCCGGTTGCGCTCGCCGCCGGAGAGCATCCGGACCGGGGATTTCGCCCGGTGCGGCGGAAAGAGAAAGTCCCCGAGATAGGTCATGATGTGCCTGCGCTCATCACCGATGGTGATCCAGTCCGAGCCCGGACTGATGGCCTCGGCGAGCGTCGCCTCGGGGTCGAGCTGCTCGCGCATCTGATCGAAGTAGGCGATCTGCAGGTTCGTGCCGAGCCGCACGGTGCCGTGCTCGGGGGTGAGCGCCCCGAGGATGATGCGCAACAGAGTCGATTTGCCGGCGCCGTTCGGTCCGATCAGTCCGACGCGGTCCCCGCGCATGATGCGGCTGGAGAACCCCTCGATCAGGGTGCGGCCCGAGAACGACTGGCCGACGTCGGTGAGCTCGGCGACGAGGCGCCCGGAGCGTTCCCCGGCATCGAGGGCGAGTTTGATGCTGCCGAGCCGGTCGCGCCGCTCGAGGCGCGCCTGGCGCAGCTGCTCGAGCCGCCGGACGCGGCCCTCGTTGCGCGTGCGTCGCGCCTCGACGCCTTTGCGGATCCAAGCCTCCTCCTGCTGCCAGAACTTCTCGAAGCGGCGCCGGGCCAGGTCCTCGGCGGCGGTCTGCTCATCGCGGCGGGCCTCGTAGGCGGCGAAGTTGCCCGGATAGGAGCGGATGACGCCGCGGTCGAGCTCGATGATGCGGGTGGCGATGCTGTCGAGAAAGGCGCGGTCATGCGTGACGACGACCGCCGAGGGCGCCTTGAGCACGAATTCCTCCAGTGTGCCGATGCCCTCGATGTCCAGATGGTTGGTCGGCTCATCGAGCAGCAGCAGATCCGGAGAGGAGGCGAGCGCGAGCGCGAGCGCGGCGCGCTTGCGCTCGCCGCCCGAACAGCGCCCTGGGTCCTCCCCGCCGTTCAAGCCAAAGCGCTGCAGGAATTCCGCCAGCCGTGATTGCAGCTGCCAGCGTTCCCGGTCCGCGCCGTGCAGCTCATCCGCGCTGCAGGCGGCCGAATGCCTCAGGGTCCGCGCCCGCTCGAGCAGGCTCTCGCGCACCGTGCCGCACGGCGGCAGAACCGGCTCCTGCTCGACGAAGGCGATCCGCAGTCCGGAGCGGCGCTGCACCTCGCCGTCATCGAGTGCCATCAGTCCGGCGATGACCTTAAGGACGGTCGACTTGCCGGTGCCGTTGCGGCCGATGAATCCGAGCCGTTCGCCGGATTGAATCGCAAGCAGGGCGCCATCGAGCAGGGCGCGCTCGCCGAACGCGAGGTGCGCATCGCGAAGTGTGATCAGGGACATCTCGTGCCGTCGAATTAAAAATGGACGCGCAGCCGGCTGACCGGTATAGTGCGCCGCGCAAGACTATACAGGCGCCAAGCGGTCTGCGCCTGCCTCGCTCGCGGTCAAGCCATCCCGGCTTCGCTTCGATTCTCGAACACCACACTCGCTCCGACCGCCACGGCCTAGATGAAGGCTCGCCCGCCGGCTCCGCCGCAGCGGGCAGTCTGCCGTTTGCGCGAGCCTGATACACAGAGGTATTCATGTCGTTTTCCAATCTCGGGCTGCTGCCCGAGCTGCTGCGCGCCGTTGAAGAGAAGGGCTACACGGCGCCGACTCCCATTCAGGCGGGTACCATTCCCGCGATTCTCGCCGGCCGCGACGTGCTTGCCGGCGCCCAGACCGGCACCGGCAAGACCGCCGCGTTCGTGCTGCCGATCCTGCAGCGTCTGACGCAGGACACCGCCGGCGCTCAGCACAGGGCGCCGCGCGCTCTGGTGCTCACCCCGACGCGCGAACTCGCCGCTCAGGTGGCCGACAATGCCACAGGGTACGGCCGTTATCTGAAGCTGCGCACCGCGGTGGTGTTCGGCGGCGTCGGCATCAATCCGCAGATCGATCAGCTGCGCCGGGGATGCGACCTGCTGATCGCCACTCCGGGGCGGTTGCTCGACCTGAGCGAGCAGGGCGCGCTCGATCTCGGCCGCATCAGCTGCTTCGTGCTCGATGAGGCCGACCGGATGCTCGACATGGGATTTATCCCTGCGATCCGCCGCGTGCTGAAGCTGCTGCCCTCCGAGCGGCAGAACCTGATGTTCTCGGCCACCTATTCGGACGATATCCGCGCTCTGGCGCAGCGGCTCCTGCGCAATCCCGTGAGCGCTGAGGTCGCGAGCCGCAATTCGACCGCCGAGCGAGTGACACAGTCGCTCTATCGCGTGCCGAAGGAGAGCAAGCGTCACCTGCTGGCGCACTTGATCCAGGAAGGCAACTGGCAGCAGGTGCTGGTGTTCACCCGCACCAAGCACGGCGCGAACCGCCTCGCCAAGCAGCTCGAGGGCGCAGGTATCGCCGCTGCGGCGATTCACGGCAACAAGAGTCAGGCTGCCCGCGTGCGCGCGTTGGCGGATTTCAAGGGCCTGCGCATCACCGCGCTGGTCGCTACGGAAGTGGCCGCGCGCGGGCTGGATATCAAGGAGCTGCCGCACGTGGTCAATTACGAGCTGCCCAACGTGCCGGAGGATTACGTCCACCGCATCGGCCGCACGGCGCGTGCCGGCGCGAGCGGATCGGCCGTGTCGCTGGTCTCGGCGGACGAAGAGCCGCTGCTGCGCGACATCGAGAAGCTCCTGCGCAGCTCGATCCCGGCGACGCCGGTGCCGCAGTTTGCGGTGCTCAACACGCCGGCGGAACCGGAGCGGGCCCCTGTGCGCGCCGTGCGTCAGGGTGCTGCGGCTGCGAATGGGCGCCCCCCGCATGGTGCCCATCGGGGCGCCCGCCGCCCTCAGCACGGTTCGGGACACGGGTCCGCAGGAGGCGAGCGTCACCATGCTCCGCACGGGACACAGCGCACCTCGAGCCAGCCGCGGGGTGAACCGCACGCCAGTCAGCCGCGTGGCGAGCAGGGCCGTCCCGGCGAGCGCGGCCAAGGCCGTGGCTTCGGCGGCGAACGGCGCCCATCGGGCGGCCGCGAGCGCGGAGGCTGGCGGCGCGCCTGAGTAGGTCAGCGGGTCTGGCGGGCCGACTCATGAGTCGGCCCGCTGCCCGCCCTTGGACTCGGTGGCATCGGCAGGCAATCGCCTGCCGGCCCTCGGGGCCTACTGAATCGTGATTTCCTTCGGCTTTTGCTGCTCAGCCTTCGGGATGTGTACGCTCAGTACGCCGTCCTTGCTCTCGCAACGGATCGCATCGGCCTTGATGTTGTCCGGCAGGGAGAAAGCCCGGCTGAAGCTGCCGTAGTAATTCTCCACGCGGTGATACTTCTCGTTGGTCTCTTCCTTGTGCTGCTTGCGCTCACCCTGGATCGTGAGCACGCCGTCGCCGAAGGTGACCTTCACGTCCTCCTTCTTCATGCCCGGCAGGTCAGCGCGCACCAGATACTCTTTCTCGGTCTCGCTGATGTCCGCGGAGGGTGACCATTCGAAGGTGACGCCTCCGTCCCCTTCCACGGCCAGGCGCGGCCCGTGGGCAAGCCGCGGCATCATGCGGTTGAACAGATTCTCGACATCCGCGAACGGATCCCAGCGAATGAGGCTCATGGCGATACTCCCGTGTGACTGCGATTACGGTGTCCCGGCAGGACCATTGAATATTTGGGGAGCGCGCCGGCTGATGTCATTCGGTCATTTACGTATTCTGGGCGGCCAGCGCCCGACGGCTCAGTTAAAGGCACCGTAGGCTGGGTCCGGCTTTATCATGCCAATGAACGCGCACTGGCACGAAGCCGCGCGGACGCGCCAGTGCGCGACTGACTGTCCCACGCTCGAGTTGCGAGCTAGCCCGGCGGACGAGCATCGGCGCAGCAGAGGCGCTAACATGCGCGAGTGGTGTGGCAACGCTCCGGGATTGCCGACCGTTGTCACGCGTGTTTGGGAGAGACATTGAGCATCCGAATCGATCTGCGCAGAACCCTGGGCGGCACGAGTTTCGTAGCGGCGGCGGGTCTGACGGTCGCATGTATGGCACTGTCCGGATGCGCAACAACCCGGGCCTACACGCAACCGAACGGTACGACTGCCTACGAGGCGCGGTGTACGCTTTGGTTTCAGTGCACTGAGCAAGCGAAGCAGACCTGCCCGCACGGGTACCGGTTTGTTAGGGGGCCGGCCCGACCCTGGGCGGCGCTGCCGGAGGGATCCCGCGTGAGTGGCCCTTCGCGCCTCGATTTCGTCTGCGCGGGAAATAGCCGGATGCGCTGAAGGACGGCGCCGAAAGCTGACAGCGCTCCGCCGATGAGCGTCCGCCGGAGCCGCTGGGCCCGGCTTGAGTTGCGGCGAAGTGCCGGCTGCGAAGTCAATGCCCGTGATGTGTGTCAGGTGACGCTCTCTGTCGCGGCTCTCCATGACGTCCCGCGAACCAATTGCAGGTGGGAACATACTTCTGGCGATGGCGGGCGCATCCAACAACGTTGCGATCTCTATGAACGTGACCACCGGGATCAGTCCTGTGCTGGCGGTGGCAGTCAAGAAGGGCAGCGGCATGAGCCTGTCGGGCCTCGCGGGTGCCTATATGGGTGCGCTGTTTGCGCTGCAGGCGGGTGGTGCGAGCGAGCAGGCCGGTACGATCGTGATCAATGCGGACGGCTCGCTCTCGATCAATGGATCGATTACACCAATAACCGGCACGGGCAGTCTTACGCTCTCGAGCGTCGGCGCCATAAGCGGGCTTGACGTGACAGTCGGCGCAGTGTCACCGGATTACGATCTGATCAGCGGGGCGGACCAGTCGGCGGGCAGCAATCCAAGCATCTTCGCGGCTGTCCGCACCGGGACCAGTTCCTCGTTGGGCTCTGTCGACGGACAGTACACGGCGGTGGTCTACTCGGGGAACGGCTTGTCGACCCAGGACGGCCAAATCCTGACACTCCTCATGGATGGCAAAGGAAACTATACGTATACGGGCACGGATGACCTGGGCGGAAACTCTACGAGCACGAGCGGGTCGGGGACTTATACGGTATCCAGCAACGGCGCGGTAAGGATCAGTACCGCCAGTGGCAACAGTCTGAGCGGTGCGGTCTCGGCAGACGGAAACGTGATCGTGCTCTACCAGATCACCTCGGGTGAGCGCCCTCAGCGGGCGATCGAGGTGCGCCAATGGCAGCTCGCCGGCCGATTGCGCTGGCGGGACGGCGGGCGTAAGGAATCCTCAACGCAGCGCAGAGAGGCGGCGTGGCGCTCCTGGCCGAGAAGTTCGCTCGCGGCCAAGCCCATCAGCGCTCCGGCGAGAGCTGTCGGCTTGCGCGAACCGCGGCGTGAGTGCACGCGTACTCAGTCAGCCTCGATATTCCGCTCGCCCTTGTTAGCGGAGAGTTCCCTGAGTGGCGTGCGGCGAGGTGCTTTGCAGCGGCGTTACGGACCCGCGGATGCATGGCATGTATACGGAGCCGGGCAGGCGGTCCGGGCGGTTTCGCCGTGCGGGCGTGCGGATGCCGGGCAGCTGCGGAGCCGCATGAGGGAATGCTACATCTCCAGATGTAACCGATGCAGGCGCTGGGACTCCTCTCGTGCGAGCCGCATCAGAACGGCATCAAGTGGCTCGGGTCTGCCGAAGGCGTAGCCTTGCGCGTAATCGACGCCGATCCGTCGTAGCGCCGTTGCGATGGCCTCGGTTTCGACGTATTCGGCGACGGTCTCAATCCCGAGCCCGCGGGCGATCTCCACGATACCGCGTACGGTGGCCTCTGAACGGGGATTGGCAAGGATGTCGCGCACGAAGGATCCGTCAATTTTCACCCGGGCGAACGGCAGCGTGGTGAGGTAAGTGAGGGAGTTCGCCCCGGTACCGAAGTCGTCGAGCGCAAAGCGGCACTTCCAAGGGGCCAGACGCTGAATCATCTCGTTGGCGCGCGCGAGGCTCGTGACTGCAGCCTGCTCGGTGATCTCGAGCGACAGGCAGCCGGGCGGCAGATGGGCGGCCTTGAGGTCGTCGGTGAGTTGGCGCAGATACTCTTCCTTGCCTACGGACTGACCGGAAAGATTGATCGAGAAGGTGACCCCGCGTGTCTTCAGCGTGCCGCGATAGGCCGTGAGCGTTTGCACTGCATGGTGTGCCACCCAGCGGTCGAGCGCGGGCAGCAGCTGGTATCGCTCAGCCGCGCTGATCAGCGGTCCAGGGGAGATGATGCCTTGCTCCGGGTCGCGCAGACGCAGCAGAATCTCGTAGCCGCCGGGCAGATTGGGGTTGCGCAGCGGCGCGATGCGCTGCGCATAGAGGGTGAGGCGCTCGGACTTGAAGGCGGCGCGCAGCCGCCCGACGGCGCTGATGTCCTCGTGGCGGCGCATCATGCTCGAGTCTTCGACGGCATAGAGCTCTACGCGGTTTCGCCCCCGCTTCTTGGCGCTTTTGCAGGCGATTTCTGCCGCCGCCAGCGCACGCGAGAGACCGTCGGGCATGCGCACCAGCGCCGCCACGCCGCAGCTGACGGACACCTCGAGCGGGCTGTCAGGTGGTCCGATGACCAAGTCTTTTGCGGCCTGTTGTAGTTGTGTCGCAACCGCGGCCGCGCCGCGCGTGTCGGTCTCGGCAAGCACGATGGCGAATCGGTCTCCAGCGATGCGCGCCGCGAGGGCGCCGTCAGCCAGCTGAGGTGGACTCAGCAGGTCGGCGATGCGCACGAGCAGTTCGTTGCCAAGCTCGAACCCGTGCAGTTCATTGACGACCTCCATATGATCGACATCGATGTAGATCACGCTGCATTCGGGCTGCGCAGGGTCATCGCGCAGGCGGCGGTACATCTGCTCGAGACCATCGCGCGTGTATAGGCCGGTCATCAGATCGAACTGCGCCGCGACGATGCCGGCGCTCTGGCGACCGAGGTGCCGGGCAAGATACAGGTGGCGGTTCTGGAAGTTCGGGCTCGTGGGCGGGTTGAAGAAGGCGAGGACGCCGATCACACGACCGGTATCCGGCACCACCGGCACAGAGAGGATCTTGCACCTGACGATTGGCCCGTCCCCGCCACCGCTACCGTTGACCAGGAGGGGTTTCCTCTGCCGCTGGACCCAGTGCAGCAGACTCGACCGGGTTTGCGACCACGCTTCGCGCATGAACGGAGCGGTCCTCATATCGTGCTTGTACTCGAGGGACAATCGTTTGTCGGGCACATAGAGCACGCCGAGCGCGGCCTGCAGGCGTTGCGTGGCCGATCTCAGCAGGTGTTCGAGTATCTGTTGCTCATCGGAGCCCCCGTTCAGTTCGCCGGTGACTTTGAATAGCCACTCAAGCTCCGCTGTGCGTTCGACGAGTGCCGCGATCTTCTTATGGCGCGGCTGCCGGGCATCGAGTTCGCGGTGCAGGGAATCAAGCAACGGCTTGAGCTGTGCAGCCAATTGGGACGAGTGTCGCGCCGCCGGTGAGCGCACGGCCGTGGTGGGCTGCTCGATGCACAGCACGCCGAGCAGCGAGTCATCGGTGCTGCTCACGGGCAGTGCGCTCATCCATCGCCCGCCGGATCGGGCGGTGCCGCAGGGGGTACGCTTCATGGGATGGGGGTTGTCCCAGCCGAGGCCTCGCAGCCAGCCCATGATCTCATCGGCCGCGACCCCCGGCGTTGCGCCGAGTGGGCGCAGCCGCTCATCGAGGAGACATATTCCGCTGACAGGCTTCAGCAGTGCGTTGGCCAGCTGCGTATAGGATTCGAACAGGGGGTCTACCGACGGGCTCGCCTGGGCGGGGATGTTCACATGACTTCCGTGATTCCAAGGACGATGGGCGTGGCAGAAGCTGCACGACGTGCCCCGCTGTGGTGGTTAGCGGTCACAGGGGCGCGCGCTGTATAAGTACTGTTACGGACTGTGGCCGGCATTGAGGCAGGCCCCTGTGGCGGCAGGGCGCGTGCAGCTCGCGGCCGTGTGCGTGCGCGTGGATTCTGCGCAGACGATGGCACGCGCAAAGGCGCTTGGCATTACGGCAATGCCTGGGAGCGGTAAACAGCCCGCGGTTGCTGCGGACTGGGGGCGCTGGCGGGAGGATGCGCCGAGCGAGAGGAATTGGTGCCGGGAATAGGATTCGAACCTACGACCCGCGCATTACGAATGCGCTGCTCTACCAGCTGAGCTATCCCGGCGCCGGGCCGCGCATTCTATAGACTA